>DASXNN010000051.1:0-30762 GCA_036495045.1 Candidatus Udaeobacter sp.
TCCTTTTTCTGGCGAATCGCTCCGAGCAATCCTTCTTTCCGCGTTTGCAGCCAATCTTGAAGTTTGACTTGGTACTCCTTCACGCGCTCGACTGGAACAGCATCGAGGTACCCATTTTGCATCGCCCAAATCACCGCCACCTGCTGTTCCACCGGAATCGGGTTGTACAGTTTTTGTTTAAAAAGCTCCACAATCCGTTGACCGCGATCGAGTCGCGCTCTCGTTGCCGCATCCAGATCGGAACCGAATTGCGCAAACGCAGCCAGCTCGCGATACTGTGCGAGGTCGAGTTTCACCTTGCCGGCGACCTGCTTGATCGCCTTGATCTGGGCCGCCGATCCGACACGACTAACAGAGAGTCCCACTGAAATTGCCGGCCGCACACCTTGATAAAACAAATCAGTCTCAAGATAGATTTGGCCGTCCGTAATCGAGATCACGTTTGTGGGAATATAGGCCGAGACGTCGCCCGCCTGGGTCTCGATGATCGGCAACGCGGTCAATGAGCCGCCGCCGAATTCATCGCTCATGCGCGCGGCGCGTTCGAGTAACCGGGAGTGCAAATAGAATACATCGCCCGGATAAGCTTCACGACCAGACGGGCGCTTCAGCACCAACGAAACCTGGCGATACGCAACTGCATGCTTCGATAAATCGTCGTATATAATGAGTGCGTCCATTCCATTGTCCATGAACCATTCGCCCACGGCGGCGCCGGCGAATGGCGCCAGATATTGATTAGTCGCCGTGTCGGATGCAGGCGCGGAGATGATTGTCGTGTAGGGCATGGCGCCTTCTCTCTCGAGAGTATTGAGTACTCGCGCCACGTTGGAATTTTTCTGGCCAACTGCGACGTAAATGCAGTAGAGCGGCCGATAATTGGTGTCTTTCGCGTCTTCTGCAGCTTTGTTAAGGCGAGCCTGGCTAATGATGGTATCAATGGCAATGGTGGTTTTGCCAGTAGCGCGGTCTCCGATGATCAGCTCACGCTGGCCGCGACCGATAGGAATCATCGCGTCAATAGGCATAATGCCGGTTTGCACGGGTTGATTCACGCTGCGTCGCTTGATCACGCCCGGTGCAATTTTTTCTAGCGGATAAAAAGTTTCGGTTTTGATCGGTCCCTTGTCATCGAGTGGCTGGCCGAGCGTGTTTACCACGCGACCCAGGAGCGCTTTGCCAACGGGAACGGAAAGAAGCCGACCTGTCGTCTTAACTTCGTCGCCTTCTTCAACCAGCGTGTTGTCACCCAGCAAAATGGCGCCAACCTCAGTTTCTTCGAGGTTCAATGCGAGACCGAATACTCCGTTTGGAAATTCGATCATCTCGTTAAGCATGACATCGCTCAAACCTTCAATGCGCGCGACTCCATCACCCGTTTCACGCACGACGCCGACGTTGCTTTTGGTCGTCGTTGTTTTTAGTCCTTCAATCTTCGTTTCGATTTCTTCAAGTATGCTGCTCATGGTTTTGAATTTTATAGTTCGTGTTCAAGACGTTCGAGGCGGTTACGAACGCTCCCGTCCCAAACGTCACTTCCCACGCGGATGCGCATTCCGCCAAGAAGCTCAGGTTTAACGGCAAACTCAGCGGTCAAGTCGCTGCCGTATTTCCTTTTCAGATTAGCGACAAGTTCCGAACTTGTCGCCGGATCCACTTCGTTTGCCGTTTCAATTCGAGCACGGCGCTTTTCGAGTTCCAGCCGCAGCAAACGCCCGTAGTTTTTGAGGACGTTGATGTAGTTGCGCGGCTTCTGCGCAATAAGCGAATCGACCAGCGAAGAAATCCTGCCATGATCAAGCTGACCATCAGTGAAACTCGCCTGAAGCATCTTTCGCGAGAGTTGACGAATTTCCTTGTTCAGCTTCATCAGGCGACTTCTCGAGCGGCTTCCTCCTGCAAACGCCGCTGGTCGTCGGGAGTCAACACTTTCCCAGTGACCTTCGCCGTTGTATCGACGACGAGGCGTCCCAGTTCGCGTTTTAACGATTCCATTGTGCGGTCGTGTTCGATCGCTGCGGCCTCACGCGCTTTGGTAATGATCTGCTCGGCAGCCGCAATCGCCTCCTGTTGCTTCCGTTCGGACAGATGCGCAGCGCTTTCGCGCGCTTCGTCAATCATCTTTTGCCCGTCCGCGTTCGCCTTCGTCAGAATTTCCTGGTAACGCTTCTCTGCCTCGGCAAGTTCTTTCTTGATCTTCTCCGCATTAAGCTGGCCTTCTTCGATCTTACGCCGACGTTCTTCCAGCACTGCAAGAACCGGCTTGTAAGCGAAGCGTTGCAGAAGGTATGCAACAATGCAGAAGCTAATGACCTGCGACAGAAACAACTTCCAGTTCCAGCCGAACATTTCAGCTGTTTGGCGCAAGATGTCGGTTACGCCCCCGCTGCTGGCGGCAATAATCAGGTTCATAAACTAAGTTTCGGGCGCAACATAGATTGCCTCCCCTTCGAAAATTAGTGAACGAGATACAGCGCGTAGAAAACGATCGCCTCGGTCAACGCGATGGCGAGAATTCCGTGCACGAGCACTTGCGTAAACGCGCCGGGGTTGCGACCGACCGCGGTGGTCATTCCCAGGCCGGTCAAGCCGATTCCGATTCCGACGCCCATCGCGGCAAGCCCAACGTGAATGCTTCCGCCCAGTTCTGCTAGTATTGGTAGTATCATATTTTTCTTAGTTGTTTTGCAATCTCATCACGAGATCGTCGAAAGTCAGTGCGCATGCTCCGGTCCCTCCTGGTGCTCTGCAACTAACATTGTGAAAACCGCAGTCAGCAACATGAAAACGAGCGCCTGCACAAATCCAACGAGCACCTCGAGGAAATAGAACGGAATTGGCAAGATTGGCGACAGCCATGGATTCATGGTGGACATCGCCTCAAGAATGCTTTCGCCGGCATAAATATTTCCGAACAATCGAAAACTGAGCGCGATCGGTCGGAATATAATCGAGATCACTTCGAGCCAGCCAACGGCGAAAAAGATGACGACCATAAGGATCTTCACAATACCGGTCGTCTCACCTTTTGGGCCAAACAATTCTTTCAAGAATCCTCCGACGCCGTTGGCCTGAATCGCCCAGACAAACCACATCACGAAGAATATGGCCGACATCGCGGTCGTCATGTTCAGGTCCGCATTACCGCCGCGGAAAAGCGGCCGATCAACCACGAAAGAACCTGTCGCGTCGTAATGGCCCCAGCCAATAGTTCCGATTCCTGGAATTAGTCCAACCCAGTTCACGAACAAAATAAAGATGAAAATCGTGGCAAAAAACCAAAATCCTTTGGCCACCAAGTCGCGGCCGATGATGTTTTCCAAAAAATTGTGTAAACCCTCAACCTGCCATTCCCAAAAATTTTGAATCCCGCTCGGGATGACCTGAACCCGTCGGGTTGCGATTTGTGAAAAAACGATGATGCCGGCAGCGACGATCCAGGTCACCAGCATCGAGTTTGTAATTCCAAAGCCGCCGAATTGAACAAGCATCTGCGGTTTTAACGAGACGCCCGCGTGCTCAGTCGCGCCTGCTTCCGCAGCGAACGTCGATGACGCGACAGCAATGCCACAAATGAGCACCAGGCCTGACAGTAATAAATAGCGGCTCCGCATTTTGGTTAGTGACAAAGCTGCGGCCTAAGTTTTCCCCTCCGTCAGCCGCGAAGGCTTTGACGTCGCCACAAGGCGCGCTTGCGTCGCTGATACCAAAGCGCGTTTTGTCTGGATGACAAACAAAATCCTTGCAGGCGGCGGTTAATCTGCTGCGACCCGTTCGGCAAACTGCGGAGCGAAGCCGCTTACCGCTCGTGATTTCGCCGGCTCGGCGGCTTCACGCATGGCGATCGCTTCTTCATAGAACGATTCCAGCCGATCAATTTGTGCTCGTTGTTCAAATCGATCGATTACTAATTGGCGCGCGCGCAGTCCCATTTCCATCAGGATGCGAGGAGAACGCGTGATCTCCTGCATGGCTTTGGCCAAGGCGACGTGGTCCTCCTCCGGAACAATCCATCCTGTGCGGCCATCCTGGACCGCTTCCGGGATTCCGCCATGCTGCGTAGCCGCAACCGGCAACCCTGTCGCCATGGCTTCAAGAATCGAGTTGGGCACTCCCTCCTGGTTTTCGTCGGGCGGCGTCTCGCTCGGATGCAAAAACAGATGTGACTTCGCATAAAGTTCCATCAAATGCTGTTGGGAAAGAAATCCGATAAAATGAACGTCTTTGAAAATACCCAAGCCAGCCGCCAGCATTTCTAATTCCGGTTGTAGCGGTCCCTTTCCGGCGATGAAGAATTTAGCGCGCGGATGGTCCTTCTTGAAAACGGCGAATGCCCGCAAACTCGTTGCCACGCCTTTTTTGGGGATCAAGCGGCACGCTTGCATTACTTGCCAGCAGCCATCTGCCGGAGGTTGTCGATCTACGAATGGAAATTCATCCAAGGGAACGCCTGTGCGATTGATCCGCAGTTTTTCCGGCGGACAACCCATTTGAACAAGGCGATCCGCAAGCGATTGCGAACGGGCGAGAACCAACGGCACAGTTTCGAACAACTGACACAATTTGGCTGGATAATTCGCGATGTCTTCCTTTAGCGCGACATCCGCGCCATGGAACGAGACCACGCATGGTTTATCCCATTCCTTGATGAACGGAAGCAGGTGCACGCCAGTGTGGCCAAAATAAATATGCATCAGATCAGCGCGGCGTCGCGCCAGGAGCGAAGCCAGCACTCGGTATTCTCCTCGATAGACCACCGGCGGACGCCGTTTAACAAACTTAAGCCATCCGTGGCGCAAAAGATTCATCCGCTGCTTCGGAATAATTTCGATATCGGAGAACGGAAATCGCTTTGCGTTTTGTAGCTCCTTGGTCATCACGAAAGTGTCAACCCCACGCAGCGCTTTTACCTGCCGGTAAATGTGCAGCATTTCCGGCTTGAGAAAGCTCGAGCAATAGCTCGCTATGACTCGTTTACCCATACAAGAGCGCCCAGTGTCGCCGGGGACGTTTGATTTGTCCACCCTTTAATCGCCGACGCCCAATTGCGCCAATTCTAGCGCTTTCGATCAACTACGGGTCAGGCAGTTTCCCCAACCCAAATTTGCAGTTCTCTTTTCAACGCTTCGATGCCTTCGCCTGTTTTCGCTGAGACATCGACAACCTTGATCGTGCGAAATTGATTTCGTAATTCTTCAAGATTTACTGATGCCCCTGGCAAATCGATTTTATTGGCAATGATGTGCCACGGGCGTTTCGACAACACAGGATCGTGCAGATCGACCTCACGTCGAAGGTTTCGCACATCCTCGATGGGACTCCGTCCTTCGCTTCCCGCAACATCGACAACGAACAGCAAAATTCTGCAGCGCGCGATGTGTCGTAGAAATTCATGGCCGAGTCCGAGCCCGTGATGCGCGCCTTCAATCAAACCGGGGATGTCCGCAATCGTCGCACGCCGGTAATTGGGAAATTCCACCACGCCGACGATTGGATGCAATGTTGTGAAGGGATATGCTGCTACTTTCGGCTGTGCCGCCGAAATTTTCCCCAGAAACGTGGATTTGCCCGCGTTTGGGTAACCAACCAGGCCGGCATCTGCGATGGTTCGCAATTCGAGAAGGAAATGCCCTTGCTCGCCTTCTTCGCCTTCGGTGTATTGGCGTGGTGCGCGATTACGCGAGCTCTTGAAATGGACGTTGCCTTTCCCGCCCGCGCCACCGCGACAAAGGACAAACTGCTGCTCATCCCGTATAAGATCGACAGCGGGCTCGCAGGTCGTTGATTGCGTCGGCTGAATGTCTTCAACGCCATCCGCTCGCCAGACAATTGTTCCCACCGGCAATTTCACGATCTTCGGCGGGGCCGAGCGTCCATGCATTTTCTTTCCCATTCCATGCCCGCCATTTTTCGCCTTGATGATTGGTTCGTAAAAGAGATTTGAGAGATTATCCACGTGCCGATCCGCACGTAAAATCACATCACCGCCCCGTCCGCCATCGCCGCCATCGGGCCCACCTTTGGGCACAAATTTCTCCCGCCGAAAACTGACGCATCCCCGGCCGCCGCTGCCCGCTTGCACAAAAACTTTGATCCGATCAACAAACATTTCCTTCGGAGGCGTTAATTCGTTAAACCATTGATGCGTTGAAGCACCAAATCTAAAACGTTTCAACGTTTCAACGTTTCATAAAGCGCCTTCGTCTTTTGCGCGATCGCGGACCAACTGAATTTTTCTTCGACGCGTTTGCGGCCGGCCTTTCCAAATTTTTCGCGCAGTTGCCGATCTTTCATGAGTTGATTGATCCTCTCAGCGAGATCGCGCGAAAATTTTTCCGGATCGATCGGTTCGAACGGACTCTCTTTCATTTGCTCAATCGGAACGAGAAATCCGGTCTCTCCATTGACAACGACTTCTTTGATGCCGCCAACCGCGCTGGCTACGACCGCGGTTCCACATGCCATCGCCTCGAGATTGATGATCCCAAAGGGTTCGTAGATTGACGGACAACAAAATACCGCCGCGTGCGAATAAAGCTCGATCACCGCGCTCCGGTCGACCATCTCTTCGATCCAGATGATGTCCGAGCGTTTGGCTTTCGCCTGCTCGATTGCTTTTTGCATTTCAATCGCAATCTCAGGTGTATCCGGCGCGCCGGCGCAAAGTACGATTTGAAAACCTGGGTCCATAAACTGGATGGCCCGCACGAGGTAGACGATCCCCTTTTGCCGCGCAATCCGGCCAACGAAGAGCAAGTATGGCTTGTCCGGATTGATCCCGTGACGTTTGAACGCGTCGGTTGAATCGACCCTGCGGTATTCTTCGAGGTCAATCCCGTTGTGAATCACGCGCACGCGGTTTGGATTGACCTCGAACAAGCGCTCGATGTCACCTTTGGTTTCGGACGAAACAGCGATGATTGCATCCGCCATTTCCAGAGCAGTTTTCTCAATCCACAAACTGAAATCGTAACCGCCGCTGAGTTGCTCACGTTTCCATGGCCGCAATGGTTCCAGCGAGTGAACCGTGATAACAAACGGAATTCCGTAATTCAATTTCGCCAGAATGCCGCCGAAATGACTGTACCAGGTGTGACAATGCACCAGATCTGCATCGATATTCGTCGTGTTGAAATCCGTGCAACGACGGACTGCGCCGAAAACGGATTGCAACGGCTTCGGGCACGTGAAATCGCTCGTATCCAGTCCAAATCCTCTGACTTTTAGATTGCGCTCTTCAAAGTTTTGATCGCCGAAGCAGCGCACTTCCACCGGCAGGGACTTCGCCAGTTCGCGCGACAAGTAACCCACGTGAACGCCAGCGCCACCGTAAATATGTGGTGGATATTCGTTAGTGAGGAACAGGACTTTCAACGAGCGTCTATAAAATGACGAATGTCGAATGTCGAATGACGAAACGATGACGAACCATGAATGACAAAAACAGACGTCGGTCTTGCAGCGCGACCTTTTGGTTTCGTCGTTCTTTCGTCATTCGGCTTTCGTTATTTTTCTTAGCTTTTTACTTTTAGCAGCAACACTGGCACATCCACCTCGTGCCGGACTTTGTCTGCCGTGGCACCATGCAGAATATCACTGATTAAGCGGTGACCGTGCGTGGTCATTGCGATAAGATCGACATCTTTCTCGCGCGCGAACCTGATAATCTCGTCCGACGGTTCGCCGAGCGCGAGCACTGCGTCGCAGAGAAAACCTTCGTCGGCCAGTTCGCGGCTGCGTTTCTCCAAGTAAGCGCGATCGCCTTTCATTTCTTCGCTTTCGGCGAGTTTGAGTTGGTTAAAATTGCGCGCCACCCAGCCATCGGAAACGTGGATGAGGAGCAGCCTCGCGCCGGTCATGCGCGCCAGCGGCTTAATATGGGTCAGAATCGTCTCATCGGCGGGACTGTTCTCGAGCGGGATGAGGATATGCCGATACATTTTAGAAATGATGAAGCACGAATGACGAATGACAAACGAATGACAAAACCAAAAATTCGATGTTCAACCTCGAAATCCGCTTTGTCATTCGGGTTTTCGGTTTTTCTTCGGTTTTCGCCGGTCGGATTTCGTTATTTTATTGCGGCGCCGGCAGACCCAGAAAGCCATAGAAAGCCTTGAGGACAGAGTCTGGCATAAACGTATCGAAGAGCAGTTTCACATTCAGGACGATAATAATCACCGCGGTTGCCCAGCCGAGAATTTTCAACCAGGGCCGGTTTGCAAACTCGCCCATCTTGGCCTTCTCGTTGGTGAATCGCATCAACGGCCAAACCGCAAAACCGAGTTGCATCGACAACACGACCTGACTCGCGATAAGCAACTGCGTTGTTTTGCTTTCGCCGAAAAGTCCGATGATCAAGATCGCCGGGACGATGGCAATGGCCCGCGTGATGAGGCGGCGCAGCCACGGTGTGATGCGGATGTTCAGGAAACCTTCCATCACGACCTGACCGGCGAGGGTTCCCGTCAGAGTCGAGTTTTGTCCCGAAGCGAGCAGGGCGATAGCAAACAGCGCGCTGGCAAAACCGACGCCGAGAAGCGGGCTTAGCAGTTGATAGGCATCCTGAATTGCCGCCACTTCTTGATGGCCGGACCAATGGAAAACAGATGCAGCCAGAATCAAGATTGCCGCATTAATAAAGAGAGCGAACATGAGCGCGCCGGTCGAGTCGATACTGGCGTATTTGATGGCTTCGCGTTTGCCCTGCGGAGTTTGCTCGAACTTGCGCGTCTGCACGATCGAAGAGTGGAGGTAAAGATTGTGCGGCATCACCGTCGCTCCAATGATGCCGATGCTGACGTAAAGCATTTCCTGGTTCGTGACGATGTGCGGGCCGGGCACAAAACCGAGTATCACGCTGACAACGTTTGGTTTAGAAAAGATCAGCTCCGTTCCGAAACAGCAGGCGATGGTTGCGATAAGCGTAATCACCAACGCCTCGATGTAACGAAACCCCTTTTGCTGGAGGTAAAGAACGGCCAGCACGTCGAGTGCGGTAATACCGCAGCCCCACACGAGCGGAATACCGAATAGAAGTTGTAAGGCGATGGCCGAGCCGACCACTTCTGCCAGATCGCACGCAGCGATGGCAATTTCGCAAAGGATCCAGAGAAACCAAACTGTTAACGTCGAATAGTGATCGCGACAGGCTTGTGCGAGGTCCCGACCAGTTGCGACTCCGAGCTTGATGCACAAATGCTGAAGGAGGATCGCCATGAAGTTGGAAAGCATTACGACAAACAAAAGCGCGTAACCAAACTTTGCCCCGCCAGCCAAATCCGTTGCCCAATTGCCCGGGTCCATATAACCAACTGCCACAAGAAAGCCGGGGCCCGAGAAGGCGACCAGCTTGCGCCAAAACGAGGCTGTTAGAGGAACGACAACGCTGCGATGGACTTCCGGCAGCGAGACATGCATCGGAGTCCTGCGCCACGCGGTTAGCGATTCCCTCATGAAAATGCCTCGAATCCGTTCATAAGATTGGTCTGGAATTTAGGTCAGACTAATTTAGTTCTATCATTCTATTGTTCTGTCAATAGGCAATCATTTATTTGGTTGACTATCTCTGTTCTGCCTCGTATTTTACTGCCGATGCCAGGAAAAACTTCTTCATCTGCTCTCGGGAGTTCCACTGCGGTAGAGGACTATCTGGAGCGCATTCTCGGGCTCATTAACTCCAAAGGTTATGCGCGCGTGGTCGATATCGCGGCCGCCTTGAAAATCTCGCAGGCGAGCGTGACTAACATGGTGCAGCGGCTGGATGCAGAAGGTCTGTTAAAATACGAGAAATATCGCGGCCTTATCTTAACCGGAGCCGGCAAAAAGCTGGCACGTAAAATCGCCCATCGACACAAACTCCTCACCGATTTTCTCAGCCTTCTCGGTCTCGACGAGCGCGTTATTTATCACGACGTAGAAGGTATGGAGCATCACATCAGCCCGCCGACGGTTCGCGCGATCGAAGCGCTCACCGCGCAATTGCGGCAGCGGCCAGCCTTGCGCGCTCAATTGGAAGCTGTGGTGGCTTGACCTTGCACCTCCGCGCTCTAGTGGGAAAAGGCGACGGTTACAAAGCGTCGCCACACGTAAGATCGACAATCAAACCCGGCCTACAACGAATCGAAAAGGTGATTGGGCGACAACAGACGGCGCAGTCCTCGATCAATGTTTGTTCTGGTTGTGATGTATCGATCTGGATCGGGAAAATTTCGCCGCAATGCGGACAGGTGACTGCTGTATCTGCAATTAATTCCATTCGCAGATGGCCGGGATCAGCGATGTCGGCTACAACTTCCCGGATGCAGGCGCTGATACAGCAACGTCGCTCAATTTTTTGAAATGAAGTTGATTCACGCGGCGGCCGTCGGTTTGCGAGACCGTGACAAGGTAGTTATCGATCTTGACTTGTTCTCCCTGTTTCGGGAGATGACCGAGCAGATGGGTAACGTAACCACCGATCGTGCTTACGTCCGCGCTTTCCAATTCCAGTCCTGTGGCGTCGTTTAACTCATAAAGTCCGAGCGAGCCGGCCACTGCAAATTCATTGTCGTTGATCTTGCGAAATTCCTCTTTCTCCATGTCGAACTCGTCCTGAATATCGCCGACGAGCTCTTCGAGCACGTTCTCCAACGTTACCATACCGACGGTGCCGCCAAATTCATCCACGACCATGGCAAGATGCGCGTGCTTGGTCAGAAACAGGCTCAAAAGTTTCTCGAGTGACATCATTTCTGGGACCGGAATCAGATCGCGTTTGATGCGCATGAGATCCGGAGCCGGATCTCGCATCATCGGCACCAACTCTTTTATGTGAACGAGGCCGAGCGTATTATCGAGATTTTCCCGGCAAAGCGGGAAGCGTGTATGTCGCGATTCGATTGCCTTTTTCACGTTGGCTTCGAAACTGTCTTCGAGATCGAGATAAACGATTTCGCCGCGAGGCGTCATGATATCGCGCACGACACGGTCGCGTAGATCGAGTGCATTGATAAGCAGATCGCGCCCGAGCGCGGAAACTTCCTGCGATTTTTCGCTTTGTTCGAGAATCAGCCGCAACTCCTCTTCACTATGCGCCAGCTCCGCGCTGGAGGCGGGGCGCATGCGCAAGACTCCTTGCAAAAGCAAGTTTGAAGATTTGTGCAGCAACCAAATCACGGGCCGGAACAAGAGGTAAAACACGCCGAGCGGACGCACCAACCGCAAAGCGACGGGCAGTGGGCTAGCAATGGCGGTGTATTTCGGCCCGAGTTCGCCGAAGACGATGTGTAAAAATGTGATGCCGACAAAGGCGAGCGCGATCGATACCGATGTGACAAGTCCGTGAGAGTGAATATTTACAAGCGCGAAAAACGGCTCAAGGATTTGCACCAGAAACTGTTCGCCAATCCAGCCGAGCGCAAGGCTCGCCAGAGTAATACCAAGCTGTGTTGCTGAAAGGTAGGCATCGAGATGGCTGCGGACGTGTTTGACGAAGTGCGCTCGGAGATTTCCGTCTTCTATCAACGCCTCAAGCTGGCTACCACGCACCTTGACGATGGCGAATTCGCACGCGACAAAAAAACCATTGAGTCCGACAAGCGCGGCAATGGCTGCGAGTTTGCCAAGCAAAACGGCCGGGGAATCCCAGTTTTCACTGATTGCTTCAGTAATGGGCGACGTGGCGAGAAACAAAAATAAAAAATTCATTGTGCGGATGCAGCCCGTACACCCGAGACCCTGTCGAGGCAGGACTTTACCAGCTCGATTTCGTTACGCCAGGGATGAGCCCTTGCGAAGCCAGCTCCCGAAACGTGAGACGCGAAATCTTGAACCGTCGAATAAATGCGCGCCGCCGACCCGTAACTTCACAGCGGTTTACAACACGGCTGGGGCTGGCATCGCGCGGCAACTGTGCGAGACCGGCATAATCCTTTTTCGCCTTTAATTCCGCACGCAGCGCTGCGTACTTCTTTACCGTCGCGCGCTTCCGCTCGTTGCGATTAATCCACGCAGTTTTGGCCATAAATTGAACGCGAAAGGTAACGGAGAAGCTCCGATTTGCAACCGGGTCTTCAGACTCGCGAACGATCCAATTTGTCAGGCGAGGTTTGCAGAGTGCAATTAGCCCAAAACGCCCGCACGTCTCTTTTGCTTCACCAGCGCGGCCGTCGAGCGCCCGCTGGAGCGAGCAGAGCCGCGTTTTTGTTTCAAGGATTGAGTGCGGTTGAGGCTGTCTTGAAGCACTTTAACAAGATCGACAACATTGGTCGGCATTGGCGTGGGCGCGACTTTGGCGGCAACCTGTTTGTTCTTCGCTTTCTGCTCGATGATCTCCATCAATGCCGTCCGATACTCGTCCCGATATTTTTCCGGTTCCCAGGAAACGGACATGCTGTCAATGAGCGCTTGGGCCATTTTCAATTCTCTGTCGGTAACCGCGGTCGCCGATCCGTTCTTCAAAATTTCGGTGCTCAGGATTTCGCTCGCGAAGTGCATCAGCTCCAGAATGAGAAATAATCCATCGGGTTTTACTGCGGCCAGGTGTTCGCGGTTGCTAATCACGACCTTGGCGATGCCGATCTTGCCCGTTCCACTCAGCGCCTTGTGCAAAACAGCGTAAGCCTTCTCCCCGCCCTTCTGCGGCTCCAAAAAATAGGGCTTGTAGAAAAATTTTGGATCGACCTGTTCCAATTCAACGAAGTCGGTAATGTCGATGGAATGAGTGGATTCGATGCGGACCTTCTCAAAATCCTCCTCCTTCATAACAACGTAGCGGCCGCGCTCGTATTCGAATCCTTTGACGATCTGCTCGGCTGGAACTTCCTTTGAGTCGGCCTCGGCCACCTTTTTGTACCTGATCGGGCTAAGATCGCTGGAACGCAGTTGCCGAAAACTAAGCTTCTCCTCGCGAGTGGCGGGGTAAACAGCCACTGGAATGTAAACGAGCCCAAAGCTAATGCTGCCTTTCCAGATTGGACGCATATCGCGGGACTGTTTCCCACAGGGGCGGGGGTCTGTCAACTTCAAGCCGGGTTGCTGCTGCTCCGTCGATTTGCCTTGCAAGTTGGCCAAACGGGTCTGATCTTAAAAGCGACGTATGAGCCTCATCGCCAGCTTCATGAATTTGGCGGGACCCGACTTGATCATCATTTTGCTGATCGTTCTCGTTTTGTTCGGCGCAAAGAAATTGCCAGAGCTCGCGCGCGGAATGGGGCAGGCGGTGAAGGAGTTTCAAAAGGCCAAAGACGAGTTCAGCGACGAATTGCATAAGGCCGGGAAATCTGAGAGCGAAACGGCAAAGTCAGACGTAAAACCCGCGGAATCGACGGTGCCACGAATCGAAAACCAGTCGGCGAGCAGCGAAGTGCCGCCTGATCCAAATCAAACCATCACGCCGGGCGGCAAAGCCGATCAGGTTTAGGGCTGAAAAACGGCTGTTGCTAGGCCCGCATACTTTTAATCCGCCGCCGAGCGCAAGCGCGACTACGCAAGTTGCTGATCGAATAAGATTTTGCCGGCCCAGTTGACCTGCGTCGCGACTTGCGACAAAATCGCCACTTCTTTATGTCCGACGTCGATCTGCGCACTCACATCAAGGAGATGCTGGTAAAAAATCTGATGCTGCAGACGACTCCGGACCAAATCGGCGACGATCTCCCTTTGTTCGGCCCCAATGGTCTCGGTCTTGATTCCATCGACGCGCTCGAACTGGTTGTGAGCATGGAGAAAACATTCGGTGTAGGCGTGCCAAGTTCTGAGGTCGCCGGCAAAGCACTTCGAACCGTGAATACGATCCACGATTATATTCTCGAAAAACGTGCGACAACCGGTCAATCTAGTCCGAATATCTGAAGCGCGCCCGCTTCCAACTCATGCGTGCGGTCGTGAATGTCGGTCCAACATGAACATACTTTTCATGGAGAGCAGTCGCAGTTGGGGCGGACAGGAATATGGTGCCTGCCTCGAGATCAACTGGCTGAATGCTCACGGGCACCAAGCGTGGCTAATCTGCGATCCAAAAAGCGAAGTGCTTCCGAAGACGCGGGAACTCGGCACTCGCGTGTCTGCGATGCCGCTGCGAAGACGCATCGATCCGCTTACGTCGTTACGCGTCTGGTTGTTTTGCCGACGGCACCAGATTGATCTGATCAAAACCTACAGCTCCAAAGATCACTGGCTTTGTTTCCCGCTGTTTGTTTTGGGAATGCCTCTAACGCGCGCGCGCTGCATCACTGAGCCGATCGGAAACGGGAAACGCGCCTTCATTTTCAAGAACGGCTGCACGAAAATTGTGGCCGTAGCGCAGGCGATTAAGAAACAGCTTGTCGAGGAAAATGGGATTTCGCCCGATAAAATCCATGTGATTGGCTCCGCCGTGGATCTTTCAAAGTTCAATCCCAGCCGTGATAGAATGAAGTTTCGGCGTGAGATGGGATTTTCCGAGAATACACCGGTAATCGTAAACATCGGGATGATTCGGTCCGATAAAGGACAAAAGCGATTGATGAAAGCAGCGCAGATTATTTTGCAGCGATATCCCGACGCGCGTTTTGTTGTTGTCGGTCAGGGCACGGGAGATCGACTCCGCGAAGCAGAGTTGCGCGAGGCAATTTACAAGCTGGGACTGGAAAACAAATTCATCATGCTCGGCTACCGATGGGACACGCCCGATATCCTCGCAGCGGCAGACATAATGGTTATTGCCTCGCTATCCACGGAAGCTTCACCCATCGTGTTACGCGAAGCATTCGCCAGCGGCTGTCCGGTTGTCGCCACAAGAATCGGCGATGTTCCGGAAATCATTAAGCACGGCGAAAATGGTTTAATAGTCGAGCCTGATAAAGTTGACGCGCTGGCAAATGCGATTGCGCAGTTTCTTTCCGATCGCGAATTGGCCCGGCGATGCGCCACTAACGCATTACGCTACGCGCGCGAACATTTTTGTTTCGATGGAATGATGCAGGCGAAGCTCGATGTCGATCTTGCATTGATCCAACAGAACAAGGCGCGCGTCGTTACTGAATCTAAAGGCGCGATTCCATCGTCGCGCACCGCGGCGCCAAGCGCCGAGTTTGTTTCATCGGATCGATGACGAGTTAACCGCGTCAATCAGCTCACGGAAGCGCCCAAAGCTCCGGAGAACTCGGGCTCCAGTCGTGAACCAATTCGCCCACCCGCGCGTCACACGGCGCCGCAACAGTCCGTTGTCGCCGCATCAGCGGATCGCGAATTGTGCCATCCGTAAAATCTTCTTTCAAGACAAACTGTAAAGGCAGCCGTATCTGTTGCAATTCCCATTGCGAAGGAGGCGGCACGCCCGCCGCTACGCCACGATCAAATCCGCGAGGATTTCCCGCATATGCCGGATCGGCAGCGAATAATGCCCCGCTCCATTAATGTAACGCGCTTCGCAATTGGGTAGACGTTTTTCGATTTCTTCTGTCAGGCGAAATGAAAAGGCCCGGTCTTGCTTCCCGTGCCAAAGCCGCACCGGTACATTGACATCTTCCAACCTGAAGCCCCACGGCTCGGCATAAACTTGCGCATCAATCATTACACCCTCGACAGATCCACGCCATGCTCGCCGCGCACTTTCAAAACATGCTTCGAACGCCGCGTTGTCGCGCAGGACCGCTGCATCGCAAGGATGTAAGAACTTTAAGATTAGCGGACGGAATCGGATCGGGATCCGTCTGGCGGCAAAGGGCCGGGCGCCATGAAATAATATTCGAAGGAGCTCGGGAGACGTTCGACGAAGCTTTAGCATCCAGCGATAAAGCCGGAGCAATCCGCTGTGATCGGAAAGATCGGCAATCGGCGGTGCGCCGCTAACAATTGCAATTGCTCGCACCCGCTCCGGCATTGCCCACGCTGCTGAGTAGGCGTAGGGCGCGCCCCCGGAAATCGCGAGCATTCGAAATTCAGCAAGGCCAAGGTGGTCGGCTAATTGGGCCACAATCGGCGGCCATTCCAATAGTTTGCGATTTGGCTGGAAGCTAGATCCACTGACGCCTGGCCGGTCCGGAGAAATGATGTGGATGCAAAGATCGCGTGCCGCATTGTTTGTCAATTGAGCCATCGTGCGCGAGCTCGGCCAGCCATGGCAAAATATCACCGGCGCTCCGGTTAGATCGCCGTAATCCTCAAAAGCGATCTGGCCGCCGCTCTCCAGTCGAATCAATCTTTCGCCGCTCATCTTCTATTACGTCGATGCTTTTTCAGCACTTGTATTGCAAGCTCCTAATCTGTAGTCCAAATTGTGTTACGGACGTTCCGTAATGGTGTTTCGTAATTATTGGCGATGAACGACTACTCACAATCTGGAGCGGGAAAAATTTCGGTGCACGGCAACGGTGTGGGTGCGCCATCGCCAGAAGAAGTGGAGAAACGTGCCCGGGAAATCGCAATGATCGACGAGCGCAATCCTGATGAATTTACCGATGCCGATTGGGCGCAAGCACGCCGTGAATTGCTTGGGGTCGCTCTTCCCGTGCCGCCAGAGGAAACGAAGCAAAACGCCGATTTGGTGGAAGAGTGGGAAGTTGTCGCGAACAATACAGGTCATCGAGCACCGCGCGCTGGATTAGACGAAGAAGAAACGCTTGGCGAACAGCTCGTAACCGGCGGATTGGAAGAAGCGACGCACGATCAGATGCTCGAGGCGCGCCGAGAAGAACTCGAACAGGAAGGTGGCATCACTTGAGCTCAATCGCCGCGCCCGTAATCGGCGAAACCACGGCCGTTCGTTCGCATTCGCACACGGGTCCATCGCGTGCCGAACGTCTGCTCGCGCGGTTTCGCGAAATCAGAGAATTCACGACAGGACTCTGCGCGAATCTCGAGCCCGAAGATTGTGTTGTGCAGTCGATGCCGGATGTCAGCCCGACCAAATGGCATCTTGCCCATACCACCTGGTTTTTCGAGACGTTTATCTTGAAAAAATTCCTTCCGGTTTATCGAGCGGAAATTCCGCAATACGCCTACCTCTTCAATTCCTATTATAATGCGGCCGGTGACATGCACCGGCGCGATCTGCGGGGTTTGATCTCGCGCCCCACTGTAAACGAAGCGCGGCGCTATCGCGCGTCGATCGATTCACACATCGCCGATCTTCTTTCCGATGCTGACGAAAAACTTCTCGGTGAGATTGAACCAATTCTGGTTCTCGGCATTCATCATGAGCAGCAACACCAGGAATTGCTCATCACAGATATCAAGCATGTCTTCGCGCAAAATCCGCTGTATCCTGTCTTCCGCGAAACCAACATCGACATCGCTCCCCTGAAGACCGCGCCGATTCACTTCGTCGATTTCGACGAAGCCACCGTAGCGATTGGTCATCACGGCTCTGGTTTCTCCTACGACAATGAAGGCCCGCAACATCGGGCACTGATCCCCGCGTTCTCACTCGCTTCACAGCCCATCACGAACGCAGAGTTTCTCGAGTTTATCGAAGGCGGAGGATACACGCGTCCGGAGTTCTGGTTATCACTTGGCTGGACGACAGTGAACGAACAACGCTGGCAGGCGCCGCTCTACTGGATGAAACGCGATGGTGCTTGGTGGCAATTCACCCTTACAGGCTTTCAGCCAATCGATAAAGCAGAACCCGTCACCCACGTCAGCTACTTCGAGGCCGACGCCTTCGCAAATTGGAACGGAGCGCGACTCCCCACGGAATTCGAATGGGAACGCGCCGCGGGTGATTTAGCGATCGAAGGCAATTTCGTCGAGACTGAGCAATTTCATCCTAGAGCCAGAGCCTCGATAGTGTGGGGACAAGATCGACATCTCCATCAAATGTTTGGCGACGTCTGGGAATGGACGCGTAGCGCTTATTCTCCCTACCCAGGTTATCGCGCTGCGCCTGGCGCACTCGGCGAATACAACGGCAAGTTTATGTGCAACCAGTACGTCCTGCGCGGTGGTTCCTGCGCCACTTCCCGCAGTCATATTCGCCGCACTTATCGCAACTTTTTCCAGCCCGAGAAACGCTGGCAATTCACAGGAATTCGCCTCGCGCGCGATCCCGCCTGAACCTTGTTAGGCGCGACCGCCCGGGCGTGATTATGAATGCGAATACACTCACGGCCGTTCGACCAATCTCTGCGCTGCAAGATTCCGATTTCTTATCGGACGTTATCACTGGTCTTTCCAGCGATCCACGCACGTTGCCGTGCAAATATTTTTACGACGAACGCGGCGCGGCCTTGTTCCAAAGAATTTGCGAACTGCCCGAGTATTACATCACTCGAACCGAAATCGACATTCTGGATCGACATCGCCGAGAGATCGCAGCACATTTGGGAACAAACATTGAGCTGATTGGACTTGGCACCGGCGCCGGGACGAAAACTCGGATACTCGCCGAAGCGCTCGAAAAGCCGGCCGTTTACGTCCCAGTCGATATTTCAGAGAAGCAATTGTGTGAATCGACGGCGTTGTTTCGGGAAATTTTCCCCAATCTGGAGATCCTGCCTGTCTGTACGGATTATCTCCAGCCTTTCGTGCTCCCCTCCCCGCGCCGCAAAGCTTCGCGCAATATTGTTTATTTTCCGGGATCGACCATTGGCAACTTCACGCCAGAAGGCGCGGTCGAGTTCTTGCGGCGTATTGCCGATTTATGCGGCCGTGAAGGCGGACTGCTCATCGGCGTCGATGTGCAAAAAGATCGACATGTTCTTGAGGCCGCTTACAACGAGAGCGCGGGCGTGACCGCCAAATTTAATTTGAACCTCCTCGCGCGCGCCAATCGCGAACTCGGCGCCAATTTCGACCTGCAGCAGTGGCATCACCACGCGACCTATAATTCGCGCGAAGGCCGTATCGAGATGTATTTGATCAGCGAAACGCGCCAGCGCGTTCATATCGAAGATCGCCAATTCGATTTTCGCACAGGTGAAAAGATTCTCACCGAATATTCCTACAAACACACGCCCGAAGGATTCGCAGCGCTCGCGAGCAATGCTGGATTCAAGTTTCAAAAGATGTGGTCAGACGAAGCGCGCTTGTTTGGCGTTTTTTATTTCACATTGTAACTGGGTCGCTGATCCAGGCCGCGAAGGCGTTCGGGGCTACAAAAATGAGCGCGCTCGTTCAACTTATTGATGTCAGGAAGGGTTACGGTGGCGCGCCCGCGCTGCATCCCACAGATCTTTCCATCGAGCACGGCAAAACCACGGTCTTGATCGGGCCGAGTGGCTGCGGGAAATCGACCTTGCTGCGAATCATCATCGGACTGATCGCGCCCGATTCTGGCAGAATCGATTTCGACGGCTCGCAGATTACGCATGCCAATATCGACATGTTGCGCCGCCGCATCGGTTACGTCATTCAGGAAGGCGGCCTTTTTCCGCACCTGACCGCCCGCGCAAACATCCTCTTGATGGCACGCCACCTCGGAAAAACTGATACGGAAATGCAGCCACGACTTTCGGAATTGTGCGAACTGACAAGGTTTTCCGAAAATTTGCTGGCGCGTTATCCTCTCGAACTTTCCGGCGGGCAGCGTCAACGCGTCAGTTTGATGCGGGCTCTTATGCTTTCGCCGGAATTGCTCCTGCTCGATGAACCACTCGGCGCGCTCGATCCACTCGTCCGCGCATCGCTGCAAAGAGATCTCAAGGAAATTTTCGGGCGTTTACAGCAGACAGCGCTTCTCGTCACGCATGATTTGGCGGAAGCGGCTTATTTCGGAGACGCAATCGTGCTCATGAACGAAGGCCGCATCGTCCAACAAGGATCGATTGCCGATCTTCGCGAAAGACCAGCAAGTGATTTCGTTTCTGAATTCATCAACGCACAGCGGAGTGTCGCTCTGGCATGAGATGAATTTAAGAAAACAGGAAATGAGGAAAGGGATTTTCAAGTCTTGAAAACGAACAAGCTTTATTTTGTTTCCTGCTTTCCTGCTTTCCTAATTTTAATTTCTTCATCGCTCGCCAATCCAATTATAATCGGTTCGAAAAAATTCACCGAATCTTATGTCCTCGGTGAAATTGCCAAACGCGCTCTCAATGATGCCGGCATTCCAGCCGAACATCAGCAAGGTATGGGTGGTACAATCATTGTTTGGCAAGCGCTTCGCGGGGGGCAAATCGATGCTTATCCGGAATACACCGGCACAATGGCCGAGGAGATACTGAAAGATCAACAACTGCATTCAGCAGCGGCAATTCGCGACGCGCTCAGCGAATTTGGCGTCGGGATGACAGAGCCGCTTGGCTTCAACAACACATATGCGCTCATCATGCGACGCGATCGTGCGCAAGAACTCGGTATTCGAACAATCAGCGATTTGCAAAAGCATCCCGAACTGAAGATCGGACTCACTCATGAATTCCTCGCTCGCCAGGATGGCTGGCAGCCGCTCGCGGCGCGTTACCGGTTGAGTCCGCAAAGCGTGATTGGAATCGATCACGGACTCGGTTACGCCGCGCTTCAGAATGGCTCCATCGACGTGAAAGATGCTTATTCGACCGACGCCAAAATCGCAGAATACGATCTAGTCGTACTGAAAGACGACGCTGGTTTTTTCCCGAAATACGAAGCGGTCTTCTTGTTCCGAAATTCAATGCGCAAGGGTGCGATCGCAGCGCTGCGCAAACTTGAAGGCACGCTTGATGAAACGCGCATGATTCAGCTGAACGCGGAAGCGGAACGCACCAAAAATTATACAAAAGCTGCAAACTTATATTTTCAGAACGCGACTGGATCGATAATCAGGACGGGCGAATCGTTCCCGCATAAGCTCACGCGCTGGACGCTGCGGCATCTTCAGTTGGCGGGTTTCTCGTTGCTACTCGCAATAATCGTTGGTATTCCGCTTGGCATCTTTGCGAGTCGCGGCGGCGTGGCTGGTCACGCCATTCTTGGCTTTGCCAGCGTCGTACAAACCATTCCATCGCTTGCTTTGCTCGCGCTACTCGTTCCGCTTCCTTTTTTCGGGATCAGCGCGCGAACTGCCATTGCCGCGCTTTTCCTTTACGGATTGCTCCCAATTGTGCGCAACACCGCGAGCGGCTTGCAGGACATTCCGCGATCGCTGCGTGAGTCAGCCATCGCGCTGGGACTCACACCGGCAACGCGACTCTGGCGAATTTATCTGCCGATGTCGTCGCGCCCGATTTTGTCGGGAATCAAAACAAGCGCGGTCATCAATGTCGGCACTGCTACGCTTGCGGCCTTGATCGGCGCCGGCGGTCTCGGCGAGCCCATCTTGAGTGGACTGAACTTGAACGACCACGTCACGATTTTACAAGGCGCGATCCCGGCAGCGCTCCTCGCACTGATTGTGCAATGGAGCTTTGATTTGCTCGATCGCGTTTTAATTCCGAAAGGTCTGCGGTTATAAGACCGACAATGGCAATCGCGTCGATCAATCCGGCTACGGGCGAAAAGCTGAAGGAGTTCGCGGCTTTCGATGATGCCGAGATCGAAAAACGACTGAAGCGCGCTGAGAAAGCTTTCGCGCATCATCGTCGCGAGCCGTTTGCCAAGCGCGCGCAACTGATGATGGCTGCGGCGTCTTTGCTTGAGCAGGAGAAGGACCGGTTGGCCCGGACGATGACCTTGGAGATGGGGAAACTGTTTCGCGCAGCGCAGGAGGAGATCGCGAAATGCATCCGAGGTTGCCGGTTTTACGCCGAAAATGGGGAGCGATTCTTGGAAGACGAGACTGCGCAGACGGATGCCGCCCGCAGTTACGTGCGTTATGACCCGCTCGGGGCTGTTCTTGCTATCATGCCCTGGAATTTTCCGTTCTGGCAGGTGTTTCGATTTGCGGCGCCGGCCTTGCTGGCTGGAAACGTGGGACTCTTAAAACACGCTGCCAACGTTCCCCAATGTGCGCTCGAGATTGAAGAGATATTTTGCCGCGCCGGCTTCGACGAGGGCGTTTTTCAAACGCTCCTGATCGAAGCGCAACAGGTGGAAAAGGTGATTGTCGATCCACGCGTACAAGCAATCACACTCACCGGAAGTGAAAAAGCTGGAAGCGCAGTCGCCAGCACCGCCTCACGCCACATCAAGAAAAGCGTGCTTGAGCTGGGAGGGAGCGACCCGTTCATCGTCATGCCGAGCGGCGATTTCGAATCCACACTGAGAACTGCAATCAAAGCGCGCACAATTAATAATGGCCAATCTTGCATTGCGGCGAAAAGGTTTCTGGTGGCGGACGAAGTTTACGATGAATTTCTTCGGCAATTTGTCGAAGGTATGCGTACATTGAAAGTCGGCGATCCATTCGACGAAACGACCGAGATCGGACCGCTGGCGACGGAACACATTCTTCAGGGCGTGCATGAGCAAGTTCAGAAATCGATTGCGGCCGGCGCAAAATTATTGACCGGCGGGAATCGCATTCACGGTCCCGGATTCTTTTACGAGCCGACCGTTCTTGTCGATGTACCGAGCGACTCGCCCGCTTATCGCGAAGAAATTTTTGGACCGGTTGCATCCTTCTTTCGTGTGCGAGATGCAGCCGACGCTATCGAGATCGCTAACGACACTTCTTTTGGTCTGGGGGCGAGTGCGTGGACGAACGACCGCGCCGAGCAAGAGTTGTTCGCGTCCGAGCTTGAAGCTGGAATGGTTTTTATCAACTCGATGGTTGCCTCCGATCCAAGATTACCTTTTGGCGGCGTGAAGCGTTCCGGCTTCGGCCGGGAACTCGGCGTCGCGGGCATTCGCGAGTTCACCAACGCGAAGACGATTTGGATCGGCTAGCCCCCTTCGCAATCGCGAGATCATTTCGCATTGCGCCAACTCGCGGCTTTAACCCATCCTCGGCCGATGGCTGAGCCGCGTAGGATCGGAATTTTTGCCGCACATCAGCCCGGATTTCGTCGGCGGCGCGGACTGAACTGGGCATTCATCGGTCTACTCTACACTTCGTTTTACATGTGCCGCTACAATCTGCCGCTCGCCGGTGGCGCCATTCGTAGCGAGTTCGGATTCAGCAGAGCGCAACTCGGAACGAT
The DNA here is from genome assembly GCA_036495045.1 of Candidatus Udaeobacter sp. GTDB lineage: Bacteria > Verrucomicrobiota > Verrucomicrobiia > Chthoniobacterales > UBA10450 > Udaeobacter. The sequence goes on from DASXNN010000051.1 coordinate 22,962, forward strand.
TATCACGACCCAGCTGCTGGCATACGCCTGCGGGCAAATCATCAACGGTCTTCTTACCGATCGGCTTGGCGGGAAGCGCGCGATGTTGATCGGCGCTACCGGCACCATCGTCATGAACGTTCTTTTCGGCGTGGCGTCGTTCTGGGGATTACTTTCGCTATTTATCGTAATTCGCGGGATCGACGGTTATCTGCAGGCGTTCGGCTCACCCGGGATGGTGAAGATTAACGCGGCGTGGTTCCGGCATACCGAGCGGGGAAGCTTTGCCGGCATTTTTGGATTCATGATTAACCTTGGCAGATTCGGGATCAACAACCTCGGCGCGGCGCTGTTGGCGGGCTTTATCTTTCTCGGTTTGATCCGAATTCCGCCGTTGCATTGGCGCTGGCTATTCTGGGTTCCGGCTGGCATTGCGCTCGTAATCGGCACTTGCATGGCGTTGATCGTGAAAGATACGCCGGAGGAGGCGCATTTCCCGCCGGTGAACCCGCACGAAGAAGTCGGCGGGTGCGTGCAGGTCAAAGTGTCCGACGTCTTTAAAATCATCGCCACCAATCCGGTTGTCTGGATCATTGCCTGTGCATACGCGTGCACCGGCGCTGTGCGCCAGGGCATCGACCAGTGGTTTCCACTTTTCATGCGGGAAGTGCATCACGTCGATTACCAATCGGCCCAGTTTCAGTTTCTCGCTTTCTTGATCCCGCTTGTGGCCTCCGCCGGATCGCTTATTTCAGGTTTTATGTCCGACAAAATCTTTCATGGCCGTCGCGCACCGGTCGCGGCAGTTCTCTATTTTCTCGAAACCCTTGTCATTCTTTCGGCGGCACAGTTTCACTCGGTTAACGCCGCAATTTTCTTTCTCGTTCTCATTTCCCTAACCGCTAACTCAACGCATTCCATTCTCGGAACTGCGGCCGCGATGGATATTGGCGGCGCGAAAATGGCCGGGTTTTCCTCGGGCGTAATCGACTCTTTCCAATATTTCGGCGGCAGTCTGGCGGGCTATTCTCTTGGCGCGCTCCTCGACCGAAGTTGGGCCAACTATTTTTATTTCATGGCGCCGTTCGGCATTATCGGTGGTTTGTTGATGCTATCGATTCTCGGGCGTGTGACCCCGGCGAAACCGCTGCGCCCGACCTCCGGAACATAGACTTCACTTCGCACGCCGTAGGCTTCGGGGAAGGCTGGCAGACCGTGCGGTCAGCGGGCATCCTTTCGGACGTCTCTTCGAATGTGGACTCCATTCACGAGCGCGCGGTGGGCAGGATCTGGCCGGTTACTTCGCCGAAGCCGACCCGATAACCGTCGCCTTCGCACCAGCCAGTGATCGTGACTGTATCGCCGTCTTCGAGCCATTTCCGCATTTCGCCATCGGGCAGTTTAAACGGATTCGCTCCGCGCCAGGTCAACTCCAGCATGCAGCCGCGCGATTCCTCTGTCGGGCCGCTGATCGTGCCGCTCGCCAGCAAATCACCCGGTTGCAGATTACAGCCGTTAACCGTGTGATGCGCGAGTTGCTGCGCAATGCTCCAGTAAAGATTTTGAAAATTCGTACGCGTGATCGCGTGCGGCGCGTCCATCGACGACGTTTTCAAATGCGCTTCAAGTTGGATGTCGAATGTGAAATCGTTTTTCCGTCGCAAGTACGGCAACGGCTCGGGATCCTGGTGCGGAAGCGGTTCGCGAAAAGGTTCCAGCGCTTCCAGCGTCACGACCCACGGCGAAATGCTGGTACAGAAATTTTTCGCCAGGAACGGGCCGAGCGGCTGATATTCCCACGCCTGAATGTCGCGCGCGCTCCAATCGTTCATCAAAACAAAGCCGAAGATGTGATCGATCGCGCGATCGATCGGTATCGGGTTACCAAGCGAATTGCCCGGTCCAATCAGGAACGCCATTTCGAGTTCGTAGTCGAAGCTCTTGCTCGGACCGAAAACCGGCGCAGCGGCATCCGGCGGCTTCGTCTGTCCGATCGGTCGCCGCACTTCCGTGCCACTGATCACAATCGAGCTCGCGCGACCGTGATACGCGACTGGCAGCCATTTCCAGTTTGGCATGAGCGCGTTTTCCGGACCGCGCAGCATCGTCCCGACGTTGTACGCATGATGGTACGACGAATAGAAATCGGTATAATTCCCAATGCGCACCGGCAGTCGCATTACCACATCCTTTTGTGCGTGAAAGACCCGGGCGCACAGTTTTGCATCATCGCGCAATGTTTGCGTTTCGGCCGACAGAAGATGTTGAATTACCTCGCGCGCTTTGCGCCACGCCGGCCGGCCGCGTGCAAGAAATGCGTTTAACGAATCCTCTGAGAAAACACGTCGCCCCTGAAACTCTGGCGAGCGGAAATGACCGAGTTCTTCGAGCACAGACAGATCGATGATTAAATCGCCGATAGCGACACCTGCGCGGGCCGCTCCGTCGCGCGGTTTGAAAACGCCGAACGGCAGGTTCTCCAGCGAAAAATGTGAGTCTTCTGCGATTTCGATGAACGAACGAAGAGCCATACCTAAGATTTAACCACGAAGACCACAGAGGACACGAAGAGTTATTTCAATCTTCCCTTTCAACAGCTTTGTAAGCTTCGTGTCCTTCGTGGTGACTTAAAGAAGCCCAAGTGCACGCAAATCGTCGTGCGGTTCATCGAAGCTGCAACTGCCAAACGACGCCACGAATTTCCGTCGATATTGCAACCGTTCGACGTCGATCTTCCATTCGCGCCACGCGAAAAAATCTTCGGTAAAAGAAAACGAATCCGGGTTTTCATCTTCCAGCATGATCGCGGCTTGGTGTGCATCCCATCGATGTTCCGCCGCAAGGACCGCGGCTCCAAGCACATTAAGGAAGCCATGCATCTTAGTCTTCACTTCATCGCGAAACTGGCGAATCGGATGATGTAGCCCAGCCGTAAACTTGATTGGGAGTTGATGCATGGCCGGCGTTACCAGTGCACGGGCGACCTGCGCGGAAGTCGGAAATGCATCAGCGGTCACGCCACCGGTGCGCAACTTGTAACCAAAGGTTGCCAAGTCCTCATCGGAATTGTCCTCGGCAAGCAATGCGATGGTCTGCTCTGCTCTGTCCGGCGGCGCTTCCCAAAATACCGGCAAATCACCGATAATCGATCTCGCCTCTTTGAGTAAGGCGAGATCTACATCGTGCGGTAAAAGCATCTCAAGGTGGCTAATCGTTACGAGATCAACGTTGTGCCTCGACAACCAACGAATCGCCGCATCGGCTTTCTCCACTGCTTCAAGAAAAGCGTGTGCATTCCCAGTTTTGGGACCGAGCGCGGCAACACGAAGCGGATGCACAGGATCGAACTGCGACAGGAGTTGCCTGGCCGCATCGAATTGATCGACGGGAAGCACAAACGTGTTCAGCATCCATGCTTCGGTCGAGCGGACATATTCTGCTTGATTTTGCATTGCCGGTTCAAGCGCAAGGCTGCAAGGCGGAAACATTCCCGCGTAATCAATTGAATGGGTAAGCAGCGCGCCAAGCGAGGCAGCAAACATGATCTCAAACTGAACATCGAAAGCTGGTGTTTAGTCAACCAGTTTGCCTAAAGATAACGTCAGCAGGCAATTATGGGAAACATCGCGTGGTCTAATATTGAGGCCAATATTAGCTAGACTTTTTCCACTAATTGGTATAGAAACGCACGCTTCAATGCCTAGTAATGAGACTGAGTCAGTTTCTCACGATGATCTGATCGTATGTGCGTGCGGAGATCAGGAATATACGGCTCGCGACGCAATCGCTGCGGCGCTTTTCCGAGGCGAGCTGGATTCGAAATGGAAGGAATTTCTTCGCTGCGTCGAAGCCGAGAAGCGCGCTGATGAACAAGATTTGGAGTTCGACGATGACGCCATTGCCACTGCAGTAGAAGCTTTTCGTTACGAACACGACTTGATTACAGCAGAGGAAACGGAAGCATTTTTGGCAAATCGCGGACTCACCCTCGACGATTTCACCGACTACTTTGCGCGCCACTATTACGCCAGCGCGATCCCTGAAAAGGTTCTCCCTCAGAACATTGATTACATCTCAGCTTCAGCCGAGCTGCGCCAGTTGTTTTCGGCAGAGTTGATTTTCTCCGGAGAATTAGACCGGATAACAACTCAGTTGATGTGGCGTCTGGCGGCACGTTGCGCTGAAAAAGAGGTGGACTCGGAGGCGCTGGCCGCCGAGGAACGACGTTTTTTTGATCGAAATAAGATTGTGCCGGCGAAACTTCCCGACTGGCTGGAGCGGCTCGGACTCGATTTGGGGTGGTTCAATGAAATGGTGACGATGGAGGCGGGGTATCGCCGCCGGTGCGACGCCTTGCTCGTCCCGCAAGCGCGCCAGCGCGAATTAGCGATGCTACGTTTACCTCTTACGCGGTTCGAGACTGAAGTGATCGAGCTGGAATCGCGCGACGCCGCCCAGGAGGCGCTCTTTTGTGTGCGCGAAGACGGCCTGTCGATGGAAGAAGTCGCAATTGAAGGACGGTACCCATATCGGCGTGTCGATTTTCTTTTGGAAGATATTCCCGGCGATGGTCAGCAGAGATTTCTAAGTGTGTCGGCGGGAGACGTCCTCGAACCCGTCGCGCGCGGCGACGGTTTCGAGTTATGCCGGATCATTGAAAAGATTGAACCGCAACCAGACGACCCGAGCATTAAATTGCGGGTCGATCAAAGGCTCCTTAACCGGCATTTCTCCGAGCTCGCCAGCAAGTACACAGAGCAACGCCTCGGCGGTTGTATTCAGGCGGAATGAAAACGCACGACAGCGAAATTTTGCGCCGGACGTCGTTGTTCCGGTTCGTTTCTGACGAGCACTTCGGCGCGATTGAACCGCTGCTGCAGGAAGAGCACTACGATTTTGGTGATCTGATCGTAAAACAGGATGAGTCGGCCGATTCATTTTACGTTTTAACGAGAGGGCGCGCACGTGCGTTAAAAATCAAATCGGATGGCGAAGAGATCCCGCTGGGGGTGTTAAAACCAGGCGACTCTTTTGGAGAAGCTGCTTTGGCTGAGGGTGGAACGCGGAACGCGACCGTGCGTTGCAGCACGGCGGTGGATGCTCTGCGAATCGATCGCACAGATTTTCTCGACCTCGTCCGCCGAGTGCCAGAGCTGAAGCATTATGTTGAGACGACCGGCCGCAACCGCGCGTTACAAAGCTTTCTTTATCAGTTCAGCAACTTCGGCCGGCTCCCGGCCCCTGTCTTGCGCAGCATGATCGATAAACTAAAACCTGCCGGATTCGGGAAAGGCAGTCTTATTATTCGTGAAGGTGATGACGCCGGACCACTCTACGTGATCGAGAAGGGACGAGCGCGAGCGTTCGCCGGAGTCGACGGAGGGCAGCGTAATCTTGCGTTTTACCGGGAAGGCGATTTTTTTGGTGAACTGTCGATCTTGAACGGCTCGCCGCGTGCGGCCTCGGTAGAAGCATTCTCGGATTGCCAATTGCTTGCGCTCGACCCGAAATCGGTGCGGGATTTGCGACGTCGCTTCCCCGAGTTCGACAAGCTTCTCAGCGAGCGGCTTGCGTTATATCAGGCAAAAACCGAAGCGCGTATTCCGCTTGATTTCACGACGGAACTGCTCCCTGCGGAGACGCAGGTGCAGGACAAAGTTGAACTGGATGGTGAACAGCAACCGACTGAAGCTGAAGAAAAAGAAGAGCCATTCGCCGACGAGCGGGGCTTGTTCCGCAAACGTGGCAAGCGCATCCGCAAAATCGACCACATCGCGCAAATCGACGAAATGGATTGTGGTGCGGCCAGTCTTGGAATGATCTGCAGGCATTTCGGTCGAAAAGTAAGTCTGGCACGCATTCGGCAACTCTGCCATACGGCAACAGACGGTACCAGCCTTAAGGCCATTACCCGCGCCGCAAGCGAGCTTGGTCTTGCCGCGCGCGCGTTGAAGGTCTCGTTACGTAATCTGCCGATGATGCCGTTGCCGGCGATTGTGCATTGGGAGGGCAATCACTGGATTGTGCTCCACGACGTCAATGAACAGTTTGTTCGTGTCGCGGATCCCGCGCGCGGGCTGCAGAAGCTCACACGCCGCGAATTTGAAGCAAAATGGACCGGTTATGCAGCATTGTTCGATTATACAACGGCTTTCGAACAAGCTCCGGAAGGCAAACCAACGTTGGCGTGGGTTCTTCCATTTCTCGCGCGCTTTAAAGTCATCCTGCTGCAAGTCCTGGGACTCGCTGTTGCCGTCGCTTTCCTTCAACTGCTCTTTCCTGTATTCACGCAGATGGTCGTGGACAAGGTCATTGTCGAAAACGACATCGGTCTGTTGAAAACCATTCTGCTCGGGATACTCGCCGCGCTGGTCTTCGTGCAACTCGCCACCCTCGCACAGGAATATTTGATCGCCTTTGCAGCAGTGCGCATTGATACGGCGGTGCTCGATTTCCTGAGTCGGAAACTTCTTTCCTTGCCGATGACTTATTTCACGAGTCGTAGGACAGGCGACATACAGCGCCGGCTGGATGGCGCGAGGCAAGTTCGACAATTCGCCGTGCAACAAGGGGTTGGCGCTTTGCTGGCAACAGTCTTTCTCGTAGGCGCAGTCATTTTGATGGCGATGTACAGTCCGTTGCTCACGATCGCCTTTCTCGCGACCACGCCGCTCTACGTCGGACTAATGATCTTTTCGGTGAAAGTACTTCGCCCACTGTATCATGGCGTCGAAGAAAGCCAGGGCAAATACAGTTCCCATCAGATTGATGCGATCAAAGGCATCGAAGCAGTGAAAGCGGCGTCCGCCGAAAGCACATTTCGCGACGCGATGCTGAATGAGTTTCTTTCTGTCTCGCAAAAAATGTTTAAGTCGACCTTTATCGTGATGTCGTGGGACAGTGTCCTGCAAAGCATAGGTCTGCTTTCCACCGCGATTTTCCTGTGGGTGGGCGCGACCCAGGTCATTAACGGACATTTGAGCGTCGGCGGTTTTGTCGCATTTAGCTCTCTGACAGCAATGGCCTACGCCGGCATTTTGAAAGCGCTCGGCGTTTGGGACACCCTGCAACTGGCCTCTGTCCTGTTGAATCGATTGAACGACATCTTCGAGCAAGAGCCGGAGCAAGGGCACGACCGTTCTCGTCTAGTTCCAGTCCACAGTTTGGAGGGACGCGTCGAGTTGCGCGGCGTAAGTTTCAAGTATGGCGGACCTGAGTCACCGGATATTCTGAAAAATATTACGCTGGATCTCGCGCCGGCGCGCATGGTTGCGCTCGTAGGCCGCAGCGGCTGCGGCAAAACCACGCTCATTAAATTGATTGCCGGCCTCCTCGAACCGACGGAAGGAACGATCCTTTTCGACAATGTCGATCTAAAAACACTCAATTACCGCGACGTACGACGCCATATCGGGATGGTGCTTCAGGAAAATCACATGTTTAACGAAACGATCGCGCGTAATATTGCGTTTGGTGATCCAGAGCCAGATCTCGACCGCGTGCTTGCCGCCGCACAAGCCGCTGCCGCGCACGAGTTCATTATGCGTCTGCCGCTGGGTTATGAAACAAAGATTGGCGAATCAGGACTGTCCCTTTCTGGCGGACAGAAGCAGCGCATCGCTATCGCGCGGGCGATCTACAACAATCCTCCGGTCCTGATCTTTGACGAAGCCACGAGCGCGCTCGATACAGAATCGGAACGCGCGATCCAGGATAATCTCGGGCGATTACTGGCCGGCCGCACGACAATTGTGATCGCGCATCGACTTAGCACGATTCGCGAAGCGCATGCGATCGTGGTGCTCGAAAAAGGCAGTGTCGC
>DASXNN010000052.1:0-8147 GCA_036495045.1 Candidatus Udaeobacter sp.
CCATTGTGGTGCGCGACGATGATAGGCTGATATTGATCGGCCTGCGTTAGTTGATCGTTGCTCGCGATGACGAAACTCTGCTCCGGGCCGTCAAATGCGCCCTTGGGTGAAAGGACATTCGCCTGTGAAAGCGTTGTGCGAATGTCTTCCATGCTCAAGCCCATCGAGGCAAGCGCGACCGGATTTATCTGCACGCGCACGGCCGAGTTCGCGCCGCCGCCGATGAGCACCTGACTGACGCCATCCACCTGACTGATGCGCTGACCGATGATTTGATCGGCGAGATTGTAAACTTGCGACAAGGGCAACGCGTCCGACGTCATCGCGAGCACCATGATCGGCGCGTCGGATGGATTGACTTTGCGATAGGAGGGCGGTTGCGGCAGTCCGCTGGGCAATTCCCCCGACGCGGCGTTGATTGCGCTCTGCACGTCGCGCGCCGCGCCGTTGATGTCGCGGCTGAGATCGAACTGGATGGTAACGTTGGATCCACCGAGCGAACTCACCGACGTGATTTCGGAAACACCCGCGATTTGCGCGAATCGTCGCTCCAGTGGCGCGGCAAGCGATGAGGCAGCGGTCTGAGGATCGACGCCCGGCTCCTGCGCACTCACGTTGATCGTCGGGAAATCGACTTTCGGCAGTGGTGCAACCGGGAGGAAGTAGTAAGCCACCGCGCCGAGCAACAAGATTCCCGCCGCCAGTAGCGATGTGCCAACCGGCCGGCGAATGAATGGCTCGGAAACGTTCATGCCTAAAATCCCAGGCGATCATTTTCGCCATCGACCCCGGCGAATTCAGGCTCGGGTTCTGGCGACGTTCGCAGCGGCAGCTGTGCCTGGCCCAATCGACCGCGATTCCGGCGTTCCTCAACCCATCGGCCAAAGCGATCGAGATAAAGATAAATAACCGGCGTGGTGTAGAGCGTGAGAAATTGCGAGAGCAACAAACCGCCGACGATGGAAATTCCGAGCGGTCGCCGCAGCTCGCTGCCGGTTCCACTCTCAAGGGCGAGCGGCAAAGCGCCCAGCAGCGCCGCGGCTGTCGTCATCATGATGGGCCGGAACCGCAGCAGACATGCTTGATAAATCGACTCCTCCGGCGACATCCCTTCCTTGCGTTCGGCTTCGAGCGCAAAATCGATCATCATGATCGCGTTCTTTTTCACGATGCCGATGAGGAGGATGATGCCAATGAGCGCGACCAGCGAAAAATCGATGCGGCAAATGAGGAGTGCGAGCAACGCGCCGACGCCTGCGCTCGGCAATGTCGAAAGAATCGTGATCGGATGAATGTAACTTTCGTAGAGAACGCCGAGCACGATGTAAATCACCACAACGGCCGCCAAGATCAGCAGCGGCTCGCTCGTTAGCGATGAACGAAATTCCGCCGCCGCGCCGGTGAACGTGGTTGCAATTGTATCGGGCAAACCGATTTCACGTTCTGCTTTTTGAATCGCCGGAATGGCGTGACTGAGCGAACTGCCGTTGCTCAAGTTGAACGAGATGGTCGCGGCGGGAAATTGCCCCTGGTGCGGAATCGACAACGGCGTATTGCTCACGTGCATTGTGGCAAAAGCGCTCAAAGGCACAGGCTGGCCGCTGCTCGATTTCACGTAAATTTTGTCGAGTAAATCGGGCGACTCACGGAACTGCGGTTCCACCTCCAGAATCACGCGGAATTGATTGAGCTGCGTGAAAATGATCGAGACCTGTCGCTGCCCGAACGCATCGTAGAGCGTGTCATCGATGGCTTGTGTGAGCACGTTAAGGCGTGACGCTTTTTCCCGATCAACATCGACATTCAACTGCAAGCCGTTCACCTGTTGGTCGCTTGCCACGTCGCTGAGTTGCGGCAGTTGACCCAGTTTTTGCACGAGTTTCGGCGTCCACTCTGCGAGCTCGGCTGCATCCGCGTCTTGCAAAATGTATTGGAATTGCGTGCGGCTGACGCGCGCATCGATCTGCAAATCCTGCGCCGCTTGCATGAAAAGCGAGACGCCTTCGACATCGCGCGTGGCTTTGCGCAACCGTTCGATGATCTTTTCGGCATTCGCACGCTGATCGTGCGGCTTGAGCACGATGTATAGCCGGGCGGTATTGACCGTCGCGTTCACCGTTCCCGCGCCGACCGAAGCCGACACGCTCGCAACATCCGGGTCGCGTCTAACGATATCGGAAACGGCGTGCACGCGCTGCAACATCGCCTTGAATGAAATGTTCTCCGCGGCATCCGTCACGCCGACGATCACCCCGGTATCCTGTTGCGGCAGCAGCCCTTTCGGCACGACGATATAGAGCAGAATAGTCGCGACGAGAGTGACAATAGCGACAATCAAAATGAACCGCTGATGCGCCAGCACCCAGCGCAACCCGCGTTCATACAAATTGTGAAACCGCGTCCAATATTCTTCGGTCCGGCGATAGAACTCGCCTTGGTGTTCTCTTTCTTCTTCTTTTTCGGAGCGCAATAGCTTCGCGCACATCATTGGCGTGAGCGTCAATGAAACGAACGCCGATACGCCAACCGCCACGCTCATCGTGATCGCGAATTCGCGAAACAAGCGGCCGACGATTCCGGTCATGAACAAGAGCGGAATGAAAACCGCGACGAGCGAGATACTCAACGACACGACCGTGAAACCAATTTGCTTCGCGCCTTTCAGGGCTGCTTCCAACGGCCCATCCCCGGCCTCGATGTAACGCACAATGTTCTCGATCATGACGATCGCGTCATCGACGACGAAGCCGGTCGAGATAGTCAGCGCCATCAACGAGAGATTGTCGAGGCTGAATCCGGCAAGATACATGATGCCGAACGTCCCGATAAGCGAGAGCGGAAGCGCCACACTCGTGATCACCGTCGCCCAGAGTTTTCGCAGGAAGAGGAACATCACCATCACGACGAGCGCGACGGTCAGCAGCAAGGTGAATTGCACGTCGCGGACTGACGCGCGGATCGTTTCGGTGCGATCAGCCAGAATGGAAACGTGCACGGACGGCGGCAGGGTGGCGGTCAATCGCGGCAGCAATTGCTTCACGCGGTCCACCGTTTGAATAATGTTCGCGCCCGGCTGTCGCTGAATATCGAGCAGCACGGCGGGTTGTTCACCGCCTTTCGTGCCGACCCACGCGGCAAGCTGATCGTTCTCCACGCCATCGATGATGTTCGCCACATCGCCGAGTCGAATCGGAGCGCCGTTTTTGTACGCGACGATGATCGGTTTGTAGGCGACAGCGGAAAAAATTTGGTCGTTCGATCCGATAGTGAACGATTGCCGCGGCCCGTCGAAGCTGCCTTTGGGCGCATTCACATTCGCCTGTCCGAGAATTGTTCGCACATCTTCCAAGCTGAGTCCGAGGGCGGAAATCGCCGCCGGATTCACTTGCACGCGCACGGCCGGTTTTTGATTTCCCTGAATGCTGACCAGCCCGACGCCTGTAACTTCGCTCAACTTCTGCGCGAGCAACGTGTCGGCGAAATCGTTGACGCGATCCAAGGGCAAACTATCGGATGTAATCGACAGCGTAAGGATTGGTGTGTCGGCCGGATTGACCTTGTTGTATTTCGGCGGGTTCGGCAGATTTTGCGGCAGAAATCCGCCGGCGACATTGATCGCGGCTTGCACGTCCTGCGCCGCAACGTCGATCGGGCGGTCGAGAACGAACTGCAAAGTGATCGCCGATGTACCGAACGAGCTGGTGGAATTCATCGACGCCAATCCGCTGATTTGCCCAAACTGCCGCTCGAGCGGCGTAGTGATCGACGAGACCATCACGTCTGCGCTCGCTCCGGGATAAAATGTCGTCACTTCGATCGTTGGAAAATCAACAGTCGGCAGCGCGGAGATCGGCAACAATTCATATCCGAGCAGGCCGAGCAAAATCACGCCCACCATCAGCAACGAGGTCGCGACTGGCCGGCGAATGAATGGTTCGGAAATGCTCATGAAAGCAGCGCGAGTCTCCGGCTTGCACGGCAATTCCCTGCAAGCGAGACGCTTGCGTTACTCTTTGCTACGAACGCCCGAGGAATGAATGGTTTCGAAATACTCACGGTTTTCCTGAACTCGCCGTTTTGTGCGTTGATTGTCTTAGCTGTGGAGATCGCGCCTGCGCTGGTTGTGGCGTGGTTAGTTCCACGTGCGCGCCGGGCTGCAGTTTGTATTGACCGTCCACTACGACCTGCTCCCCAGCTTTCAATCCGCTGTCGATCAAAGCAACATTTGCCTCCGTCTGCGCCACCGTAATCGGCCGCATCTCGACCGTTTTGTCCGTCTTGATGACATATGCATAAGTTCCCTGCGGTCCGCGTTGCACCACGCTCGATGGAACGACAGTGGCATCTTTGCGCGTGGTCAAAATTAAACGCGCGTTAACAAATTTTCCCGGCCAAAGTTGCAGATTATTATTCGGGAACGTCGCTTTGAGCTTCGCCGTGCCGGTCGTCTGATCGATTTCGTTGTCCACGACGGCGAGCGTACCTTCGTCGAGCACCGTCGTGTTTCCTCGATCCAGTGCAGAGACGTGCAACCCGCCATTCGCGCCGCCTTGGTTTAGAATTTCCTGTAAGTTTTGTTCGGGTAGGGTGAACACCACGGAAATCGGATGCATCTGGGTAATGATGACGATTCCGTTTTGATCGGCCGCATGAACGATGTTGCCAACATCGACGAGTCGAACACCAGTGCGTCCGTCAATCGGTGACTTGATTTGCGTGTAATCAAGCTGCGTCTTCGCGGCCTCGATCGCCGCCTGGTCCGCCTGCACTGCAGCCTGGAATTGATCGCCCTGATACTTGGATGTGTCGAAATCTTGCTGATCAATCACCTTCTTTTTCAACAAATCAGTGTTGCGTGCAAGCGTGACTTTGGCGTTGGCCAGTTGCGCTTCGTCCTGCGCTTTTTTTGCGATCGCCTGATCCAAAGCTGCCTGGAAAGGCCGCGGGTCGATCACCGCCAGGAGAGCACCCGTTTTCACATCCTGCCCTTCAGAAAAAAGAACTTGCTCTAATTGGCCATCCACCCGGCTGTGGACCGTCACAGTGTTGAACGCCTGCGCAGTGCCGAGACCATCGAGATAAATCGGCGTGTCTTTCTGCTCGACCTTTCCTGCGACCACCGGCACGGGGCCGCCGCCGGCTCCCGATCCGCCGCGTCTTCCCGAAACTCCTCCAGCAGCGGCTGAACCGGATTGGTCAGAGGAAGCGCGATGATGGCAGCTCCACCATGCGATCAACAGCACGAGAGCGCTGATGATTGCGAGAATGACTCGTTTCGACATTTCTTTACACACCTCGTTTGCATGCTGGAGCGCCTCATAGACTGTGACCTCCGAGACAGTGGTTTAGTTACAAGAATCTATCGTGCGTGCGCGCTCGGAATGGCGCCCAGTGGCTGATTTTGCTCTTTAGCCCAGCGCACCAAACGCGAGCCCCAGCCCGTAAGTGACGACCGCTTCGATTACGCCGACAAGCGTCATTTCCAATCCTGAGGCCCACCACGAACGAATCGTAATCAGCGACTTCAGCGCGCCCACCGCAAAGTGCGCCAGGATGCTGATTGCAAAAGCTGCGATAACTGCCGCGATTCCGCTCATAAAGAAAAATGGAATGATTGGGATAAACGCGCCGATCGCGGTGGAGATCGCAGCCGAGGCCGACGATTTCCACGGATTTGGGAAACGGTGTTCGGACAAACCAAGCTCGCTCTGCGCCATTGCTTGCACCATCTGCTCAGGCTGTTCGGCCAGACGTTCCGCCATTTTTTGCGATTCCTCCGGACTGAATCCCTGGAGTTGATAAAAGAGCGACATCTCCTCGATTTCTTCCTCCGGATTTTCCTCGATCTCAGCTTTTTCGCGCGCGATCTCCGCCTCGTAAACTTCTCCTTCACTTTTCACCGCGAGATACGCGCCCGCGCCCATCGATAACGAGGATGCAATCATTCCGGCAAGGCCAGAGATCAGAATAAAATGCTGCTGATTGTTTGTAGCGCCTGCGACACCCGACACAATTCCGAACACCGCGCCGAGTCCATCATTTACGCCGTAAATCGCGTCCGCCACCCAACTGCCGCCGCGCCCATGCCAGCGCTCGCGCTTCAGAATCGTATCCAGCACAGTGCGCGGACCGGGTGGCGGTGCCATTGCGCTCAACGCTCGTGCGTGCGCCTTTTCCTCTAGAGCGCTTTTCCGCAAAAATTCTTGGACATCCTGTTCGCCCGCGAGCGCGCGATCCGCCTGATCGTGAAACTGCGCTTCTTGGCGTTCCTCCGTTGCCTCCATCCGGCGAATGGCAATCTCCGCGCCGGCAATTTTATTCCACCAACGATTTAGCCGCCGCCCGATTGTGTCCTTAAGGAAAGGCGGCTTAACCCCCAGGTCCCGCAGCTTTTGCTCCCAACGCTGCGCATGACGCTCTTCAGCTTCTGCCATGCGCAAAAGAACGCTTTTGCGCTTTTCATCCGACTCGCGCTCGGCCAAATCACGATAAACCTGCGCCGTCTCGATTTCCGCGCGCCAATTTCTCTCCACGACTTCGACCGTCTGTCGCCGATCTTTCGCGTCGCCCGATGGATTTTCGCTTTTCATTCTGCTCAGTCGGCGGGCGCCACGGTTGCGCTAATTGGCGGTTCCATTCTCGCTCTTAACTGCTGCGCTGTAATCACCATTGCCACTGAACCGATAATAAGAGCGGCGGCGATTAAAGTTCGCATGCTCAAAATTTCCCCGGCGAAAGCGGCGCCGAGCAAGACAGCAACGATCGGATTGACGTAAGCATAGGTGGCGACTTTTGCCGGATCACAGTGGCGCAACAGCCAGATGTAAGCCGTGTATCCAACCACGGCCCCAATGATGACCAAATAAGCAAACGAACCCACGGACAAGATCGACACCGAACCTGGATGGAATCGTCGCATTTCGCCAGTCAACGCGCCGGCGAGCAACAAAAGTAATCCTCCGCAGATCATCTGTTGCGCCGCGGTCAAAAATGGTGAGGCCGCATGTTTCGCCGCCCGCGAATACAACGATCCCGCCGACCAGAGGAAGGATGAAACAAGCAGGATCGACATTCCGATGGCAGGACCGTGTGGATTGTTCGAGGAAAACCGCAGCGACGGGCCAAGTAAAATCCCAACGCCAAGAAAGCCTCCCACCAGACCGAGCCAAACAACTGCTGTCGGTCTTGGCGCCGTTCCAGTCACCCACCCCAGAACGACGATGTAAATCGGAACGACCGTCACGATGACTGCCGCCAAACCCGACTCGATATACTTTTCAGAAATCGTAACTCCGCCATTTCCGCCCAGAAGCAAACAGGCTCCGATAATCAAAGATGTGCGCCAGTTCGCCCAGCTCCATTTAACGATGTCTTGCGACCACGCGATCGCGTACATAATCATGCCAGCGAGAAAGAAGCGGGCACCCGCCATCAAAAATGGCGGAATCGTTTCAATCGCAAATCGGATTCCAAGGTAAGTCGAACCCCAAAT
The DNA here is from genome assembly GCA_036495045.1 of Candidatus Udaeobacter sp. Classification (GTDB taxonomy): domain Bacteria; phylum Verrucomicrobiota; class Verrucomicrobiia; order Chthoniobacterales; family UBA10450; genus Udaeobacter. The sequence goes on from DASXNN010000052.1 coordinate 7,493, forward strand.
CAAATAAAGAGCGGCGAAGGCGACGATAATTCGAATTTTTGTCGGCGCGGGCATGAAGCAATGACAATCTGCCATTCGCGTGACAGAGCAACCCGCCTGTTACGAGTGAATATCAATCCCGCAGCCATGCGCCCGCGGCGCTTCCTAGACGCCCTCGCTTACATCCTTCGCCTGAAGATCAGTCGGTAGAGCAAGAGCAAAATCATCGCGCCCACGATCGACATGATCCAACCAGCGACGTAATTCTCGCCTGCAAAGAGACGACCGATCCAAGTGCCAACGAAGGCGCCGGCAATACCAAGCAGAATGGTAATGATGCAACCACCGGGATCTTTTCCTGGCATCAACAGTTTCGCGATGGCCCCAATGACAAGGCCGATAACCAAAACCCAAAGAATAGAATGAGCGTTGAAGTCCATAATCGACGAGTTCTATCGGATTCGCACGAGCCCGACAAGCCCCCAAAGAGTGACGGCTGCCCACCCGCCACATTTTCGACGGCTGCCCAAGCCGCCGCTCCTTGTTAAAGTTGAATCACTTGCGCAGATCGAATGTCTTCACTGGCGCGAATTTCGCCCAGCAATTCTTCGCTGGGCGCGGTGTCGAGATTCAGCACCGTGAGCGCCGTGCCACCGGCCTGATTCCGACTGAGCGA
>DASXNN010000053.1:0-3160 GCA_036495045.1 Candidatus Udaeobacter sp.
AAGCGAGCCATCCCCGAAATTTTCACTCGGGCCTTAATTCGTCGCCGTTTCGGAATAGCGGGTATAATAACGATCAACCTGCTGTTGCCACATCTTCACGAAAGCGCCGGAAGTTAGGTTATCAACGGTTTTCCAAACGTGCTTGATTTCGGGAAGTGTATTGCCCCAGATCGCCCGCTTGCACCGCTTTTCACCCTTCTGTTTGCCCTCATCGGTGGCGCACATTGATTTCCAAGCGATACTGTCGGGGTGATTGACCTGCTCCTCCGCGCCCTGCGTACCTTGTTGATGGATTAGATAGAGGTCACTGATAGTCGCGTTTTTATGGGTATTCAGTTCGAACAAATGTAGCCGCAGTGGCAAACTTATAGGCGGCGGCAATAGCGTTATCTCGAGCATTAAGAATATCTCCAGACCCATACTTCGCAAACTCGTGATTATTGAGCTGGAATAGACCAACGTACGATCCAGTGCGCTGCTTCGGATCGAAATCAGATTCGATCTTGGCAACGGCCTTCATGAAATTGAAATTCAGCCCAAAGGCGTCGGACGCGCGCTTGATTTCCTCAACAGGGGTCCCGACGGGAACATCTTTTAGCGAATCGCGAACGGTATCCGCTGGCTTCCTATCGGGCGGAACTTCGGAATAGACGTAATCGGCGAGATATGAAATGTGGATCGCAGCAATCCATGCGGTCGAATCATATCGCTCACTCGAAGCCGTTTCGATGCCACCCCACCGATCATCCTTCCGATAAGGATTGTGTGGAGATGCGACGCCGGCGATGCCAGGACCGCTTGCGGCAGGCACCGGTGTAATCTCCTTCTCGATTCCGATTGAACTGACTGAGTAAGACGAACAAGCGAACGTGATTGCGGCGACGCAAATTGCGTCACCCAAGCGCACTGCCATTTCGAAGTTCCCTGATTGACCCTCACCGAAGGGCGCGCATTAAGAGGTGCCGCGTGGTGCCATTATGGCGAGAGTTCGATTAGTTTGAGGCGATCGCAAAGGGCCGTGTCGAAACGGTTTTTTATTGTCGTCTCTCGTTTGGTGGTTGCGGCTTGCCTACGGCATAAAGTGGGCGATGTCCGCTTTTGGCACTTAGCCGACATTTCACTGTGCTCAGCGGATGTCTGCTTTGGTGTTTAAAGCGGACGCGAATAAAATGTGGCGCAGGTTGGACGGGCCTCGCTTACAGTTAGGCTATTGTTTTGCTGGAACCGAAGCTTTTGTACCAGCCGCAGGCTGCTTCAGTTTTTGTTGGACTGTATTCTTTTTTGGTGGAGGATTCACGAACCGATTAAAACAATTAAGACGCTCATCCTCTTCCTTTAGAAAGCGACAATCTTGCACTTTTTTGGCTGCAGCGGAAACCTGTTTCGGCGCCGGCTTTATCTTATCATCGTAGCAGTCCAGCCGTTCTTTGGTTTGGTCTTCAATGTCCAGACAGCTCCGTAGTGTCTCCAGTGAAATTTGCGCCATCGCGAAAGTCGGGACATACATTACCGCGACAGCAAGTAAGATATAAAATACCTTCATAAACCTCTCCAATTTGCATTGCCTCAGCGCTAGTCTCTGCCTTCGGGCGTAAACCAGACTGGGGTCAGCACGGTGCTTGTCTGCGAAGGTCACTCCGGCTTGAGGTTTGCGAACTTTACCACCTTCCGCCACTTCGCGGTTTCCGCTGCGACGAAGGCACCGAATTCGGACGGCGCACCCGGAAATGCCGTGCCGCCCAGCTCGATCAAGCGTGTCTTGATCTTTGCATCGGCAAGGCTGGCATTGGCCTCGCCGTTGAGTCGCTCAATGATTGCCGCAGGCGTATTCGCCGGCGCGCCGAGGCCGATCCATTGGCTCGCCTCGAAAGCTGGAACGATCGTGCTCACGGTTGGAATATCCGGAAGGAGCTCCGACCGCGCCGTCCCGGTCACCGCCAGAGCGCGCAGCTTTCCCGAGCGAATGAAATCGATGAGTAAAAGCACGGTACCGATGACGCCGTCGATTTGGCCGCCAAGCGCATCGGTGATCGCCGGCGGGCCACCGCGATAGGCGACCAGGACAACATTCGTTCCCGTAAGCATTTTGAACAGTTCGCCGGCGACGTGTTGCGGCGAGCCGATCGGGGGCGTTCCGATATTTATCTTGCCGGGTTTCGCGTTGGCGTAAGCAATCAACTCGGCAAGGGTATTTGCCGGAAACGGCGCACGCACAGTAATGACCATCGGAAAACTAACGATACCGGCGACCGGCGCGATGTCACGGATCAAATCAAAATTGAGATTTTCATATAGCGAGGTGTTGATCGCGTTCCCTGCCGAGATCAGAAGCAGTGTATAGCCGTCTGGCGTTGCGCGCGCGACTGCCTCGGTTGCAAGATTGCCGCTGGCGCCACTGCGGTTTTCGACGACGAAGGACTGACCAAGCCGCTCGGCGAGCGATTGCGCGATCAGGCGGGCAATCACGTCGGGAGCGCTGCCGGGGACGGCGCCAACGATAAGTCGGACCGGTCGGGTGGGATAGGATTGCGCCCGAGCGAGGCGCGAGGTGAGCGATAGCGCGGTGGCACTAGCGGCCAGATGTAAGAATTTGCGGCGGAGAAGGCTCATTAGGATGCTCCACGAACTTGAGCACCTTTCTGGGTATAATCATATTCAAAGGTCGCCTGAATGTCTCCTTTTGGCGCAAAGCGGACATGACAAGCACGCCGCCGAATGTCCGCTTTTTGGGGTAAAGCAGACATGGCGATTTCAGACCGTGATGTCTGCTTTTTGACCCAAAGCGGTCATCGGTCGAATATTCCGAATGACCGAAAGCGGACATCACCTTCTGTCGGTTGAAATTTCGGACGTCTGTCGACACGGAGCGTACAGAAGTGCCAAGGCGCGTTCGGCGACAGGGTGATTGCAGTATCGGCTCGTCGATTGCGGCAAGCCCACGATCTAATAATGTAGAGATTACATCAGTGTACCAGTAATCTGAGGTATGCCTCAGGATCTGCTAGCACACGGCCAGCTCCAACATTCCGCCACCGACGGCCTGACCCGACAATTGGCTGGGGGAATCGGGCTCGCTGCAGCGGTTGGCTTTGGCTATTTCCTAGTAGCAGCCTTCAGTGTCCGTCTGGTTCTGCAACCCGAAGGCGTGGCCGTGTTCTGG
>DASXNN010000054.1:0-6514 GCA_036495045.1 Candidatus Udaeobacter sp.
TCAGCGCGTCACGCAATCCCATATGGATCGCAGCGTAGATCGACGTCGATGATTCGGCGAAGACCGGATCACTAGCGGCAATCACAATCGAATACGTCAGATCATCGCCGTGAAGAACGACCCCGCCGCCGGTCCATCGCCGGACCAGATCGCGCTCGGTCACATACTTAGCGACATCGACAAACTTCCCAAAATATCCGAATGAGAGGGCAGGGGAATTCCATCGGTAAAAACGGATCGACGGAGCCCTTGCCATTTCCAGCAAAGCTTCATCGATGGCCATGTTCATCGCTGCGGAGCGTGAGGAACCGTCCAGATAAACATCAAGCCGCTCGAACATCTTCATGGCAAGCGGCAGAGATAGCGGCGGCCAGAGCGTATAGCAAAGCGTTCGTAACTTTTCTTGCTGCCGAATCTCCTGATCTCTTCGAGGCGAAAGAGACCCCCTTCAATGATTTTACTGAATCGTTCTGATTGACGGGCCATAGGGCCCTGGCTACAGCTGTTCAACGACTGGCGGTTTTTTCTTTTAAGCGGTCACAACTGAAGTCCAACTGCTCTAGTCGCCGATCTCATCCAGAATTTTCGCGACGGCTTTGGCTGGACTTGAGTGCGCGGTGATCGGCCGACCGATGCCGATATAATCTGCGCCGGCTTCGAGTGCCGCCCGCGGCGTCATGAATCGCTTCTGATCGCCAGGCTCCGCCCAGCTCGGACGAATTCCCTGAACCACGATTTTGATTTTGTCTCCGAATTGGCGACGAAGTGTTTTGATTTCGTGTGGGCTAGCCACAACGCCATCAATTCCTGCTTCGACACCTAGCCTGGCTAGGCGCAAGACCTGATCCTCTACATTGTCGGCGAGTCCAATTTCGCGCAGCGTTTGCTCCGTCGCGCTTGTTAAAACAGTCACACCCAGGATTGATATGTTATTTGTGCGAGCGGCAGTGGCGGCGCGAATCATCTCCGATCCACCGCTCAGATGAATGGTGAGCATGTGAACACCGAGATTAGTCGCGGATTCGACTGCTCTCGCGACCGTGTTCGGAATATCGTGTAGCTTGAGATCGAGCCAAACTTTCGCTCCGGTCGCGCGAACGGCGCGCACAATTTCCGGGCCTTCCGCGGTGTAAAGTTGCAGACCAATTTTAAAAAATGAAATTTGCTCACGCAGTTGATCGACAAGGTCAAGCGCGGCGACTTTTGTCGGCACGTCGAGCGCGACGATGATTTTGTCTGCTGCTTTTGTCATTCCGGGCGAAGCCGAGAATCTCTCACTCTTGATATAAGAGATGTCTCGACTCCGTTCGACATGACAATTGAAATGTAGGCTATGCAAGTTTTCGCTCCTGCGAAGATCAATCCTTCGCTGAAGATTTTGAGCCAACGCAAGGATGGCTTCCACGAAATCGAGACGGTAATCGCGCCAGTTTCGCTCCACGATGAGATTAAAATCGGCAAGATCGACGTCGGAAAACAAATCAAGTTTCGCTGCGGCGATCCATCGGTTCCGCGAGGTGAAGACAATTTTGTAGTTCGCGCTGCGAATAGATTTTTTGCTGCGACAAAGTTGACACAGGCGGTTTCAATCGATCTGAAAAAGAAGATTCCGCATGGCGCAGGTTTGGGCGGTGGGAGCAGTGATGCCGCGGCAACGTTACTGGCCCTTAATCACCTTTTTGAAACGAATCTGACACGCGATGAATTGGCTAAACTTGGATCGGAAATCGGATCGGACGTTCCATTCTTTATTTTCGAATCGGCCGCAATCTGTCGTGGCCGGGGAGAGCTTGTCACGCCAATGGAATTGCCAGAGCAATTGTCGATCTTGCTCTTAAAGCCAGATTTTGTTGTGGCGACTGCGTGGGCCTACTCGCATTGGCACGATTCAAGAGAAATTCCTGGTATTACGTATTCGGCTCAGGAGTTCGCCCGTCAAACGTTCGTGAACGATCTCGAGCGTCCGGTTTTCGAGAAATTCGTCTTTCTCGCGCAGCTCAAAATGTGGTTACTCAAACAGCCGGAAGTGGGTGCTGCATTGATGTCCGGTTCGGGTTCCACGATTTTTGCAGTACTTCGCGACAGTGGGAAAGCGAATGAACTCGCGAAGCGCGCCAAGGCTAAAATCGATTCGGAGCTTTGGACGTGCGTTTGCAAAACATGCTGACGTGGAGGGACGCCCTCCGTGGCGTCCGACAAATGGGACGAGACAGAGCGCTGGTCCCTCCACTATTCGCCCGCGCGGGAGCGCAATGTTGCCCGTGCGTATTCGCGATTCAGCTTCGCGATAAAACTAACACTGATCTCGGCTGGACAAACCGCTTCGCACTCGTAGGTATTCGTGCAATTGCCAAAGCCTTCGGCGTCCATCGCCTGCACCATTTTCAAAACGCGACCGACACGCTCAGGGTTTCCCTGAGGCAACAGAGATAGATGTGAGACCTTCGCTGCGGTAAAGAGCATCGCGGACGCATTTGGACAGGCTGCGGCGCACGCGCCACAACCGATGCACGCCGCCGCTTCCATCGCAAGATCGGCATCGTGCTTTGGGATGGGAGTTGAGTTTGCTTCCGGCGCCGAACCAGCACGCGCCGAAACGAATCCTCCGGCCTGCACAATTCGATCCAGCGCACTTCGATCGATCACCAAATCTTTGACGATCGGAAACGATCTCACGCGAAATGGTTCGACAACGATCGTTTCGCCATCGCGAAATTTTCGCATGTAAAGCTCGCACACTGCACCAGGGTGATCGGGACCATGAGCTTCCCCATTGATGGTGAGCGAGCAGGTGCCGCAAATACCCTCGCGACAATCGGAGTCGAATGCGATCGGCTCCGCGCCGCGCACGAGCAATTGCTCGTTTAGGATGTCGAGCATTTCGAGAAATGATGTGTGCGGCGAAATATCGGGCACCTCGTAATCGACGAGTTTGCCGGGAGTTTGTGCGTTCTTTTGACGCCAAATTTTGAGCTTGAAGTTCATTGGTTATGAAAAATAAGAGATTCCTCGACTTCGCTCGGAATGACAGATCACTTGTAGCTCCTCTGCGCTAAATGCACCGTCTCGAACCGTAGCTGCTCGCGATGCAATTTCGGAGGTTGCCCATCGCCTCCGAATTCCCAAGCGAAGACCGCGGCGTGGTTTTCGTCGTCGCGGAGCGCCTCGCCATCGGGTGTTTGATGTTCCTCGCGAAAATGCGCTCCAGCAGATTCGTCGCGCTCAAGCGCGTCCATGCACATGAGCTCCGCGAATTCGAGGAAATCAGCAACGCGGCCGGCGCGTTCCAGGGACTGGTTAAAATCTTCGTCGCTACCCAGCACACGCACATCGCGCCAGAATTGTTCTCGCAGTTGAGGAATTTTTTGGAGCGCTTCGCGCAATCCCTTCTCGTGGCGCGACATTCCGCATTTGTCCCAGAGAAGAACGCCGAGCTCTTTATGGAACGAATCGAGCGAGCGGGTGCCATTGACTATTAAGAGTTTCTCGATCCTGACGCGGACGTCAGCCTCCGCTTCTTGAAATTCTGAAGAATCCGGCGACGGCCGTTTTCCCATTTGGCTGGCAAGATAGTTCGGCAGCGTATTCGGCAAAACAAAGTAACCGTCAGCCAAGCCTTGCATAAGCGCGCTGGCTCCGAGTCGATTCGCGCCGTGATCGGAAAAATTCGCTTCGCCAATCACAAACAAGCCGGGCACATTGCTCATCAGATCGTAATCGACCCACAGGCCGCCCATCGTGTAATGGACCGCCGGATAAATCCGCATCGGCACTTTGTACGCATTTTCGCCAGTGATCTTCTCGTAGACTTCAAACAGATTCCCGTAGCGTTCCCGAATCGTACTTTCACCAACACGCTTGATTGCGTCGGCGAAATCGAGATAAACGCCGCGTCCGCCTGGACCGACGCCACGGCCTTCGTCGCAAACTTCCTTGGCCGCGCGGGAGGAAATATCCCGCGGCGCGAGATTGCCGTAACTGGGATATTTTCGCTCCAGATAATAATCGCGTTCACTTTCCGGGATTTCGTCTGGCGGTTTGCCGCGATCTTCCTTGCGTTTAGGGACCCAAACGCGTCCATCATTACGGAGCGACTCAGACATGAGAGTCAACTTCGATTGATGCTCACCACTGACAGGGATGCAGGTGGGATGAATTTGTGTAAAACAAGGATTAGCGAACAACGCACCTTTCTTAAAAGCGCGATAAGTCGCAGTCACGTTGCAACCGCGCGCATTTGTTGACAGATAAAAAACGTTTCCGTAACCGCCGGTGGCGAGCACGATCGCGTCTGCCGCGTGTTTCTCGATTTTTCCTGAGCGCAAGCTGCGGGTGACAATTCCCTTCGCATGACCATCCACGATCACTAGATCGAGCATCTCCGTTTGCGGAAACATCTGCACGGTCCCCGCGGTAATTTGGCGGCAAAGCGCCTGGTAACAGCCGAGCAGGAGCTGCTGACCGGTCTGTCCGCGCGCGTAAAAGGTCCGTGATACTTGTGCTCCGCCGAACGACCGGTTTGCAAGCAGTCCGCCATACTCGCGTGCGAATGGCACGCCCTGTTCCACGCATTGATCGATGATCAGATTGCTGACTTCAGCCAAACGATAAACGTTCGCTTCTCGCGAACGAAAGTCGCCGCCCTTGATCGTGTCGTAGAATAATCGGTAAACACTATCGCCATCGTTCTGGTAATTTTTCGCGGCGTTGATTCCGCCTTGCGCTGCAATCGAGTGCGCGCGCCGCGGCGAATCTTGAAAGCAAAAGCATTTCACTCGATAGCCGAGTTCACCAAGGGTCGCCGCGGCCGATCCGCCGGCGAGCCCGCTGCCGACGACGATAACCTCAAAATTTCGGCGGTTGTTCGGACTGATCAATCGCGAATGATCCTTGTGGTTTGTCCATTTCCCGGCGAGCGGCCCAGGTGGGATCTTGGCGTCCAGCGTCCCGATCATTCTTCAAAATCCGAATATCGAATATCGAAATCCGAAACAAACATTTTAAAATCCGAAATTCGAAACTGCTTTGTTACTCGCATTTGCGAAGAATGGCGCCAAAGATGTTCATTAGCTCCTTTGCCTCAGCCGAGAGTTGCTGACGTTCGGTTTCGAGTTCGCCGTCGACATCAAGCAAGCGCAGCCAATAGCAGCTTTCCTTAGCTTCTCTGCGGCAAATCTTGATCTTCATGACAAAATCCTTCTTCCCAATCGCTTCATTTGCTTCGATGTAATTTGCGCCGATGGAACCCGAGGCACGAATGAACTGCTTTGCATCTTCGACATTGCTGATAGTCCGCGGCAACCTTTTGACAAAGGCGCGACTCTTCTCAGCAAACACAGCCGTTCGCTCTTCGAGGTCGTATGGCTTTGCATTTTCGTTGCTACGATTCACGGGTTAGTTTGAAGATTTTGATATTCGAATTTGTTTCGAGATTCGATATTCGGATTTCGGATTTTCCTTTGCTCATAACTGTTGGGCCGGTTTAATCAGGCCGAGCAAAATGGCGATCGGAATGGACGTGTAGCCGGCGAAAAGTAGCCAAGCGAAAATGCGGCCGCCCAACGCGAGACGCGGCGTTAGCTTCTTATCATTCAGTCCAAGCGATTGAAAAAAACTGGACGACCCGTGGCTCAAGTGGAGAGCGAGCAAAAACAGTCCGAGAACATAGAAGCTCGAGACGAGATAACTTTGGAAGCCGTAAACCATCATCGAATAAACGTCGTAATGATTTAACGGGTCAGCCTTAAGCAACGCGAAGCGTGGATCCGTGACCCGGACAGTGAAATGGGCAATGTGATAAATAATGAACGCAAGCACAATCAGACCGCTCATGACCATATGGCGGGATGCAAATGTGGCTTTCACATGTTCTTTGTCGATGTACGGCTCGGGCCGAGCGCGCCGGTTCTCGATCGCGAGCTGAATCGTCGCATAAATGTGAATGGTAACAGCGGCGAGCAGAAAAATCCGAATTGCCCAAAGCAATGGGCCGAGGTCGCGCAGATGCTGCGAGTAACCATTGATCCAATCGGGCCCGAGAAAGATTTGCAGGTTTCCGAGCAAATGGCCAACGACGAAAAGAATAAGAATGACGCCCGTCACGGCGACGATCATCTTTTTCCCGACCGAAGAACGGTAAAAAGCCGAGATGAAACCGCCGGGGGGAGCAACGGACTGTACGGTCGGAGTAGATGCCGCCTGTGGCTGCGATTGTTGGTCGGCCGGGGTCATTTGCTGCCAGGTTTTACTGCGGGAATGCGCGCGAGATCGACAGGTAATTTGTTCGCTTCAAATGTTTCCATATTCATCTCGATCAGGCTGACAAACGGACAATGGAAATTTGGTTTTTGCGCGCCGCTCCGATCGACAATTACGCCGACGGCTGAAACCACTCCGCTGTGTGCTCGTACGATATTGATCGTTTCCTGAACGCGCCCACCACGGGTCACGACGTCTTCAACGACGATAAATCTTTCATCAGGAGAAATCTGGAAACCGCGGCGCAAGACAAGTT
>DASXNN010000055.1:0-21064 GCA_036495045.1 Candidatus Udaeobacter sp.
TTTAGATTGGGCCGCCTTACGTTCCTCTTCCAAAAGTGATCGCATTGATCAAATGGTCCGGCCGATGCCGGACGGATAGGAGTATGAACCACTGGAAAAAACCCGTGAGTAACAAAGGAAGAGGAAGCGCTCCAAACACAACCTCAACCCTCAATCAACAAACTTTATGAACTAACAAACCACCTACCGCACTCGCCCGCTACGCTTGACACCCTTCATAGGGGTTAGACCTTTCGCTGAACAAACTCACTGATCTTTGTCGGTGACCAGCTGCCGAACCTGGACAGGCAACGCGCTACCGCGTCGCGTGAACTCATCGAGCACTCTGTCCGCAGGGAAAGAGCCATCGGGAACAAGGATTGGAGTTTGGTTGGGCGGGTAGACCTGTTCTCCGCTTTCCACTTCCATGTGCGAAAAGCCTCTGTCGGACATCCATGTAAGAGCCCGCTCCCAATACGGCTTATCATAGCAAAGCTGGAAGCCATGAATCGTGTCGTCAGGTCTATACCAAATGATCAAGTCGAAGAAGTCATCGCTAAGTCAGCGTCGGTCGTAATCGCCGCGAACAGGCTTTTTTGGCGCTTTATCGAACCATCCCGCAGAAGGTCTAACTACAATTCGACGAAACTTTGTTTCGTCTATTTCGGCTTTTCCCCAGGCAATGTCGCTGGTAAAGGAAGGCATGGGTTATTCTTTATCGGGGCGCTTGGAGTGCGTCCACGAGCGCCTGCGCCTCTTCGGTCATCTTAAGTAATTCCGGCCAAGGACGGTGATAGTTCTCACCCGGCAGCTTGCGCGTTGCATCAAATCCCATGTGCGATCCGATGTTCTGCTCGGTCGGCGCGTGGTCGAGCGAGTCGCTCGGATTTTTGATAATGGTCGTATCCCGCGCCGGATCGGTGTTCGCGCACAGCCGGAAGAGCACCTCGCTCGTGTTGTGCACGTCGCAGTCGTCGTCAACCGCGACAATATATTTGCTGAACATCATCTGTCCCATGCCCCAGAGGCCGTGCATGACTTTAAAAGCCTGATACGGATACTGCTTCCGGATACTGACAAAGACCAGATTGTGGAAAACGCCTTCCGGCGGCAGGGTCATGTCCACAATTTCCGGGAAATTCATTTTGAATACCGGCAGGAAAATCCGCACACACGCGTCGCCGATATAATAGTCTTCCATCGGCGGCACGCCGACGATGGTTGTCGGATAAATTGCGTCGCGCCGATGTGTAATCGCGGTCACGTGAAAAACCGGATAATCTTCGACCGCGGTGTAAAACCCCGTGTGATCGCCAAATGGACCCTCCGGCCGCATCTCGCCAGGTTGAACATAGCCCTCCAGGACAAAATCAACGTCCGCCGGAACTTCGACATCGATCGTTTTGCAGCGAACCAATTCGATCGATTTTTTTCGCAGAAAACCCGCAAATAGAATTTCATCCAGACCGTCGGGCAGTGGTGCGGTTGCGGCGAAGGTATAGACGGGGTCGCCACCTAGCGTGACTGCAACCGGCATGCGCTCGCCGCGTTCGTAGTAACGTTTGCCGTGGCGCGCGCCGACTTTGTGAATTTGCCAATGCATTCCGGTCGTTTTCTCGTCGTAAATTTGCATCCGATAGATGCCGACATTTCGCGCTCCTGTCTCGGGGTCGCACGTGTGAACGTTTGGCAGGGTAATAAAACGGCCGCCATCTTTCGGCCAACATTTAAGGATGGGAAGATCGCGCAATGAAAACGCATTTCCGTTGTCGATCTTATGCACGACTTCCTGGCAAGCGCCCTCCTTTACCTGTTTTGGCCGCGCGTGCAGCAAATGAATCCCTTGTTTGAGCAAACCCCAACCTTCTCGCAGATCGGTCGGCGGCTTTGCTTTCAGGATGAGTTGAATTTCCTGCGCAATATCTCCAATGTCTGCGACCTGCAACGCCAGAGCCATGCGCCGGCGGGATCCCATCGTATTGATCGCCACTGGGAATTCCGATTTTCGTCCGTCGATAATCGGCTGCTCGAAAAAAATCGCTTTCCCCCCGCCGGGCGATTTCATCTCGCGGTCCGCCCATTCTGCAACGAGCAGATCGGTGTCGACCGGGACAGCGACGCGTTTCAGCTCGCCCGCTTCGTCAAGAGCGTCGAGGAACTTTCGAAATGAGCGGTAAGCCATTTGTCGGGCGCGCCGCGACTTTGATTAGCTCTGTGGTAGAACGCGAGAGAATTCTGATTCAGCGTTAGGGTGGCACCAGGTATTGGAACGACACGGCCCGTCCATTTGCGAATGTGACCGTCTTGGTCGGATACGGAATGCTCGGTGGAATATACGAATAGTAGAATGGATCGAAAAAGGGGTCACCAAAGAACACGAAAGAGCGGCCGCCATGATGATGATGAGTGCCTACAAAACCGACGCTGGTAAATCCGAAACCGTAACCATAGCCGTACGGGCCGTATGGGTATCCGTAACCGTACGGAGCCGTCATGTAATTTACATAGATCCACGTCTCGGTTAGACGGCCGCGCATATTGCCCATAATTTTTCGATCGGGCGAACCCCAGGCCAGCCAGACTGCATTTTGCGACATGCCCGCGCGAATGTGTCCCTGGCTGACCAGCGTCTGGTCACGGGGAGAAAGGGTTTGGTAAATTTCGGGATGTCCGGAGATTCGGCTCTCGGTCGTGGAACAACTCGCGAGAATTAACGCGCTGGCTGCGACGGCGAACGCCAGAATCCTGAAAAAGAAGGCACGCTTCATAGGAAAAATCATACCGGCCCAGAGTTATGAGTCAATCATGTCACTTCCTTGATTCGACTCCGCATTACTCGTAACGTTGCTCTCCGATGCAAGATCGCTACGGACACCGAATCTCCTACTTGCGCGTTTCGATTACAGACCGTTGCAACGAGCGGTGCACTTATTGCATGCCGCACGAACTGCAGGAGTGGTTGCCGCGCAGCGAAATTCTGACTTACGAAGAGACGCTGCGTCTCGTCCGCATCGGGGTGGAATTAGGCGTGAAAAAGGTAAGGATTACGGGCGGCGAGCCGCTCACCCGGCGCGGTGTGCTCGATCTTATTCGTGAACTTCCGAAAATTCCGGGCCTTTGCGACATCGGTCTTTCGACGAACGGGACGCTGCTCGCGCGCGAAGTTGAGCCGCAGCGGACAATGGCGTCAGCTTTACAAAGCGCCAGCGTGAGGTCGGTCAACATTTCGCTTGATACGTTAGACCGATATGTTTATTCCGAGATCACCGGGCGCGATTTACATCCACAAGTTCTAGACGGGATCGATGCCGCCATCGCGGCAGGATTCGATCAAATCAAATTGAATACGGTCCTGATGCGTGGCAGGAATGAAGACCAATTAATTCCGCTGATCGAATTTGCCGCGACGCGTAATCTGATCCTGCGTTTTATTGAGATGATGCCCGTCAGCACGAGAGAAGTTCTCGATGAAGAAAATTTCGTGTCGATTTCTGAGGCGAAGCGGGCGATCGAATCGCGGTACGGAAGCTTGATCCCACAGCCGGAGTTTCGAACGAATGGCCCGGCCGCTTATTATCAGATCCCCGGCAGCCAGCAACGCATCGGTTTTATTGGTGCGATGACAAACCTTCACTTTTGTGAGAGCTGCAACAAACTTCGTCTCACGTGTGATGGAAAATTACGCCCTTGTCTCGGCAGCTACCTCGAATTCGACATCATGAAGCCACTTCGTGCGGGGGCAAGCGACGAGGAACTCAAACGCTTTTTCCTGAATGTCGTCGATCGAAAGCCTGAGCAACACGATTTTCGCGACAATTACAAGCCGGGGCGCAAGATGGTCGCGATTGGCGGCTAATAATGAAGCGTCTCACGCACATTGGCGCCGATGGCCGAGCGCAGATGGTCGATGTCTCGGCTAAACCGCTCAGTGCGCGGACGGCGGTTGCGACGGGGAAGATCCGGCTTCGACGCGAAACGCTCGACCTGATCGCAAATGATCAGATCGCGAAGGGCAACGTTGTTGCGACCGCGCGCATCGCCGGCATTCAGGCCGCCAAACAGACCGCGCATCTCATCCCGCTCTGCCACACCCTGCCGTTAGGCGAGATCAAGATCGACATCGACACGTCAAACAATGGCGCGGAAGTAACTTGTACAGCACGCACTATTGCGCAGACCGGCGTCGAAATGGAGGCGCTCACTGGAGTCGCCGTCGCGCTTCTCACGATTTACGATATGTGCAAGGCCGTCGATAAAGAGATGCAAATCTCCAACGTACGGCTCATCGATAAAACGAAGAGATCGCTCGAGTGATGGAGTAATGGAAACAAAACAGCACTCCAACACTCTGATACTCCAACACTCCGTCGCTTCGATCGCCGTCGGCATTATTACGATCTCGGATCGCGCGAGCGCCCGCGATTACGAGGATCTCGGTGGCCCTGCATTAAAAGAGGCTATGCAAACAGCGGGGTGGCAGGTCCTTTCCGAGGCGATTATTCCAGACGACACAACGCGCATTCAGGAAACGATTCGCTCCTTTTCCCGACAAGGTTGCGGTTTGATCTTGACGACGGGCGGGACAGGAGTGGGGCCGCGCGATGTCACTCCGGAAGCAGTCCGCGCGATCATGCGTGTGGAACTGCCCGGTTTCGGCGAAGTGATGCGCGTTGAGTCGATGAAAATCACGCCCAATTCGATTTTATCCCGCAGCCTCGCGGCGATTGTCGATTCTTCACTGGTAATCGCGCTTCCGGGAAAACCGAGCGGCGCTGTGGAATGTCTTGCTTTCGTGCAGGGCGCAATCCCGCACGGAGTCGCACTGGCACAGCGCAGGCCGACTTCGTGTTGAACTGATGGGGCGGCGACCCACGCGCTCGCCGCGACTAAATCATCTGTCCGGCCAAATCAGAAGCCGCATCAGTCCTCGGCCGTATTCGGTAAGATGCGCGCCCTGCCCTCGACCGGATATTTCGTCGCGTGTGAGATAGGAATAATCGATCGGGCTCGTTTTGAGGTAACTCAGTTCTGGCTGCGCCACATGTTTGGCGCTTGGTTCTATTTTCAGCGGCAAGCCCGAGCGCGCGAATGAGACTTCCCACGACGATTTCTCGCTTCGACTGCTGCCCGCCAGCATCCAGGGATAAAGTCTCGGCAGCTCAAAGTGCGACGATTTAGGTAATGTCACCTTATAAAATGTCTCCTCGTCATTGAGGAACTCTGGGATTGTCAGCGAGGGATTTTTGCGCAGCGCGAGATAAAGTCGCGCGATATCGAGACCGGCAAGGTTGATGCCGTTGTAAATGCCATTGTGGTTGGGATCGTTTTTGAAAAATGTGTCGTACCACGCTTCGAACTGATGGCTCAGCATCAGATTCAACTCCAAGTGAAGGTGAGCACGCGCCCGATTTAAGCCCACCCCGGTGTAGCCCATCACGGCGATCCGCTGACCGCGGTGGACCGAATCGCCTGGCTGCACCACGATTGAGCTGAGATGCCCGTACAAGCTGTAATAGTTTGAGCCGGCCCACCGGTGCTCTATCACGATGTAATTCCCGTAATTGGAATAGCTGGGCACGCGGTTCGTGTGCACGACTTTGCCGTCTGCAATGGCGCGCACTTCATCGAGCGGTTCGTCGCCGGCGTCGCGCCGCAGCGGTTTGACGTCAATTCCTTCATGGAAGCGGGTGTAAACGACGCCTGCCGATGTCTCAACGGGGTCGCGCACAAACCCGTACTGGCCGCCTTCCCAGGGGGTTGATTTGACTCCTTTGAAGTTGCGCTCGATGTATTGGTAGAAGCCAGAGCCGTTGCCGGAGAAAAGTGCGTCGTTGTCCGTCGGCAGAGCCAGATCGACAACTGTTCGGTCGGTTTGGGCCATTATCGAACAATGCAAAAAAGCGAGTGTCGAAACTGCCGGACCGAATAATCGCATGACTTCCTATCGATTACGCTGGCCAAGCAAACGCCAATCCTTTTTCATCAACTCAATATCGACGTTGCTCAGGCCCGAAGGGATATAGATTTTTCCGTCGGAAACCCGCTTGTCGATTTCGAGCGGACTGATCAGGCGACCATTAAAAAACACAAAAAGTAAACTGCCCCGGCGCTCAATGCTTAGGGTGTCGAGCGCAATCCTCCCGTGCTCATCGAGTTGAAACAGCGCTCCATAAGTTCCATTTGCAGCCGGATAAGGGTAAAAACCGATGACGTCCTGTTCCGAAATGCGCGGTATCTTTTCAATCGCAACATCTTTTCCCGATACTTGGGCGCGAATAGCTGTGGCGAACACGCTTGTGTCCCGCTCATTCGCCTGTGCGTGCACCCGGAGCATGCAGTGCCGCTGTTTCGCCACGCCTGTTGGCGGCGCGACAAGCAAACAGAGCCCGAGCGCGCAGAGAGTCTTCATGCCGATTGATAAAGGGTTTGACAGGATTTGCAACGTTTGCTGTTTAACCCGCTCATGAAGCAACGCGTTGTTTTGATTGTTCTACTCTTTGCGATTATCGGACAGAGCCTCGCACAGGAGACCTCGCCTACGGCAACGCCGCGCAGACGCAGCTGGCTGGCTCGTATGGTCCATCCATTTTCCTCCGAGCCGATTCCTCAGTACAAAGATCCACGATTGCGCGGACTGGCGGTCGACTTGCAGACCACGCCGCAGACCGTAAAGCTCTCAGAGGTCCGTCAGCTCGGGATCAAAGTAACGTTGACAAATCAATCCAAGCGTCCAGTTACGCTCGAATTTCCCACAAACCAGCGGATCGAGATTTGTTTAAGGAATTCTGCCGGGGATATGCTGACAAAATGGTCTGACAATCATGCCATTACAGAAACACCGGGAACGGTTTTAATTAATCCGCAAGAGCACGTCGAATATAATGAAACGATTGCGACCCGCGATCTCACGCCAAATAAAGTCTTCATTGCCGAGGCTTTCTTTCCCAAATATCCGGAGCTGCGAATCCGGCAAAAATTCCTGGCCGTGCCGTGACGGCGGGACCGTTGAGTAATGGAGTAATGGGCTCTGCCACGTCTCCATTACTCCATCACTCCAACACTCCAATACTTCCCTTTTCCGACTATCACACCCACCCCCAGGGCCATCGGGTACAGCGATACACACAGGTGCTGCTCCAGCCATGGGCGGATTCAGCGCACAAAATGGTGTTAAGCGACATCGCTTTCACCGATCACGATCGTTATCATGCTGGAATCGACTTCGATGAAATCGATCGGTTGCGTGAAAGAAACGTCGATCTAAAAATCCGGACGGGCATCGAGCTGGACAATGATCCGGTTCATTCAGTCGCGGGACGAAAGTGGATCGAGAAACATTGGGATAAACTCGATTTTGTTCTCGGTTCCGTTCATTTCCTTGATCGGGACGATCAGATGTTCGATAGCGTCCCGGCCGGTGCCGGGCAATTTGACGGACGCGATATTGACGCAATTTATGCCGACTACTTTCGTCGTGTCCGCGAAATAGCAGCGAGTGGTCTGGTCGATTGCCTCGCTCACATTGACCTGATCAAGATTCATGGCCATCGGCCGAATGTCGAAATTGAAGCGATCGCCGGCGAAACGCTCGATTTGATTCGTTCGCGTAACCTCGCGATTGAGCTCTCGACGGCCGGCTGGCGCAAACCGGTGAACGAACTTTACCCGAGCGACCGGATCATCCAGCTTGCGATAGAAAAGGGGATTTCGTTCACAACTGCGTCCGATGCGCACTCACACGTACAGCTCGGCGAAAACTTCCATCGTCTGGCCGATAAGATGTCGACACTGGGGATTCGGGAAGTCTGCGTCTTCGAGAAACACAGGCCGTTCGTTAAATCGTTAGAAAGTTAAATCGTTAAATCGATCTGCTTTCTCCCGTTTTAACTTTGTAACGATTTTAACGTTAACCCATTCCCAGCCCGCCGGTAATCCTGCTCATCTCGGATTGAGCGAGCGCCTTGCCCTGCTTAATCGCCTGTCTCACGCCGCTTAAGATAATTTCCTCCAGAAACTCAACGTCGTTGGGATCGACAACTTCCTTGTCGATCCTGATTGCGACTACGTCACCTGCGCCGTTTGCGGTTACTTTCACTCTGCCGCCGCCGGCGCTCACTTCGACGACTTTCTGCTCGAGCTCAGCCTGTGTCCTGGCCATTTGCTCCTGCATTTTCTGCGCCTGCTTCATCAACTTGTTCAAATTCATAAGTTTCGGCTCATGGTTTTATTTCAGCTTTGAACATCTCGATCGCTTCCTGGATGAGCGGATCATCTTTGAAATCGTGAGCTCGAGAACTTTTGCCGGTCTGTGAAGGCGACGACTGCTTCGAAGGAAGTTCTTCCCGTACGCTGAGCTTCATCGTCCAGTCTTTCCCGGTAATTTCATGGAGCAGGGTTTCGAGAAATTTGCGATTCGTTTGTGTACCCAAAATATCCATCATTGACCTTTGATCAGGCGCAAAACCGATTAGGAAATTGCGGCCTTCAGTTCCGAGGACATGGGCCGCCGCTGCAGAATTTCGCAAAAACGCCTTCTGCGTTGGAATTTTCCCGCTCAGCTGTTTCCAGACTCGCGCAGGATCGACATCGAGCGCCGACTCAGGCGCGTTGTATTGCGGGGACTGCTCGGCGATACGTGCAGATTTGTTGTAGCCGGGGTCGCTGACTCCGGTCGCGGGAATGGCGACTTCTTTAGCCGTAGCCATTTTGTCTCCGCGCAACGCGCTTAGGTTTTCGATTACTTCATCCAGTGTCGCCTGATTCAAACTCTGGATGGCTCTGATGAGCGCGACCTCGAAGTGAAGCTTTTTGTTCGGGGCCCATTTCATTCGGCCTTCGGCAGCGGCAAATTGATCGATCAGCTCGAGCAAACGGTCAGTCGCGATTAGTTCCGCGTGTGCCGCAAGCGATTTTTGCAAGTCAAGATCGACATCCTCACTCAATGCATCCGGTTTTGCCTTGAAAACAAGCAGATCGCGCAGATAACCGATCAAATCTGACATGAGCCGCGTCATGTCCTTGCCGCTTTCACATTGCTGATAAAGCAATTCCAGCGCGCCGGCCGTCTCGCTGCGTAGAATATGTCCCGTTAGATCGACAACGGTTTGTTCGCTCGTGAATCCGAAAACATTCAGCACATCGGCTTCGGCGATTGTTTCGCCACAAAATGCAACAAGCTGATCGAGCATCGATTCCGCATCGCGTAGCCCGCCTTCCGCGCCGCGCGCGATTGCCTGCGCTGCTGCGGGCTCAAGCGTGATCTTTTCTTTTCCAGCAATGAATTGCAGGTGCTGCGCAATCAAGTTTGCCGGGATACGGTGCAAATCAAAGCGCTGACATCGACTCAGGATTGTTGGCAAAACTTTCTGCGGTTCAGTGGTCGCGAAAATAAATTTCACATGCGCGGGCGGCTCTTCGAGCGTTTTCAAGAGCGCATTAAATGCCGCCGGTGACAACATATGCACCTCGTCGATGAGATAAATTTTGTAACGGCCCTTGGCCGGCGCGTAACGAACGTTGTCGCGCAATTGACGCACGTCTTCGACGCTGTTATTGCTCGCGCCATCGATCTCGATCACGTCGAGACTGTTGCCCGCGGCAATCTCGCGGCAGTTGTCGCAAACGCCGCACGGCGTGACAGTCGGACCGTTCACGCAGTTGAGCGCTTTCGCCAATATCCGCGCAGTCGATGTTTTGCCGATTCCGCGGGGTCCGACGAACAGATACGCATGCGCCAGCCGGTTTTGCGCGACGGCATTCTTGAGCGTGCGCGAGACATGCGTCTGCCCGACCAGGTCGTCAAAAGTCTGCGGGCGATATTTTCTCGCGAAGACTTCGTAGCTCACGCGTTTAATCTAAATGCGTTGCTTCATTCCCGAAAATAGAAAAGCATTGCTTCGGCTAAATTTCGCGATGTTCACAAGATCGACATCCACTCTCTTGTTCCTACTCCTGCTCTTGCTCGAGTCCCACGCGCGCGAGCCGCAAAAATCTCCACCGGCAGGATCGACAACGAAAAATGCAACTGTTCGCGCGCGTGATGCTGGCATTCCATTTGAAGGAACACCTGGGAAATTTAATTCTATTACCGATGTCGCTGGCGTTGAAGTTGGTTACACCACCTTGATCAACGGTGAGGGTGCGCTCAAGGTCGGTGACGGCCCGGTGCGGACTGGCGTCACCGCGATTTTGCCGCGCGGACATGAATCGCTTAACGATCCCGTTTACGCCGGTTTTTTCAGCTTAAATGGCAACGGCGAAATGACCGGCACGGCTTGGGTCGAAGAAAGCGGGTTTCTTGAAGGCCCGATCGTGATCACAAACACGCACAGCGTAGGCGTCGCGCGCGACGCGGTCATCGCCTGGCGGGTCAAACACGGAGCAGCCGATAAGACTGGCTACTGGTGGAGCTTACCGATCGTGGCCGAAACCTGGGACGGCTGGCTCAATGATATTAATGGCTTTCACGTGAAGCCCGAAGACGTCGCGCATGCGCTCGATACCGCGCACGGCGGCGCGATCGAAGAGGGGAGCGTCGGTGGCGGAACGGGAATGATTTGTTACGAATTCAAAGGCGGAAATGGCACCGCTTCGCGCAAGATCGACATCCGCGTTTCGAAAAGCGCTCCGCCACGAAGTTTTGTCGTCGGCGTCTTTTTACAGGCAAACTTCGGTCGCCGTCCGCAACTCACGATTGCGGGCGTACCGGTTGGCAGGGAAATTCCGGGTGAAGTTTACAAAGAAGAAAGCGGATCGTGCATTGCTGTGGTCGCGACCGATGCACCGTTGCTGCCAAACCAACTGAAGCGCCTTGCGCGCCGAGTATCGCTCGGCCTGGCCCGGACGGGAACAATTTCTGGAAATGGCTCCGGTGATTTGTTCGTAGCCTTTTCAACTGCGAACCCGAACGTTGCGAATCCAGATCAACTCACCCATGACGTGCAAACAATTCCCAATGATCTCATGGACCCGCTTTTCAGTGGCGTTGTGCAAGCCACCGAGGAAGCGGTTCTGAATGCGTTGATCGACAACCACTCAATGACTGGCCGCGACAGTCATCGCGTCGAAGCTCTGCCGCACGATCGGATGCGAGAATTACTCAAGAAATACAATCGGCTTCGCTGAATAAGTATTGCAAAAGCTAATGGCAGATCTTATCGCAGCGCTTTCTCTATCGACGTCGGGTCGTCGAGCAAAATCCATTCAATGACGGAAACCGGCAGGCTCCCGTTCTTAATCAAATCGTCGTGAAATTGGCCGAGCCGGAAATTGTCGCCTTGTCGATCTTTATAACGGCCGAGCAAATTCATGATCTGCCATTTGCCAATAATGTAACTGATCTTTTGCGTTGGACTTGAAGCCGCGCCGGCCGCTTCGCCTTCGGCTGCTTCGCGATCGAGTCCGCCAGCTTCCATGAAATATTTCACGGCTTGCTCGAAGCTCGATCGGCCAGTGTGCAGGTTCACGTCCACGCCAATGCGTGCGGAGCGATAGCGCGATAAACGCAGTATTTGTCCCTGCGCCGTCGAATTGTTCGGATAAAGCCCTGTGCGCATGAGCATTTCTTCGCCATAAAGCGCCCAGCCTTCCACGAATACGGTGTCCTCGTGCTGACGGCGAATCTCATCGCTCAAATGATTTGCGATTGAGAGTTGGAGAAAATGTCCGGGGATGCCTTCGTGACCGAGAATCGGACGCGGGTCTTCAATAGCCGCGCGGATATAAAAGTTTTTCGATTGCGGATTGTACGTTGGAATAAAGAAGAAACCGGTCGGGTCCTTATCGTAAACACCGGGTGGATTCATGAAACCGCCGGGACTCGTTGGTTTGAATGCTTCCGGCAGTTGTCGGATCTGAAACGCGCCAAGATAATCGGGCAGCGTCACGAGATTGTGTTCCTTCAAAAAGCCGATCATTTCCTGCTCGCGGTTCTCATAGGCTTTCAAGAACGATGCTTGATCCGGCGGAATGCTCGCGCTGCGCGTCGGATCAGGATCGGCCAGTTTGGGATCCGGCAAGAGCGCTTCCAGTGCGCGATAGCGCGCCAGCTCCACGCGGCCAATCATTTCCACCTGTGGCCGGTCCAGAGGCAGCAGCAGGATGCGCTTGAGATAATAATTGTAATTGGCTTCACCCATCGGAGCGAAGTCCACCATTTTTGGCACGCGCTTTTCGAGCTCGTCGGCGTAAGCGTGAAGCGCAATCACGGCCGCATCGCGCGCTTTGACCAGTTCTTCGTGTTCGTTAGGCGCAAGATCGACATCAAGCGCCATCAAACTATCTTTCAAAAGCGGATCGATCGAGCGTGCCGACTGAATCGCGAGCTGCGCGTAAAGCTTTACCGGATTTTGCAAATCGCTCAGACCCTGCTTAAGCAATGCCGGCATCTGTCTGAGGCGCGCCGTCGCCGCGAGAGCGCGTTTACGCGGTATGCCGTATTCCTTTTTCAAGAGCGAGAAAATGGCGTTCGTGCATTCGCCGACGTAAACCTGCGGGTTTGTTCGCTCGAACTTCAGAACGCGATTTTCGAAATCGACGTTCTCCAGTTGTGCCCGGAACAGAATCCAGTCGATGCGCTCATCTTTCGGCCAATCGTCGCTCTTCATTGCGCGGACTTTTTCGAGGAGCGAATGAACATGCTGCGCGCGCTCCGCCGTTTTGGCCGGAGAATAATCGGTCAGTCGATCGTCCCACGTATGCAATCCGGCCTCGCTGGTCCGGACCGGATAATTCTCATTGCGCCACGCGTAGTAATCATCCGCCAGTTTGTGCAA
Source organism: Candidatus Udaeobacter sp. (assembly GCA_036495045.1). Classification (GTDB taxonomy): domain Bacteria; phylum Verrucomicrobiota; class Verrucomicrobiia; order Chthoniobacterales; family UBA10450; genus Udaeobacter. The sequence continues at coordinate 12,753 of DASXNN010000055.1, forward strand.
CGCCGCGATTGCTGCATTCGCACTCTGATTTTTAAAGGCCTCTTCGTTTATCGCCGGCGTCGATTTCGTGATCAGCGCCTTATCCGAAACATTCGGGGTTCGCTGAACGGACGACTGTGCATAGACGCCGCCAAGCGCGAAAAAGAAGGAAACAAGAAGACAAAGAAAATTTCTAATGGTCTTCACGCCGTGATTCTAATCAGCGACGTAGAATCGGGAAGTAGAAACCCGCGAGGCACTCGCGAGATATACAGATTTTAGTCCGGCTCCTCCATCTCAGTCTGCAGTTGCCGCTTTAAATGTTGGCGCGCTGATTTTTTGATGGCGCGCCGCTCGGCCGCGACGGCTTCCTTTTCTGCCAGGCGTTCTTTTCGCGTCCGAGTTTCAGCGGTCTCTGGCAAATGCGTGATTTTTGGACGCCGCGCGCCGACTCTTCGTTCCTCGGGTTTCGCGTATGGATCCATCGCGGATTTTAGCGGCTTCTATTTGCGATATATAACACGGGCAGCGCTGCGATTTGAAGCAGCACTGAGAGCAAGACCACGGCGGGGATCGATTTGTCATAAAGTAATCCCATTGCCGTGCTGCCGAGGAACCAGGCAATTCCATAGCCCGTATCAAACAAACCGAAAGCCGTGCTGCGCTTCTCGGCTGGAATCACACCGGTTAGCATTGCTTGGAACAATGAGCCTTGTGCGCTCATTCCAATTCCCCAAAAGATCATTCCCACAAGGGCAAGAAGCGAGCCACCTAGAAAAACAAACGGCGCAAACGCGGCGGAAATCAAAAACGCGAGCAAGGCAACATGGGCGCCGAATTTGTCGAATAAACGCCCGAACAAGATTGCAGTCAGCCCACTGGTTGCCATTGCGACGGCATAGAAAACCGGAATCAGATTTGGCGAGATCGTGTGTGCTTTTTGAAAATGAAATCCAATCAGTGCGAAATCCGCCATGCCTGCTGCGATCAGGGCGCCACCACCGAGATAAATCCAGTACGGCCGCGCCAGATGCGCGATTGCCCCAATCTGTTCTGCCGGGGGCTCTAGATCTTGGGGGCGAGGGTGAATAAGTCGCGCCGCCACCAGAGCGCCAAGACAAATGAGCGCTGGAATGAGCAACATGCCGAAACCGGTTCGATATCCGCCTTTGAGAAAAAGGATCAACGCGACAAACAGCGGACCGATCGTGGCGCCCACTTGATCGAGTGCCTCGTTTAATCCAAAGGCCCAGCCGGCACCAATCGAGCGACCGGCATGTGAGAGCATCGCTTCCACCGTTGGTTTTCGGATGCCTCTACCAGCGCGTTCTGCAAATACCAATGCCGCTGCGAGTGGCCACTGCCCGGTCAGCGCCAGTGCCGGAACGGCTAGCATATTGATCGCGTAACCAGTAAAAGCAAAGAGCCAGTACTTCCGAGTCTTATCCGCGAAATAGCCGGAAACCGAGCGCAACGCATATCCTATCAACTCGCCGAAACCACCAACAAATCCGACGGCTGCCGCGCTTGCTCCTAACGAGCCAAGAAAGGGACCGACGATCCCGCGCGCGCCCTCATAGGTGAGATCGGCAAACAGATTTACAATGCCGATGATAAGGACGAAGCCGAGCGCCGATTTAATTCTCATGGCTAAAAGAATAGTTGTGGGTCATCGCTGAGAGAATGTCGCCGAAAGAAAAAGAAATGAAGGCCCCTGGAATCATTGGCGGCATTGATCGCGAAAGCACGATCGAGTATTACCGACGTCACCAGCCCCGAGACGCGTGCGTTACCGAAATCGAAAATGACTCTGGGCGGTGAGGGGTTCGAACCCACGACCCTCTCGGTGTAAACGAGATGCTCTACCACTGAGCTAACCGCCCATTTTAACTATGAAAATGGATTGACAAAAGACGAGCAAATTCCTGCTTTACACGCCACTTTAATACGTCCAGCGTGGGTGCATATGAGAACACTACAGGATACGCAAAGCGCATTTCAGAAAGTCGGCGAATGTCTCTACCGTTATTCAAACGGCGTTTATTATGCGCGTTTCAATACGCACGGCAAAGAGATTCGGCGCAGTCTCGAAACGACCGATCCAGCAATTGCGAGACGCGAGCTGGCACGCTTCAAAAACGAACAGCGCCAGATTGATCGCTCGCAAGGCAAGCTGACACTGGCTGAGTTGTGCGACCGCTACCTAAAAACCGTTCAGCATCAGAAGCCGAGAACGATTGAGCGCAAAACTTGCATCGTCGGCAGAATCAAACGCGACTGGCCGACGGGCAAATTCATACAGATTGGCAAGATCAAACCAAGCGAGTGCGATCTCTGGCTATCGTCAATCTCGCGTCGTGCAAAGCATTTCGGTTCCGCGTCGCGCAATCTGCATATCTCGTGCATCAAAGAAGCTTTCGATTTGGCCGTGCGCGACAGAATCATTCCGGTTTCGCCTGCGCAGCATCTGTGCTCAGCGAAGCGCGAAAAACCGATCCGGTTGACGCCAACGTTCGAGCAGTTCAAAACGATCATTGCCGACGTTCGCGCGCAGCCGTTCAACGCCGACGCACAAGACAGCGCCGATTTTCTTGAATTCATGGGGCTGGCCGGACTCGGGCAGGCTGAGGCCGGTTCACTCACCCGCTCCGATGTCGATCTCGAAGCGGGACGCATCATCACCTACCGCCACAAGACGAGCACCGGTTTCGCGATTCCGATCTTTCCGCAGGCTCGGCCACTGCTTGAGAGATTGTGTGAAGGAAAATCCAACGGTGATCGTATTTTCAAGATTCGCGATGCGAAGAAAGCTCTTGCCGGAGCCTGTCGGCGCTTAGGCTATCCACCGTTTAGTCAACGGTCATTGCGCCGAATGTTTATCACTCGCGCAATCGAGCGCGGCGTGGACGTAAAAGTCATCGCCGAGTGGCAGGGACACCGGGACGGCGGGAAGCTGATCTTGGCCACCTACAGTCATGTGCGACCTGAGCATTCAAACCGAATGGCAATGCTCATGGCCGATGAACAACCGGACAACGTGATTCCGCTGCAAGGCGTTGCGGCGTCCGACTGACCTGAAATTGGGAGAAACCAAAAGTGATTGCAGAGTGGCACGGGCACAACCCGCGGAACGTTGACCTGCTCACCCAGCACTCACTTTGCTATACCGCCCTTCGTCGTTTCCCCGAAGCCCTGCGCAAGCTTGAGCAGGTTCTTAACATCACACCGGACGACGCCGACACCCTCGCGCAAAAAGCGGCTATCGCACAAGCCGAAGGCGACCTGCCGCGTGCTGCTGCGCTCCTCGCTCCGCTCCGGCCAGCCGCCGACCTCACGGGCGCTTTGGAAACACAAGTTTACCAAGGTATCCTGGAGCGCCGCCCCCGCACCAATCATTCCCCCGTTAAAGGGAATACTTGCCAACCCTGATCCGGCTTTGGGTTACCTCAATGGCGAACTGCGCTTTTGGTTAGGCTGGGCGCAAGAAGTCGCCGGCGACCATGCCACTGCCCAGGAAACGTGGCGACAAGCACGAAGCGAACCGGAATCCTTCCTCAAAGAACAGCCGGAAAATTTCGTTCTGATTGGAGATCTTGCACTGACCAGTATGGGTCTCCGTGACAGGGCTGCCGCATTAGATCTAGCCGAACGAGCGATCGCTGCGAACCCGATCGAAAAAGACGCCGTGTTTGGTCCTATCTCAATCGACATCCTCGCTCGCGTGGCTGCGCAGATTGGGGAACGGGGCCGCGCCGTTACCGCTTTACAGAAACCAATCTCAATACCGGGGGCAGGCGCGCTAGTTGAAGATATACCGCTGACTCCCGCGCTGCTCCGGCTCGATCCCATGTTCGATCCGCTCCGGAACGATCCGCGCTTCCAAAAACTCTGCGAGGAGAAGCAGCAGTGAACCTTAGGAGCTTTTCGCCGGGCTGAAATGGCGCAACGGTTACCAACCTTGCGAATCGTCTACGCGGTCAGGCATGGTTGCTCATGCAGATCGCGACACTTCACCACCCCCGAACTCGCCAGTGTGCTCGTGCGTCTCAATCACGTTGCAAGCTTCATCGTAAACGCGAATCACAGCATCATGTGAACGGCTGTAGAACTTGGCGTAGTCAATTGCGTTGGCGACGGCCTCCGGCTCGCCATACCACAGGCGACGGAACGGCAGCGCATCTTCAACGGTGAGGAAGTGAAGTTGATTTTCGACCGTTCAGCCGATGTTGGCCGTTATCGGCGGTCAAACGTTGCGGTAGAGCGTCATTGCGCCTGCCCCGCAGGGCGACGTCCTATTTGCGGTAATACCTGCATCAATATAGTCTCGGGTATGAAAAAATTTAACTATTACCACTGTTGTGTTCTTCTGATTGCGGCGCTGGCGTGCGCGGCCTTAGTAGGATGCGAAACGAGCGGCACTGCGGCCGCTGGGTCGACGACTTCTATGGCTGCACCGACTAGCCAAGATGCTGGTCATCTGATCATCCGGAGAGCCGCCAACTTGGGAACTGGCCAGTTTCTCGATGTGTCGATAGATGGTGTGCGTGTAGGTGCGCTTGCCAGGGGCCAAACCTACAAGGGTCCCTTGTCACCAGGACAGCACGTTATATCCGTTATCCTCCGACCGAGTCAATTGAAACGGGCTCCAACGCAAAAGAGTTTGACGGTAGTAAAAGGGCAGACCTATACATTCACTGCGATGCGGCAAGGGGACACCGTAGTTTTGCGCTGATCAAGGCGTCTTCAGCGCTGGCCGCAAATTGAGTGAGTCCCACTACAAGATTATTTTAATTCTTCCGATTCTACGAAAACAGCGTTCCCGGGAAATCGCCAGTGTGCTCGCGCGTCACGATCACGTTGGCTGCTTCATCGCAAACGCGAATCACAGCATCGTATGAACGGCTGAAAAACTTGGCGTAGCCGATTGCATTCTTGATCGCATCCGGCTCGGCACATACCAGCGGCGACGGAATGGCAGCGTATCCCCTCAGTGTCGGGAAATTTATGGTCGTTGAGCGCTTCGCCGCTGTCGCGAACGTGCGTAGAAGCGGCGAGACTTGGCGGCGTTCCCGCAAACTGCCATGTCGCACCAACGCCGACGCCCGGCTTTCGAGCTGTCAATGAAAACCCACGAACAGTTCGGCCCTTGACAAATGCGCAGTCTATCCTTCGGCAGCGGCAAGACCTGTTGGACCATCCGATAGGCGACCATCGATGCGATCAGGTCGAAGTCGAGTGCATCATCGCGGAGGTCGACGAGCACACGCCCATCGCCGAACCGCAGCGCATGGGCCTTTATACCAGTGATCCAATACTCGCGAAGAAGTGCCAGGGCGTTTTTCGTCGGCGCGCGTCTCGACATGATCCGGGTGACCAACTCAAACAGGGCTTCGCGCAAAGCCTTTGCGCGCGCCAGCGCGATTGCAGCTGCCCTAGGCTCCTTCCGCGCCTTCTTAGCAAGTGCGCGCAGCACCCTTTTTGGCAAGAGATGCACGAATGCCGCCCATTCAAGCAAACGTGCGTAGCTGTCCAGCCAGTCGCGAGGCGACTGATCGCGGCCGGTGACGGTATTGACGAAATCGAGCGCTGCATCCCCGCCGATGATGTCACGGTTGCGAAACTTGTGCGACTCAATTTTAACTGGTAAAATAGTTTTCATCGGTTGACAAAACTCGTAGCCCAATGTAATATCGTTTCATGAAAACAATAACAAAATGCGAAAGCAAACACCGTAAAGCATGGTTGTTGCTCTCACTGGTTTGCTCAACAATTCACACTATGAAAACGTCGATCATTCTTTCTTCTGCATTTTCCATCCTTACTCTAACGCTGGTCTCTTGCGCGACCGGACCCGGGACGGACACGACGAGGACAAAGCGTCAGACTACTGAGTCGGCCATGATTGGAGCGAACTCGATGACACCCCGTCCGGTGACCGATTTACAAGCTCTGGCCATTGGCGCAAATTAAGGAAAACATGAATCTTGCTTTCATACCTTATTCTGGTCAGGTAGAGCAATTTCGCTGTGCAAATCCTGCGACATGCTAACCCGACTTTATCGGCTCGCGGACGTGCCAAGCGCTGGAGCGTCGTCGCCGAGCGGCAGAACCGAGCGAAGCGCTGACGACCTCAGCAAAGCCGGTTGGAGTTGGAGTTGGGGCTGCGTCTCAGCCGTGGATTCTCGCGGGCGAACAATCTGGATTGCGGACGCTATCGCATGTCGCATCCGCTAGTGCATTCAGAAGCGGTAAGTTCGTCGCTACTGGGGCATTGTTTCCGAAGGGCCTTGAACCTCTATAACTGGCGGCGGATTCCATTTGCCGGTCAGCGCGTCAGACTTCGGAGCATACAGTCGCATGGTTAGATTGAACGCCCCTTTGGGAGCGGGCAACCAATTCGCTTCCTTGTTTGCGCCCAGGCTTTCGTTCTGGAAGTAAAGGTCAAGCGAGCCGTCTGCGTTGTAATTGAACGGCATCCAACTGCTCACGGCGAACCGGTTCAGAGCATTCGCCACCTGGAATCCTTCTGTGTCGTACAGTGTGATGGACCAAAAGGCCTCCGCTGGCGGCAGAGTCGTCTTGTCGAAGTGAATGGTGTATTTGTTTGCGCCATCGAGCGGCTTGCCGGCTTCGTCACCGAGATTCAATGGATAGATGGCATCTTCAGGTACGTTCGCGCCGAGACCCAGCTGCGCAACGATGGCGCGCTTAAGGTAGTAGTTACCGTACACTCCCATCGTGTCAGTGTTCATTGACCAATAGTTCACGACGCGCGCGAGAGTTGGCACTTTCCATTTCATGAGTTTTTGCGCATCCTCAGGCGCACTGGCGAGCGCCTTTTGCACGGCAGGATCTAGCTTTGTAAAGTCCAAACTCTTTCCGGGTTCGATGCCGATCCGTTTCATACGAGCGATGATCGGCTCATCAGTGAGGTGCGGTGGATTTGCCTTCAGTAACTCGGCGGCAAAAGTGAAATATTTGCTGGCTGGCATGGTGTCCACCTGAACCTTTGGCGGAGTTTTCATGTCCACGCTCGGGGCGATCTTGAAAGCCACGGGCTCCGCGGGCTTACCTAGCCGGGAGAGCGGCGTGACTTTGTAGCCGGCCTGAATCTTATGCACGGCGTCGTAGTCCGGCGGGCCGTCGGTCTTGGTGCGGCCGATGATCCAGACATAGGGTGTCGGCGCCTTGATCTGCGCCATGCCGTCAGGCACCGTGCCCGTCCAGGCGGGAGGCGTGACGAGAAAGCTGGCCGCCTGCGTGCCGGTGGTGCGCCAGCCAGGCGAGGCGAAGACATCTGTCCACATATCGAGCATCGGCAGCAGATAGAAGCGCCCGTTGGTGTCCGGCGCGGAGACTATCATCGGCTCCTTGGTCAGGTCGAGCCAGGCGATGGAATAAAGCGTGTCGAAGTTCACCCGCACCACCACCTTCAGATCGGCCGGAGGATACTCGGGGACGCTGACGAACATATTCATCGGTCCTTTGCCGAACTCCTTGCCCGGCGCGACGTTCGTGGACTGCAAGCGGGTGATCTCCATCGAGATTAGCGGATAAAAGTAAAGATAGGCGTCAACAGCGATGGTGTGCGCCTCCTCGGAAGAAATAGGCTTAGCGTGGCTGGTTAGAGTGGCGTGAAGTGAGCCGACGCCAATTAGGACCGAGATTAGAGTTCGTGTCAGAAATGAGGATTTTGTCATGGCCTCCGTTGCTTTGTGAGTGTGTCTGCCTGAAACTCTTATCGTGCCCGTCGTGATCTGTCTATAGGACTTAGGGCTGTCGCGGCGACAGCCTTGATGAAACTGCATTTTGAAATCGCCAGTGTGCTCGTGCGTCTCGATCACGTTACCCGCTTCATCGTAAACGCGAAGCACACCTAGAGTTTGTGGCAAGACGTCGTGATAAAGCCGCAGGCAGAGCGAATCCTCGAAAGCACGTAGATCCCGCGTTATCTGAGGCATCCAAAAGAAGCGCGTGCTGCGAAACCGCTACGGAAGGTTAACTGAAGGAAAGGAATCTTTATGGGAGGAATTATTGTTCTTCTTGCTTGCGTGATGATAGCGCCCATGGCGTTCGGGCAACCCGTAACATATACTTCACCCGTAGCAGTTTATTCGGTTGTTGAACACACAGGCCAATTCGTGCGCGCGCCAACGCAGATCACCACCGGCGCAGTTAAAGTCGGGACGGTAACCGCGTTCAATCCCGGCCTGAGACCCGTTGAGCCTCCCTCGCCGATTGTTGTGCAGTCCTCGCCCGACACCAAACCGGTGTCGTACATGCTTGGCAAGAGGGTCCGCTTTGGCCATAAAGATGGCCGAGCAGTTTCGCCG
>DASXNN010000056.1:0-19864 GCA_036495045.1 Candidatus Udaeobacter sp.
AAAAAGTTCACATACGCTCCGCCGGCTGAATACGGATGCAGCGCATCATAGTAACTCTTCGTCCACGCAATTGTCTTTTCATTGTTTGCCGGGTCAGGATCGACACCGACCATGACTTGCGCCCAGATAGCATCGCGATAATTCCAAGCCGTGTCACTCTTGCCTACGCGCGCTGCCGCTCCGTTGATGGGATATAAGTGCATCGTGGAATGCATCGAAGGCAGGGTATTGCCAAAACGAAGGTGCTGAGCAATTGCGTCATCACTTATCTCATTCACGAAATCGGCGCGCCAATACCACTGCAAACCCGGCGGGTAGAGCGCATCGAACATGGTTTGCAATGCCGGCTGCGGCAGCGGACCTACGAGGTCGAGGGCGGGCTTTTTGAAACCGCGGATCGGTTTAAAAGTTTCTTCCGCCTTCGTTAGGCTTCCAGAATATGCCCAGATCACGCCGCACATTTTTGTGAGGTGAAGGTGCTCTGGGAAAGGAGGCGCGGGCGGCACGGTGAGAAAAGCAAAGAAACCGCTCAAATCATCGGGCGCTGTAGGAATCAGATCCCGATACCATTTCATTACATCTGTTGCTTCGCTTAACTCGTACAGCATTGGACCTCCATAAATCGTATCAACAGGGTGCAATCTGAATGTAAACGACGTGACTACGCCAAAGTTTCCACCGCCGCCACGAATAGCCCAGAATAAATCAGGGTTTTCGTCGGCATTCGCTTTCAAGAAGTTCCCATTCGCCAAAACCACATCAGCTGAGATGAGATTATCGATGGTCAGCCCGCACTTGCGGGTGAGATGCCCGATTCCTCCGCCCAAGGTCAATCCACCGACGCCAGTCGTAGAAATAATTCCGCTCGGAGTGGCGAGACCGAAGACATGCGTTGCATGATCAAGATCGCCCCAGGTGCATCCTCCGCCTGCGGTTACTGTCCGGGCTGTGGGATCAACACGCGCGTATTTGATTGGTGATAGGTCGATCACTAAACCGTCATCACAAATTCCCAAACCTCCGGCGTTGTGTCCTCCACTGCGGATTGCCAGAAGCAAATCCTGGTCTCTGGCAAAATTTACAGACTGAATTACGTCGGCGACGTCGGCACAGCGAGCGATCAGCCGCGGCCTTTTGTGAATCATTCCATTGTACACTTTGCGGGCGTCATCGTAACCTTTATCGCCCGGCTCTATTACCGAGCCTCTTAGATTTGACTTGAATTCTTTGACCGAATCTTCGCTGAGCATAAAAAGCAAATAAGAGCGATGTGCATCATCACAGCAAATATCATGCGGTCAAGATTGCTCAGCCTGCCGGCGAGCATTTTCATTGAGCCGATCTCACCTCGCGATTAGGATTCGAATAGCACGGAAGTTACGGCAATGTTTGATCCGGATAAATTCTGGACGCGACGCGATTTTTTGAAGCTCGCTGGCCGAGCTGGGCTGATCGGTGCGGTTCCAAATCTGGTGCACGCAGTTGCGACGCTGAATTCCGACACCGTTTGCATCTCGATCCTGCACACGACCGATCTTCACGGCCACATTTTGCCGGTGCCTGATTACAACGGAAATCCTGACTGTGGTGGACTGGCGCGTTGCGTTGCTCAAATCTGTCGATGGCGCCGGCAAAATGCAGATTCCATTTTAATCGATGTCGGTGACGTGTATCAAGGCACCGATGTCGGATTGCGCAGTAAGGGCGAGCTAATGATCGATTTGTTCAATCATCTCAAATACGACGCGTGGGTGGTCGGCAATCATGAATTTGATTGGGGGATTGAGCCTTTTGAACACGCGCTGGAAAGATCGGCAATGCCGGTCTTGGCCGCGAACACGTTGCTCGAAGGAAAACCGGCTGGTGAGTTTTCCGATAAAAAACATCCATTCGCAAAAATTCAGCCGTTCATTTTGAAAGAAATCGCCGGCATTAAGGTTGCGATCGTCGGAGTCACAACGCCGGGAATGCCGTTTTGGTTTCGGCCGGAGTTTGCGCGCGGGATCGATTTTCGATATCCGGTCGAGCCTGTTCGCCGCGCCATTGCAATGGCAAAGAGCGAAGGCGCAAATGCAATCGTTCTTACCGGTCACATGGGACTGAAACCGCGCAGCTGCGGCGATGATTTTGCGAATACCGTAATGGCTTTAACTTCGGAATTTCTGGAAACGGCAGTGTTTATCGCCGGTCATACGCATCAGGCAATCCCAAGTCGCCTCACCAACGGTGTGCTCTTCACACAAGCGGACCATTTCGGCATTCACGTTGGCCGTATCGATCTTCTCTTCGATCGCAATTCAAAGAAGCTGCTGCATCGGGAAGCGATTTGCGAGTTGATGGATAACCGGTTCGGCTTCGATCACACAGTAGTTTCACGAGCGAAATCCGAACTCGACGAATCAGAAGCTGCGCTCGCGCAGCCGATTGGTGAATTGGCCGAAACGCTTCACGCTCGCAGCCGTCCTGGCGAGCCGAGCGATCTGGAGAGACTTGTCGGAACGGCGATTATGGAGGCACTGCGAGAACATGATGTGCCGGTGGACGGAGCGATGCACGGCGTGTTCGATGAAGAGAGTGATTTTGTCGCCGGTCCGAAAACCATAAACGATGTTTGGAACGTCCTTCCGTACGAAAACTACGTCGTGACGGCAGATCTCTTGCCGGATGAAATAAAAATGATCATGGAAGAAGTTTACGCCAGCCATGAAAGACGGAATTTGCTTGGCTTTAAAGTGAGAACAGAAAGGCGCGGTGACGAGCGTCACATCACGTCGATGACTTTTGAGGATGGCCGGCCGCTTGATCGTGGGAAAAGGTACGTGATCGCGTTTAACGCTTTCGATTCCCGCAGCGCCGGCCATCGTTTCATGAAATTGCGCACGTTGCTTGAAGCGCCGTCGGCGAATTGCACGCTGCATCAAGTGCAGACGCGTGACGCTCTCATCGATTATTTTCGGCGTCACAGGATCGTGCACAAAATTGCCGCAGAAAGAAAGTTGGCGGTAGCGGTATAAATCGCGCGAGATTTGCGCTTAAAAAAACAGGCTCTCTGCCTGGACTATCTCAAGCTGGTGAAAAAAGGCCAGGGGAAGTTGCCGCGTAATTCTTTTGCGAGATTGCGCTTGAAAAAACCGCGCGCTCCGCTTGCCTATTTGCCCATGCGCGCCTTCGCGTTTTCCTTGATTGCGTTGTTGTCGATTTTCGATCTTGCTTGGTCGCAGCTAGGCAATACTCCACCCGGTCCGGTAGCTGCGCTACCGATGTACCGGCCGATTTTGATCGGGCAGGGTCCAAAGTCGTTGATCGATCGCATCGACACGCAGGACTTGATCAAGAAAGGGCAAAAGGATGCATTGATCATGTTCAACTGTGCAGTGAGAAAAGATGGCAGCGTGGAGTGGAGCGCGACCTATCGCGGCACGCCGGGTTCGGATTTTCTCAAGCAGGAACTGCAGAAGAGGCTTTCGCCGGCGTCTGATCCCAGATTTATTCCAGCTGTTTATAATCATCAACCGGTCGACGCGATTTATTACGGCACGGTCACTTTCGCAGTTCTCGATGGGAAACCGCGCTTGCGCATATTCTCCAATCAGGAAGCCGAGGAGCTGGCGAAAGAGCATGATTTTATTGGGCCACAACCGTTCTTCGGGAACGAATCAAAGTTTACGGGATTCCATTATCCGCCAGCGGAGGAAGCGCGGGTTTTGGTGGATGGCATGGTCGAGCTAAAGATGACAGTCGATGCGACGGGCAATCTCCAGGAGATAAAAGTCCTTTCCGAGAAACCGCCTTTTCTCGGTTTTGCTAAGGCAGCGCTGGCCGATTTTAGCGACACCAGGTTTATTCCCGCGTTTCGTGATGGCAAACCGGTAGCATGCGACGTGATATTACCGGTCTTTTACAAAGCAGCAGGTTTTTGAGGCCGTAATCGCCCGGCCTGCTCCACGTTTGTGGAAGGCTATCAGCGCGCCAATGAAGAAACAATTTGTTCGGCGGTCATTCTTTCAGCGCGATCCTCTGAGTTGCGCCCGCGAACTGATTGGCGGGGAGCTCATCTGGGGAAGATGTGCGGGAATCATCGTCGAGAATGAAGCCTATTTTGCGAAAAACGATCAGGCGAGCCACACATTCTCTCGGCCAAGCACGCGGGCGTTTGTCGAACGGAATAAAGCCGGCGCCGCTTATATTTACTTTAGTTACGGCGCCCATTGGATGTTAAATGTTCTCGTTAAAGGCGAAGTGAACGGTTTTGTTTTGATTCGCGCGATCGAACCCGTCCGTGGGATTGAGCTAATGAAAAAACGGCGCGAGCTCGATGACCAGAAACGTCTTTGTTCGGGCCCAGGTAAACTGACGCAAGCGCTCGACATAACAAATCGACATCATGAAATGGATTTGTGCGCTGATCCGCGCTATTGCTTTGTCCGCTCCCCAAATGCGATTGTCGATGTTGTGGCGGACGCTCGGATTGGGATTACCCGTTCCGTACATCACGCATGGCGGTTTACGCTGCGCGGGAGTAAATTTGTGAGCGTTCCGGTTCGCGCAGAAGGACACGTTGACCGCATCGTCTAATTCAGAGACTCTTTTTATTCAATGAAGCCGAATAAGCAACGCGTTCTCCTCGGCATGAGCGGCGGAGTCGATTCCAGCGTGGCAGGATATTTGTTGCGCGAGCAAGGTTATGAGGTTGTCGGCGTGACGATGAAAGTGTGGCCGCAGGATTGCATCTCAAGAGCGGAAGACAAATGCTGCGGGCCGCAAGCCGTGGCCGACGCGCGCGGCATTGCTCATTCGTTAGGTATTCCCCATTACGTTGTGGACGAAGCCGATCAGTTCGAACAAACCGTGATCAATTATTTCGCCAGCGAATATCAAGCGGGCCGCACTCCAAATCCATGCGTGATGTGTAATGAGAAATTGAAGTTCGGCAATCTGTGGGGTAAGGCCCAGGCGCTGGGCTGCGACTACATCGCGACTGGCCATTATGCGATCATCGAACACCATGGGGATCGTGCCGTTCTGCGCAAAGGCGTCGATCCATACAAAGATCAGTCGTATTTTCTGTTCAGCTTGCGGCAGCTACAACTTCAGCGCGCGTTGACCCCGCTCGGCAAGATGTTAAAGCCCCAGATCCGCGAAATTGGGCGCTCGTTAGGCCTGAAGGTCGCGGACAAGATCGACAGCCAGGAAATCTGCTTCGTGCCAGCAAACGATTACAAGTCGTTCTTGCGTGGGCATCTGGGCGAAAACAAGTTTCATCGCGGCAAGATTTACGATCTCGATGGAAACTTTGTCGCCGAACACGAGGGCATCGAGCTTTTCACTATCGGTCAGCGCAAAGGATTGCCGGGTGGCTCGGCCAAACCGCGTTATGTCGTCGATCTCGATCCGGAAACAAATCGCGTGATTGTGGGAGACATGGACGATTTGGTCGTCGACGAATTTGAAATCGATCGGGTGAACTGGATTTCATTACATCGTTCGAATCAAGTTGTCGATGTGACGGTCAAGATTCGATACAGTCATCCAGGGACCGCCGCAACGCTGACACCACTTGAGAATGGACGCGCACATATTCGGCTGCACGAGTCACAGAAAGCTGTGACGCCGGGGCAAGCGGCTGTCTTTTATGACAGCGATATTGTATTGGGTGGCGGCTGGATTTGCCGGTCCGCCTCGGAACGGATTCGCCGTGGAGGACGGATGGCGTCCGTGCTCGCCTAACCAATGCCTGAGCAGGTTCTACTTGCTCTGAGCACGTTTCCAGACGTGGAGACGGCCAATGACATCGCGCGCACGCTAGTTGCGGAAAAGTTCGTGGCCTGCGCCAATATCATTCCGGCTGTTCACTCGATCTATCGTTGGAAAGGAAAAGTCGAAGCCGGCCGTGAAGTGCTCGTCTTTTTCAAGACCACGCGCGATCGGCAGAAAGGATTTCAGGATAAGCTACGCTCCCTTCATCCGTACGAGCTTCCTGAGATCATTTACCTCAAGGTCGACAGGGGCTGGCCGGATTATTTGCGCTGGGTCGCAGAGAGCTGTGCCAGTTAATTTGCGCGCGCCGTTTTTTGACCGGCGCCGAAGATGGCGACGCCGATCGCATTAGCAATCGCGGTAACGGCAACGATTTTGGCCGCGAAAACAAGCCGACTGGGCACATCGATGATTGGATAGACGGTAAAGAAGATTGCCAGCAGTGACACAGCGAAGCCGCAGATGGCGGCAAGTCGCAACCAAGGTCGTGCACTTCGTCGCACCGCGCTTGCGCCAGCAATCGGTATGGCGAACAGAACGAGATAAACGATTCCGTAAAAGACGTTGGCGGCGTTGTCCACGAGTTGAAATGCCTCCTGGATTCCAGCGCCGATTTGGCTTGCGATCGCGATGACGAGAGTGACGGCGCCCACGAAGAAAATTGAGTTGATCGGTGTCTTATACCTCGGATGTAAACGTGAGAACCAGTCTGGCAGAAGCCGGTCCCAGCCGGCGACCATCGGCAACCGCGAACTACCAGTCACATGAACACTGGTCGAAGAAATCGTTCGCACGGTCATCAACAAAATCCCCACGGAAGCGATCGCGCCCGCGATCGGAAAAGAACGTAAGCCCAGTCGTAATGTTTGCGGCACCGGACCGATGAGATCGATTTGGTTGTTTCCAACCAGAGCCAAAACCGAGCTGGTGCCAAGAATGAACATCAGCGCTATGACCGGAGCAGCGATCACGACTGAGCGGCCGATATTGCGCGCTGGAGCGCGCGCTTCGCCTGCAAGGATTGCAACGTACTCAAATCCGCTTAGCGCA
Source organism: Candidatus Udaeobacter sp. (assembly GCA_036495045.1). GTDB lineage: Bacteria > Verrucomicrobiota > Verrucomicrobiia > Chthoniobacterales > UBA10450 > Udaeobacter. The sequence goes on from DASXNN010000056.1 coordinate 6,808, forward strand.
CCGACCGCCAGTTTGCTGAAGATGTTGAAGCAATAAAAGATCGACATTGTAGGCACAGCTAGCTGGAGCGGGTGATATTGCTTCAGTTCGCCGCGCGCCAGACTGACGAAGGGCAGAACGATGAGGGCGCCGTAGGCTAGGAGCATCGCAAACCCACCGGTGTTGTGGAGCCATTTGCCTAACGACAAGCCGCGAATCCCTGTCCAGGCAAGAACAGCCACGAGTGCGCAACTGATTAGTGACACGCAGAGTTTGCTGTCCGGCATCCACGCCGCACCGATGGCGTAGGAGATGTTGGTCGTTACGAACATTCCGCCTAAGGCGATGACAGTGATGGAAAGAAGCCAGATATTCCATGCCACCATGAAACCGGTAAACTCGTTGAAGCCGAGTTTTGCCCATTGATAAAGTCCACCCTCAAGTGGCATGAGACGGTTCAAATAAATGACAACGGCGGCTTGCGGAATGTAGAAGAGCAAAATCGCGAGTAACCAAAAGAAAAGATGCGACGGACCAAGCTTGGCAGCCGTGCCGACCCAACTGGAGCCGACCACAAAGAGAATCTGCGTGAGGACCAGATCGAAAAGGCCGAGCGGTTTCTTCAGTGCAACACTGTGCTGTTCGACGTTTTGCCCCGCGCGTTCGAGTGCGGTTGTCATCATGGAATTGGCTGAAGGGTGGAAGCGTTAAGGCGCTTATTTGCTTCAACGGCAACGATTGTCGATCTAACGCGATTGCTTTTCAGCGGATCTTTTTGGCGGCGCCTCGTTGCGAAATTCGCGATGACGAATTTTACCGCCCGCTTGCGCAATATAAGCTCCTATTCCAATCACTATCGCTCCGAGCAGAGTCACTCCGAGTGTGAGTGGCATGGAAGATTTTGGCCATCTCATCGGGGCGACGATTGCCACCGCGCTCAATAAGGCGAGCGCATAAAAAAAATAGATCAGGTCCTCCGCACGTTCCTGATGCTCATCGAGCCAGGCCTGCCCGTCAGGATGGGCCATCGACAGAACGCGATCGTAAGATTGTTGGCCGAGTTCATAGGCCGGCCACGCCGAAGCAGCGCTTAAGAGTACGATCGCCAGGGTTGCGATTTGAGCGCGTCGGCTCCCTAAAAAAAGAGAGACGATCAGCCCGACCCAGGCCATTGCCAGGCCGTAGATCGGCAATGGATTGATCAATACATGGATGTATTCCGGCTGCCGCAAATCCCGCAGCAAGGTGTCGATCATAGCTTGCTGTCAGGTCCGCTTTTTGGAGGTTGCCCCATTACCTGCACGTCCTGATAGCGAACATAATTTTTCCAATCCTTAGTACTGAAATGCCACCATTCCGTGCGCAGACCGTAGAACCCGTTGCGACCCATCGCCCTTTGCAAAAGCTTCAGGTGCGACCTGATAACAGGATCTGTTCCGTGGTAATGAAGCACCGCTGCGGACGTAAAGTCGTCGAAATCGGTGGGCATCGATACCGGCCGGCCAAAGGCGTCGACCAGCGTTGCGTCGACAGCCACGCCCCATGTGTGCAGCGAGCCTACTCCGTCATCCGGATTCGCGACGTATAACTGATCATGGGCGAACTGCCAGAGCTGCCTCTGCGCAGATTTCGGACGATACGCATCCCAAATTTTTAACCCATACCCGTAAAGGCGGAGTAAATTCTGTGCGGCGAGCAATTGTTTGGCGACGCTTGGCCGGGTGAGCGCCGGCATGGAAGGTGGATACAACGCGCGATGCAGGGCATTGTGCGTCCCGGCGTAGCGTAAGTCGACGACAATCGAGGGGGCAACTGACTTGATATCGACGAGCTCGCGCTCGATCTCCTCAGCTGCGGCTGATTGTGCAGTGATGACTAATGCGAGAAAAAGCAGCATCGCTCTGACTGCGCGACAGCCTATCGAATGAAATTCAAATTCCTGCATCAACATGTCGATCTTATGTCTCATTAAATGATTGAGGGCAGCGGGTAATCACTGCGCTGTGAGAACCGCGGCGGCGTCCGTCTTTGCAATGCGTCCGAGCAGAAGTCGAGCGCTATTTTCCGGGACGGTGAAACGCAACTCAAGGTTTGCGCCGCGCCTCTGGATATCCGGCGGTTGGGAGTAGAGCAACAATTCGGAGTCCGGTAGGCGCAGCCAGCGCTGCGGATCGTCGTGCAAATTACGGGCGAGCTCGGTCGCACGTTCGGGGGAATTCAATTTCAAGAGCAATTTGGCTTTCACCGGGTTCTGCAACGTAAGTGCGAGACCGAGCAATTGCGAAACGTCGAGCAGTTCGTGCGTGAAGATTGGATGGAAAACGCGCGAGAGATCGGGTGGGTTCCGCGAAATCAGTCGCAACGCGCTTTCCCGATCGAGTGCCTGGAAACGATCAAACAATTGGCCGGTGATTTTCAGATCCGGCTTCATCCCGAGCCGGACGAGAACCAATTCGTCCACTTCATTCGGCGCTCCAACAGCGAGCGTGGCGGGGCCAACCCGCGCGACAGCAAATCCCGGTGGCTGTTCCCAAACTGGCAAACCGCTAATGGCGCGTTTTTGAAAAGTCTTATCGTCACCGGTAATGCGAATGACGCGGGAAACATCGCGGCGCGCCTCGACCAGGACAAACTCGCGAGTTTTACCAGACTCATCTGTGGTAACGGCGCGAGTAATGCGCGCTGCATCATGAGGCAAACTCAATCCCGGAGTTGATGCCGCCGGGCCAACCAAGCCGGACCAGGTTTTTGGCCAAATTTCCGGTTGATCTTTGCGCCACCGTTTCGGGAGATCGGCGCGTTCAAATTGATCCGTGTTGATCGACAAAATCGCATCCGTCTCTTGTGGCAGCCATTCGCGTTTGCGCGGCGATTGGAAAGCAACCGGGAGAATGATCGCGAGCAGTGCAAGGACAGAAATGACGCTGAAATAGAATTTCCGCAGCTCCTGTTTATCGATCTGACTGGAGAGCGACGCCAACTCCGCGCGGTGCTGCAAACGCCGATCTACGGCTTCACGATGGCGCTGCGTCTCCGTGAGCAGATGTGGCGCATTTGGTGGTGCAATTCCCTGCGAAGCGAGATGACGCCCGATGTTCAAATAGGCGGGATTTTTTCGCTCCTCAACCGTTTGGTGATGCACGCGTGCTTCTCGAACTGCTTCCTGCTGTGTGCGGACGTTCTCGTTGAGTGTCCGATCGCGCGCTTCAAACTCGCTCCGAACGCGCTCCATATTTTTTTCAACGACCGAAAGTTCCGCTTCGGCGGCTATAAGTTTTTCTTTTGCGAAACGAGCGGCGTCCGCGCTTCCCAAACGGGCTCTGACAAGTTCGGCTCGTTCTTCCGGAATGCGGGCGCGACGCGCGTTGACGTTCGTTGATTGGGTCTCGAGATCAGCTGGCGGTGGATTCAGCGATTGCAGATCGGACAACTGTTTCAACAGCTCACGATCGGTGGCGTCGTTCTCCTGGATTCGGCGCTCGACGGCGGCCAGTTCGCGCTCGCAAACCTCAACCGCGTTCTTTGTTTGATTGCGTTGCTGGAGAAGCGGCTTTTTCTCCGCTTCCAATTTTGCAAGCGCAGCATTTTGTTCGCCCGCTTTTTGTTGTCGCTCCGCCTCGATCTTTTTGATGCCCTCTTCAATCTGGGCGATCCGAAGCGCGACTTCTTTTTGTTCCTGCTCCAGCTTCTTGAGTGCGACGATCTCATTGCGCAGCTCGGGAAAATTCGCGGCTTGCACGGTCCCTTCGCGTCCGAGATTGATTTCGCTCCTTTGCAAAAGGCGTTTCTCATGACGCAGCGCGATGCGGGTGCGTTGGCGTCTCACTTTTAACGCCATCTCGCGCAGTCCTGTCCCGATAAAACTCACAGAAGGATGCTACGTGAATCCGCGTTCAGACAAACGCAAAATCTTTCTCCTCGCCAGAAGACGACGCTCGCCGCGTTTGGTTCACTCTTCGGATTCGCTCAATCGTGCCAGCACGCTGAAGTCTTCCAGCGTCGTTGTGTCGCCAGTGACCTTTGCGCCGCTTGCGATTTCTTTGAGAAGCCGCCGCATGATCTTCCCGCTGCGGGTCTTTGGCAGCGCTTCCGCGAAGCGAACCTCGTCTGGTTTCGCGATCGCGCCGATATGTGTGCCGACATGATCGCGCAATTCGGCTTTCAATCCGCGAGTGGGCTCGACGCCCGTCTTCAATGTCACGAAAGCGACAATACCCTGGCCTTTTAACTCATCGGGCCTTCCCACCACCGCGGCCTCCGCAACTCGCGCATGACTGACAAGCGCGCTTTCGATTTCCGATGTGCCGAGTCTGTGACCAGCAACATTCAAAACGTCATCGATCCGGCCGACGATCCAGAAATAGCCATCTTCATCGCAGCGCGCCCCGTCACCCGTAAGATAGTTTCCCTTAAATTCGCTCCAGTATTGCTGTCGATAACGCGCTTTGTCTCCATAAATCGTACGCAACATCGCCGGCCAGGGACGGCGAATAATTAGTTTGCCGCCGATGTTCGGCCCAACTTCGAGTCCTGTTTCATCGACAATCGCTGCATCGACGCCAAAGAAGGGAAGCGTTGCGCTGCCAGGTTTGGTTGGAATTGCACCTGGGAGGGGCGTAATCAGAATCGAGCCGGTTTCAGTTTGCCACCACGTGTCCACAATCGGACAGCGACCGCCTCCGATTTTCATATGGTACCACATCCACGCCTCCGGGTTGATCGGTTCGCCGACTGTGCCGAGCAAGCGCAATGATGAAAGATCGTGTTTTGCCGGCCACTGGTCACCCCAGCGGACGAAGGCGCGAATAGCCGTTGGAGCTGTGTAAAGAATGTTGACCCGGTAATCCTCGACGATTTTCCAGAATCGATCGGGCTCGGGCCAGTTCGGTGCACCCTCGTACATGAGCGTGGTCGCACCATTCGCGAGTGGACCATAAACGATATAACTGTGCCCGGTCACCCAGCCAACATCGGCCGTGCACCAAAAAATATCCTCATCTCGTATATCAAAGATATATTTGGTTGTCGAATAGACGCCGACAAGGTAACCGCCAGTTGTGTGCAAAATTCCCTTAGGCTTCCCGGTCGAGCCGCTTGTGTAGAGAATGTAAAGCGGGTGTTCGGCGTCGAGCGCCGCTGGCGGACAATTTGCATCGACATATTCCAGCTCGCGATGCCACCAGACGTCGCGGCCTTCCTCCATGTGGATTTCGTTTCCTGCTCGGCGGAAAACGATCACACGTTTGATGGATGTGTCGTCGCGTAGCGCGTCATCGACATTTTTTTTAAGCGGCACAATCCCACCGCGCCGATATGCGCCATCGGCAGTGATCAAAGCGATAGCGCCGCTGTCAGCGATTCGGTCGCGAATACTGTCGCCGCTAAATCCCCCGAAGACCACTGAATGGGCCGCGCCGATGCGGGCGCAGGCCAGCATGGCAATAGCAGCCTCGGGAATGTTCGGCAGATAAATGATGACGCGATCGCCCTTTTTGATCTTGTTTCGTTTCAATACGTTGGCGAAACGGCAAACTTCGTGATGCAGTTGTTGGTAAGTGAGGGTTCTTTTGTCGCCGGGTTCACCTTCCCAGAGAATCGCCGCTTTGTTCCGGCGCGGCCCGCGTAAATGTCGGTCCAGACAGTTCTCCGAAATGTTAAGTGTGCCGCCGACGAACCACTTCGCGAATGGCTCTTTCCATTCAAGGACTTTTTTCCATCGCCTGCGCCAGACCAGCTCATCCGCTTCGCGCGCCCAAAATTTAGCAGGCTGCTTGAGCGACTCTTGATACATCCTCCGGTAATGTGCGAGACTTTTGATTCGCGCCTTCTTCGCGAAATCCTGCGGTGGCTTGAACACGCGCTTCTCGATCAAATGCGATTCGATGTTGTTGTGCATGAGCAGTCCCTAATATGCCGAAGAGATTTGTTCGGCAAGCGCTCCGTTTTCTGCCGTGCTGACAATTGGGAGAACACCGAACAGCCAACATCGAACATCCAACGACAAGCGTTGAATCGTTGAATCCGATGTAACGATATAACCTTTTTAACGACTCACGTGGGCGCCATCCATTGCCAGCAGCTCTAGGGACCGTTACTCCGACTTCGAACTCACCGATGTTAGCGACCGAGCGCGCGACGCAGCGGCGCAGCACCCGGTGGCGGTGCCGTGACCCCGCTCAGAATCTCATCGGCCCTGACAGGCCGGCCATAATAGCGGAAATTCGAATCCCTTTGCGTTCCTATTACTGCGCCTTCCAGCGACACGCCAGCGAAGAGACCCTTGCTCCTGCTGTAAGTGTAAACGGCAGCCGTCGGTGCGACTGCACCCGACGCAGTGCGGCCCACCGGTCCTGCCGCAGCACTCACATCCGCGCCAATCGTTACGTTGCCTCCACGGGAAAACGCTCGCACCGCGCTGTCATTGTTGAGAACAATCACGAAGTCCGTCACTTGAGCGCCGATCTGAAGACCCCAACCTGCGCCGCCTGTGGCGATAAACGATGGCCCAGACCAGCCATGGCCTGTGCGAGCGACCACGACGCCCTGGCCGCCTTTGCCGCTGAAAATAAATCCGGCTTTGAAGACGGTCATGATCGCGAGGCCCTTGGAATGTCGCAGCACGTTTCTCGGAATTCCTTTTTCAGGCATCTGGCGGAAAGCGCGGACGGTCGCAGCGCAGTGGTCAACGACACCTTGTTCAGTAGCGCCAGCTGTGACGAGCGAGAGAAATAATATGGCCGGAATGAAGAATAATCTTTTCATTGGCATGCAATTACATTCGCCACCGTAAGTCCGCGTGGACGTATGCGGCCCGTGCCCAAGTTACGGCCGGTTACCACGGTCAGCGAAAGTTAAGACGTTTCAACGTTGCAGCGGATACCTCGTGTAACTCTTTTAACCGTTGTAACGTACCTGAAATGATGATTGACCTGCAAAGCGACGAGCATTTCATGCGCGAAGCATTGCGACAGGCGCAAAAAGCCTATGAGGCCGACGAAGTGCCGGTCGGGGCAATCGTTGTGCGGGCGGGAAAAATTATTGGGCGCGCCTGCAATCAGATCGAGCTGTTAAAAGATGCAACCGCGCATGCGGAGATACTGGCGTTGACGCAGGCCGAGGCGTCCGTGGGCGATTGGCGGCTAACTGACTGCGATCTCTACGTTACTAAGGAACCCTGCGTCATGTGCGCGGGCGCGCTTGTCCACGTGCGGATGCGCCGCGTTGTTTTCGGATGTGCCGATCTGCGCAGCGGCGGGGCCGGGGGAATTATCAACTTACTTCAGCATCCCGCACTGAATCATCACTGCGAGATCACGGCTGGTATTCTCCAAAATGAATGCGCGGCCACGCTGCAGAATTTTTTTCGACAAAAACGCAGCTCTAATCCTGGCGCACCGTATTCATGGACAAGAGTCGACAACAAAGACAGCGGGAGCCGCACGATGTAGGCGGCATCGTCTTTGCGCTCGTTGAATCAACGATTCAGTTCTCATCGGTCGGCCGTACCAAAGCCGAGCGAATGGCAGCACATCGGAAATCAGATCAACGCTGCGCAGCTCATAATCGCATCGCAAATGGCATCTGGAGCTCGCTTTTCGCTGCGCGTCCAATGACGGCTCGCAGAACGCGATTCGACGTTCAGTGCGATCCCGATACAATTCTCACTCGACAGGGAGCGATCGATTTGAGATTAGGACAGTAGGTTACCGTAACCGCGTGAATGATCGCCCCGTGGCTAGCTCCATTTCGACGAGAAGAGAAGCGGGCTAAAGCTGCGCGGCCCGAGCGCGTGCCTGCGATCCGATCCGCTGGGAGCATTCTCTGCCTCTTAACCATCCTTGCCGTCTGCGCGACCGCGCAAAAGAATCCCACAGCCATGCAAACACAAAAGAGGCGCACGGTCATCGGCGCGAGTATGCTGCTCGACGGACGCGGCCACCTCTTAAGCGACACGCGCATCGTTATTGAAGGCTCGAAGATAGTCGGGCTCGATCCGAATGCCTCGCCCGTTGACTACGACCTGCGGGGCTTCACAGTCCTGCCGGGTTGGATCGACTCACACGTTCACATCACCTGGAGCTTCGGCGAGAACGGCAAAAACGCGGGCGCTGACGAGACAACGCAGTTCGCCGCGTACCAGGCAGCGACGAATGTCTGGCTCACGCTGATGGCGGGCTTCACGACCGTGCAAAGCGTTGGCTCGCCGCGAGACATTCCGCTGCGCGATGCGATCGCGAAAGGAGCGCTTCCGGGTCCGCGCATCCTCACAGCTATCGAGCCGCTCGAAGGTCGCGGCGCGAAAACGGGCACGCCCGATGAGATTCGGGCCTTCGTGCGCAAGCAGAAGCAAGCGGGCGCAGATCTCATCAAAATCTTCGCCTCGGCATCCATCCGCCAGGGTGGTGGCATGACGCTCTCACAAGATCAACTCAACGCCGCTTGCGATGAGGCGAAGAAACAGGGGCTGCGCACGCTCGTCCACGCCTACAAGGATGCCGTGCGGGCTGCCACCCTCGCCGGTTGCACTGAAGTCGAGCATGGGACGATGGCGACCGACGAGGACCTCAAACTCATGGCTGAACACGGAACATACTTTGACCCACAGGCTGGACTCGTGATCGAGAATTACCTCGCTAACAAGGAGCGTTTCGTCGGTACGCCCGGCTACACAGAGGAAGGCTTCGCCGCGATGGAGCGGGCCGTGTCACTCGACCGCGATATTGTCCGCCGCGCTGTCAAGACTCCCGGACTCAAAGTCGTCTTCGGTTCGGACGCGGTCGCGGGCGCGCACGGTCGCAACGCTGAAGAGTTGATTGATCGCGTTCGCGATGCCGGGGTTGACCCAATGAGTGCGATGGTTTCCGCAAACTCGCTTGCCGCCGAAGCGCTGCGCATGGGCGAGCACATTGGCTCCATCGCACCTGGCTACGAAGCCGACATCATCGCTCTCGACGGCGATCCTCTCAAAGACATCACTGCGGTGCGCCGCGTCACCTTCGTCATGAAAAGCGGCGTCGTTTACAAGAACGTCGCGCGCGGGGCGATTCCGACCTATGCCGGCGACCAGCCCTGAGCATTGCGCAACTTGGCTCCGAGGTATCCGCTTAGCGGTTTCTGGGACTGATGCCTTCGTCTTGCGTCGCAGACAGTAAACATGGGAGTTGCGCGAGTATCAAGACGAACGACGGCCTTCATTTGCTGACGCGCATCGCGGGCGACGGAAAGCGTTGCATTGTGCGTGCGGATGAAAAGTTGACCGCGTTTTGTCGAACTCGAATCGGCGATCCACCGTACAATCGCGGCGACAATCGCATAAGCGCACACGAGATGTCAGCAACGATACTCTAGTACCATGAAAGCGTTCTTTTCAATCATTGTCGCCGTTGCCGTCTCCATTGGCAGCGTTCAGGCGGGCCCCGTCCATACGGCAGCCAACGTGGCGAAGAGCACTGCGGACACGGCCAAGAACGTCGGGCACAGCGTTGTGAAGGGCACAAGAAGAGCTGTTCATACCGTAGTCTATACGCTCGCCCGATAGGTCGAGGCAATTCTTACTGTTTGTTGAACTCGCCCGCGCGTTCGTGTGCGTCAATGAGTTGCCCGCTTCATCGAAAACGCGAATCAGGGCATCTTAGCGCTGCGTGGCCGCACTTCGTAAGCGCGCATCATCTAAATAGCTCACAAATTATCGCGATCCGCGTCTGTCTTTTTGCGAAGCAGTGACCTTTATGTTATGACAATATCAATCCTCGACCTTTAAGCGAAGGCAAAAGGAGGAATTGCCATGAGCGCAGCAAAACAACGAATCGCAATTGTAGGGTCAGCGATGTTATTGCTTAGCGGCTGCGCCAACCAGGGCGGCGACCAAGTGCGTTCAATGAACTCGACGGGCGGTTACGCCCCGGAACCGACGCCCAGCACTACGAGCCCGGGGAACACCAACTTGGGAAGGCCTCCGATGTTGCCGACTTCGACAGCGCTAGGGCGTTAATCTAATGAAGCGATAAGCTCGCCGTTCTTAGACTGGAAAGCATTCGTAAAAGCGGTGGGATCTTCGACGGAGGCGTGCACCTGGAACCCCCGAAAATCGCCCGCCTGTTCGTGCGTTTCCGCCACGTTACCCTAGCTGACAACAAAAAGAGCTGGCTCGGAATCGCTTCCAAAGCCAGCTCGTTGATTTTTACATCATTACGTCAGCCTAGTAGCTGTGGTAGTAATGATGACGATGGTGGCGATAATATCGATGCCCGTTGTACCAGTAGTATGAGGGGCCCGAATAATAGTAGGAATATGGTCGGTAGTACCCATATGGATAATTCCCATACCCATAGTAAGAGTACGACGGATAGCCATAATAATAGCCACCCGGGTATCCTCCGACCCCGACTCCCACAACTCCTGGAATTCCGACGTAAACTTGAGCGTCAGAACTCTGCACTGGAACAAAAGCCAGTCCACTTGCCACCAGTGCAATTAAGAGAAGCTTTTTCATAGATTTCCCTTCTTGTTTGTTTTTGCGAGGGATGGAAGCTCCTGCCAGGAGTTCTCCCACGCAGCGAGACTGCGCGTCTCCCCCTTTTAAATAGAATCGGATACGGACGGTCTGGCGGTTGCCAAAAAGGGCAAAAACGAGAGCGTTTCTCATGTGCCCGCCTTCGTTTTATTACGCGTGGTAGCCCCGATCTTTTACCTATGAGAATTTGAAAGTCAGACCACTTTACCTAAAGAATAGTCAGACCACTGCGCGGGCTTCACAGGATCGCGTTAGAATCGTTTTTGATTGCCGGACGGCAGATGATCCGGCCATAAATGTCATCGACAGTTGAAACGAACATTTCTAGCCATCATTTTTGCCGTCCTGCTCTCGCTGATGTTTGCGCCGCACAGCGGAAGCGGACGCAGTCTTCTCCGGTTTGCGGGCTATTCCCACGGACCGTTCTTCATCATGCCTAGCTACGTCGACGGAAGGCAACTTGTCTTGCAGACGATCTTCATCGCCGTGCTGTTCGCTCTGGTCGTAAACATTCCGTGGCCGCGTCGGAAAAAGGATGACAGAGATTAAACACGTTTACGAAGTCCGTCCGCGCAAAGATAAACGCAGCGTCGATCTGATTTCTGACGCGCTGCCATTCGGTCGGCTTTGGTATGGCGAGCCGAATGCAGCCAGCAACGCAATAGGATACGCGAAATTTCGCAGCCGTTCACACAATGTTGTGATCCGCGTTACGATGCAGCGGGCAACGTGATTGAGACGCACGAGCACGCAGGCGAGTTCAAAGACTGGTAGCGTGGCTAACAAGTTATCGCACTGTCGGTTGCCATTGCCATTTGTAAACGTGTTTATAGTCCTGCAACCAAGCGGTGTAGAGCGGGTCTTCTTTCCATGCCGGGCTGTTGTCGAGAGCCCTGCCGTCGGGGGATCTTTGCGTAAATGGGTTCCAAACCCTACGATAGGCTGTGTCCTTTTTGAGTGGACACCAGAATAATTCGCCGGCATTACGCCAGCCATCCATGATGATGCCCTCTTCGAAAGGCTGATTGCGTGCGGTGACTACCAGGCAATTGTTCTCGGCCGGGGTTCCTGCATAAGCAGCACCCCAGTGAAGCACCAGCGTCTTGAGCCTGAGCTCTTGCAGGCGTTCGCCGATATCACGCGTATAATGGCCGCAATAGCCGCGTTGTCGCTTGCCCATGTGGATCAGTAAGTTCTGATACCCTGAGAACCAGACGACGCGATATTCGCGCGCACAGTCGCGTGAGGCGGTGTGTGCCGTTACCGACAGCAGTTCGGCTTCGCCCGGATCGACGTTAGGCGCCAGCGCCACGACCGCGTCACGCAACTCCTTGATTGATCTTTCGTCACTCGCCCAAACCGCATTTATGCAAAGGCTAAACGCAATGATGAAAACAACCGTTCGAATCACGTTGGCAAAGGTGGCTAAGGTCAAGGGTCAATTATACCAGAATCACAGATGATTCAACGCGCAAAGGACTGCGCGTTCCTTGTGGCACAAATGCGCTCGCTGATTGCTCAACCGTCTAAACGCCGTGGGATTGGGAGCTTGTGCACAACAAAAGGAGGAAGTAGTGACCACCGGCGCAGGTACCACCGGCTACGCAAAATAAACCGGCCCGGCCAATTTGTGTCGGCTCAAAAAAGTGAAAAAAAGGATTGCTTCTGCTTGGTTCTCCGCCTAAACGAACCGGAGCAACCTGCGACGAAAGGAGGCGAGATAGATTGAAATTTCTGAAAATGATCATGATCATGGCCGTTCTAGCCACTGCTTTGGAACTTGGAGCTTGCAGTGCACAACACAAGGAGGTTGTCGCTCCGGCTCCAGCATCGACGGGGAAATAGATCGAGTACCCCATACGACAATCAGATGCACCGAGTTTTTCGGCCCGTTCACATTGATGCCGTGTTTTGCGTTTACGGTAAAGCGGGCAACGTGGCCGAGACGCACGAGCATACTGGCGATTTCAAAGAGTGGTGAGCAATCGTTGTTCGCATCAAGTCAACAGATGCGATCAGGCAGCTTTTTCGGCTTGCTGTGTTCGATCCGGCCTTGATAATGAAGGACGAGACAGGGTTTCTTCGAATCGTAGTTAGGCGGAAAGAAGCGAGAAAAATGGCGAAGGAATGGCTCAATCACTACGTGAATGTCGAAGGCTCGTGGCAGCAGGGTCAACCCGAGTTCTTCAAATCCTCGAACGCGTCGGCTTGAATGGTGCTTCGGTACGAATCTACACTCAACGGGCGTGCAGGAGGCTAAGCGCCCTGCGCTCCGAGTTTCTTTAACGTCTTCAGGGCTGCCCCATCACACATCACTCGTTGGAAATGGTCGCCGTCGATCCGTCGATCTTGGTCAGATTGACGGTGAACTTCTCCGCATACGTCGCCGCTCTATCCTGCAACATGCTGATGGTCACAGCCTCTCCCAGTTGAATAGATGCGGACGTGTCAGTGCGCCAGTGAATGCCGGCAAGAATTCCGTGACCGAACGAGACGTTATTCGCGAGCTTGTTCAGTTCGCCATTGACCGTGAGCTGACCAGCATCCCCGCCCGTGTACGGCACG
>DASXNN010000057.1:0-13564 GCA_036495045.1 Candidatus Udaeobacter sp.
CTAAATAATCTGTTTAGAATGCCCTGGAGGAGGCAGGACTGATGCGATTGTCCAACCCTCAGGATAGTGAGTAACTGTAACAGTCCTGCGGTCTTGTCAATCACGCGCTGTCGAGTCTCGCTCATTTTTTCAGCGCCTAACTAGAAAGAGATAAGCCACGGCAGGGTGTCGTGGCAAACACGCTGAGCGCACATCGAGATGGGGCCGTTGGCTTCATCGATTGGTTAGGCGTTTCACTGTGCCTTCGCCCATGCTCTTGCTCCCTCCACATCGCGACGCGCGGCAAACTTCCGCAGGCTGTTTGCGAATGACTTTGCTTCCGCGAGAGTGGTAGCCCGTCCTTCAAACTGGGTAGTGATCTGCGCCAGCTCTCGCAACTTCTCGACTGTCGCGCGTTCTTCAGCCTTATCCGAGCCTTCGAGGGCCTGAGCCTCCGCTATAATATCGCGGGTCAGAGCCGACACCGGGTCCCGATCAGTGAGCTCGCCGAGGAGGCAGAGACGTTCTTTCTCCTCAGCGGCCGATAAAGTGCCGGCCTTGCGATTGCCGAGAGCAAAGTAGCGACTATGAGCAGCGGCAATCTCAGCCTGATACGATGGCTCATCCGACAGCAACGTCCGGAAACATGCCACGACCAGGAGCGCGACAAGTGCCGATTTCGTAGCGCGGTGCGACATACGCCTAACGGAACGGAGTTGAGCGAAATCCCGAAGGGATTATCGCTCCAACGCAGGTTAGGCGGCGCACAGCGCCGACTAAGCGGCGGTGGCGAAGCAACTCCGTTCCGTTAGGTGACGTCCAGCGCCGTCGTAGCGACTCAGAGCTAGCGACTTTTTCCTGCGCTTTCATCCGGGTCCGACTGATCACACAAGTTAGCACAAAGCGTAGGCGCTGGGCGCCGCCTAACTATGATTAGACGAACGTTCGTAAAACATCACGAATTATTTTTCGTCTAATTCGCCATTGCAATGTCCGGATGGTTTCGGTTAGAAATTCGGGCGTAATCGGAACAAATCGGGGGAGATTCAAGTGACCACCATTCCAGCCCAACCCGCCCTCGGGCGCAAGCCCAAATTCCTCGATCAGATGCGCACTTTTATGCGCGCACGGCGCTACAGCCGGCGAACCGAGCAGGCATATTTGGATTGGGTGCGCCGCTTCATTCTTTTTCACGGTAAACGGCATCCACGCGAGCTCGGAGAAGAAGAGATCGTTGAGTTTCTCAGTGACCTGGCTGTGAAGCGGAAAGTATCTGCTTCCACTCAGAACCAGGCCTTCTGCGCACTTTTATTTTTGTATCAACAATTCCTTGAAAGAAAATTGGGACGGCTCGATCGCGCGTTGCGGGCGAGCAAGCCCGCGCGGCTGCCAGTAGTGCTGAGCCGTGAGGAGGTACGCGCGGTGCTCGCGCATATTAGTCCCCCCTATCGGTTGATGGTGGAATTGGTCTACGGCAGCGGTTTGCGATTACTGGAGTGTCTCCGATTGCGGATCAAGGACGTGGATTTTGATTACGGACGAATCATTGTGCGCGACGGGAAAGGCACGAAGGACAGAGTAACGATGTTGCCTGGGCGCCTGCGTCGGCCACTCAAGGAGCATTTGGCGCATGCCAAAGCGGTGCATGAACGAGATCTGCAATTGGGATTTGGTTCGGTATATCTCCCAGACGCGTTGGAGCGGAAGTATCCCAACGCGCATCGCTCGTGGATGTGGCAATATGTTTTTCCTGCAGCGAAACGATCCGTCGATTCGGTGAGCGGCCGGGTGCGACGGCATCATGTGCTGGAAAAGAATTTGCAGAATGCTGTGGCGCATGCGGTGCGCGCGGCAGGAATTACCAAACCGGCGAGTTGTCACACATTCCGGCATTCTTTTGCGACGCACCTGCTCGAGGACGGCTACGACATCCGCACCGTGCAAGAATTGCTCGGACATAAAGATGTCTCAACAACGATGATCTATACCCACGTGCTCAATAAGCCCGGCATCGGCGTGAAGAGTCCGCTGGATTGAAAGTTCGTGGTTCGCGAGGACGCGCTCGCGCCAGCACGTGTGGCTCGTGCCCTACCCGAACCGCACTCCGCTTCGCAATTACACCCGAACCGGCACGCTGGCGGTTCGTTCAAGCTTGCCCCAGCTGACCCAGGCACCTTTGAGCGCGCGTAGGATCGCCTTCCAAATGCAGTAACTGAGCATGGGTCGATAAATCAGGCGCATCGGCAAAATCAGCCAGGCCCGAACGATCGGCTCGCGTTCGAGGATACAGGCGAGCGTGGCAAGGATGACATCCATCGACAAGAAGGTAACAACAAATGGCATCACTGCGCGCCAGGCGCCGAACGGCAGCGAGGCGAGCAAAAACAAATCCACCATCGGGGTGACAGCCACGAGAATGATCTGAAAAAACCAGATGCTCGGCAGACTAAACCAGCCGAGCGCGCGATAATTCCAGTTGAACACCATGTCGCGATGTTTCCAAAGACATTGCAGCGTGCCGTAAGCCCAGCGAAAACGTTGTCGAGCCAGCGTCCGCACACTTTCGGGCGCTTCCGTCCAGGCGATTGCGTCGGGAACGTACACGATTTGTTGTCGATGTTTGTGCAGCGACAGCGTGAGGTCGGTATCTTCTGCGAGCGTTTGCAAACTCAGACCGCCTGCCTGGTCGATGGCGTCCTTGCGAATGGCGCTGATTGCGCCGGGCACGACCGTAATGCAATTCCAGCGATTATAAGCGCGCCGGTCGAGATTGAAGCCGCAAGTGTATTCCAGCGCCTGGCATCGCGCGATGAACGTGCGCAAGTTTCCAACTTTCGCGTGACCCGAAACCGCGCCGATACCTTCATCGGCAAACGGTTCGAGCAGACGCGGCAGTGTGTCGCGCTGACATTGCGTGTCTGCATCGATGAAAACAACGATACCGTGGCGCACGACGGCGAGACCGCGCTGCAAGGCCCACGCTTTCCCGCGATTCTCCTGTCGCAATAAGCGAACCCGTGGATCGACCTGCGCCACGCGCTCAACTTCGGCGGCGGTCTCATCGCGCGAGCCGTCGTCAACAACGATGACTTCGATTTCGCCTTTGTAGTCGCTTCCGAGAAGGGCGCGCAAAGTCTTTCCAACGACTTTCCCTTCATTGTAGGCAGCCATCACTACACTGATTGGCTCCGCAAAGTCCGTCTTTGCCTGTCGTCGAAATCGAGATGCCAGCCAGATCACCACGACCGTCCGCCCAACCACAAGCGCGGTTGCGACGATCATGAATGCCCAAAGAAATTCTTCGATCGTGTGATAAATACGAAATCCCGTGCTGCTCACTATTCGTGCCATCGGCTGAGCCCCCTCCGCCAGAGGCGGCATAAGCGCGTCTCGTGTCGTTCCGAGCAGCGTGCTTAATGGCACTACCGTATCGCCGCGCGTGTGCAGCCACTGCAAAATGCGCGGGAGCGCTTCGACGGTCTGTGAGCGATCGCCACCGGCGTCATGCAGTAAAATAATACTGCCATCGCGGCGTTGTTGTTTCACACGCTGCAGGATGATGTCCGCACCTGGCTTCGCCCAATCTTGCGGGTCGATGTTTTCCAGGACAACCAGGTAGTTCAGTTCCTGCGCAATTTGCAACGGCGTCAGCTCGCTCAATTGCGTCGGTTGCGTATCCGCCGCGTAAGGTGGACGAAACAAGGTCGTTGCTCGCCCTGTGATCGTTTCCAGCAGGAGTTGTGTCGCATTGAGTTCAAGCCGGACGTGCTCGGGCCAGCAAATCGCAAGGTTGGGATGATAATACGTGTGGTTGCCGATCTCATGGCCTTCATTAACAATCCGGCGGACAAGGCCTGGGTAATGCTCCGCGTTTACCCCCACGAGGAAAAACGCCGCCTTGACGTTTGCCGCTTTTAAAATGTCCAAGATTTTCGGCGTCCATCGTGGATCCGGCCCGTCATCAAAAGTAATCGCTACCTGATGCTCACCCCCTTCGCCTTGATGATAAAGCGTCGGGAACTCCGGGAATTTTACGTATTTCGCGGTGAGATAACCCTCGGCATCGACCGCGAGATTTCTCCTGCCATCCGAGCGGCTCTCGTCGACCGTGACAATTTCGCCGTCGCCTACGTCGGTAATCGTGTCTGTGCCTTCCAAGATTTCGAGCGATTGCCGTGTTTGGTTGTCGATCTTAAAATCGCGCGGCACGCTTAGGGCGTCCCAAATCGCGGAGTCTTCGCTGCCCAGCCGATAGAGCGCGAATCCACCCGCCTTTTGATCGCGCACTTCGCGCAACTGATTGAGAAAGGTCACGACGTCGAGAAACCAGACTGCATGCTCTTTGTCTCCATCTTCGAAGTAAAAATAAGGATTGTAGCCGGGCGCCTTGACTTCCGTGCTTCCAACTTCCGCGTTGTTGGCCCGGCTCATCGCTTCTGGAAAGCTGATCAGCTCTGCTTTTTTTCCGCCGATCGTCCAATCGTACCCATAACTGCCGAGCGCGATGATCCATTGTTTGGGATCGGAGGCTTCCAGTAGAACGTGTAGCCAACCCTCGAACCACGAGCGTGATCCAAGCGGGCCGGGCGGATCGATATCGGAAGTCTCATCAAACAACATTGCCACAAAACGATCGACGTTGTCCGAGAGAACATCGAAGTCGATGTAATCCAGCTCCTGTCCTGGCTGAACGCACAGCCACAGTTGTTTATTGTCGTCGTGCAATGCGTCGGCAAACTTGTCGATGAATCCAGTGATGTCTTTCTTGTAGGCTGGATCGAGTTGCTCCCAATCGACCACCACCCCGGCGGCCTTCGCGTTCCGCAAAACCGCGAGCACACTGCTGATAAATCGCTCTTGCCGATCTTGCGGCCCGTGCGCCAGGTTCTCAATCGCCTCCGGCTGCCACGTATCGCCGACCAAATTAGTCAGCAACGGCATGAGTGCGATGCTTTTGCTCGCAGCGAGCTTCGGCACCCGTGCATCCGCGTCGATCTGCAAATTCCCCATGCCGTTGATAACCGTCATCCATTCGGGGCAGACGTGCGTGATCTGCCCCACATGCTGTTGGAGCGACGCGTAACTGTACGGATCGCCATTTGTGTAAAACGCAAGCCGGACTTCGTTGTCCGGCGGCTTTTTGTGGGGGCGCACCGGAGGCGTCGGCTTTGTGTTGCCGAGCTTTTTCGCCGCTTGTCGAGCCTGGCCAAATTTCTGCCAGAGCAGAGAACCCGAAGAAAATTGTCCTGCCGGATTTTCCTTTTGCAGTGCTTTCAACTGGCCTTTCAACTGCCGCAGGGAAAAAGGAATTCTCATTTTCGGCGCAACAAAAAGCGTTTGGACAAAGAGCACCGTCCCGAGAAAAAAGAGCACTCCTGCGACGAGCAAAAGCAGTCGCAAACGCGGCCAGCGTTTGCCGGCCGGATCGGAGAAGACAAATGGCGTCAATTTTTCTGGAGAAAGCTGATGCATGCGGCGCTTACAGTCATCGAGGCGCCAGAATAAGAAACCTCATTCTGTTATTCAATGTTGGACGTTCGGCTTTTGGCGTTAGAGGTTAATCCCTAAATGCATATCGATCCAGACCCGCTTCCAACTGGACACTCGGGGATTGCCGCGCGTTTAAAGAAAGGACCCACGATCCATCCAAGCGCCTGGATCGCTCCCGGCGCAACTGTAGTTGGGGATGTCACACTCGCGGAAGAATCGAGCGTCTGGTACGGCGCCGTGTTGCGCGGGGATATCAACCGTATCATCGTCGGGCCGCGCTCGAACATTCAGGACAATGCCGTCGTCCATCTGGATACCGCTTATCCAACAACAATGGGAGAGCTCGTCACCGTCGGTCACAGCGCCATCGTGCACGCGTGCACGATCGACAACGAAGTCCTTGTCGGGATGGGCGCGATCATTCTTGATGACGTGGAGGTGGGCGCGCGTTCCATTATCGGCGCTAACGCCCTTGTCACGCTAGGAATAAAAATTCCTCCTGGCTCACTCGTGCTGGGTTCGCCCGCGAAGATTCGCCGGCAACTTACACTCGACGAGCAGAAGGATATCGCGCAGTGGGCGTGGAGCTACGTCGAAACTGCCAAATCTTTCCGCGAGAGGGCTTAGTAGAGGCTTATCGTAAATTTCTGCGAAGCTCGCAATGACAAATCCGCCGCTCGCAAATTGGCAGATGCGTTGCGGGCGATGATGGCACCGCCGCTCAAATCCACCGCGAAAACTCCATCACCAGAATGCAACCGCGGCTCGAACAGCAGCGTCTCGCTCCCGCTGCCGGAGACGTAATCCGCCACGCCGCCGCCTGACATTTCTACTCTCGGTTTTCCCTTCACCGTGACCGGCTCGCTGAAGACCAACGCCATTTGCCTGCCGATCATACGCATTTGCTGAATCACCGGGCCTGCTCGGTTTTCAGGATCCCATTTGCCCCCAAAGGTCCATTCGGCGGTGATTTGCTCAGGTCTGGGCGAACCGGACGCGGATGGAAGATTGTTCCTGAACCAATCGAAGTCGCCACCGTCGCGGTGACAATCGTAAAAAAACGAGCGCTCGCCCCAGAGGTTTTGCTTGTCCAACTCCGCGTCGCGCTGAACGTCCGCCTCCGTAACCGACCTGGCTTTCAGCGGGTAAATGATTTCACCGCGAATCGGTTTGTTCCTCATCTTGTCGGAAAATCTGCAATCGACAAAATAAAACTGCGCGTCAACAAAATGGCGTCCGAGATTGAAGCTCTTCGTGCCATCGAAACGGCAGTTGCGCAGCACGAATTTCATATCTGGATCGGACACCCCTGCGTGCCATACCGCTGCAGTTTTTCTGTAAGCATAAAAATTGCAATCGACCGCATAGCACCAGCCGCGCGGGCATACGAAATCTACCGATCCGCTGAAATTGCAGCGCGCATGATAAAAGCAGCCAGGTTCGCCGCGACCGAGGGATACCGTGTCGCCACCGTGGCTGAAAACGTCGCAATCCACAATCACGGTGCGATCGCCAGTGCCGGAAATCGTGAACGCGTGTGCGAGCGTGGTGTTCGCCGTGTTTTCCACGGTCAGATTTTCCAGAACAAAATCGTTCGCGTGATTCAGGTTAACGACCGCCCATCCCAAGTCGTCAGGATGCGCTACGAAATCGTCTTTTACCTGCGAAAACTCAACACGCACTCCCTTACGACTTTGCCCGCACAAGGTGACAAACGAGGCGTTAACGCGGATTTTTTCGTGATACGTACCGTCTTTGATGAACACAACGATGCGGTCGCGGTTCGTCGGCGGAATGGCTTCAACTGCGGCCTGGATTGTTTTGAAATCAGCAGTGCCATCGGCGGCGACCACGACGTCGGGCTTCGGCAAATCGGCGGCGAACAGGGAACACGCGGGAAGAAGCAATGCGAACAAAATGATTCGCCGATCCATGCCGACAGGATCGCGCCAAGGTTTTTGCGAGACAAGAGGCCCCAAAACCGTTCACCGGGCGGAGGAATGCTCTGCCGAAATCCGCCTGTGGCCAATGAGCGCCCGACTTCCGGGAAGAATTTCAAGGATCAACAGGATTGTCAGAAATTGCGCAAGAATAGTAACGAACATTTGCACGCTGCTGTAGCGGGGATTTTCCAGCGAATGAACGATTGCTACTTCGAGGCAATTCGCGAAACTGTATGAGTAAACAAACAAGATCAATGCTGCCAACCAGCCGAAACGTCTCCGACGCTCTTCCTGCATAAAGACAACCGCGCTTAACGCGAGCGCGATCAACAGTAATGGCAAATACGTTATCGCCAGAATTTGATGTGACCTACGGATATAAGCCGACTGTTGAACAACCGGCGCGCTCCGCGCCAGTAACGCCGTCCGACTCATAAAATCCATCGCTGGAGGATAAGCCGTCCAAATCGTGCGATGGGGCTCGAGGAAAGTCACACTTCGGTTATACTCATCAGTGAGCGAAAGAGATTTCCGCAACCGGTAGGCGGGAGACTTCGGTGCATAAAAGATCGCCATTTGCCGCACGATTTTTTTGATGACGAGGAGCGGCCGCTGGCGCCAGATTCGCCAATAGTAGAATCGATAAAACGCGCAAAGCGCAGAGACATTGTTGCCAAACTCCTTGTCTAATTGCTTCACGATAGAGCTCTCGTCATACATCAGATAATCAGGATCGAAGCCGAGTGTGTAATAACCATAATACCGCCGCCAGGGCGCGGAAGATTTTGCGATTTCGGCGCTGAGCCTGTCATGAACGCGCCCAAGCCACTCCAGAGGATACGGAACTTTCGCACCACGTTCGAGATCGTCAGCCATTTGATCACGGATCAGATTGGCGTGAATCACGAAGAGCTGAATCGGCAAAAAGCACTCCCCTATCTCGTCATTGCGGATCAGGGAGTGCTCCGGTAGCGATAGCAACGCCGCACATACTGCAACCCCAGCAGCAAACGCAATCTTTTGCCAGAACCAGCGCCGCCGAAAGAAAAACATCGCGACTGGCAGAAACGCGACAATCGCGGTTAGCCAAAAGCTTGGCTTCACTGAGGCCAGCAGAACCGAGCTGAACACGGCCGCGATCCCATAGATGACCGTAGCGGTTCGCCGACCCTCTAGAAAACAGCAGGCAGTAAATTCGATGATAAGGTAGAGATTGATGCTGATGAGAAACCCGCAGATGCCTTCCGGCCGAATGTCCCTTTCAAAGAGAAGCGGCTCCCTGGAAAAGAGGTAAATTGCTACGGCGAGTAATCCTAGGCAGTTGTAAATGGGATGTGGCAAACGTGCACTTGGAATGAAACCGCGAATCCGCCGCCAAGTGAGCAAGAATATACCGCCAGCCAACAGCCCGAGGAGATTTTGAGTGATCGTTATCGCGCGAAAATCTCCAAAGACCCGCAACAGAAGATACACGAATCCCGGATAGATAATGGTGCGGCCGAGGTGTATCTGGCCAAACTCGGGGCCGATCAATTTTCTCAGCGCCGGTAATAGATAGTTAGAGAGAGCGATCGGATCGAGCGGTAGCCGGAATCGCAACCAAGCCGCCCACCCGAAAATAAGTGCGACTACGCTCCAGTACGCGAGCTGTCCGATTTTTGTAGCTAGTGGACGACCTGAAGACTTGCCGCAGCGCTTAAAACCAGCAAGATCGCTGCCCATGCATTCATCTTGACGAGTCTAGGAGCTGTGTAAAGACACCGCCATCGCTGTGATGATTTTCATGACATTTCCCGTTATGATGAAATCACCATACAGTGAGACCGCTGCTACAGAATTTTCGCCAACTCTCGCGCGTTCTCCCGGAGCAGCTCTGCGGCACGCGCCATGTTTTCCTTTTCGCTCATTCCAGGTCGTGCGTTTTGGTAGATGCCATCAAAAATTTCCCGCACTTGCCGATCTTCGTTTGCACGTCCGACAATTGCGAAAACGCGCTTGCCTAGTTTTCGCGCGAGCCGCGCCACTCCCGCAGGCGTTTTTCCTTCGAGGGTCTGCCGATCCAGACTCCCCTCGCCGGTAATCACGAGATCGGCATCCATCATTCTCGATTCCAGTCCGACCGCTTCTGCGACCACATCAAATCCCGGTCGAATTTTCGCGTTGCAAAAACTGACAAGCCCAAAACCAAGTCCACCGGCCGCACCCGCGCCTTGTTCGTCGCGAAAATCTTTCTCAAACGCTCTTGCGGCAACATCGGCGAGTTTCGTGAGCGCGCCCTCCAAGATGTCGATCTTATCGTGGCTCGCGCCCTTCTGCGGGCCAAACACTCGCGTTGCTCCATTTTCGCCCAGGAACGGATTTCGCACATCGACTGCCGCAATAATCTCCGGTAGCGACAAGGCGCTCGGCCTTTCGATCCGCGTGAGCTTTTGCAGATCGCTCACTGCGCGCGTGAGCTCTTGTTGGCCGGCAAAAAATCGAAACCCAAGTGCTCTTGCCATTCCAAAGCCACCATCATTAGTCGCGCTGCCGCCAAGTCCGATAATGATTTGATCCACGCTGCGTCGCGCTGCATCAAGCAGCATTTCGCCAACGCCGAACGTGTTAGCGCGAAGTGGATCGCGTTCACTTTCGCAAAGCCGTCGCATTCCGGCGACTTCACTCATTTCCATGATTGCGAGTTTGCCCTCTTCGACCCAGAGGTAACGCGCCTCGATCTCGCGGCCGAGCGGATCATGTGCCGTGCAATTCACCCAGGAACCGCCGAGTGCGTCACAAATAACTTCGGCCGTGCCTTCACCGCCGTCCGCCATCGGCACGATGTCAATCTTTGCGTCAGGTAAAATATCGCGCAGACCAGTTGCGATATTCTCTGCGACTTCCCGCGCGCCAAGCGAGCCTTTGAATTTATCGGGAGCGATCAAGATGGGCACGAGACAAGTTCATTGCCGCAACCCTTTTTGTCATCTCGAGCGAAGTCGCCTGGTACGCTGTAGCTTTATGGCAACGTATGCGCTACTTCAACTTGCGCTCCAAGATTTCGCCCGCTAACTGCGGGTTGGCTTTTCCCTTGGAAAGCTTCATCACCTGTCCCTTGAGAAAATTAAGCGATGCAGCGTTGCCTGCCTTAAAATCAGCAGCCGGCTTCGGGTTGGCCGCAATCACCTGATCGCAGAATGCCTCGATTGCGCTCGCGTCGCTCAATTGCTCGATCCCCTTTTCCTTGACGATCTCGGCCGCTCGTTTGCCGCTCGCGAACATTTCCGCGAACACTTCCTTGCCTTGTTTGCCGCTGATTTTCCCGCTGTCGATTAGATTGACCAGTTCATCGAGCGCTTCCGGTGGAATTGGACAATCGCTAATCGTTTTCCCAGCGGTGCTCAGTGCATTTTGCAGGTCATTGAGAATCCAGTTCGCAACGTTCTTCGATTTGCGCGCGCCCTTTGCTGCTGCTTCGAAATAGCGGGCCAGCTCCAGATCATTCGCTAGCACGCCCGCATCGTAGGAGCTCACTTGATATTGCTCGACAAAACGGGCGCGTTTCGCTTTCGGTAATTCCGGTATCCGCGCACGCACGTCTGGCAGCAGAACCTCAGTTTTTACCGGTACCAAATCCGGATCTGGAAAATAGCGGTAATCGTGGGCAAATTCTTTTGTCCGCATGAGAAATGTTTCCGCAGCCGCATCGTCCCAGCCACGCGTTTCCTGTTCTAACTTTTCGCCGCGTTCGAGCGCATCGACCTGGCGTTGGATTTCATAAGCCAGAGCACGCCGCACACCACTGATCGAATTCATATTTTTGATCTCGATTTTTGCGCCGAGTTCAGCCTGCGTTTCGGGCCGCACAGAAATATTGCAATCGCAACGAAGCTGCCCCTTCTCCATGTCGGCGTCGCTAACCGCTCCGTAGATCAAGATTTGTTTGAGCGAGGTCAAAAACGCGAATGCTTCTTCTGGCGAATTGATTTCGGGCTGGCTCACGATCTCCATCAATGGCGTGCCGGCCCGGTTGAAATCGATGCCTGTGTACGTTTCAAAATGAAAACTTTTGGCCACGTCCTCCTCCAGATGAATCCGCACGAGGGGCACTTCCTTGTCTGGCGTGGCGATATTTTTCTGCGCGTCCTTCGGATACGCGAGATCATGCAGAGGCACGCTGCCGTTCGTGCACAGCGGCATGTCGTATTGTGAGATTTGATAATTCTTCGGCATGTCCGGGTAGAAATAATTTTTCCGATCGAATTTGCAGATCGGAGCGATGTCGCATCCGAGCATTAACCCGGTAAGCGCTGTCATGCGCAGCGCTTCATGATTCATCACGGGCAAAGCACCGGGCAGACCGAGGCAGACGGGACAGGTATGTGTGTTCGGCTCGGCGCCGAATTCAACCGGAGAGGCACAAAACATCTTCGAACGCGTCTTAAGCTGAACGTGCACTTCCAGACCGATGGTGGTGATGTAATGCATTGCAATTACTTCCGGGTTGCATAATCCAGGGCCTTCTGCAGGTCGAATTTTTTGATTTGGCTGGCGAGCGCCGGATCATTCGCCGCGTCGATGATGCGCTGGTTCTGCAAAAGGTCGAGAAAGCGCCGCTGCGCGATCATATCAGAGATTTCCGGATCGTCTCGTAAAGCGACAATTTTCGGATGCTCGCTCAACTCGTGTGCCCCTGGGAATGTGAGAAATTTCTGTGCGCTTTCGGGATTGGAAAATACGTTTCCGACTTTCCCAAGTAATTCATAAGTTTTCGAGGAGACGGGGTCCGTTCGCGTAATTGCGTTTCCGATAGCCCCAAGCTCGAGCGAATTCTTCAATCGCGCCAGCGATGCCGCCAGCGTCGATTCCTCTTCGGGCTTCGGTAAAGAATGTCGTCGTACTTCAAAAACGTGTAGGTCTGCGGCTGAAGAATTTGATCGACCGCGGAGCTGCGCATCGGCCAGCGCGCCAACGGCACGAACGCTCACTACGATCATCCAGAACAAAAACGCGCCAAAAAATAATCCGATCACAGCCCCGCTGACTGCATAAATCAACCGGAGCAAGCTTGCGTTCCGTTGGTCGGTGCGTCGGAGAAAAATCATCCCGAGAGAGGTGATAGACGCATATACGGCGAGCGCGAG
This sequence comes from Candidatus Udaeobacter sp., assembly GCA_036495045.1. Taxonomy (GTDB): domain Bacteria; phylum Verrucomicrobiota; class Verrucomicrobiia; order Chthoniobacterales; family UBA10450; genus Udaeobacter. The sequence continues at coordinate 12,536 of DASXNN010000057.1, forward strand.
CACGGCGCCGCCTAAGATCGACAGCACGATATCCGGCATTTTCAAAAATGGTCGCACCAACGGAACGACCGTCCGGCCGCCGTAAAATGCGGCCGCGTACGCCGCAGCCAATGCAGCGACGCGCACAAGTTGCCGCATCAGGCCGAGTCGCCAGCCGCGCACCACTTCGAACAAGACCAAAACGACGCCAAATGAAATGAAGACCGCCTGCCAAAGGGGCGAACCGGCCACCGTCTGCAGTTCGGGTCTCACTTCCGCGAAGCGGGCAAACTAATCGCTTGCTGCCGTAGCGCGTGGTCGCAAAGCACGAGTGCCGCCATCGCTTCCACGATTGGCACCGCACGGGGCAAAACACATGGATCATGGCGTCCGCGCGTCCCGAGGCTCGTTTGTTCATGTGATGTGCTAACGGTTTTCTGTTCGTGTGCGATCGTCGCAGTCGGCTTAAAGGCGACCCGAAAGTAAATCTCTTCGCCGTTGCTGATCCCGCCCTGGACACCGCCGGAGTTGTTCGTCGTTGTGCGAATTTTCCCGTCGCGCATTTCAAATGGATCGTTGTGCTCGGAACCGCACATGCGCGTCGCGGCAAACCCGGAACCGATCTCGAATCCTTTGGTTGCCGGCAGACTCATCATCGCCTTCGCCAGGTCCGCCTCAAGCTTATCAAAAACCGGTTCACCGAGCCCGGCTGGAAGACTACGAACGACGCACTCAATCACGCCGCCGACCGAATCTCCCTTATCGCGGATTCGTTCGATGAGCGCAACCATCTTTTTGGCCGTTGCTGCATCCGGACAGCGCACTGCATTCTTCTCCACCTCCTTCATTGTAATCCTGGAACGATTGATCTTTGCGACGATCTCGTGAATCTGCGCGACGTACGCGACGATCTCGAATCTCGGATATAAGGTCGACAATGTCTTTTTCGCGACTACGCCGGCGGCCACGCGACCAATCGTCTCCCGCGCCGACGCGCGACCGCCGCCCTGCCAGTTCCGAATTCCATACTTCGCTTCGTAGGTAAAATCA
>DASXNN010000058.1:0-6402 GCA_036495045.1 Candidatus Udaeobacter sp.
AGTATGGCATCGGCAGAGGCGCGGGGGCCGGCAATTATTTTTACAACCGCGAAACCGGCAAAGCTGAACGCGCCACGTCGCAGTACGAATATCCCCAGGGAAGCGCCTGTTTCATTCAGAGCGTGGACGACACGATGGAAGGTATTATGCAGTTGGCGACGAGTGAGGCGATGCTCTTCAAGTACGGCAGCGGCACGGGCACGGATCTTTCCTCGTTAAGATCGACAAGAGAAAAATTAAGCGGTGGTGGCAAACCGAGTGGACCGCTTTCATTCCTGAAGGTTTACGATCAGGTTGCAAACGTGGTGAAAAGCGGCGGCAAAACGCGCCGGGCCGCGAAGATGAATACGCTCAAAGATTGGCACCCGGACATCGAAGAGTTCATTGACGCGAAGCAGAAAGAAGAAAAGAAAGCCTGGGCACTGATCGAACAAGGTTATGACGGCAGCTACAATGGCGACGCCTATGGCTCCGTGATGTATCAAAACGAAAACCTGAGCGTCCGGGTGAGCGACGAATTCATGGAAGCAGCGCTTGAGGGCCGCGAATGGTGGACGCGGCGCGTACGTGACGGAAAACCGTGCGAATGCAAAGATGCCCGAACGCTGTTGCGCAAGGTCGCTGAAGGAACGCACGTCTGCGGCGATCCGGGGATGCAGTTCGATTCCACGATTCACAAATGGCACACCTGCAAAGGCACGGATCGTCAAAATTCCACCAATCCCTGCTCGGAATATCTTTTTCTTGATAATACCGCGTGCAATCTTGCGTCGCTCAATTTGATGAAGTTCAAGAGCCCGGATGGCGACTTCGACGTTGAGCGATTCAAAGCCGCCGTGCGCATTTTCATCACGGCTCAAGAAATTCTGGTCGATAACGCGAGTTATCCGATCAAGGAAATCGCGGAGAATTCACATATTTTTCGCACGCTCGGACTCGGCTACGCAAATCTCGGTTCACTCGTCATGAGTTACGGTTTCGGCTACGACAGTGTCGAAGGCCGAGCACTTTGCGGCGCGATCACCGCGATCATGACTGGCGAAGCCTATGAGCAAAGCGCGCGCTTAGCTCAAGCAATTGGGCCGTTCCCAGGCTATCACGATGCGCGCGCTAGCGGTGTACCGAAACCAGTCGCCAAGGACAACGTCGCGTCGATGCTGGAAGTAATAGATTTGCATCGTTGCGCGGTGCGCGAAATTTCGGACTCGGAAGAGTTCGCTCATTTGAAAGAAGAAGCGGCGAAAGTTTGGAATAGCGCCGCTGAATTAGGCAAACAATACGGCTATCGCAACGCGCAGGTCACAGTGCTTGCGCCGACCGGCACAATTAGTTTTCTGATGGATTGCGATACGACCGGGATTGAACCGGACATCGCACTTGTGAAATACAAGCTGCTCGCAGGCGGCGGAATGCTCAAGATTGTCAACCAAACCGTCAAACCCGCGCTCAAGAAACTCGGTTACAATTCTGAGGGGATCGAGCGGATCATCGCGCACATCGACGCCTTCGACACGATCGAGGACGTCACTGACACAGACGGATCGACGATTTCATCGGGGCTAAATCCGGAGCACTTGTCGATCTTCGATAGCGCGTTTAAGCCGTTCAAAGGCGAACGCAGTCTCAGTTACATGGCACACCTGCGGATGATGGCCGCGGCGCAGCCATTCCTCAGCGGCGCAATTTCGAAAACGGTCAACATGCCGGAAGCGGCCACGGTCGATGACATCATGAACACGTACATAGAGGGGTGGCGGCTTGGATTAAAATCGATCGCGATTTATCGTGACGGCTCGAAGCGTTCCGCGCCGCTCAACACGCGCAAGACAAAAGACATGGGTGCAGACGAAGATGTCGATGTTGCGTTGGATGTCGCGGTTGAGCGCGATGAATTTGAGAGGCGCATTCTCGAATTGGAGGAAGAGCTGGCGTTGGTCCGCAGCCGGCTCGACCAGCCGATTCGGCATCGGATGCCAGACACGCGGATGTCGCTGACGCACCGGTTCGAGATCGCCGGGCATGAAGGTTATATCACAGTCGGCTTGTACGAAGATGGTCAGCCAGGCGAGCTTTTCATCACAATGTCGAAGGAGGGAAGCACGATCGGCGGGTTAATGGACACCGTCGGCACACTCACGTCGATTGCACTGCAGTACGGCGTGCCGCTGGAGAGTCTCGCGAAGAAATTTGCTTACCAAAGATTTGAACCGAGCGGGTTCACGAAAAATCCCGATATTCGCCACGCGACCAGCATTACCGATTACGTTTTTCGCTGGCTCGCCTGCCAGTTCATCAAAGGCTACAAGGAAGCCACCTCGCCAACACGCGGACAAACGGAATTGCCCTTGAAGGAAATTCCGGAGATGGAGAAAAAGGCGCTCAATCGACCCGTTTCCGATCTGGCGCGAACAGGCGAAAAGGAGCTGATCGACGTAATCACAGGTCATTCACCGAACGATGGCTCACCGCAGGTATCGGGCAATGGCAAGAGCCATGCTGACCGGGTGCAAGAGGCGCTTGGCAATATGTTCATGGACATCGTCTGCTCGCATTGCGGCAGCGATAAGGTGATCCGCGCCGGCGCGTGCGGCGTTTGCACTGAATGCGGAACGAGTCAGGGCTGCAGCTGAATCACTGGTCAGTCGAATAAGTGTCGACCGGCGGACAAAGAGCGACTCGCTGCTAACGGCCGACGCATTGGCGCCTCGGCAATTTGCGCGACTTGTGGACACGCGAAGTCGGCTGGCTACAGTTCGTGACCCGCTATTATTAGTGAGCGGATTTTATGAACAAACTCGACACAGAGCGACAAAAAGAAATTCAGCAGGCGGAAGAACTGCTTTTTGCAGGTCCGCAGGCGCTTGGGTTTGCCAAGGGATTGTTCCACGGACATTTCGTTTCCGATTGGGTGATGCCGTATCCGCGCATTCCAGCGGCGCAACAAGCCGAATTGGATGAAACGCTCATCCAACTCCGCAAATTTTTGGACGAAGATCTTGATCCTGCGGACATCGATCGACAGGCAGACATCCCCCGCAGAGTGATCGACGGCTTGGGCCGCGTCGGCGTGCTCGGTATGACGGCGCCGAAGGAATTTGGCGGACACGGTTTTTCGCAGATGGCCAACTGCAAAGTGCTGGAAGAGATTGGCCGCCGTTGCGCATCAACGTCGGTTTTCGTAAACGCGCATCATTCGATCGGCATTCGCGCGTTGCTGTTGTTTGGAACACACGAGCAAAAGCAGAAGTGGTTGCCAAAATTAGTGACCGGCGAGCAGCTCGGCGCATTTGCGCTTACTGAGAAGGAAGCCGGATCGGATGCGGCAAATGTGCAGATGCAGGCGCGCCCAAGCGAGGACGGCTCGCACTTCGTCTTAAACGGCGAAAAACGGTACATCACGAATGCTGCGATCGCGCATGAGCTTACCGTGATGGCGCGCACGCCAGTGTCGGGATCGGACAAAACTGCGGTTACCGCGTTTCTGGTCACCCCCGACATGCCCGGCTTTGAAATCCTCGAAGCGCGGATGCCGAAGATGGGAATCCGCGGCACTGCTACCGGGCGATTCGCAATGCGCGACGTCAAAGTGCCGAAGGAAAATATTCTGGGACCGCTGGGTAAAGGTCTGAAAGTCGCGCTCACAGTGCTTGATTTCGGGCGTACAACTTTCGGCGCGTGTTGCACCGGCGCCGCGAAAACTTGTTTGGAATTGGCGATCCAGCACGCAAACACGCGGAAACAATTCAATAAAACGCTCGGGAATTTTCATCTCGTCAAAAAGAAAATCGCCCGCATCGCGGCCGATGCGTATGCGATGGAAGCAATGACGACGGTTACAGCGTCGTTCATTGATCGCGGCTTGGAAGATTACATGTTGGAGACCGCGATGCTGAAGGTCTTCACGACCGAGCGGCTTTGGGAGTGCATCAACGATGTATTCCAGATTTATGGCGGCTCGGCGTACTTCATCGATCTTCCGCTCGAGCGAATGCTGCGCGATGCCCGGATCAATCAGATCGGCGAAGGCAGCAACGAAGTGCTTACCTCCTTTATCGCCCTCGTCGGGATGCGCGGGCCGGGACTGGAGTTCAAGGAAATTTACGACACGATGATGAAACCGTCGCGCGATCGAATGAGCAAAGCGTGGGTCGCTGGAAAGAACCGGCTTGGCGCGACGATTCGTGTGCCTGATGTGCCGATACAAAGCGAGCAACTCCGCGGACATGCGCGGCAACTTGGCCGGCTCATCTGGCGTTTTAATTTCGCCGTGAACCGCGCGTTGATAACGTATCGTGAGCCAATTCTCGACATGCAGCTTGTCCAGGAACGGATCGCGAATGCGGCGATGGATCTTTTTGCATCGACTTGCGTTCTTAGCCGCTGGGATGGGGAGCTTCAGTTCGCCCGTCGCAATGGAGATTCAGCCTCCGCCGATGACTCCGCTGCCGATCTCTTTTTGCGTCAATCCTTCCGGCGGATTCGCCGCTTTGTTGGTGAATTGAACGACAATGATGATAAGGCGCTGCTTGCGACAGCAAAGTCGTTCTTGGGTAAGCCATCCAGCTAAATTTGGCCGCGCGCATTTACATCGATAAAGATGTCGATCTTCGCTGGTTAAAGGGAAAGACGTGCGCGGTGATCGGCTTCGGCGCGCAAGGCCGCGCTCACGCGCTCAATCTCAAGGGTAGCGGCATTACGGTCATCATCGGTCTCTATCGTGGAAGCAAATCCCGCCGGCGCGCCAGACAGAGCGGTCTCAAAGTGTTTGACACAGGCGAAGCTGCGCGCCGCGGGGACATTATTTTTCTCGCGCTCTCGGACACGCAAATGCCAGCTATTTATACAGAACAAATCGCTCCGGGGCTGCGATCGGGGCAAACGCTGCTTTTTGCGCATGGGTTTGCAATTTATTACCGCACGATTATCCCGCGTAAAGATGTCGATGTTGTCATGGTCGCCCCGAAAGGTCTGGGACCGATGGTGCGCCGAGAATTTGTCAAAGGGCGTGGCGCCCCGGGGCTGATTGCGATTCACCAAGACGCCACCGGCCACGCCAAGCGAACAGCACTGGCTTGGGCAAAGGGTATTGGCTGCACGCGCGCTGGCGTGCTCGAGACAACGTTTCGTGAGGAGACGGAAACCGATCTTTTTGGCGAACAAGCAGTGCTGTGCGGCGGAACCTCCGCACTCATTCGCGCTGGCTTTGACACACTTGTTCGCGCCGGCTATCCACCCGAACTCGCCTACTTCGAGTGTTTGCACGAATTAAAGTTTATTGTCGATCTTATCCATGAAGCGGGACTGGCCGGGATGCGAAGATTGATTTCCGATACCGCGAAGTGGGGTGAATTAAAGGTCGGCCCGAAAATTGTCGATCAAGCGGTGGAAAAACGGATGATGACTGCGCTGCGGGAAATCCGCTCAGGAAAATTTGCGCGCGAATTCATTCAGGAAATGAACACCGGCCAAGCGCGCTATAGGAAGCTCCTGCACAAAGCTGAAAAGCATCCCATTGAAGAGGTTGGTGCTCGGCTCCGCGGACTGATGAGTTGGAAGCGAAAACAAAAACGCACTAACCGCGCTGCCGTGCTGACAGCGCAACATCACAGCTAAATTGATTTTTGCCGAAGTTTGTTACTTCTGCGCCAAGCGCCCGATAATTTCTACCGGGCTTTCGGTGGTCGGATCTAACCCCTCGAACCGAGTGCATAGTTGTGGAATGCCAGACGCTATAGTCTTCACGTAGCAGAGTTTTATCACCCTTTTCTGGGTAGTCTGCTGTTTTTGCGCCACAACTACGTTTTTGTTCGGATCTGCAAATGCCGATGCGCAAAATGCGAGTGCGAGCACGCCAGTTGCACATCGAGCCGACCAGCCGCAGAGGCGACTGAACCTGCTTCCTGTTTTCATGCCTGAATTGTGATCCCGTTCCAAATTTTGTGCAAGCCTATTCGGAGAGTATTTAAAACAAAAAACCGACCTTTTCGGCCATTGGCAAATCAATCCGCCCAGAGAAAATGCTCAAGACGCAGACGTTTGAGCCGCTCCTTTGCCTCTTCTGTCCGGCTGCCGCCGGACGCAGCCAGTTTTTCGTAGATAGCAGCAGCGGATTCCCATTTAGAGTCCTCCTCCAACAATCGCGCTGCGTTGAATCCCGCTTTGTAATACCAGAAGAGTTCGCGCCTCCGATCCGGGCGAGTCTCATCCTCCAGGATTTTGTAAAACGCGGCGAGGGCGCCAGCTCGGTCGCTTTGTTTTTCCAGGCAGAGGCCTTTTTTGAAAAGCGCCTGATTTCGCCAGTGGATCGGCTTTTCCTTGTCGGAAACTAATTGATCATAAGCTTCGACCGCTCGCTGGTAATTTGCGCTGCCACCCATCTCAAAAAAAACGTCGCCCTTGCCG
>DASXNN010000059.1:0-52032 GCA_036495045.1 Candidatus Udaeobacter sp.
AAGACCGATTACAGAAATGAGCGTAAGAAATTTAGTGGCCATAACGCCGAGTGTAGAGAAACGGTCAGATTATCGTCAATGCATTTATGATGAAGCTGGCAACATGATTGAAACGCACGAGCACGCGGGCGAGTTCAAAGAGCCGTAGATTTTTGGTAACACGGACCCTGCCGTCAAAGTGAGGGACAGTTAAGCGCATCCGCAGCCCACCCGCTGGCCGATTTAGGAAGTACAGCGAGATGAGAAAGTTCTCGGTCAGGTTGGTAAACGGTCCACAGCAGATTTGGCGCGGCAGCGCCATCGCGTACGCGCATTTACAAAAATGGCTCTAATTCGCTGCTACGAATGCGGCAAAGAAATTAGCTCGTTAGCAACGGCTTGTCCTTTCTGCGGGGCTCCACCACGATCTACCATAGTTCCGCCACCGCTACCCATGCAAGCTCGCCCAGGCTCGCGGGCAAAACAGTTTTCTTTGGGAACAATCGCGCTGTTAACGGGCGTAGTGCTTGTCTTGTTGATTCGGGGCGTGACATATCAGCCGAACATTGCGTCAGTAGCGGCGTCCCCAACGCCCGCGACTGCGGAATCGGCTACGAGGAGTTCGCCGCCTATCGAAACGCCCTCGGAAAGTTCACCAAGTGCTGCCGCCACGGAGACTCCGATTGCGGAATCGGCTCCGACAAGTTCGCCGCCCATCGAAACGGCCGTGGAAAGTTCACCAAGTCCTACCACCGCAGAGACTCCGTATGCTTCCGATGTATCTGTGGCGACTGCAACGCCGCCTCGGGCCGCATATCAAGTCATCGGCATCCCACAAGGCGATTATCTCAATGTCCGCGAGGGAGCCGGGTCAGATTATCAGGTGGTTACGAAGCTTGAACCTGGCACGGGCGGTATATTGCTCGGCACCAAGCGCATCGTGGCTGGCGCGACAACGTGGCAGGAGATAATCGTTGATGGACATACTGGGTGGGTAAACGCGGCCTACATTGCTCTTGAAACCCAAGTGCCTACTTCGCCAACGCCGTCGCCAGCGGAATCGTCGACACCACCGTAAGGTCAATGAACTACCTCATCCAAAAATCCGGTGACGTCGCTGTCAAAACCTATTCTCTCGTGAATCTTCGTGTTGCCGTGGCGAGTGGTGAGGTTCAATTGGATTGGCAAGCACGGCACAATGGCAAGGAAACGACGGTACGGGAAGCGCTCGAAGCGGCTTCGACGTGCTACGAGTGCTATGAGTGCGGCAAAGAGATCAATTCCCTGGCTGCGGCTTGTCCATCGTGCGGGGCCCCACCTAGAGGTAATCAAAGAGCGTCCACAACCGCAATAGGGTCTTCGGCATTAGATTTTTACGTCGCCCGCGAAGGGAAACGTTTTGGGCCTTACACAGAAGTCGCTGCTCGAAACTATTTGGCGGATGGCAGAATCCAGGCCGACGATCTTTGCTGGCGACCGGGCATGGACACTTGGTTGCCGGTATCGCACGTGCTCTAACTTGCGCCCACTGTCGCGGTGTCCGGCACACGCACCGGCAATCAAAGTGATGCAGTTGCAGCATGTTTAGGATTCTTCTTCGGCCCGGTTGGGCTTTGGTACAAGGGCCACTGCGCTGCAGGGATTGGCATGATCGTTCACGCGATAGTTGTGAGGCCCGCATAAATCAAGCGCCCAAAGATCAATTAGACTTTTTCATCCGCACGCGCAACGAAACGCTTCCCGTCGTCCCGATGCGCGTCAGCAATCCAGATTGTTCGCCCACGAGAATCCACAGTTGCTACGCAGCCCCAACTCCAACCGGCTTTGCTCAGATTGTCAGCGATGATTTCCCAGGACTTCATGCGATAGCTCAGCACACTAGCAAGTTGCAATTACTTAACAGGAGCCCATCGTGATGCCTATCCGATCCCTGATCATCTTCGCAATTACAGTCGCGTTACCCGTCAGCGTCTGGGTGACGCCTACATATGCGCAAGATGTGGCGGTCGTAAATTCCAAGACGATACGCGTCAGGTTCGAAAACGATCGTGTCCGCGTCCTCGAAGCTATCTTGCCGCCCGGTACCAAGGAGCAAGTGCACTCGCACCCGGCCTACGTCATTTATGTTTTGGCGGGCGGGCGGTATCGCAATTACGCAGCAGATGGCAAGATCACGGAAGGCACGTTTCAAACGGGCGACGTTATCTATCGCGACCCTTTGACTCATGCCGCGGAGAACATTGGCGATAAGCCTATGCATATGATCCTCGTCGAACTCAAAAGCGAGGCCGGCAGTGGCACCCCAGCTCGTCCTTAACAACACGCCAAGTCTTTCAGCACGTTCACACGACGCTGTGATTCAGATGTAAAATAGCCCTTCTTGCAGCCGCGCGAAGCATCGCAGGGCGCATGTAGGATTTAGTCTGGCAAAGATATTAGGCGGCATCTGTCTGGCGTGGGATCCGTGACTGCTCGAACGTTAAAGACGTGAAATTGAAGCGCCCTTTTGCTGGCAGGAACACGAACGTTTCCGAAACGCCACCCTAAGTTGCGAGCCAATGGCAGCCCTGCCTCCGCGAAATGATCCGACGCGAATTAAGCAGACTTAAGACAAATCCTTTACTTAGTGGCGATACGGTCGCACCTAACCCAGCGACCCATCTCCGCAGAAACACCATTGCAACGCCAGATTACAATTCCCGGCGCGCTTCCGAGTCAGATAGGCCACCTAAGGAAGCTTACGGCGCCGTGGCGCGGGGACTCATAACGCGCTTGCGTCACGGATTACAGTTAGCGCGCGCTGCGGTAACGCGCCTTTTGCAAAGAAAAAAATCGACGTAAGAATGCGCCATGCTGGCATTCATCGGTAAAGATCGGCAGCCGATGATTTTGATCTCCCATGCCAAGGGCTGCGAATGGTAATGATCTGCAACGAAGGCTTCTGTTTGTCGAAGCCGTTCCGCTGGAAGCACCTGGCCTTTGAACGCTCACGGATTGTTCGGCCGCGAGAATCCACGGCTGAGACACAACCCCAACTCCAACCGGCTTTGCTGAGATTGTCAGCGATGATTTCCCAATACTTGTGACCAGGTCGGTCATTCGCTCGGGTGTTAGCAAATCGACTGTCGAATCTGAAGTGGGAATCATTCTGCAAGGTGGCAGCCTGTCAACAAGCTCGAAAATAAAATGAACAGAACAGCATATGCCTTTGTCTACATTGCTGCCTCAGCCGTGTGGGAGGCCGGAGGCCCGTTTTGGGCGTGAACACACACAGGCGAAACGTCATTGTAATCCAGTCCACTTGGCGCCGGGTTAAAAAGGGACGCGTCAAAGTTGGTGATCTGCAGCCAGTAAAAGACGTCAAAGGTGGCGGCGGTGTTACGGGCGAACCCAAGCCCATCACAGGCTGCACTGACACCACGGGCAGTCAACTAATTCAAAAAGGACACTACCGAGTTCGTGATACTTCCAAATGGAACTTCCTCATCGGTTGGCTATCGGCAATGTTCAGGCGGCGTCCCAATTCCTCGTCGGCGGGTTCCGAAGGTGCGCGATTTCGCGAGAAGCCTAGTCGCCCATCATAATGCGCTCAAGGAGACAGCTGGATTTGCAGAGCGGCGATTCCCTTGGACCGATAAAGCCTTCTAGGTCCCGGGCAGCCCTTGTAACCGTTGCGCGGGTTTTCCCGGTGCTGGCAACGTGATCGAGACGCACGAGCACAAGGGCGATTTCAAAGAGCCGTGACGCTTCACAGGATCGCACCAGAATCGTTTTTTGATTGCCCGATGGCGGATGACCAACCACGATGTCATTGGTGAATCGTCCACACGACTCGGTCGAGCAATTTTGGTGCTATTGGCGTGTTAGGCTGTGGCGAAGTGGGGTTTGGCATCTTGCCGCCTTTTTAGCGGCTCTTCTCCTTGGTGCACTCGAAGGTGGTTGTTCCGTGTTATGACTTTCGTCTGACCAGTCGCGATTCTCCTTCGGTGACGGAGAGAGACTAGAACTCACTGTTTTCGATTCCCCTCACCCGCTCGCAGCCTTGCGCGAAGGCGGACATTAACCCACGCTCCAAGCTACGGCTGGCAGGCCAGCTGAATCAGGAATGCATTACGTTTACCTTCTAAGATCTGAATCCTATCCAAAACAGCCGTACGTAGGGTTAACGCGCGATCTCAGAAAGCGACTTATAGATACAATAGCGGGCGATCGCCGCATACGGCCGAGTTCTGTCCATGGACGCTTGGCGCGTATCGCTTTTTCCAACGAAAAAGCCGCGATCGCTTTCGAAAAATATCTCAAGTCGGGCTCAGGACGAGCTTTTGCAAAGCATCATTTCTTCTAAAGTCGAGCTCGCAGCCGGCCACCAGAAGAATCGGTTTATCGTCCGCCGAAAAGTCTCCGGAATGATCTGAAGAAACGGCCCGGGAAGGTCGCTGCTTTTTGGGGCAAGTCCTGCAATTGTTGCGCGAACGGCATTTGCTGCCCGCCATGCACTTCACACGCAACTGTCGGGACCTTGTCTGCTGGCAGATCGATGTCGTACGCAGTCCCGGCAGCCTGGCAGCCTGTCGTGGCGAGCTGATTTGAGGTGGAGCAAACGGTGGCGTGCTGGATTGGCATGGTCGGCTGCAATTGCTGGGCAGGATAATGCTCCGCTGCCTTGTTCATCACATGAGTCCAGACCGGGAGTGCCAGTGCGGCGCCATAGCCATGCGGAATAATCGTTACCGGTTGGTCGAATCCAACCCACACGCCGCAGGTCAGCGTGCTGGTATAACCTACAAACCACGCGTCCTTGTAATCGTTAGTTGTACCGGTTTTACCGGCCGCCGGCAATTTGAAACCCAATGATCGGGCGCTGGCGGCGGTCCCGCGCGTTAAAACTTCTTCCATTAATTGCGATGTCATCCATGCCGCGCTCGGATCGAGCGCCCGCACCGAGATGTGTGCTGCCCGAAAAATCGGATGGTGCTGCTGGTTATCGATGCGTTCGATGATGTAAGCCTGTTTGCGCACGCCGGCATTCGGAAAAGCCGAATAAGCAGCAGTAAGATCCTTCAGGTTCGTCTCGAACGAACCAATGTAAATCGCCGGCCCATGTGGAATATTTTCGCCAAGACCGAGCGTATTCGCGACTTTTTGCACGGAGTCAAGGCCAGCGAATTGACCCACGCGAACGCTCATAGTGTTGCGTGAATGGATGAGGCCATACGAACACGGCTGAATCCCACCGTAAGTGCCATCGGAATTTCCGGGAGACCAATTTCCTGCGCCTTCGATTTCTCCGGGTTGGATCGGGCCATCGCTGATGGCAGCGCCGGGCAAAAGCCCATGGCTGAAAGCGAGCGCATAAACGAAAGGTTTGAACGCAGAACCAACCTGCCGGTTGGTGGGAGCGAGTGCGCGATTGAATTTACTTTGTGAGTAATCGCGACCACCGACAAGTGCACGAATGCCACCGCTTGCGTTGTCAATCGCCACGACTGCGCCTTGGAGGTACGGCATCGCTGAATCATCTCCGTTTCCCGACGGCTGATAATTGGCCTTCAACGGATGATGAAAATTGGATTGCCGCTCGACTTTTGCGAGTTGAGTCTCGAGCGCCTGCTGCGCGACATTTTGCACGGCCGGATCGAGCGTCGTGTAAATAAAGAGTCCGCCATTATCGATCTGATCTTGTGTCAGCAGCAGGTTCAAATCGCGCTGCACCGCGTCCATCGCGTAATTTTCCTGGATGAAGGGCAAACGTTTCGGATGCGGTGTGATTTTCGCTATCTTCGCTTGCTCGGCCTGCGCCGGCGAAAGTTTTTGCAGTTGAACCATGCGATCGAGAACGGCATTGCGCTGGATGGCCGCGCCGGCGGGGTTCTTCAAGGGCGAAAAACGATTCGGGCTTCGAATCAAGCCGGCGAGGAGCGCGGCCTCGGGAAGGTTCAGCTTGGATGCGCTCTTGCCGAAATAAGCCTGCGAGGCTGTTTCAACGCCATAGCAACCAGTGCCGAAATAAATGCGATTAATGTAAAGCTCGAGAATCTGCTGCTTGGTGAACTGGCGTTCGATGCGCAAAGCCACCATCGCTTCGAGCAGTTTCCGACTCATGGTGCGGCCGCCCAACGGAAGGCTGTTGCGCGCGAGCTGCTGGGTAATGCTGCTCGCTCCTTCCTTGGCCGAGTGACTCAGAATATCGTGAGCAAGGGCCCGGAGAATGCCGCGCCAATCAATCCCTCCATGTTGATAGAAGCGAGTGTCCTCGCGCGCCAGCACCGCAGCAATAAATAGCGGCGAGACTTCGCTGAGCGAAACCTTCAACCGGTTCGCGCCGGCGAGACGACTGTAAATTTTTCCATCAACATCCAGAACCGTATTTCGCTCCGGCATTTCGCCGACCTTCTTCATGTCGAAGCTCTGCGCCCACGCGCCGTAAAACAAGAAAACCGAGATGCCGGCCGCCGCGATGATGGCGAGAAGCGTTATTTTCCAGCCGTATGGGAGAAGCTTTCCGTGCTTCTTTTTCTTCGGACCGGAGCGGGCGAACAATTTCATTTGCATGAAGTATGACAATCTAGTCACAGATTTGCGCAGAAGAAATGACGAAGCACCAAGGGCGAATGACGAACGAAACCCAGATACTCAAATGACGAAAGAGCGATTGGATACTCTTTCGTCATTCCTTCGTCATTCGTCACGGCATCGGCGCGCGCGCGGCCGAGAGAAATGATGAAGCACGATGGCAACCCGAAACGATCTAAAAGCGCAGGTTCACTGCTGCTTCATGTTGCTCAGTTGGGCACGGAGCATTCGTTGGAACTTCTGTCGCCGCATCACTTGCCTGAACAATTTTATTATCGATCAAATATTTCTCGACTTCATCGCCGCTCACATCCGGAAGCATCTGCCCGTTGATTTCAACACAAGGCGACAGCGGTTGCCCGCTCTTGGTTTCCATCTCCCAGCGAAACGCCGGATTCTGGATGATGTCCTTCTCCGTGTAAGGAAGGTTATATTTTGCGAGGACGGCACGCACGCCGGCGCTCCAGCCACAATACGTTTTCAGATAAGCAGTAATTTCGGGCGTTTGCATCGGCGGAATATACCACAAATAGAAAACCTTCAAAGAGCGGAATCACTGATGCGATAAAATGTTAAAAGAGTTACATTGTTACAAAGGACGGCTAAGGGAGCTCGAATACTTTCCGTTTTGATCTTGTAACGCTCGCGTTATTGCTTTCTGGGTTTGAAGACCGCCCGGGCGAGTTCCAAGCGTTTAGTTTCGACCCGATCGCATTGTTCTCTGGCACGCTCCCGGAGTTGCGCGTAGTCGGGTCCGTGTAGTTCGGGGACGGCGCCGGCAGCGATCTCAAGTCCACGCCAAAGCGCGCATTTACCGGTGATGCCGAGGACTAGACTTTCGAGGGCAAGGTAAAGTCCCATCTCGCCGTCGCGCGATTTACCAGGGCGGATTTTCGCGCGCGAAAGCTTTTCAGTGATCCAAGCGCCAGCTTTTCGTATCGCGTTGTGTTCTTTATCGAATTTCTCAACGAGCCCTTGGAGTTTAGCTTGATCGGCGGCAATTTCGGTGCGTAAATCGCGGAAAAATTGAGCGAGCGGTTTTTCCTCATAAGTGTCGATCAGGTAGTCGATCATATCTAAAGCGGCAACGGAACCGGCGAGGTGATCGTTGAGATATGTTAATAGGTTGTCCATCAAGAAGGAATCGATTACGGTAAAAATCGTCAGCGCAGCAAACCAAAACAGGAGAAAAGGCTGCCTTTCCCTTTAACTTTTCGAACATTCAGATTCGTCCCAGCAACGCCAGGATCAGCACGATCACAAGAATTAGCCCTAGTCCGCCGGTTGGGTAATAGCCCCAACCGGAGCTATACGGCCAAGTTGGCAGAGCGCCGATTAACAGGAGGATGAGAATAATTATCAGAATTGTGCGCATCAGCCGAGGCTATTCGTGTCCATCCCCGAATCGCAATCTTTTTCTCCGTCTCCGCTTTTGGGCGACGATTCCACCCAATAGGTTCCTACCTGAATGTGTTGTCATCGCCATTAGATTTTGTGGCGCAGCGGTCTGATTGCGTAGCTCAACTTTTGCAGGCCCAATTCCAGACGCGTTTTTACAGTCCCAAGAGGCGCATGGGTCGCCATCGCAATTTCGCTGTGACTCATCCCGTTAAAGAAAGCAAGTTCGACCGCCTCGCGTTGGAATCGTGGGAGCGCTCGCATGCACTTCTCGAGAAAATGCCGCAGATCATTGCGCACAAAAGGATCATATGCTTCGCGACGGGAATTTCTCGGCTGCTGCTCCAGCTGTTTTCCATAACGTTCCCGTGCGCGAGAGTAAGCCTGTCGCCTGCGCAATCGGTCGATCGCGCGGCGGCGTGCAATCGTTACTATCCAACCGAGGGGCCTGCCCGCCTTCGGTGAGTAGTGATCAGCCTCTTTCCAAATCTGAAGAAGAATCTCCTGTAAAACATCGTCCGCCTCCGCTTCTTCATGAACGACGCTGTCGATCATCGCTTTAAGCCTTCGCCCGTGTCGTCCGTAGAGCTCAGTCAAGGCGGCGTGGCGCTGGCGAGAAATATCTTTCATCAGCGCCTCGTCGGGTGCTGAGCCTACTCCCAGTTGATCGAAGACGGACCTAATCATGAGGAGCTGTCTCTCGATTGTGGTGCCAATTTGGTCTGCGACCAACGATTCTTGCCAATCGCACGCCACCAGTCCGGCTCGATAATATCGGAGATCAGTGGAGTGCCCGGATAGACCCATTGATGCGGCCTTGAATTGCATTCTTCAGTCGGACAGTGAAGTTCGTCCCTGCCGTCGCCAGTGCGCGTGATTTTCACGCCATGGCCATTGAATTTCTTCTCGCAAAGAATACAAACGCGCTGATCCTCGAGCGACTTCCAGGTCCGGAACTGATCGCTGGCACGCAAGATGGACAGTCGATCTTCGGTTTTGAGGTGGGCGCTCATTGTGCAGCGAAATGAGCGTGACCCAAGTGCCCGAACTACACAATCGGGGCGACGGATGATCTTGTGGTCGGTCAAAACCTTAGCTGCACGATTTCTTTGGCCAGCGAGTTCATGTTTCGTTTTCGCCCAACAAATCCCAGAGCCGCCGCGCGAAGCGTGCACAAAGTAGCAAAACAGCCCCCCTAAACCGATCGTTTAAAATGCAGCGCAAATTTGCGCCATGAGAATGTCGTCGGAATTCGCGCAGGCGCATAATGCAAATCCGACACATGCGCATCGCTACGCTCAGATGCCAGCATTGCTGCCTTTGCAAGGACTTCATCGGTTGGACGCACCCAATCCATCGGAATTGAAGGGCAACCGTTCGTCGGGCAAATGAGACGCAGCGGTTCGTTTCCACGTGTGCCTCCGATCACCTGGATCTGCTCACCGCTGATAACTTTGCCACAAGCTAGACAGTAACGTTTCTCATCCAGCGACCGCCACGTTCGAAACTTGTCGAGACGTTGCAAGACTTGGAGTTTATTTTTTTCCGCTAATTCAAGTGGAGCAAGCACCGTCATTACCGAACAATGACAGATGGAAAAACTCGCACAATCAGGCGGTGGAAGGATTTATGTATCGGGGAAAATCCTATTCGCTTTTTGCCGCCAGCACTCATCCTCGCAAGAAAGCATCGCTGGCTCTGGCCATACCGTTCACGCCGCGCTGCGCTGAGCGCACGTGAAGGAGGCAAGGCATTTGGGGTCGCGGTGATGGAGCCGATATCAAAACAGAAACGCATCCCAACCGTCCCCGCCGCCTCAGAAGTCTCTTACAGACTGAGTTGAGCAAAACCCCGGCACGCGAGGCAGTTTTGATTCAGAGCGGCCTTCTGCCTTGAATCAGGTTAACGATCAGGACAACGACCGCAATCACGAGCAGCAGATGGATCAAAGCGCCGCCCACATGACCAAGAAAACCGAGAAGCCAGAGAACGACGAGAATCACAAATATAGTCCACAACATAGATTGTATTTCCGGTTAATTTCCTCCCAAGGGTTATGTGCAACCCCGTAGCAGAAAGATCAAAAGCAAAATCGGAATGGGAATCCCAAGAAGCCAAAGCAAGATGTATCCAGTCGCACCTGCTTGTTTGATTCTATTTGTTAGGCGCACCTTAAATTCATCCTTTCGCGCGTTTTAGAAGCTTCGATCTCCATTCGAAGTTCTTCTTTTGTTTTGCCGAGTTGCTTCTCTAGACGTCCGAGAAGCTCATCGTCTTTTCCCTCGGCGAATGTCAGATCGCCGTCAGCCGGCTGAGCATATTTTTGTTTCAGTTTGCCTTTCACTTCATTCCAACTGCCCTTGAACTGTAGCTTCCTCATAGTTACAGAGTTTCGTTTGTTCGATGAATATTGGTTGCGTTCGTACAATCAGGCGAATGGCGCATTGACTCATCAGCCAAAACCCTAGCCGGTTCTTCTGCCGAAGAATCGACTAGTTTGTTAAATTCGCGACCACGGTCGCAGCCCTTTGAGTAACGTCAAACCTACCAAGTTGTGCTTAAACTGAAAAAACCACATCCAATCTCGGCACGACGGGCGTTAGCAAGCTGAGTGAGAAGAAAAACGAACGCTGCATTCAAGGCTTATCGAACTACCGATCGAATGTCCGAGGCGACAGAAGAACTGCTATTCTACTGCCTGGCACATCCCAGCAGTCCCTCCGCTGTGCAACGGCCTCGGTTATCGATTCGCGACGGTCTTTGGATTGCACTCCTTGGGCCCAGCATGGAAAAAGGAATTATTGGGATCGGAACGAGTGTGCAATCGGCACTGCGCGCTTTCGACACGCAATATTTAAGCTTTCTGAAGCCGTCGACGGCAGCAACGAAAATTCACAACTCGACTAGTCGCGGATCAAAAGTTCTTCGGAGTAATTGATCGACAATTGACAAATGCTCCTACTAAAAACCTCGCCCTTCGCAGTTAACCTCAGCGCTTCTTCTTTTTCCTCGTAGGCTTACCCTTTCGCTTGGTCTTCGCCATTCTGCGTAGCTCCGCTTTGCTCATCGATTTGTACATCCCCTCGGAAGCGCCTTTGAGAGACGACTTCTTACGTTTCCCTCTCTTGGCAGCCAACGCCGCGCCTGCGGCCATTTGCTGTTTCTTTGATTTTGCCGGCATACAGATTCCTCCTCTTGTCTTTAAGTTGTCCCTTCTGAACCGCTGTTTAATCTCCAAAAGGTTTCGTAGCTAATTTCGAATGAAATGCCTCAGTAAGACGCATTTTACTCGCAGCCGTCTGGTCAGTCGCACCACGTAAAGCAGACTTTCAAATTTACAAACTCTCGATCTCTCTTCGAAGATCTTCCTTTGATTTGCCAAGTTTTTGCTGGAGCCGCCCGAGCAGCTCGTCGTCCTTTCCGTCGGCAAATGCGAGGTCGTTATCGGTCAACTGACCGTATTTCTGTTTCAGTTTGCCTTTCACTTCGTTCCAACTTCCTTTGATCTGCAGGTTTGTCATAATAATAAACATTTCGCACGCCAGGCGCAGATCAGTTGTCTTGTACAAATACATTCGGCGCTCAGGGAAACCCAAACGCCTGGCATCGAGCAATGCTCGACGGCCAGGCGCTGGAATTGCGAAATTGGTAAAGAATTACCAAGCAAACATGCCGCCGATTCCTAAGTTATTGCAGTGATCGCAGCTATAGGTATCTCATTCGTGCTTTTGGAGAAGCTTGATGAATCAGATAAACAATCGATGCGGCAGTTAATTACGTAACGCTGCTCCCTCCTTGGCCGACCTTGTTTATTTAGACAGCGGTTTAAAGCGATCGTCCGAAAATCGTCACGACTGCGCAACTCTCGAACGGCGAAGATACAAGTATGGCAATTCGTGGAGGCTCTTCACGTTGGCTGAACAAACGCAACCATGAGTTACGATCCCGTTTCGCTCGCAATTCTAAAATCAAAGATTATTGAGCTCAGGACTGACCATGGTGCAACGGATCCACGGATGAAATCTAACCAGATTGACCGCAGATTTTCATTTCGCGCAATTTGGAGCAGGGAGCTTCAAAATCTCGGTCCTATCGCATATCTCACAGTCGCTGTTTGGCTTTGTTCATGCGACGCCAATCTATTCGGTCCTGAGTCAAGGGAGATCGCTGGCGGCTACCGCTTGAAACGAGCCGGCAATCCCAACGAATTTGCTCTGACCATACCGAATGAGGACGGCGGTCTCATCATAGACGAGATCGGCTGGCGTGAACCGCTGATCTTTGCAAGAGCGTTCGGCTCACGATATTGGGACGTTATCAATACAGCGCACGCTCAACACATTCGCGTCAGTGAACTGCAGAGAAAATCAGATCCGATTTCTCAATCCATTCAAATAAAGTCAGCAGAAATAGCATGGAAAGAGCTCCGCGCGCACAAGCGACTTTGGTAGTTACCTACGCCACGCCCCCAACATGAACCCGGCGTGCGCGATCTCAAATCCAAATACTCAGCGGGCAGCGAATCCTTAAACGACAAGAAAACGAGGGGTTAACATGAAATTAAAAGAGACAGTTCCAATCATCGGCGCTGCCGGGTACATTCTGCTTTGGCTATTGGGAATGCCGATTCCGATTTTGCTTATTATTTTTCTGCTTCGCGGCTGCAGTTAATTAGACAGGAAACGAGCTAGGCTTTGGAGCGAATTGGAAACTGAAGGGCAAAAACTTAAGGAACAGAAAACATCGGGGACTTTTCTCGCCGCGGTGTCTGACGTTTTTCGTGTCTTCGCACGAAAATCATCCGTTGCGCTCGGCAGCGCCTGGACCTTTGCCGCAGCGATTCTGATCGTAATGGCCTGGGCTTTGACCGGAGCAAGATTTCATTACTCCGACACCTGGCAGCTTATCATCAACACGGGGACGACTATCGTAACGTTTCTGATGGTGTTTCTCATCCAAAACACCCAAAACCGCGATGCGAAGTCGGTCCACTTAAAACTTGATGAGGTCATCCGCGCGGTCAAAGGCGCGCGAAACGAGCTGGTTAGTCTTCAAGAACTGTCTGACGAGGACCTGACGAAACTGGAACAACAATTCCAGCGGGTTCGCAAAAACGCTGAACACGACGTGGAGGACGGTCATCGTGCCACAGCCGATGAATCAGATTGACGCGCTCCGCGCCTTGGGATTTTGGTTCGCTAAGCTTCTCCAACAAACGCTTGATGAAGAAGGGACGGCTAATAAGAAGTTGAACGAGTTGGCTGAAGGCATCGTCAATCCGGAAGCGCTTTCCGAAAGTGAAGAATTGGCGACGAGCGGCCCGCCTCGGCGATAAACGCAATTCGACAAATTATCACCGGCGAGCAAATGCTGCGATTCCCAGCTGTGCTTGAGCGGCAGGAATCGTTACGCGCGACTACAAATTTCGTGGATCAGCACGGCCGCGCCGCTTAGGGCGAGCCAAAAGAGGGGTGCGATTTCTTTCGCGATCATGCCTAACCAAAGCAGATAGAGCGTCACTGCTGCCGCGATCCAAATGCTCCAGCACATAAAACAGCGAATGCCGCGACCGGGATTGGTTTTCGGCGGAACTTTTCGCCGCATCCGCGCAAAAATGGCCAGCGGCCCTTCCTCTGAACTCAACATCAGCGACAGCCGGTAGGTCGCTAAAGCGGAAATTAAAAGGATGAGCCAATTCATTTCTCTCATGTCGCTACTGCGAGCTCCTTTCACGAGGTAATCGCACCTTGAATCCTTACAAGCTGTAAGTCATTATTTCGGAAGTGGCCCCACGAGCGAAACGTCAACGAGCGGCCGCGCCAGCGAAACAAAAAAAGCTACGAAAAGAAAGAAACTACGACAACGACCAGGCCGTAATCGTAGCCACTGTCCTGTGGACGGAGCGCCGCGCACAGCAGCGAGGCTACAATCTTATTACAAAAATAGCGCTCGCCGGCCCGGCGGGCGCTTTTTCTTTTGTAGCTGAGGTCGCCACAATCGTTTTGCAAATAACAACCAACCTCTCAACTGTGGCGTTCGCAACCCTAATACCACAAGCACCCAACGCGTCTCAATCAGATCAACGCAGCGGGGATCCGGCTTCGATACAAGCGTCGCATCTACTATAGGATTTTGTCTGATAAGACAATCATCCGTCGTCCCGATTGTGTGTTTCATCAATCAAAGCAGGTTCCAGCACGCACGAAGCACGACGGAAAGTATCCGTTTAACCAAAACAGAGGGATAAGTATGAAACAAACGAGATTAGTGAGAATGTTGGCAGCGGGGGCGGCCTGCGCGGCAGCGTCCGGCTTAGCGCTCGCGCAAGACACGAGCACGACGACAACGACCGCAGGATCGACCGGGGTGAGCACTACTAGCACGAGTACTTTAAATGGCTCGGGCACAATTACCACTTACACTCCTGGATCGGACTACATTATGTTCCGCACGGAAGCGAGCGCCGAGCCGGTGAAGTATTACTACAGCAAGAACACGACTGTGGTTGATCCGGAAGGCAAGACGGTCGAGTGGTCTGCTCTTCGTCCTGACATGCCGGTGACCTACACCTATACGAGAGACGGCGATCGCATGGTAATTACAAAGATGACATTGACGAAGCCGCTCTCCTACTACCAAAAGAAAGAAACTACAACAACGACAACAAGTCCTTAACAGGCTGCACAAACGCCGGGTCAACCGGCGCTTGCCTACTGTACGCGCCATACTAAGACCGCTTCGGCGCCTGAATAGATCGCGCATATTGCTTCTCTAGACGTCCGAGAAGCTCATCGTCTTTTCCCTCGGCGAATGTCAGATCGTCGTCAGCCGGCTGCCCATATTTTTGTTTCAGTTTGCCTTCCACTTCATTCCAACTGTCTTTGAACTGCAGCTTCCTCATAATGCGCGAGTTTCATTTGTTCGATGAAGATTGGTTGCGTTCGCACAATCAGGCGAATGCTGGGTTGGACTATCGGTCAAAATCCTAGCCCGATGTTGTTGCCGAAGATCGCGCCGCTATCTTCCGAAGTGACAGCCAATCGGTGATTCAAATTTTGAAGCGATTCGCCACCGGGCTTTGTTGCGCTATCGTGTTTGTAAAGGGGTGAGCATTGAAAAGACGCAGGAGCTCGAGAGGACAATTTCGGAGTCAGCGCTCTTTTCAAAACGGCAGCCCCAGAACTAAACTGCCGGTGAAAACACAGTCTCTTTTCTGACATCACTATTTTGAAGCGCAAATCAATTCTGAAACCCGCCGCAACTGTCTCAACGAAGCTTGACGAACGCTGCCCCAGCGGAGTCGAGGGACTGGACGATATCCTCGCGGGGGGGTTGCCGCGCGTCGGCTTTTTTTTAATTCAAGGCGACCCGGGCTCTGGTAAGACGACGCTGGCGCTTCAGTTTCTACGTGAGGGTCTACGGCGGGCGGAGAAGGTTTTTTACATCACGCTTTCGGAGACCAAGCAGGAGTTGCTGCAAGTAGCGCGATCGCACGGCTGGTCACTTGATAAAATCCAAGTTTTGGATTTGTCCGTCGTTGAAAATCTGCTGCGGCCCGAAGCGCAGACGACGGTGTTTCACACATCTGAAGTCGAGTTGACGAAAGTCAGCCAGCTACTGCTCGATGAAGTGCGCAAGATTCGTCCGGCCCGGGTCGCTTTCGATTCGCTCTCTGAATTTCGATTAATGGCCGAAACTCCTTTACGCTATCGGCGCCAACTTCTGGCGCTCAAACAGCAGTTCGCAGCATTTAACAGCACTGTTCTTTTGCTCGACGACAAGATGAACAACAAGGGACTGATCGACCCGCACGTCCTCAGCCTTACACACGGCGTCATTGAGATGGAACAACTGTCGCCCGACTACGGCACAGCGCGCCGCCGGCTGCGCGTTTTGAAAATGAGGGCCGTGAAATTCCGGGAAGGCTATCATGACTATATTATCGCCACCGGCGGATTGCGCGTATTTCCGCGCATGGTCGTCGCCGAACATCGTACTCAGTTCCGGATCGAACCCGTTTCCAGCGGCATCAAGGAGGTGGATGCCTTATTCGGCGGCGGGCTTGATCGAGGAACGACCACGCTGATACTCGGCCAGGCGGGCACTGGCAAATCTAGTCTTGCGTCGCAATTCGCCGTGCAAATGGCCGACCGGGGTGAACGCTCTAAGATGTTCACATTTGACGAAACGCGCAGTGTGATGCTGAACCGAGCCAAGGCGCTGGGGTTCCAGTTGGAAGAAGGGATCGGAAGCGGCATGATTACGGTACAGCAGGTTGATCCTGCCGAACTTTCTCCCGGCGAGTTCGCCGTTCGTATTTTGCGTGATGTGGAGGCGGGTTGCAAACTTGTCGTGATTGACAGTCTCAACGGTTATCTCAACGCCATGCCGGGCGAGAAGTATCTTAACAACCAGTTGCACGAACTCTGCACTTCTCTCAACCAGCAGGGCGTAATCACGATCCTCATTTTAGCCCAGCATGGATTGGCTGACGCCGCCGAAGCGCCCGTGGACCTTAGTTATCTTTCAGACACCGTGGCAAGCCTGCGATATTTCGAAGCTTACGGTGAAGTGAAACAAGCTATTGCGGTGGTTAAGAAACGTAGCGGGAACCATGAGAAAACCATTCGCGAATTTAAATTGGTGTCGGGCAGAGGCATCGTTGTCGGCGAGCCCTTAAGACAATTTCAAGGGGTGCTTACCGGCGTGCCAGTCTTCCATGGCAGGGAAAAACAAATGACGAAGGGTCGCTAAAGGCAACGATGCGATCGCGGAGCAATTCCAATTCCCATGGATTGATGCAGTCCGTTCTGGCTGATACAAGTCTCGACAAACACACACGCGTGTCGCGAAGACGCAAAGACGAGCGCGTGATCATCATTGCGCCTGTCGGGCAGGACGCCGAAGCCATGGCGAGCTTGCTCGATGCTGAAGGTTTTGAAACACAAATTCTCCATGGGTGGGATGAAAATCTCCGACAATTCATGAATAGCGCAGGCGCGCTATTGATTACCGAGGAAGCACTGGAATCAGAGCAAGGTTCGCTGCTTTTGGACGCCCTTAAGGAACAGCCGCCGTGGTCTGAATTGCCGCTCATCATTCTCACAAGCGGCGGCGAATCGCGCCGGGCGGGATTATTGAATTTGGCGGTTGCTGCTGCCGGGACTCTGACTTTGCTGGAGCGGCCCATGAGCGCTGTGACGCTGCTGCGCTCGGTGCAGGTTGCATTACGTTCTCGTCGCCGGCAATATCAGGTGCGAGATCTCTTCACTCAGCTGGCGAAGTTGAAAGAAACGCTCGAGCAGCGCGTGCGCGAACGAACAGTGGAATTATCCGATGCAAATAAGAAACTGAAAAACGAGATCGCGCGCCGCAAGGGGCTGGAAGGGGAAATTCTTGCGATTAGCGACCGCGAGCAACAACGGCTGGGACAGGAATTACACGATGGGCTTTGTCAGCATCTTACCGCAGTTGCATTCATGGCGCGCTCGATGGCGTTACGATTGAAGGACCATCGTGTCATCGACGCAAAGGACATCGAAAAAATCGCAGATCTGGTAAACGATGCCGCAACCGATACGCGCGATCTTTCGCGCGCCTTGCATCGGATTGATGTGGATGCAGCCGGTTTGGTCGCTGCATTGGAAGATTTGGTTGACCGGGAGATCTGGAAGACACCGTGCCGGCTGGAAGTCAGACCGTCATTTCATGTCGAGAATGACGCAGCCGCTGCGCAGCTCTATCGTATCGCGCGTGAAGCCGTCATAAACGCGAACAAGCACGCGCAGGCGCGGCAAATTGTGGTTGAGTTGGATCGTTCGGGAAAACAAATCGTTTTGAGCGTAATCGATGATGGTGTCGGGTTTCCGGATAAGCCGAAAGTGAAGCACGGCCTTGGTTCTCACATTATGGATTATCGTGCTCGCTTAATCGGCGCTCGTTTGGAAATCGATTCTCCAAAAAAAGGCGGCACTCGCGTGGCCTGTTATTTGCCCGATGCCCCGCTCCAATTACGCAAGAAAGAAAATGGCCAGCCAAGGCAATTCGCGGCGAAGATTACAAAGGCAGGCACCGCTCTCGCGGGATCGCTTCTCTCGGGCAATTAGCCATCTCGATCTAAATTTCCTGCATCGGATAATCTGCCGAGCAGCGTATCTTTAATAGGGGACTTAAATGACACGCTGTGGGGAAATCCCGGCGAAACCGGAGACCAGCTTTGCAAAATTTCAATTTCGATTAGAACACGACCGAACGGTCACCGGTTAAATGAAATACGCCAGATCAACTAATAAGAATCCGAAATGCGAGCTACCGGACGCGAAACGCATCGTGATCGTGGATGATCATCCTTTGTTTCGAAAAGGTCTTGAGGAACTGATTCATTCCGATGGCACTTTTGCGGTTTGTGGCGAAGCGGGCAATGGATCAGAGGGGATCGACGTAATTCGCAAACTGAATCCAGATCTGGCGATTGTCGATCTTAGTTTGCCCGGCGCCAACGGCATTGAGCTTATCAAGAATATCCGCGCAGAATTTCCGAAACTGCCAATTCTGGTGCTCTCGATGCACGATGAATCGCTTTATGCATTGCGCGCGCTGCGTGCCGGAGCGGAAGGGTATGTTATGAAACATGAAGCGATGGCCAATGTGATCCAGGCGATTCGTGAAGTTTTTAACGGGCGGCCGTATCTCAGCCCAGCCATGGCGGCGCAGGTGATCACTAAATTCGCCCAGGGCCCGGGCGAAAGCAGCGCGAGCGAGATTGACCAATTGAGCGATCGCGAACTGGAGATTCTGGAGTTGATCGGAAAAGGCAACGAAGTGCGTCAGATTGCAAAAAGTTTACATCTGAGCCCAAAAACAGTGGAAACCCACCGGGCGCACATCAAAGAGAAACTCAACCTGGCGAATGCGCGTCAAGTGGGCCGCTTCGCCGTGCAGTGGCTAGCCCAGCGCGACGTCTAGCGGTAGAGGCGATTAACCTCAATCGCCTTCCCTTCCCGGCGCTTCCATACACAGACTCAAGGCGGCTCAGGTGAAGCGCTCCTGCCGCGCTCGGCATAGTTTCTCTTTTGTTCGATAGAAACCAGTCGCATAATTCTGTGATGGATTTGACGACGCGCGACGCGGTCGATGAGCTGCTTCAGACTTATAGCGAAACCGGGGGCATAAATTATCTCGACGCCGCCGCCACTTTGCCCTCCCGTCTGGCGATCGAGTCGGCTTGCGCCGATCTGATGAGCTTGATGTTCCCCGGTTTTCGCAGCGAGCCATTGGTCAGTTCTGAAGATTTGGCCCAGACTACCCGGACTCGAATAAGAAATTTGCAGGCCCGGCTCAAAAACGAATTTTGCCGAAGCTTGGGAAAAATTCCGCCAGACGAGACCACGGAAAAACGGGCGGATGACATTTTGCACTGTTTCATGTCAGAGCTGCCGCGGGTGCGCAAGATGCTTTGGAAGGACATTGACGCGGCCTATGAGGGCGATCCAGCTGCGCAGAGCTACGAGGAGATCATCCTGGCTTATCCCGCGCTGGAAGCTATCGCCATCCAGCGACTGGCGCATGAGCTTTATTTAAAACAGCTGCCATTGATTCCACGCATCATGACGGAGTGGGCGCACAGCCGAACCGGGATCGATATTCACCCGGGCGCAAAGATTGGCTCGCATTTCTTCATCGATCACGGCACTGGAGTTGTCATTGGCGAAACCTGCGAAATTGGGTCGCGAGTGAAACTGTATCACGGCGTTACGCTTGGCGCGCGCAGCTTTCAAAAGGATGAGCATGGCAAAATCAAAAAAGGCGGTAAGCGACATCCGAAAGTGGAGGACGACGTGACGATTTATCCGAACTCGACCGTACTCGGCGGTAAAACCGTTATCGGGGCCCGCAGCACTATCGGCGGCAACGTCTTTCTCGTGCAAAGCGTTCCCCCGGATTCGCTGGTTTACTACGAGGAAAAGCAATTGCGCATCGTGCCAAAAAAACCGCGTAAGACCACAGAGCAGCGCGATGGGTTCACGGGATGACTGGTCGCGCGCGACCGTCCGCGACCGGGCGAATTCGCCGTGGCGGACCGGCGCGCCGACGAGGCGTTCGCAGAAATCGGACTCTACGTGGACGTAAAAGAATGAGTTCGCTACTGAGCTGGATGCAAGATTGGCGGCAATGATTGCTGTAGCTGCTTCGGTGTGCGAAGCGTTTCCTGGGTTCGATTAGGATTCCGAGCATAAGACCATGATTTATCTCGATTACAACGCGACTACGCCGCTTTGCGGTGAAGCGGGTGAAATAATGCTGCCGTACCTCGATCGACATTTTGGAAATCCATCGAGCGTGCATGCGGCCGGGCGTGAGGCGCGCGCGGCGATCGATGACGCGCGCGACAAGCTTGGCGCACTTCTCCATGCCAAACCGCACGAACTAGTTTTCACGAGCGGCGGAACGGAGTCGTGCAATCTCGCCGTGCTCGGCCTTGCCAGATGTCCCCTTTCGCGCGGCGGCCACGTCATCTCGAATAAAGCCGAGCACCATGCAGTATTGAACGCGCTCGAGTTTTTGGAAAAGCGCGAAAACTTTGAGGTAACCTGGCTCAATATGTCGCGAGATGGAATTGTCGATCTTGACCAACTCACCACGGCGATCCGGCCTGAGACGAGGCTGGTCTCGATCATGACAGCCAACAATGAGACGGGCGTGATTCAGCCGATGCGGGAAATTTCAAGAGTATGCCGCGAACGCGGCGTCCTGCTGCACAGCGACATGGTCCAATCATTTGGCAAAATCGACACAGATCTGTCGCTGGTCGATGCGGCAAGTTTCGCGGCGCACAAATTTTACGGGCCAAAAGGTGCAGGCGTACTTTTTTTGCGCAGTGGTTTGTCGATTCAGCCGCTCATGTTCGGCGGCGCGCACGAAAATCAGCGCCGACCCGGGACGGAGAACGTGGCCACAATCGCTGGAATGGCCGCCGCGGCGGAATGGATATTGCACGGTAAGGGCGGTTTACCGAACCGCCCGGGCGATTTGAGTCAATCGCTACCCGGCATCATGGAAGAGCAAGAGCGAGAAAAAGCGTTGAGCGACAAATTATGGAGGTGCATCACTCAAATTTTTCCTGAGGCGCAGCAAAACGGCGACTCCGCGCGTCGGCTTGCGAACACGCTGAATGTGAGTTTTCCCGGGTTCGATTCAGAGACGCTGCTGATGGCGCTCGATTTAGAAGGCGTTTGCGCATCGAGTGGTTCGGCTTGCATGGTTGGATCGGTTGTCGCATCCCATGTTTTGCTTGCGATGGGAGTGTCAATGGAACGAGCCAGCTCGGCGGTTCGTTTCTCGTTAGGGAAACAAACTACCGCAGATGAAATCGAGCGCGCCGCGGACGCTATCGCGCGCATTTTTGAGCGACTCGCACAGACGAAGACAAAGACCGACGCGTATGCTGTTGCTTAAGCAGCTCGAATTCGCCTTCGAAAGATCGACAATTAATCAACGCGCGAGACGAGATGCCGATCTTGAATTAAAAACCCGTGAAATCTTGCACAGGCTTGGCCTGGCGCGGCTCGCTCGTCTGGTTCGTGTCGAATGGAATTCTCGCCTGCAAACCGCCGCTGGCCGCGCCGATTTTCGCGAGAAATTGATTTCGCTAAATCCGCGATTATGCGATTACGGCGAGTCCGAAGTTGATCGCACACTGCGCCACGAGCTCGCCCATCTGCTGGCGCAATTTCGTGGTGGTTGCCGCCGCATCTCACCGCATGGCCCCGAATGGCGTGACGCTTGCCGTGATCTGGGGATCGGCGACGAAGTCCGTTGTCACAACCTGCCGTTCCCAATCAGCGAACGCGTCCGCCGGTTTATCTACAAATGTCCGAATTGTGCGCGCGAGTTTCCACGCGTGCGCCGAATCCGACACGCAGTCGCATGTCTCGCATGTTGCCGCGCGCATAGCGGCGGCGAATTTGACCCACGTTTCCGATTGCAGCATGTGACGGCAGCATTAGCCACGTTTGTGCCAAAACGCCGAAGCTAAAGATTAGGCACCTGGCACAAGCGCTTCTACAACTCCCGATTCGCCTTTCGTGTTCTTCTCTCCGCGCAATTTTGCCTGGATAAATATGTCGATGTTGCCGTCCATGACATCCTGCACGTTGCTGGTCTCTGCCCCAGTTCGGTGATCTTTCACCATTTGGTAGGGTTGGAAAACATATGACCGAATTTGGCTGCCCCACGCGATGTCGCCTTTTTCTCCATATTGTCGATCGATCTCGGCGCGTTTTTTGTCCTGCTCAATTTCGTAGAGTTTCGCTTTCAACATCTTGAGCGCGAGCTCGCGGTTGCGTCCCTGGCTGCGTTCTGCCTGGCAGGCAACCACGATTCCGCTTGGCTTGTGCAGAATCCGCACTGCGGTCTCCACTTTGTTCACGTTTTGCCCGCCTTTGCCGCCGCTGCGGAAAGTGTCAATCTCAAGATCAACGGGATTGATTTCAATTGGCGCGGAATCGGCGATCTCCGGGGCAACATCGACGCTGGCGAAGGAAGTGTGACGGCGTTTGTTTGCATCGAAGGGCGAAATGCGCACGAGCCGGTGCACGCCCCGCTCGGTCTGAAGATGTCCGTAAGCGAACTCGCCGCTTACGAGCAACGTCACCGATTTAACGCCAACTTCTTCGCCTTGCTGGATGTCGACGGTTTGTGATTTGAATCCGTTCCGCTCAATCCAACGCTGATACATTCGCAGCAACATATCGGCCCAATCGCAGGATTCGGTGCCGCCCGCGCCGGAGTGAATCGTAAGAAAGGCATTGGCCCGATCGTTTTCGCCCGAAAAAAACTGGCGCAGCTCGAACTCCTCAAGCCTGTGAATTAATCGGGAGTGTTCAGTCGCGACCTCCTTCTCCGCCTGAGTGCGCGCGGTCGCATCTTCTTCTTCCGCCGCTAATTCCTGCAACGCATCAAAGTCATGTATTCCCCGTTCCAACTCGCGAAACGGATTGATCAGCGAACGCAATCGGGAGACTTCCTCGACGTCACTCTGAGCGCGCTCGCGGTTCGACCAGAAATCGGGCGCGGTCATACGCCCCTCGATCGCGGCTAGTTTTTTTTGGAGCTCTTCGACGTCAAAGAAACCTCCCTAACTCGCGGACACGCGATTTCAAATCTTGCGTATGGATTGACTGGACTTCGTCGGCCATTCGGCACGGTAGATCCCGTATCGCGAAGACGCAAAGCGATTGGGACGATCGACTTTAGCCCGCCTTCATCTACGTCGCCATCCAGTAAGCACTGAGGTTCAGGTGAACCCCCCCTAGCGTCGCGCGGAATCGCCGGCTCTTGATTTTACAGCGCGCGCCGGTTCAAGACGAAAAATCGTTTCGCCTTCCTTCATGATGTCGAGACGATCGCGCGCAATCGTTTCCAGGTAGGTCACGTCGGTCTTGAGCAGATTAACCTCGCGTGTCTGGCGCGCGAGCAAATTCTGTTGCTCGTTTACGTGTGCTTGCAGGTCATCGAGCTCGGCCCCGCTCTGCATTAGTCTTTTGTAAGGCGGAACGAACAAACTCACAATCACCAGCCAGACTGTGAGGACGAGCAGGACGCGAAGGATTCGGTTAAGTCGCTGCCAAACTGTGGCTTCGCGACGCGCACGGAAGTCGCCGTAAATCTGATCCACCTAGCGCATCTTAACGCCGTACACGGCTTTGTCACCAAGTTCCTCCTCGATTCGGAGAAGCTGATTGTATTTCGCAACGCGATCGGTCCGGCAAAGAGAGCCGGTTTTGATTTGGCCGGCGTTAGTCGCAACCGCGATGTCAGCGATTGTTGTATCCTCGGTCTCCCCGGAGCGATGACTGATCACCACGCCGTAATGATTTTCCTTTGCCAGATCGATCGTTGCCAGGGTTTCTGTGAGTGTGCCGATCTGATTCACTTTAATCAAAATCGAATTCGCCACGTGCTCGGCAATTCCCTTGCGCAGAAATTCAACATTCGTGACAAAAACGTCATCGCCAACCAATTGAATCTTGTCTCCAAGGAGTCGAGTCAATTTTTTCCAGCCATCCCAATCATTCTCGGCACAGCCATCCTCGATCGAGATAATCGGGAATCGCGCGCAAAGATCCACATAGTAATCAATCAGCTCTTCGACCTTCTTCTTTGAACCATCCGATTTCTCAAAGACGTAAACGTTCCTTTTAGCGTCGTAAAACTCGGATGCGGCGGGATCGAGTGCGATAGAAATTTGCTCGCCCGGTTTGTAGCCAGCTTTTTCAATGGCAGTCATAATCGACTCCAACGCGTCCTCGGCGGAATCGAGTTGCGGCGCGAATCCACCTTCATCGCCGATCGCTGTGGAAAGATGTCGATCTTTCAACACGGATTTGAGGCAATGAAAAACCTCCGCACCGTAGCGCAGCGCTTCTGAAAACGTAGGCGCGCCGCGTGGCACAATCATGAATTCCTGAAAATCGATCGGCGCGTCAGAGTGTGCGCCGCCATTCAAGATATTCATCATCGGGACCGGTAAAACTCTGGCCTCAACCCCGCCGAGATAACGAAACAGCGAAACATTTTCCGCGACAGCCGCTGCGTGCGCGACCGCGAGCGAAACACCGAGCAGCGCGTTTGCGCCAAGGTTTTTCTTGTTCGCGGTGCCATCGAGCTCGACCAGCCGCCTGTCGATCTTTGTTTGCTCGCAGGCATCCCATCCTTTGAGGGCCGGCGCGAGCTTGTCGTTAACGTTGGCGACTGCTTTCTTCACCCCTTTGCCGCTGAACCGACTCTTGTCGCCGTCGCGTAATTCCCATGCTTCATGCTCACCGGTGCTCGCCCCGCTTGGAATCGCCGCCCGGCCAAGTGCGCCTCCGTCAACGCGCACATCAACTTCGATTGTCGGATTGCCACGCGAATCAAGAATTTCGCGACC
This sequence comes from Candidatus Udaeobacter sp., assembly GCA_036495045.1. GTDB lineage: Bacteria > Verrucomicrobiota > Verrucomicrobiia > Chthoniobacterales > UBA10450 > Udaeobacter. Next base: position 24,881 of record DASXNN010000059.1, read on the forward strand.
GATAATGCTGCGAATCGAAGTAGTTGACATCTAGAACCCGAGGCAAAGGAGGAATTGAGCGGCAATTATGCGCGTGCGCAGCGCACTGTTCAACTAACCTTTGTTGCCGATGAACAGCCCACGCTGATAGAGGTTCTTCCTTGCGACCGACTTTCCGGTTGGTAATTTCGCCCGGGCGCGGATAATCTACTAATGATTCGTTTGACGAAATGCGGTGTGGTCGGCTTGTTGGGCGGCATTTTTGCAGCCGCCGGAGCGGAGACCGGACGCCTGCCCGCTGATCAACTGGCCAAGGCAGTCAGAAGCGATTCGATCAGCATTCCGACGTCAGGCGAACTTTTCGCGGCACTCGAGAAGCCGGGGAAAACAAATTGGTCGGGCCAATATCGCGGCCCGATGCCGATGACGTATCGCGATCGCGCGCAAATCGCACTCAATCTCGGCGGCTTGATTGCCGATGGTTTTATCGCCGTCGAAGCCAAAGACAGCCAGCAGGTCAAAAACATCGGGTCAGACATCATCAAGCTCTCGAAAGCCCTCGGAGTAAGTGAAAACCTGCTCAGTCGCGGCAATAGCATCAACGAATTTGCCGAGAATAACGAATGGGACACGCTGCAGGAAGAATTGGAAGCGACACAAAACGAAGTGAAATCGTCCATGCAATCGCACAGCGATCAAGATCTGGTCATCCTTGTAACTTTGGGCGGCTGGATTCGCGGAACGCAAGTGGTCAGCGCGGCGATCATGCAAAATTATGACGAACGAAGCGCAAAAGTTCTGCGGCAGCCTGCCCTCGTCCGGCTGATCCAGTCGAAAATCGATAATATCTCGCCGGAACTTCGCGGGGAGCCGCTTGTCAAAGATATGAGGGATCAACTCGCTGGGATTGAAAAGCTGGTTTCTTTCCCACTTGGTAAAGCGCCCAGCATTGATGAAGTGCGGAAGGTCAACGAAGCGGTCGGAAAAGTGATGGACGAGATAGAGAATAAGGCGCTGGTGAAGTGAGAAGTCATTTGCAGATTCTGTTTTGGATTTTTGCGCTCGCTGCCAGCCTCTCTGCGCGCGCCGAGACAGACAGTGAGGTACAGGCTCGCAAGGCCGCACTCGATGTCGCCGGCGCATTTTCAAACGACGGATTCAAGGTTCGAGATGGTCATTGGTGTGGGGTGATCAAGCCACACGATCACACCCTCATCACAGTGAATCTCTACGCAGGAAATCAATATTGGTTCTCCGTCGGTGCAACCGAAGCGGCGAAAAAAATTGCGATGAGTGTTTATGATGAGAGCGGCAAGCGAATCACGACCGAGGGTTATAATGCGGGGGAAAAAGCAGCGGCTGGCTTTGCTCCAGCCAACAGCGGCCAGTATTTCGTTTCGGTCGATCTGATTGATGGACAGGAGGGGAGCTTCTGTCTTGTCTACTCTTATAAGTAAGACCCGGGTTAACCTTTTGCGTCGGGCGAGGGTTTCGCCGGGCTAGACTTTCGCGCCTTCGTGTCTTTGTTAGCGTCCTACCAAGTCTTACCGTATGATCTCGCTCCAGGTGTTTTACGAGGGCAACGTCCAGGGTATCGGCTTTCGCTGGTCGGTCCGACACGTAGCTAAGGGTTTCGACGTCACCGGTTGGGTGCGCAACCTGCTTGACGGCCGGGTGGAACTTCAGGTTAAAGGAGAGGAAGATGAAGTGCGCGCGTTCCTCGAGGCCGTCGCGGAGAGCGAACTTCGCGCCCATATTCGCAAGCAAACCGAGAACAAATTAGAAAAACCACTCACCGCGCGCGGTTTTGAAATTCGCCATGACTGATGCGGCCGTCGCTATTCAGGGACTGACCAAGATTTTCCCGGTTCCGCTTCATCGGCATTCGATTGTCGCAGTACGCGATCTCAATCTTCGCGTCGAACCGGGTGAAGTTTATGGATTACTCGGTCCGAACGGCTCTGGCAAGAGCACGACTCTCAAAATCATCCTCGGCCTCGTTTCGGCAAGCCACGGTCGGACGGAAATCTTCGGCCGTGATAGTCGCCTGGTTGAGAGCCGGGAAGCGGTCGGTTTTCTGCCGGAGAACCCGTACTTATACAAATATCTGAGTGGTGAGGAAACGCTGCGGTTCTTCGGCCGACTCTGCCGGCTCGGTGGGGCCAGATTAAAAAATCGCACGGGCGAATTGCTCGAGCTTGTCGGTTTGACCAAGGCGCGTAAGCGACGGCTTGGCACTTATTCAAAAGGGATGTTGCAACGCATCGGGCTCGCGCAAGCACTGATTCACGAGCCCAAACTTCTCGTGCTTGATGAGCCGACCGCAGGCGTCGATCCAGCGGGCTCACGCCAGATTCGCGATTTGATTGTCGATCTAAAGCGACGTGGAATAACCGTATTGCTTTCGTCACACTTGCTCGCCCAAGCGCAGGAAATCTGCGATCGCGTCGGAATTCTTGCGGACGGTGTGCTCGTGCGCGAAGGCCGGCTCGAAGAATTGATCGCGATCGAGAATCAAACTGAGCTTGTGGTCGCCAACGCTTCTTCCGGTCTCGTCGACGAGATTGAATCCCTCATCAGCCGCTCAAATGCGAAACTGATCCAGCGTCGAAGATCGACAACTACGCTCGAGAAATTGTTTCTCGACGCGACCACCGAGCGTCCCGAGTCATGAGCAACGAAACAGCGACTAGCGCGCGGCATCGTGTTTTTTCTTTTACACGAGTTTGCGCTATCACTGCCAATACGCTTACTGAGCTGACGCGCCTGAAAGTTTTCTACGTCCTGCTGCTCTTCGCGTTGCTGTTGATTGGAAGTTCCATCTTCATGGCGCAGTTCGCGTTTCAACAGGAATTCCAGATTCTGAAAGATGTCTCCCTCGGCGCGATGTCGATCTTTACTTCGTTATTGGCAATCGTCGCCACGGCACGGCTCATCCCCCAGGATATTGAGGACCGCACCGTCTATACCATTCTGGCCAAACCGGTGCCTCGTTTGGAATATTTGCTCGGAAAAATTGCAGGCGTTCTCTTGCTGCTTGCGATCAGCACTCTGGTGATGAGCGCGGTGTTTCTCGCCGTGCTCTACATGCGCGAACAAAGCGTACTGCATGTGGCTCTGCGGCAGATGTCAGCAGCGCCGCGCGAACAACTCGATGATGCTCTCCGCGCGATCCGATCTTCCGCGCTCAACATCGACATCTTCCCCGGCATCATCATCATTTACCTGAAAGCCTGTTTGCTCGCAGCGCTCACGCTATTTGTATCGACATTCGCGACGACAAACATCTTCACGGTTGTTGTCATGGTTTTCATTTACTTCATCGGCCATTTGCAGGCGACCGCGCGGGAATATTGGCTCCATGAACACAGCAGCGGATGGGTTACACGCGTTTTCCTCGCAATTGTCGCTCTGTTCTTTCCAGACCTGCAGGCCTTTAATCTGGTCGATGATATCGTCGCAGGCGCGGCGATTTCGCTTGGGCTCTTTCTAAAGACAGCCCTGCTCGGAATTTTTTATACCACGATCTACACATTGCTGGCCGCATTCGTCTTTTACGGGAAGGAATTATGACGCGTCTGCTCCTCGTGCCCACGATTCTGGTCTTGCTCGGGGCGATCAAATTGCCAATCGAGCAAGATCTCGCCGTCAGTCATCGACAAGAAAATTTTCGCGGCGTCGAATTTAATCTCGATCTTCGAGAAAAACTCGGGCAGCTCGGTTTCGTTGCCGCGCTGAGCGGCTTTCGAGCGATCGTAGCTGATGGTCTTTTCATTCAAGCACATGTCGCTTGGGAGCAGACAGAATGGGGTCGCGTGCTCTTGTTGTTTCGTCAGATCACAACCCTACAGCCTCGCGCAATCTTATTTTGGGACATGGCGGCATGGCACATGGCTTGGAACGCAAGCGTAGCCGCGATGAACGATCAAACCCAGCCACGCGTCTCGCTGCGCGTCAAAGCACAGCGTGAATATTTTGCGCTCGGAAAAGATTTTCTTGAACGCGGAATTAGAAATAATCCTGATCGTCCGCAGCTCTACGAAGCGCTGGCCCGCCTCTATAAAGAAAAATACAAAGACCATGAGCGCGCCGCCGAATTTTTTGCCAAGGCCGCACCCTTGCCCGGAGCGCCAAGTTTCGACAGGCGTTTTTCCTCCTACGAACTCTCCTATTGCGAGGGACGGGAGCGGGAAGCGTATGAACGCCTGCGCCAGCTCTACGACGAAGGGGAGAAAGAACGGCTGCCGACGTTGATCACGCGGCTGAAATTCCTCGAAGACAAGCTTGGAATCCCGCAGGATCAGCGAATTCCAAATCGTGCACTCTAGCGCGTTTTCGATCGATGCGTTTCGCAATTTTCAGTGATATCCACTCCAATCTAGAAGCACTCGAGGCGGTGCTAGCAGACGCGCACAAGCGCAAATGCACACACTTTGTTTGCCTGGGTGACGTGGTCGGTTACAATGCGAATCCGCATCAGTGCGTGGAGCGGATTCGCGAGCTTGATTGCCCCACCGTGAAGGGTAACCACGACGAGCAGGCGTCGCTTTTCGAATCCTCGACCGATTTCAACGAACTCGCTGAGCGAGCCATTGAATGGACACGCGCCAATTTGACCGACGAAGACAAGGAATGGCTGCGCGGCTTGCGATTACAGCAACAGGTGCGCGGTTTTACTATCGTCCACGCGACGCTCGATACGCCGGCGCAATGGGGCTATGTCTTTAACAATCTCGACGCGGCCGCGAGCTTCACCTATCAGCACACGACCGTTTGTTTTTTCGGCCACACACATGTGCCCATGGTATTTATTCGTGACGATGACGGCGTAAGACTGAACAGAATCGAACATGTTCGCATCGAGGTGACCAAGAAATATTTCATTAACACAGGCAGCGTCGGACAGCCACGCGATGGAGATTGGCGCGCGGCCTACTGCATTTACGACATCGATAACCACATTGTCGAACAACTGCGGGTGAAATATGATCTGGCGACCGCGCAAAAGAAGATCATCAAAGCCGGCCTGCCGCAGCTGCTCGCCGAGCGACTTGCGCTTGGGCGCTGATTACTTCTGGCAATCTGAACTCAATTTTGATCATCAAACCGAGTTCGCTCGGTGACGTCGTCCACACCCTTCCAGCGGTGGCATTGCTGCGTGATGCACATCCCCATGCTGAGATCACATGGGTGATCAATCCGGAATTCGCGCCACTCCTCCGCGGTAATTCGGATGTCAATCACGTTCACGTTTTTCCCCGTCGCGAATTTCGCGGCCTCGGTGCGGCAGGCAAATTGTCCCGGTGGTGGAAGACAACGAAACTGCTCCGGCCCGATCTCGCGCTCGATTTCCAAGGACTCTTACGTAGTGCGCTGATTGCAAAAATCAGCGGCGCGAGAGAAATTTATGGAATGAGCGATTCGCGCGAAGGCTCGCGCTGGTTTTACGATCGCGTTGCCAAGGTTGATCGCCGCGCGCATGCGGTCGAACGTTATATAAAGCTGGCCGAATGCGCGGGCGCCACGATCGGCGACTCCCTTCGTTGCCCAATCCCAACGGGCGATCCGCTTCCGCGTTTCGACGACTACCCGCCGTTTATCCTTCTACACCCTTTTGCCCGCGGCGCAGGCAAATCGCTTTCGAATGCTGTGATCGAAGAATTTTGCAGCGCGCTTTTGCCCACACGCGTGGTCATTGTCGGACAATCGCAGCGCAAGATCGAGCCCGCTGAAAATTGCATCGAGTTGAACAACCAGACTTCGCTCCTTCAACTGATCTGGCTCATTCGCGCCGCTCGCTTTGTTGTGAGCGTCGACAGCGGCCCAATGCACATCACCGCGGTCCTGACTCCAAATTTATTGTCGATCCATACCTGGACCGATCCGCGCCGTGTCGGTCCCTACAATCCCAAGGCTTGGGTTTGGAAAAACGGTCACGTTCTGCATGTCACCGAACTGGAAACGGCAAAAATTAAACGACACGGTCGTCCCTTTAAGCCCAAAGATGTTCCCGCCATAGCCAAACTCATTCGGCCGCTCGTTCCGGTCGATCCGATGCTTGCTTAATGCATTCGTTGTTTCAGAACAAATTCAGCCAGCGCTAAATCTTGGCGGTAGGTGATTTTGAAATTAAAATCCTCGGCCGGAACAAGGAAAACTTTGCCACCGAGGCGCTCGAGCGCGGAGACTTCATCTGTCACTGAAACTCCGTTTGCAGGTACGGCACGATAAGCCGCTTCGATCATCGCCCGCTCGAAAATCTGCGGCGTTTGCATCGCGTAAAGTTGATGTCGATCAACTGAAGCGGTGACCATACGGTCGATATCGGCGCGTTTGAGTGTATCGCTAATCGGCTCGGCCAGGGCCGCGGCCCCATGCACCCGGCACCGCTCAAAGACACGCACGATTTGCTCCGGCCTGACGAGCGGACGCGCGGCATCGTGGATCGCGACATAACGAGCATCACGGCTGAGATTCTCCAAACCAGCCCGCACGGAATCTTGTCGTCGCTCGCCGCCAGTGATAATTGACCGCACTTTTTTAAAACTTTCATTGCGGCTCAGCTTTCGGATTTCATCATGTCGGTCTTCACCGGCAACGACAATGATCTCGGCGACAGAATTGGCCTGCTCGAACGCATTGATCGCGTGCGCAATGACCGGCCTACCCGCGATTATCGCGAACAATTTGTCAAAGCCCATGCGCCGGCTCCTTCCCGCCGCGACGATAATAGCCGTGAGCATCTCCTAAACGTTAAAAGAGTTAAAAGAGTTACAACGTTGAAAAGGCGGAAGGGGAAACCAGTAGCTATTTAACGTTTTAACCTTGTAACCCGTCACGACAGTTGCCGCGACACTTCTTGGCTCAGCGTTTTGCCATCGGCGCGGCCGGCCACTTTTGCTTGTAATGCTTTCATGACACCTCCCATCTGTGCCTTGGACGTGGCGCCAATCTCCGCAATTGTCTCGCGCACAGCCTTGGCCAGTTCGTCGGAATTCATCGCTTGCGGCAGGTAGGTATTCAAGATCGACAATTCCTCCTTCTCCTTCGCTGCAAGCTCGGAACGACCGCCTTTCTCGAAACTCTCAATCGAATCCTCGCGCTGTTTTGCCTGCTTGCGCAAAACTTGTGTGGCTTCTGCTTCGCTGAGTTGGGCTTCCGCTCCGGATTTTGCAATTGTGGCGTATTTCAACGCCGACTTGAGCATGCGCAAAACCCCGAGTTTCCTCGTGTCTTTGACGCGCATCGCGTCTTTCAAGTCTGAATCCACCCGCTCCTGAAGGGTCATACGCAGAGATTACAGCAGCGATATTCGATTGTCGATGTTGTGTCATCGCCAACGCCACAGACGCCTTCCAAACAAATCAGGACCCAGCCCGGCAGCAAGGCGCCGATAGCACTACCTAACGAATGGCAAGCCGACGCGCCTTTATCACATCACGCCGTGGCGCAACCGTCTGCTCGGAACGGGCTGACGGAACTTCGAGCCAGCCCGCTTCGTCAAAGAACCATGAGCGTCGTTCCAGTTTAACAAAAAGGGCATGCGCAGGTGAAAAGATGTTGACTGGAATCGCGAGTTCGCCTGTGAAAGCGTTGCCTCGGTAATGCGCCACGGCCACGGGCTTGAGAGTGCCGGAATCTAACATTTCGGCACGCGAAGAGCGGGCAGGCACTCGCATCGTCAGGCAACGCAATCCGCCGGCTTCATCATGTCCCAACACAAAAAGCGCCGGCTCCGGGACGCGCATCGCTGTCACAGAAATCCGCAGCTCCATGCGCAGCGAATAGGGTCGCCTCAAAATCGAAGCAATCGAGCCATCGGCGATCGCTTCATCCGACGCTTTAAGCTTGACCAGGCGCTCGGGTCGAGCGGCGTACCCGAGAAATCGTTTTCTCGATAATTTGAGCTGCGTTTCGTGGCAACCGATCGCCCGAAGCTTGGTTGCCGCTTCAATTTCTGATTGTCGGATTATCTGGGCGCGACCGAAAAATGCGGGACTCCTGCCATGGACAGCATAACTCCAGATGGACATGACTGTTTCTTGCGAAAAAGATTCGTTCAAGACGAGCCGAATCATCACAGCCAACGCGCTATGATCGGGATGGGTGTCAGAAATCGACGGGACAAGAACGTCTGTCGGTGCCCAGTCAGTAAGGATATCCGCAAAGCGCTCGAGGACGGATCGACAATCATGCATCAACAACGTGGTCAATTTCTGATCGGGCAAGGCCAAGAAACACGTGGCCGATGGGTTCACTCCGAGAACGCGTAATGCCGCGCACGCTTCCGCGCGCCGCAATTTTCCCCAGCGTTTGCGGTCGCTCGCATCCAAGCGCCACTTGCGATCAAGCACCCGCTGCGGCCATGGATTATCCTCGCCGTCCGTTGCATAAACGATACGAATAGCTGCGCCTGCGCGAACTGCTTGCTGCAAAACGATGCTGCAGGCTAGTGATTCGTCGTCCGGATGCCCCGCGAACATCATCAAGCGGGAGCGCGGAGCAAACGCGGGAGCTAACACGGTAAGTCTTGTAGCAGAAACCCAGGCAAAGGCAATGAGAGAACCTTTATCCTTTTATGGCTGGGCGGTAGAATTTGAGAGGGATAAAATTCCGATCTACGGCTTGGGCCCAGAGCAGAACCAACGTCGCTCCAGGCGATGTTTGCATGAAAGTATGTTTCCCCGGCGCGAGAAACCGCGCACCGTCATATGGTATCCCGTCGAGCGTTCCTCTTACCGGAACATCATCCCGGGCTATTATTTTGTAAGGTGCCGGGATTACAACATCGAAGTCCATCCGCGTGCTGTCGGTCGAGGAAGGTTCAAGAAACCTGCCTGCCACGAGCAGGTTATCACCCACAGGAAGATAATTTTCCCAGACAAAAGCTCTCGCGCGAACGGGCATTCGCCCCATCATCGCTGCGACGCAGGTATGGGTTGCAACACACTCTTCGGCCGCGTTATCGGCCATGAGGCCGCGCATGAGCCGCTCCAACGTGATCGATTCCGTCACCGGACGGAAGCAACGCTGCCGAAAAATGGTTTCGCCTTTGCAATCGAGAACATAATCGCCGGGATCGGTCAATTTCAAAATGCCGCGGAGCAGATTTGTCTCAATTCGAGCGCCGTCGATCCAAAATGGATGCGTAGCCATCGCTATAAAAAATTCGAACAGAGCAATAAACGCCGGCAAAGGAATACGTCGCAGAGATCGCGTGATGCGCAGATCATATTTCGCCACCGAGCGCGAAACAGCAAGCAAAGCTCCGCTGAACAGAACAAATGCGAGCGGATAATAGGGAAGGTAATCCTGACGCGTGCGCAGGTTCCAAAAACTCCATAGAGCCGGCACATAAAAGCCGCAGATAAGAAAGACAAAAGCGCGCCGAAATGCCACGGGCGGCGCAGGAGCCGCGCGAACTATAAGCCGCGCCGCATATACCACGAAGGGGAAAGCGACTGGGAAAACGATAATCCACCAAACCGGATGATTTCCGGAATTGAGATGCGGCAAAATGTTGTGCTCGAAATTGCAATAACGGAAATCGCGCCACACGCCGGCGAGCGCGAACGCCAGCGCGATCGCGCCAGGAACCAGCGCGGCCGCAGCAAGAAAGGCCGCGGCACAACGCGCGAGATGCGGCCATGATTGACCGAGTTTTTTTCTTCCAACCATGAGCAAGGCAATCGATGCACCGACCGGGAGCGACACCAACAATAGGATCGACTTCATCGAGGTACCGAAACAGAATCCGAGCAACAGCCCGGCAACCAGCGCGCGAGGTACTGTTAGAGCACCGCTAATCAGCACTGTAACGCACAGAAGCCAGAGCGGCGCCCAAAGGTTATCAGTCCGAAATTCCAACGAAGTAAAATGATACTTGGTATAAAGGCCGACCAGAATGACTGCCCACACGCCAGCGCGCCGCGAAAAAACCAATTCCCCGATTCGGTACGTGCACCACGCCGTTACAAAGTACATCGGCAACAAGATGAATCGCATCCAGTAAAGAATAGTGGGCCGGTCGCCAATCAGTCCGAAAATCGGTGCGAACATTATCTGGAACAGCGGCATGTGATTATCGAAGACATCGCGGTATTGAACAAAGCCGCGCGCCCACGCCCAGATCACATGCATGTGTTGCGACTCGTCGCTGTCGAAGCGGTAGCTCATCATATTCAGGAGTCTGAACACGATCATGAGCGCGAGAAAATTCACTGCCACGATGAATTCCGCGTCTCCGGACATCCCGAAGTAATCGGCACCGCGTCGCGTAAGCGACCTCCCTTGCGAGAATGCAAGACCGCTTGTCGACCCTGTAGATTCCGGCACCACTTCGAGTTGAGACCCTAACCCGGCTAATTCGGCCCAACAATTCTTCCGGCACATTTCCGCACCGATTCCGCATTACCCACCGAAATGACATCCGCGTCCTTTCGTGTGCGTTGCAACAAACGAGCCAGTACACCGCCGGGCCCCAGCTCAATGAAGAAATCGCATCCAAGCGCCGCAAGCCGCTCCACGCAATCCAGCCAGCGGACCGTGCCGACGACCTGGTCTTGCAATGTTCCACGAATTTCATCCGCCGTTTTCACTTCCCGTCCGGTAACATTGCTGACCACAGCGAAGCGCGGTGTCTTTATCGATAGACCGACAAGTGCCCGGCCAAGTTTTCGGTAAGCAGTCTCCATCAGGCGCGAATGATATGCCCCCGCGACATTGAGCAAGGTCGCCCGGCGAATTCCGTGCTCTTTTGCCATCCCAATCGCGACCTCAACTTTGGCGCGCTCACCAGAGATCACGATCTGGCCGGGTGCGTTGATGTTCGCAACATCGACATCGGCATCTGCGGCCAGTGCGCGCACGGCATTTTCATCTGCCCCAATCATCGCCGCCATTGCGCCTGAGGTGACGGCGCAGGCTTCGTCCATCAATTCGCCACGTCGCTGCACGAGTTTTAATCCCATTGCGAAATCAAACGTGCCAGCCGCTGCGTGCGCAGTCATTTCCCCTAACGACAAGCCGGCTGCCCCCGTGATGGGGAAATCGCCCGTTTGCTCGCGTAATGCGGCCAGACAAGCAAGTCCATGAACATAGAGCGCCGGCTGACAATTTGAAGTCTTCGTCAACTCTTCCATAGGTCCACGCCACGCAATCTCGCTCAACTTCCGCTCGAGAATCTCATCCGCCTTTCGAAACAAATCGGCTGCGACAGGAAATTGTTCCACTAGATCGCGACCCATCCCGACGCTTTGCGCACCTTGCCCGGCAAAAAGCAGCGCGATTTTTTTAGCCATGAGATTTAGTTAATCGCGTTCGTTCAGAAGCGCGATGACGAAATTTTCGGGCAGCGAAATTGAGCTTGCGCCACCATCGGGTGCCGGGAGCGTAGCTACACTTATCGATCTTATGGCTTTCACGACACGTGAGATTGAATCACCTGACTCGGTAACGCGAGTCGTCGCCGCAGACGCGGCATTGCATCAATCCGATGCCGACATTGGCGAGAAGATGGTGCTTAACATGGGGCCGTCGCATCCGGCCACGCACGGCGTGTTGCGGCTCGTGCTCGAACTGGACGGCGAAATCATTACCAAAGCTACGCCGGACATCGGCTTTTTGCATCGCGGCGATGAAAAGATCGCCGAGAACATGCAATACAACCAGTTCGTGCCTTACACTGACCGGCTCGATTATCTGGCGCCACTCTCAAACAATGTGGCTTACGCGCTTGCCGTGGAAAAGCTGATGGGTTGGGAGGTGCCGCCGCGCGGCAAAGCCATTCGCACGATTTGCTGTGAGACATCCCGGATCTCGTCGCATTTGATGGGCATCGGCGCGATGGCTCTCGACCTCGGCGCGATAACCGTGTTTCTCTACACGTTCGCCGAGCGGGAAAAACTTTATAATCTTTTCGAACTGCTAACCGGGGCACGCTTTACTACGTCTTATACTCGAGTGGGCGGACAAATTCGCGATCTTCCTGAAGGCTTTATTCCACAGCTAAAAAACTTTCTCGATGGATTCATTCCAAGCCTCGACGAATGCGATAAACTCCTTACGCGCAATCGTATCTTTGTCGATCGAACAAAAGGCATCGGCATCATTTCGAAAGATCGCGCTATGGCTTATGCCCTTTCCGGGCCAAACTTGCGCGGGAGCGGGATCGAACACGATTTGCGGCGCAAGCATCCCTATCTCGATTACGATGACTACGATTTCGATGTCGTGATTGGCAGCGCGGGCGATTGCTACGATCGCTATCTGGTGCGCATTGAGGAGATGCGGCAAAGCGTGCGGATTTTGCGCCAGGTGATCGATAAACTTCCGAGCGGACCAATCAATGTCGCGGACTGGAAAAACATGACGCCTCCCAAATCGCGTGTCATGACGAAGATGGAAGAATTGATCCATCATTTTATCGTCGTGACCGAAGGATTGAAGGCGCCGGCGGGCGAAATTTATTTCGGGGCAGAAAATCCGAAGGGTGAACTCGGCTTCTATATCAACAGCAAGGGTGGCGGCGTGCCGCACCGGCTGAAAATTCGCGCACCATCGTTTGTCAATCTTAGCATCCTGCCTGAGCTTCTACCCGGTTGCATGGTGAGCGATGTGCCTGCGGTACTGGGCAGTCTGGACTTCGTGATGGGGGAATGCGACAGATGAATATGTCGATCATGCAGCGAACCTCTCGAGTCTTACTCGTGCTTCTTGTCGTGCTCTGCGTCTCCTGTGGCGGCAAGCGCATTACCAAAGCGAATGTCGATGAAGTGGCTGAGGGAATGTCGAAAAAACAGGTTGAATCGATCCTTGGCCCCCCCACTTCCATCAACAACGAGGATTTCATTATCATGAAAAAGACGACATACGTTTACCGTCAGGGTAAAGACTCGGTGACGATCGTCTTTAAAGACGACAAAGTGCAGTCAAAGGACAGCACTCTGTCCAATTGATCCGCCGCTTCCGTGGACCCGACGAGCACACGCGTTCCCGGCGAGTTGGAGCGGAAAATGGACGAGGCGATCGGCCATTATCCGCCGAATCGCAAACGAAGCGCGGCTATGCCGCTGCTGCATTTGTGGCAGGAACACTTCGGATTCATCAGCGATGAGGGCGTACAATGGATCGCGACAAAGCTCAATTTGCAGCCGATCAACATTCTCGAGTTGGTCACCTTTTATCCGATGTTTCGCCGGGAGCGCGCGGGCAAAACGCATATTCGCGTTTGCCGCACACTTAGCTGCGCGATGGCGGGCAGTTATCGGTTGATGGAAAATTTGTGCGCGGCGACCGGAATTGATCGCCGGCGCCGCAGCGACGGAATGCACAATCCCATTTTGGTTAGTGCCGATGGAAATTACAGCATTGAGTTTGTCGAATGTCTGGCAAGTTGCGGCACTGCGCCGGTTTGCATGATCGGCGGAGAGTTGTACCAAAATGTTTTGCCGGAACACGCGGCAAACATTCTTTCAGATCTGCAATCCGCAATCCGCAATCCGCAATTGCGGCCTCCCCACCCCCTTGAGCACCGGCTGGTTTTCAAAAACATCGGACGCGACGATTGGAAGATCGACATCGACACTTACCTGCGCGACGGCGGTTACCAACAGTTACAGAAGGCCGTCACCATGTCGCGCGAACAAATCGTCAATGAGGTCAAAACCTCCGGCCTACGCGGCCGTGGCGGGGCCGGATTTCCGTGCGGTGTAAAATGGAGCTTCATCAAGCCCGATGAGAAGAAGCCGGTCTATTTGATCTGCAACGCGGATGAATCGGAGCCGGGCACGTTCAAGGACCGCTACATAATCCACGAAGATCCACACCAATTGCTTGAAGGGATTCTGATCTCGTGTTTCGCGCTCAACGCTCGCACGGCCTACATCTATATCAGAGGCGAATTCCCGGAAGGCGCGAAGATCCTCGAACGTGCCATCGAAGAAGCGCAGGAACACAACTTTTTGGGAAAGAATATCCTCGGCACAGGGTTTGATGTGGAAGTTTACATTCATCGTGGCGCGGGCGCTTACATTTGCGGAGAAGAAACCGGCTTGATTGAATCGCTCGAAGGCAAGCGCGGTTATCCGCGGATCAAGCCTCCGTATTTCCCGGCGGTGCTCGGTCTCTACATGTGCCCAACGATCGTGAACAATGTCGAGACGCTCTGCCACGTGAAGCACATCATTGCCATGGGAGGCGCCAGCTACGCGCGACTAGGACGACCAAACAACACTGGCACACGAATTCTCTGCGTTAGCGGCGACGTGCGGCGGCCTAGTTACTTCGAAATTGAGGTGGGCGCGGTCACGATGGGTCAATTGATCTACGAAATGGCGGGCGGCTTGAAAGCCGGGCGAAAACTGAAGGCGATCATTCCAGGCGGCAGCTCTGCCAAAGTTTTACGAGCGAATGAACGGTTCAAGCTCACGCAAAAACAACCCGATGGATCGACAGTGGAGCGGGAGATGTCGATCGACGAAATCCCGATGGATTTTGATTCGCTGGCTGCAGCTGGTTCCATGGCGGGATCTGGCGGGATCATCGTGCTGGATGACTCGCGCGATATGGTGTGGACGCTCAACAACATAAACGAGTTTTATGCGCACGAAAGCTGTGGTCAGTGCACGCCATGCCGGGAAGGTTCGCTTTGGATGCAAAAAATCACCGATCGGATGTTGCGCGGCGGGGGCGTGACTGAAGATCCGAAAACTTTGAAGACAATCGGCGATAACATCGCTGGCCGTACGATCTGCGCCTTCGGCGAAGCTTGCGCCTGGCCTACACAGAGTTTCGTCCAAAAATTTCCCGATGAATTCGCGGACCGCGCAACAAAACCAGTCCCGCCGCCGCTTCCACCGGAATACACGACGGAAGAATTGATCGAAGAGGAGCAGATTCCGATCACGCCAATGGCGCACGATCCTGGTTGGGAAAAAGCCGGAACGGCCGGAACGATTTGAAATGAATCTGGAAACCAGGAAACCAGGAATAAAATTAGGAAATACTGAACTAACAGGTCGCATCATCGCGGCGGGAATTCATGTTCACAAAGAACTCGGTCCCGGCTTTCTGGAAATAATGTATGAAGAAGCTTTAGCAATCGAGCTTAGAAACGCGCGAATACCCTTCGAGCGGCAGAAATTGTTAGCTATTTTTTATCGCGAGCATCTTATTGGTAAACACCGTCTTGACTTGGTCGTTGAAAGAAAGGTTATCGTTGAGCTCAAAGCAATCAGCGCATTCGAAAACATTCACTACGCAATCGCAAGTTCCTACTTAAGGGCGGCTGATCTCGCTGACGCCTTATTGCTAAATTTCGCAAGCTCACGCTTGACCGTAAAACGCGTTGGACGTCAATACCAACCCAAACTCGAAGGCGAAGACGTAAACCTTTAACTTTCCTGGCTTCCTGGTTTCCAGATTGACTGATGCTCAAAGAATCTTCGCCGCAAATGCTCAACGTCCAGATTGACGGCGTCTGGCATCAGTTTCCGAAAGGCACGCGGGTCATCGAGGCATGCGAGCAGGCCGGCAGTTACGTGCCACGTTATTGTTATCACAAGAAACTCAGTTCGCCGGGGAATTGCCGGATGTGTTTGATCGAGATGGGAATTCCGAAAATGGGCCCCGATCGTAAACCCGAATTGGGGCCAGACGGCAAACCGGTGATCAACTGGATACCGCGTCCACAAATTTCGTGCGCGCAAGATGTCGCTGAAGGAATGGGTGTGCGCACAAATTCTCCATTGGTGAAGGAATGCCAGCACGGTGTGATGGAATTCCTCCTCATTAATCACCCCCTTGATTGTCCGATTTGCGATCAAGCGGGCGAATGCCGCCTGCAGGAGTTTAGCGTTGAGTACGGCGCAAGTGCGTCGCGTTTTCTCGAACATAAAGTGAAGAAGCCAAAAAACGTCGTCCTTGGGCCACGCGTCACGCTCGATGATGAGCGCTGCATTCTTTGCTCGCGCTGCATTAGGTTTTGTCAGGAGATCGCCAAGGACGACGTCCTCGGTTTCGTCGATCGCGGCAGTCATACGGTGTTGACCGCGCATCCGGGGAAGCGTCTGGAGAACAATTATTCCTTGAACACTGTCGACATCTGTCCCGTCGGCGCGCTGACTTCGACTGATTTTCGATTCAAGATGCGCGTCTGGTTTTTAAAGGAAACGAAAAGTATCTGCAGTAGTTGTGCGACCGGTTGCAACACAATCATCGGCACACGCGAAGATGTCATCTACCGGCAGACGCCGCGCGAAAATGACGCGGTTAACTCCTCTTGGATGTGCGACTACGGCCGGCTCAACTTCGATTACGTGCAATCGGAGCGCCGATTGCTCGAACCACAAATCCTGTTGGGGAAAAAACTCGTCGGCACCACGTGGCCGACGGCTATTGCGCAGGCCGCGCATCGGGTGAAACAGTTTTCGGGGTCGGAGATCGCTGTCATCGCGTCAGGCCGGATGACCAACGAAGAACTTTGGCTGACGCTGCAACTCGCCGAAACACTCGCCGTTCAGTTGATTGACATCGTGCCGCGGACTGGACCCGGCGACGACATTCTTCTGAGCGAAGACCGGAACCCAAACACAAATGGCGCCCGCTTGCTCGGAGTCGCTGCGGAACCAGGCGCGAAATTGTCAGCAATCGCCGACGCCGTGAAATCTGGAACTGTGAAAGCGCTAATCACGCTTGGCGAAAACCCGATGCGGTTGGGGATTTCGACCGAACGACTTTCACGGCTGTCGACATTTATTGTGATGGATATCTTGTCAAACGATGCGACAGAAAATGCTACCGTTGTCCTTCCGTCGTTTGCCTTTGCCGAAAAACGAGGCTCGATGATCAATGGCGAAGGCCGTTTGCAGCGATTGAACCGCGCCGTGCGTGGACCCGGCGAGGCGCGAGATGACTGGCAAATCTTACGTGACTTGATCCAGGCATGTACCGGACAAAACAGCATTTACTCGATCGAAGATGTTTTTCGGCAAATGGCTCAAGGCGTTCCGCAACTCGCCGGATTAAGTCTGAGCAAAATCGGCGATCTCGGCATTCCAGTAATGGAAGCGGATGAATCTCCTCCTCCCCCCATTGACGTGGCGGCGGCAGCCATCGAGAAAGCCGAATCTCAAAGACCGCCAGGCCGTTGAAAGATCGACATGGATTATTTTCTGATTACCACCTCGCTCCTCAAAATCGCCGCGATCCTTTTTCTGGTGATTCTGCCGATGGTTTCCTACAGCGTTTATGCGGAACGCCGGCTCAGCGCATTCATTCAGGATCGGCGCGGACCGAACCGCGTGGGTCCGGCCGGGCTCTTCCAACCGATCGCCGACATGTTCAAATTGTTACTGAAAGAGGATTTCACTCCGGCCAACGTAAACACGTTTTATTACTGGCTCGCGCCGTGTCTCGCGATGATGCCGGCGATTATCACTATCGCGGTTGTTCCATTCGGCAGCACACTTTTTGGTGTCCCAATGGTGATCGCAGATATCAACGTCGGGATCTTGTTTGTTTTCGCTGTCGCCTCATTGGGCGTTTACGGCATCGTCCTCGCCGGTTGGGCATCCAATTCCAAATATCCGTTTCTGGGCGGTGTCCGTTCAAGTTCGCAAATGATCTCCTACGAGTTGTCGCTTGGACTCGCCGTGATCCCAATTTTCTTGCTCGTCGGAAATTTGCGATTGACCAGTGTCGTGCGCTATCAGATCGAGCATGGGTGGATGATCGCGCCATTCGTCGGCGATTGGCTGAACCCGTGGAAATGGCTGCTCGCGGTCCCGATGATCATTTCATTCGTTGTTTTCGCAATCGCGATTTTCGCTGAAACCAACCGTTTGCCATTCGATCTACCGGAGGCCGAGCAGGAACTGGCGGGCGGTTATCACACCGAATATTCGTCGATGAAGTTCGCGCTTTTTTTTCTCGGCGAATACGCGGCCATGATCACCGGATCGGCTGTCATCGTAACTTTATTTTTCGGTGGATGGCATCTGCCACTTCCGTCATGGCACGGTGGGTTTCACTGGGCACTTGTCGATGGAAGTGCTCCGGGCTGGCGCGGCGTGGTAGGCGGCTTGTTCAATATCGCCATCTTTTTCGCGAAAGTGACGGTGCTCCTGTTTTTTTTCATTTGGGTGCGTTTTACTCTGCCGCGCTTCCGTTACGATCAACTTATGCGGCTCGGCTGGTTGTTCTTCTTTGAGATCGCGCTCGTGAATATCTTCATCGCCGCCGGGATTGTCGCTCATTTTCCATCCTAATCTTCCTCTTCCTCTCCCTTTAATCTTTCCTTCTATGCTATTCCATCACGAGAAGCTGACTGTTTATCAGCGAGCATTAGAATTCGCGAGCTGGTCACAAGATCTAATTCAATCGTTAACCAAAAGAACATTCGACCAGTTGGGTCGTAGGATCGCTGAGGAGTCAGTCGTATACGGCAAGAGAGCAAACGAAGTGGAAGAGGTAGAGGAGGATTAGAATGGCCGTCACTGTTACACGCCCGAAGCTGAACTGGCGCGAACGAATGTACTTGCCGGCGATTGTCGCCGGGCTCGCCATCACGCTAAAGCATTTCAAGAACATGCTGCTCGGGCACACCAAGGTCACGATGCAATACCCAGAGGAAAAATGGGACAGCAGCCTGCCAGACCATTATCGCGGCGCACCCGCGCTCGTACGCGATTCGGACGGTCGTGTCCGCTGCGTTGCTTGTCAGTTATGCGAGTTCATCTGTCCGCCGCGTGCGATTAAAATTATCCCGGGCGAAATTCCTTCAACGGACCGGTTCGCCAAAGTCGAAAAATATCCCGAACAATTCGATATCGACATGATCCGCTGCATCTTCTGCGGCATGTGCGAGGAGGTCTGTCCCGAACAGGCCATTTTTCTTCGCAAAGATTACGCCATCACCGGATTCACGCGGGCTGAGATGGTGCATCACAAGGAGAAACTCCTCGAGATTGGCGGCGTGATGCACGGTGTCGTTTTGAAATGGAATGAAAAGAAATAGGTCCTTCACGTCATGCAGGATGATCGCGTGTCCGGAGTGTGGGATTCGATGTGCAATCCGCAATCCGCAATCCACTGTCCGCAATCGATAATGTCGCCGCTCTTATTTTGGACCTTTGCGCTGCTCATGCTCGTCTTCGGCGTCGCCGTGGTCGCCAATCGCAACCCCGTGGCCAGCGCACTGAGCCTCGTGGTCTCTTTTCTTGGTCTCGCCGCGCTCTTCATGTCGCTCGATGCCTATTTCATCGGCATCATTCAAGTGCTCGTTTATGCCGGCGCAGTCATGGTTCTTTTCCTTTTCATCATCATGCTGCTTGATCTTCGCGCCCAAGAAGGGCGCCAAATTAGTTGGCTCGCCTTGATCGGCGGAGTCACTGTCGCGATGGTCCTGCTCGCACAAATTCTTTATGTCATCCACAATCTAAAATCTGCCCAGCAAGCTTTTCCCCCATTGGCAAGATCGACATTCGATGATGTCCGCAACGTCGGGCTGTTGCTTTTCGGAAGTTACAATCTGCCATTTCAAATCATCGG
Organism: Candidatus Udaeobacter sp.; assembly: GCA_036495045.1. Classification (GTDB taxonomy): domain Bacteria; phylum Verrucomicrobiota; class Verrucomicrobiia; order Chthoniobacterales; family UBA10450; genus Udaeobacter. The sequence goes on from DASXNN010000059.1 coordinate 44,408, forward strand.
CGTGCTCGTCCTTGTCGCGACGATCGGCGTGGTGCTTTTGAGCAAACGCGAGCCTCGATAGCATGGTAACGCTCGGCGATTATCTCATCGTAAGCGGCATTCTTTTCACGATCGGCTTCGCTGGCGTGATGCTGCGGCGCAATCTCATCATCATCCTCATGTCGCTGGAGTTGATGTTGAACGCGGCAAATTTATCGCTCGTCGCTTTCTCCAGGTTTCACTTGCAACCTAGTGGCCTGCCCGATTACAACTCGCAGGTCTTCGTCTTTTTCGTCATCACAGTCGCGGCAGCCGAGGTGGCCGTGGGGCTGGCAATCTTGGTCGCGCTCTACCGGACGCGGCAAACCACAGACGTGAAGGATATCACGAGTTTAAAATTTTAGATCAACGTGAAGACCATGCTTCCGTGGTACGTGTTGCTCTTGCCGCTTGGTTCGGCAATCGTCATCACTTTGTTTACGCTCCGATTCAAAGCGCTAAGCAGCTTCATTTCGGTCGCAGCAGTCCTCGGGAGCTTTATCTGCAGCTGGTTGGTCTTCATGCAATCCAACATCTCAGCGCCAGTATCGACGTGGATCGAGATAAGCGGCATTTTCAAAGTGCCGTTTGGGTTCGTGTTGGATAATCTCAGCAAGACAATGCTCGTCCTAGTCTCAGGGATCGGCGCATTGATTCATATCTATTCGCTTGGTTACATGCGAGATGACGAGGGCAAATCCCGTTATTTTGCGGCGCTTTCGCTCTTCATGTTTGCAATGCTCGGCATCGTTCTATCGAACAACTTCGTGATGCTCTTCATTTTTTGGGAGCTAGTCGGCTTTACCTCGTATGTGCTGATTGGCCATTGGTTTGAACGCGATGCCGCGGCAAATGCAGCAAAGAAAGCATTCATCACCACGCGCATTGGCGATTTCGGATTCATGGTTGGTATTTTGATGGTCTGGACATCGACGGGTTCAGTCACTTTCGCCGAGATCACGTCGCGATTGTCGATCTTAACAACTCACCCGGCATTTCTGACAATCGCCGCGCTTTTGATCTTCTGCGGCGCGGTTGGAAAATCGGCTCAGTTTCCGCTGCATGTGTGGTTGCCGGACGCGATGGAAGGTCCGACGCCGATTTCCGCATTGATCCATGCCGCTACCATGGTCGCAGCCGGCGTTTACATGTTGGTCCGGGTTGGATTTATCATTCAAGTTTCACAGACCGCGCTCCTCGTCATTGCGTGGATCGGGACGATTACCGCCGTTCTTGCCGCATTGATCGCAACGCAGCAAAACGACATCAAACGTATCCTGGCATACTCCACGCTTTCACAACTCGGCTATATGGTGATGGCGGTGGGTCTCGCCTCAAACGAAGCGGCCATGTTTCACCTTTTTACTCACGCATTTTTTAAGGCGCTCCTATTCCTCGCTGCTGGCTCTGTCATCGTCATGCTTCATCACGAGCAAGATATTTGGAAAATGGGCGGGCTTTCACGAAAGCTTCCGATCACATTTTTGACTTTCGCGGCTGGCGCGCTGGCATTGATCGGTTGTCCACCGTTCAGCGGATTTTTCAGCAAAGATGCAATTCTCGCGCTCGCCTACGAACGCAACGTACCGATCTTTGTTTTAGGATTGTTCACGGCTTTTCTGACCGCTTTTTACGTTGTCCGCTTGCTCGTCGTTGCATTTTTCGGGAAACCCCGCAGCGAAATCGTCCGCCAGAGCAAAGAATCGCCTGTGGTGATGACTGGGCCGTTAATCGTGCTGGCGATCCTGGCGACGTTGGGCGGATTTGCCTTCTTTGCGCGAAATTTCCTTGTCCTTCCGATGGAAAAGAACGTCACGCTTTTTGTTCCGCTGCTTGCGATTACCGTGCTGATCCTTGGCAGCGGGTTTGCGGTTGCACTTTACCGCAACTGCGTGAACGAGCCTTTTGATATCGTACTTTTGCGACGGCTCTTTTACTTCAACGAATTTTACAGCTGGCTGATTAATTCGACACAGGAACGGCTCGCGCGCATTTCCGCTTTCTTTGATCGATGGATCATCGACACCGTCGGTGTGGACGGCGCAGGTGGCGGAACTTGGGGAGTCGGCGCGCTGCTGCGATTGATTCAGATGGGAAATCTGCAGGGTTATCTGTTTGTTTTCGGACTAGGGATCGTTGCCGTTATCTATTTCGCCGTTTTCCACTAATGCTTCTGTTCATCATCTTTTGCCCGATTACTGCGGCCATCCTGATCATGGCCGGTGCGCCCGCCCGCAAAACGGCGTTGATCGCCGCGATGTTAACGCTTGCGACCGCGTTGTTTCTCCTCGGTTCCTTGCCCGTATGGCAGGGAGATTTCCAGCAGGTGACATCCTTCAGCATATCGTCCGAGTGGCATTGGGGTTTCACGACGGGACTCGACGGCTTGAGCATGGTGATGGTGTTGCTCGCCACGATCGTCACGCTGGCTGCGGTTTGGTTCACTGGCAAGATCGACAAGTATGAAAACGCGTTCTACGGCTGTCTTTTGCTGATCTCCGGTGGCGCGATCGGCGCATTTGCTTCCATCGATTTGTTTTTCTTTTATGCATTTCATGAGCTCGCGCTCATCCCAACCTTTTTGTTAATCGGAATCTGGGGCAGTGGGAATAAGACCGCGGCGGCGTGGAAGATCACGATTTATCTCGCGATTGGCAGTTTCATTTTGCTCCTTGGTTTAATTCTGCTTTACCAAAGCGTTCCCGTTGCATCACGCAGCTTTGACATTCGCGCACTGAAAGCGGCAGCCGGTCAGATTTCACCCGACGCGCAGCGCCACATTTACCTGCTGCTGCTTATTGGCTTTGGAATTCTTATCTCACTATTTCCATTTCACACCTGGGCGCCGGAAGCTTATGCGTCCGCGCCGGCGCCGGCGGCAATGTTACACGCAGGAGTGCTCAAAAAGTTCGGTCTCTATGGGTTGCTCCGATTAGCTATTCCCCTGCTCCCCGATGGCGCGCGCCATTGGACCAGCCTGCTCGTCGTGTTGTTACTCGGAAACATTATTTACGTTGGGCTGGTCACCATCGCGCAAAAGCGGCTCGATTGGATGCTTGGTTACTCGAGTGTCATGCACATGGGCTACATCTTTCTCGGAATCGCCAGCGCGAACGTCCTCGGCGTGACGGGCGCCACTGCATTAATGTTCGCTCACGGCCTTTCGATCGCGCTGCTGTTTGCTATTGCCGGTGAAATACGCAAGCGCACCGGCACATTGTTGCTCGATGATCTCGGTGGTCTCGCAAAGGTGATGCCCTTCGCCGGACTTGCATTCGGTCTGGGCACATTCGCCGTGATCGGTCTTCCGGGGTTCGCCAATTTTGCCGGCGAAATCATGATCTTCTTTGGGGCATTCAAAAACGGCTGGGAAATGGAACGGTTTCATCTGTTTCAAATTGCAACCGTCCTTGGACTCTGGGGAGTGGTGATCTCGACGGTTTATATGCTCCGCGCCTATCGTAAAACATTTATGGGAACGCTGGCGGAGCGCTGGAAGGATCTTATCGATCTTCGTCCAATCCTGCGGGCACCTGTCGCATTCCTAGTCGGCGCGCTGCTTTGCTACGGATTTTTCCCGCAGTCCTTTGTCCGAATCATAACGCCTGCGTTTCGTCCTTATCTCAGCGTGAACAAATAAACGTGATTACCGCGCCATTACTCGAGATCGCAGTGCTGATCCTGGGCATGATCATTCTCATGTTCGAGGCGTTTGCTACGAAGATCGACAGGCGTCTTTTGGCGTTCGCTGGAATTCTTGGTCTCACGGCAGTGCTTGTGGCAAGCTTCTTCGTTGCTCCAAGCTCCTCCACCAATCAAACAGCCGGGTTCTGGAGTTTCTACACAGCCGATTCGTTGTCGATTTTCTTTAAACAATTCGCACTGCTTACCACAATCCTTGTGCTGATTATGATGATCGATTACGCCCCGGTCGTCGAAGACTCAGTTGCGGCGAGAAAGGTGCAGTCGGCGCTCGGCGAATTTTTTGCAGTCCCGATTTTCACGTGCGCCGGGCTTATGTATATGGCGTCCGCGATCGACTTCATTTTCATCTTCATCTCGCTGGAGCTCGTAACGATTTCCTTTTACGTCCTCGTCACTTTCACGCGACACAATCCGGCAACGCTCGAAGCCGGAGTGAAATATCTCGTGCTGAGCGCTCTTTCCACCGCGTTTCTCGTGTATGGAATAACCTGGCTTTTCGGAGTAACCGGCCAGACAAATCTGCAGCGCATCACCGAAGCATTGGCGAATTCCGCCATCGATCGGACCGCGGCGCTGTTCGGCATGGTGCTGGTTCTCGTCGCGTTGGGCTTCAAGATCGCGGCTGTGCCTTTTCAAATCTGGGTCCCTGATGTTTATCAAGGAGCTCCGACTCCGGTTACGGCCTATCTTTCGGTCGGATCGAAAGCTGCTGGTTTTGTCGTGTTGCTACGTGTGTTGCGGCCATTTCTGATGCTTCCCGAAACGCACCGATTGCTCGTTCTAATCGCAATCCTGACTCTGATTTACGGGAACCTGGCTGCGCTGCCGCAAGGCAACTTAAAACGGCTGCTCGCGTATTCGAGCATCGCACACGCGGGCTATTTGCTGATCGGCATAGTGTGCTTAGACGGCCGCGCGGTTATCTTTTATCTCTCAGCTTATTTACTAATGACGCTCTTGAGCTTTGCCGTCCTGGTGATCGTCTCGCAGCGAACTGGCGACCGGATTTCGGACTTCGATGGATTAGGAAAACGCTCGCCATTTCTTGCTTTCGCTATGCTAATCGCGATGGTCTCCCTCGCCGGCGTGCCATTCACAGCCGGATTCCTCGGAAAGTTTTTCATCTTTTACGCCGCCGTTGCCCAGCGCCAGATAGCACTTGTCGTCGTAGGTATAATCACTGTGGGCTGCGGTTTTTATTATTACCTCAAAGTTGTCCGCGCGATGTATTGGCAATCTACCGCCAAGATGGACAAGATCCCAATCAGCGCGCTGTCGCGCGTTGCGATGAGCGCGCTGATTCTTGCGATCATCGGGCTCGGCGTTTATCCGCAGCCGATTCTGGATGCGTTAAAACGTTAAAAGTTACAAGCGTTACAAGGTTACGAAAGATTCTCCATTTAACTATTGTAACTCCAGTAACTTTCTAACGATCTGTGTGACGTTAGTCGCTCAACTCCACGTTCCAGTAAGCAAGATCGACAAAGTGCCGCCAGCTTTCATGCTGCGGCGCAGAAAACGTGACATGCACGAACGGGCGCCACTTCGGTCGCTTCGGCTTGCGAATCAAACCCATGTGCGCTTCCCGCGGAAGCCGGTTGCCTTTGCGTGTGTTGCACTCGATGCACGAGCAAACCACATTTTCCCATGTCGTCGTTCCGCCTCTGTCGCGCGGCACGACATGATCGAGATTGAGCTCATTTCGCTCGAAAATCCGGCCGCAATACTGGCACGTGTTTTTGTCCCGCTCGAAAACATTGTGACGCGTAAACTTCACTTCCTTCTTCGGGAGACGATCAAAAAAGAGCAGCACAATCACGCGCGGGACTCGGATCTTCCACGAAATGGTCGTGACCATTTCGTGTTCTGGCGCAGTTACCGAAAAATCGCGCCAACTTTCGAAATCATGCGTCAAAAAATTCTTGGCTTCGTCCGACGAGACGACGTGGGCATGGCCCGCATAGACCAGCGCGAAGGCCCGGCGCGCTGAGCAGATGTTGACCGCCTGCCACAAGCGATTGAGCACTAAAACCTGACTGTTTAGCAATGTATGCAAATCTCTATGGTTACCGCATAGCGGCCTGCTCTTTGCGGACCCTATGCGGAAAGTCGCGCGAAAATTATCATCCGTTTTTTTCGTTGTCAATTTGTGCGGGTCGTAATCGAACGTGTTCGCAAAATCAACTTGTCGATCAACCACACGCTCATAAGATCAAATGCATGGCAGGACAAGGCTCAGCGGGCAATGTTCTTGCAGCGCTTTGTAGTTTCTTTATTCCCGGCTTGGGACAATTGCTCCAAGGCCGGTTGTTAATGGCAATTGTCCAGTTTTGCCTGGCCGCAATCCTCTGGTTTGTGCTGCTGGGCTGGGTCATCCACCTTTGGTCCATTCTCGACGCCGCGCTCTTCAAGCCAACGTCGTAGAAGAGCAGAGGCGCCTAACAGATTCGACGCCAAGATTTGCGACGGGACAACCCCAAGCTCAAAGAGCGCCCTGCTTTTTTTTGAGCGCGGCCGGGGATCAAGGATTGCGATATGCACTGTTGCACACGTAAATAGCTCGTTTCCAGATTAACCCGTTCCATGCCTGACGCGCCTCCCGAACACCGCCAACTCGCCGCCATTATGTTCACAGACATGGTGGGCTACAGCGCGCTGGCTCAGCGCGATCAAGCTCTGGCCCTGGAATTGCTCGAGGAGCACCGGGAGATCGCCCGCTCGCTTTTCCCGCGCTTCAACGGCACCGAAATTAAAACTATCGGCGACGCATTTCTGGTCGAATTCCACAGCGCCCTCGAAGCCGCGCAGTGCGCAATAGAGATTCAACGCACACTGGCCAAACGTAACCATGACGTCGCGGCCGACCGGCGGATTGACGTGAGAGTCGGAATTCACATCGGCGACGTAGTGCATCGCGGCGGCGATGTTTACGGCGACGGAGTGAACATCGCGTCCCGGATTCAGGCTGTAGCCGGCGCGGGCGGGATTTGCGTGTCAATGGATGTCGAGCGGCAAATTCACAACGCGCTCGAAGCTCGCCTCAAGAAATTGGCCCCCACCGAATTGAAAAATATTCACGTGCCGATGGACCTGTATCGGGTTGTGCTGCCATGGGAGAAAGATGTTCAATTGAAACAACCTACGCGCACTGTTGCCGCTCGGGCACGGCCAAAAAATTTGCTCGCCTGGGCTGCAACCTTTTTGTTCGCACTCGCCGTGATTGGTGGTCTTGTCTGGTGGCGACAGTTAAAGACCGCAGCTCAGACGCCCCCGGTTAACGCAGCAGCGCCAACCGCCGCCCACTCAGTGGCGGTCTTGCCGTTCGTCAACATGAGTCCGGATAGAGGAAAATGAATACTTGAGCGACGGCATTACGGAAGATCTGTGCACCGCCCTGAGCCAGATAAGGGGACTACATGTGCCGGCGCGCACTTCCTCGTTTGTTTTCAAGGGCAAGACCGAAGACATTCGCAAGATTGGTGGACAACTTAACGTGGGCACCGTTCTGGAAGGCAGCGTCAGCAAAGCCGGTAACAAACTTCGAATCAGCGCCCAGCTAGTCAATGTGACAGACGGCTTTCATTTGTGGGCGGCCAATTACGATCGGGAAATGACCGACATCCTCGATATCCGCAGCGATATTTCGCGGCGTGTGGTCGAAGCGCTGAAAGTTCGGCTTGACGTTGAAGAGACACAGCGCCTCGTTAAGAAACCGACGGAGACGACCGAAGCTTACGACAGCTATTTGTTAGGGCGCTATGAATTGAACAAATTCACCGAAGGCGGATTCAGTAAGGCAGTAGAGCACTTCAAACGCGCGATTGCCCAGGATCCATCCTTCGCGCTGGCCAATGCCGGCTTGGCCGAAGCTTACAACATGCTCGGCTATTGGAATTACCTGC
>DASXNN010000060.1:0-37586 GCA_036495045.1 Candidatus Udaeobacter sp.
TTTGCCCTTTTGATCGGCCGTGAGGTTCAACGTTGTCAAATCAACGCATGCCGCGTTCCCAGTGTTCGACACGCCTTTTGCACAACACGCTTTATCCCCTGCGAACGCACTGGACGCGACGAGCATCGCGGCTGCAACTAAAGCTGAAACAGTAATTTTGATCATGGTGAATGCTGAGACAGGCATACGCTCCAGAGCGTTCAATCATTCCGCTTCTTCTAAATATCGCTGGCGCGAATTCATTCAGGGGCTAGAACAAGATCGACAATGTTCGCTGTGCTCACACCTATCAGGCCGATCGAACTCTCGGAAATCCGGGAAGCGCGCGAAAGAATCGGAACAACGATCGTTCGTACACCGCTGATCCGGCTCGAACTTGGGCCGGACTATCCCGACATTCGGCTCAAGCTCGAGAACCTGCAACCGATCAACGCATACAAGTTGCGCGGGGCGGCTAACGCTGTCGCAATGTTGCGCGAGTCCGAGCGCAAGCAGGGCGTCTGGACAATCAGCGCGGGAAATGCCGGCCAGGGCGTGGCTTACGCGGCGAGACAAGCAGGCGTGCCATGTACAGTCGTTGTGATCGAGGCTGCGCCCGCGTCAAAGATCGACAGAATGCGCGCGCTCGGCGCGAAACTCATCCCGGTCTCGTACGATGTCGCGTGGAAAGCGCTCGATGATCGTTCATTTCCAGGAGCGGAAGGAACGTTTGTCCATCCGTTCGATGATCACAATTTCATCGCCGGTCATGCGACCATGGGTCTTGAGATTCTTGAAGACGCACCTGATACAAAAGTTGTCATCGCAAGCATCGGCGGAGGCGGACTCATCACAGGTGTGGGCAGCGCGATTAAGGCGCTCAATCCCGAGATAAAAGTCTGGGGCGTTGAACCGGAGACAGCCGCGCCCGCCGCGCTGTCGTTCGAAAAGGGATCTCCGCAAGTGTTCAAGAATTTCACGCAGTCGTTCGTAGATGGCGCTGGCGGCCAAAGCATGTTCCCGCGCATGTGGGAACGGATGAAACCGGTCGTGGACGGCTACATCGTTGTAACTTTGGAGGAAACGAAAAAAGCAATGAGATTGGTGGCGGAAAAGGCGCGGATCATTTCCGAGGGCGCAGGCGCTTTGCCGGTTGCCGCTGCGTTGACCGGAAAAGCCGGTAAAGGTCCAATCGTTGCCATTGTTTCCGGCGGTAACATTGATCTCAAAAAGTTCTGTGAACTTGTTGGACCGTCGGCAAGTTGAAATGATAAAAGCTAGTGCCGATCAATTAGCCTTCATCCGCTCGGCGGAGTATTCGATCGGGTCCTGACGAAAATAGCGCCGTAGTTCGGCGTACAGTTTGGGATGCTGAGCGCGGAGCGCGCAGGGCCGCTCAAAGAATGCCTCGATCAACACGGCGAAAAACTCAGCTGGATTAATCGCTCCGTATGTATCGAGCAACGTCGGTATCCCGGTTTCATTGGCAGCGCGCAGGGAAGCAAACTCCGTTCTCATCACTTCGCTCCAGGACAATTGCTGCTCTCGCGAGGCGAAGGCTGGCGCCCCATCCACCGCACCGTTCTCGTAGTCGAGCTGATGAGCAAACTCATGCAGAACGAGGTTCTTGCCATCGAGAGAATCCAACGCGCCAGCTTTGGCAGCATCCAACGCGAGAACCATCGATCCCATTCTGCGGCCCGTCTCGCCTTGCCGATGCATCGTTCCTTCCTCCCACACCGGGCCTTCAACGTGGCGTTTCTCTTCCAGGAAATATGTCGAGGGATAGACAAGAATCGTGAGAAGGCCCGGGAAATAGTCGGTCTTGCGATGCAGCAGAAGAAGGCAAGCCTGCGCTGCGATCGTGACAACGATTTCATCGGTGAGTTGGAGCCCGCCACAACCTTCGAAGCATTTTTCAGCGAGGAACACCTGGATGTGGCCCAGAAGCTCGACTTGATCATTGACAGAAAGCCTTTGGAAAAACGGAGCGTTGCGCTCGATTATCTGCCGCCAATCTTTCGGAAAAGGCTGAGCCCGCAGCCGCAGCCGTCGCCGCTGCTTCAGTAACGCAAAGACCACGAGAAAATGTAAATGCGCGTTTGACCTGAACAAATGCGAGCGGACGCCATGTCAGGTAAGCAGTATCGCTGGCTTCCACGGCAACAGAGTCCGTGATTTCCGTCTCGTGTTCTGTTGCGGTTCGACTATAGTCTTCAAACGAGAGGAGGTCTCCAAAATCCAATGAACACAATCTCAATTTCTCGACGCAAATTTGCTCACTTGTTAGCTGCCGGCGCCGCGGCTGCTGTCGTTAGGCCGGCAATTTCAGTCGCAAGACAACCTCAGCACGCGACTGGAACTGCCGGCAGCGTGCGGTTGAGCGCGAACGAAAACCCGTACGGCCCGTCAGCAAAAGCACACGAAGCGATGAAAAACGCGCACAGCACGTGTAACCGCTACCCAGACGAAGCGAATGACGTGTTGATCGATAAGATCGCGAAGATCAACAACGTGAATCGCGAGCAAGTCGTGCTCGGTGACGGCTCGAGCGAGATTCTGAAGCTGTGCGCGGAAACTTTCACGGGACCGACTCAAGGCAAACTCATTGCCGCCGATCCAACATTCGAAGCAATTCTTGAATATGCGAACGCCAATGGCGCCGAGGTCGTCAAAGTTCCGCTAACAAGCAGCTTTTCTCACGATCTGTCAAAAATGTCCGGCACAGCGAGAGGCGGCCTCATTTACATCTGCAACCCGAACAATCCGACGGCAAGCATTACTCCGAAGAATGATCTGCGTGAGTTTATCGCAAACGCTCCGCGCGAAACGATGATCCTCGTGGACGAAGCTTACTTTCATTACGCCGACAGCCCGGATTACGAGAGCATGATCCCGTTGGTGAAGGATCATCCGAATCTCATTGTCGCGCGGACGTTCTCAAAAATTTACGGCATGGCTGGATTGCGCTGCGGTTATTGCGTCGCGCAACCTGAAACGATTAAGCGGATACATCCGTTTCAAATGTGGGATAGCGTAAATATCATGGCCCTGGCCGCAGCGAGCGCGAGCCTGGGCGATCCAGATCAGGTTCCAAACGGTCAGCGCCTAAACAGCGAAGCGAAAAGCTTCGCTACGTCCGAGCTCGACAAAATGGGCTACAAAACAATTCCGTCACAGGCCAACTTCATCATGTTCGACTGTAAACGCCCGGTCGTGCCGCTCATCCAGGCGTTAAAACAACGTAATGTCCACGTCGGCCGATTATTTCCGGCGCTGCCAAACCATATGCGCCTCACCATCGGCAAGAAATCTGAGATGGAAACTTTTTTGGCTGCGTTCAGGCAGGCGGTGGCGTGACGGCGCGGGAAAGTTGTAGCGGCGGTTGTGTCAACTGTGAACGAAAATGAGCAGGCGCTCGCCGCGGCGAGCGCTTCTACAAGCTCAGCGTTTTAGCCGAAGAAGCCGTGCCAGAGACAAACAGCTCCGGCAAAATTTGCTGACGACGGCTACGATCAGCCACACTTTCTTGGGCTTAATTTTCGACGCCTCATTGATCGATACCGCGATGCTTGCCGGGAACACGGCCGCAAGCGCTTCGTGATACATCCGTCGATCGTCCACCGACATTTCGCCGGGGTTATTGAACTCGGTGCCGTTCAGGATGATCTTCGCGTTCAGTTTTGCAGCCAATCGCGCCCCGGAATGAAGCAGAGGCGTCTCGCCGACGGCTCGATCATAGGCCGCCCTAACGCTGTCCGGCATCTCCTCCGCGCTGGCGTACTGGCGGCCATTGAACTGAATCATGGTTTTAGGTCTCGCGGTTACCAAAAGACGGAATCAATGCCCGAATCCCAGAGTTTTGACAACTATTTTTCCTGAAATTTCGGCTACGACGTCACAGAGTTGGCGAGAGCGTAGCTATCGGCAAGAAAATCCGAGATCGAGTCGTTTGAGTCGGCGTGGGAACGAGTCATAACTCGACAAACTAGTTGCGTTTTTCGCCTGCTGGCGACATACGTCAACAGTGAATTACGACCTCAACGCGATACGCGCAAGAAGTCCGGGCCGTAGTAGACGAAAATGGAATTCCGACTCGCGTTTATAAGCCGGGCTTCGTAAATCGTGTCACCTAGACCAAGCTGTCTGTCGAGTTCACATGACGAACCTATAATCTTCCAACCTTGTTTTCTATGCCGCGCGATGTCCTTACGCGGATCGAGATATTGCTGAAGGCGAGACTCTGTACCGCAGCACAATTCAAACGCGGCATAAAAAACACCTTCTCGGCTGCCTTCATCCAAGCATCGGCGTGCGCGATCTAAGTACGCGATCGAGTCAATTTCGTAAGATTCCTCATTCGAAAAAGAAAGCGTAGGCATGGTTCAGGAAAGCAAAACAGAAGATTCTTCGACTGCGTTCGAAATGACAAAGCGCCATCTTTTGCGTTGACATGGATGGTCTGGCCTTCGCTGACGTTGTCTTCGAGAACCGGTAGCGGCGGCGTTAAAAAAACTGACGCGCAAAGAAACACGAAAACCGCTAGCGCGCCTGTCCATTCCCAGAAACCTAAATGCCAGAAGACCGAATGTCGCAGCGCATTACGAATTGGCAGTGCCCACGGCGGTTTCAGTCGCATAAGGAGCAACAAGCACTCACTAAATAAAATTCCCACAAGCGGCAACAGCGTTACGCAGGACCACATCCAAAACAATCGCGCCGCAAACACGCGTTGGCCGCAGCCTTTCCACGCACACCAGCAGGCACAGATCATTCCCAGCGCGAGAAATGCCGCTGACGAGCGGGCAAGAAATTCGTGCAACCGCCAAACTCCGAACATGCTATGAGTGTGCTGTGGCACAACAACACATGTACATATCAGAGCGATAATTCCGGCAACGAAAGTCCCGTAACTTACGCTTGCGACTCGTGGCGAGGATATTTCCAAGTGACGTTGCAAATATCCGGCGAACGGGAGCATGAACAACGCCGCGAGCGCCATTCCGCAAGCGGGTAGCCAATAATGAGCAGGGTTGTCGCGCGGCGAGAGCAGGTTGGAAATAACGCGATAACGCCAATCATAATTTTGCGGAAACATTACCGCGCTCGCGCAAAGTGTTCCAAAAAACGAAAGAAAAATCAGCCCCAGCAACACCGCCAGAACTGATTTCCGATAAAGCATTGCGTAAAGATTCGCACCTGACAAAACGCGTTGCAATTACGCACGAAAAATCGGCGCCATGGATGAGCGCGTACTACGCGCTTTTCGGTTTTATCTCGCCCGTCAACAGCTTGCTTAATTTTTCGCTGAGCCCAAGTTCACTCGCCCATTGTTGCATATAGGTGCGATCGAGCGAGTCCGACTGAACCGCAACTACACCAGCGGCATCGCTAATCTGGCGCTCGGAAGGAGTCAGCAAGTCCCAATAAAGCTTGTGCAAGATCACGTCTTCGGCTGTGACGATCCAGACCCGTTCGCCCAAAAAATTGACGCTGAGACGGCGTTGAAACATCGAAATCTGAAACGGGTCGGAGCGCACCATCCAGAAATCAATTTTCAAAGCTGACCGCCGATCGATCGCATTGAATTGATACGGCGGTGCCAAGGCGCTCGCACGGCCGGTTCATCGAGATAAAAATCGTCCCGAAACTCATGGAGCAAACTCGGGATTGATTGGACCGAAAATTTCACAACGAAGTCGAGATGATGTGTCGTCCGCGGAATGCCAGTAGTTGCTTGCCATCGAACCAGTGAGCAAATACTCGATTCGAGCGCGATTCAGACGCAGGATGGCGTCAATGGCGAGCTCCTGTTCTGTCACAAACTGTGTGCCAGCGCGATCCGCTCCCGCAAGCGCCGCTCCACTTCATCCGGGCTTGCCTTGGGATATTGATGGCGGATTCCGTCGCGCGCGATTTCGCACGAGAGCTCGTGCAGATCGAGCGCCAGCTTCAATCGCTCCTCGCCTCTCATCGCGCGATATTTTTCAATCTGTGCGTCAACTGCTGCTTGCGGCGTCATGAATGGGTTTAACGTGCCTTAAATGCGAGCGCGCCATCCTTTGCATTGACACGGACAGTCTGGCCTTCCCGGACTTTGCCTTCAAGGATGTCAATGCTAAGCGGATTGAGAATTTCCTTTTGGATGGTGCGCTTGAGAGGACGCGCTCCGTAAACCGGGTCGTAACCTTCGCGCGCGATCAGTTCCTTCGCGGAATCGGAAAGATCGAGCGTGATCTTCTGTTGTTCGAGTCGTTTCGTCAGACCGCGGAGTTGAATTTCGACAGTCTTTTTGAGGTCCTCTTCAGTGAGTCGATCGAAAATGATGATCTCATCGACCCGGTTGAGGAATTCGGGACGAAAATGTGTGCGCAAAGCATCCATCACCAATCGCGAGCGGGCTTCTTTCGATTCTTCCTCGGTGATGTATTGCGACCCGATGTTCGAGGTCATGATGATGACGGTGTTCTTGAAATCGACTGTTCTCCCCTGCCCGTCTGTGATGCGGCCGTCATCCAGCACTTGTAGCAGGACGTTGAAGACGTCTGGATGCGCCTTTTCTATTTCGTCGAAGAGCACGACCGAATACGGCTTGCGCCGCACGGCTTCGGAAAGTTGGCCGCCTTCTTCGTAACCGACATATCCCGGCGGCGCACCAATCAATCGCGCGACGGTGTGTTTCTCCATGTATTCACTCATGTCGATCCTGATCATGGCGTTCTCGTCATCGAACAAAAATTCCGCGAGAGCGCGTGATAATTCGGTTTTGCCCACGCCGGTCGGTCCAAGAAAAAGGAACGAACCGATTGGTCGATTGGGATCCTGCAAACCAGCGCGGGCGCGACGGACTGCATTTGAAACCGCCTTGATCGCTTCGTCCTGACCGACGACGCGCTGATGCAAATGCTGCTCGAGCTTGACCAGCTTCTCGCGCTCGCCTTCCTGCAAGCGCGAAACCGGGATGTGCGTCCAGCTCGAAACAACTTCGGCGATGTCCTCTTCTGTGACTTCTTCACGCAGTAAAGTTGATCGTCGATCTTTCGCCGCCTTGGCTGTTGCATCGGCGAGTTTCTTTTCTAACTGTGGAATGCGCCCGTATTGAATTTCGCTAGCCCTGGCGAGTTCTCCCCTGCGCTGGGCGCGCTCCAGCTCGGTACGGAGCTGGTCCAATTCTTCCTTCCATTTCCGCTGTTCCTCGATCACAGCCTTTTCCTTCTGCCATTCCGCTTTCAAGGCCGAAGATTTTTCTTTCAATTCCGCCAATTCTTTCTCCAGTTTTTTCAGACGCTCTTTGCTCGCTGGATCTTTTTCCTTCTTAAGCGCCTGCCTTTCCATTTCGTGCTGCATGATTTCGCGCTCGATCACATCGATCTCCGTCGGCATGGAATCGAGCTCGATTTTCAAACGCGAAGCTGCTTCGTCGACAAGATCGATTGCTTTGTCTGGCAGAAAGCGATCGCTGATGTAGCGATGGGACAAGACTGCCGCCGCGACCAGCGCCGCATCGGTGATGCGAACTCCGTGATGGACTTCGTAGCGCTCCTTTAGTCCGCGCAAAATCGCGATCGTGTCTTCTACGCTCGGCTCATCAACGAGCACCGGTTGAAAGCGTCGCTCCAAGGCCGCGTCTTTCTCAATGTATTTGCGGTACTCATCGAGCGTGGTCGCGCCGATTGTGCGCAACTCGCCCCGGGCCAGCATCGGCTTGAGCATGTTCGACGCGTCGACTGAGCCTTCGGCCGCGCCAGCGCCGACAATCGTGTGCAGTTCATCGATGAAAAGGATGATCTCGCCCTGCGAATCGGTGACCTCTTTCAAAAATGCTTTTAGTCGATCTTCGAATTCGCCCCGGAATTTTGCGCCCGCGACCATCGCACCGATATCCATCGCAATGATTCGCTTTCGTTTCAGCGAGTCCGGCACATCGCCACTGATAATTCGCCGGGCAAGGCCCTCCACGATGGCAGTTTTGCCAACGCCAGGATCTCCGATCAGCACCGGATTATTTTTTGTGCGACGCGAAAGCACCTGCATGATGCGGCGGATTTCGTTGTCGCGGCCGATCACCGGATCAATTTTCCCGCGACGAGCCAGCGCAGTCAGATCGCGGCCATACTTTTCCAGCGTCTGGTATTTACCTTCGGGATTCTGATCGGTGACTCGCTGCGAACCTCGCACCTGTTGAAGCGCTTGCATGAGCTTCTCGCGCGTCACGCCGAGATCTTTTAGTAATTTCGCCGCCGGCACATTCGCGCCAGTCAACGCGAGCAGGTAATGTTCTGCGCTGGTGAATTCGTCTTTTAATTTCGACATCTCCTTCTCGGCGCCGTCGAGCACGCTCCGAAGTTCATTCGCGAGCCGAAGATCGACGGCAGCGCCATGGACCTTCGGGCGGCGCTCAAGTTCCAAACGCAAACCATCACGCAATTGATTTGCGTTAACTCCGATCTTCTCGAGTAGAGGTCGCGTTAAGCCCTCCGTTTGCTCGAGCAAGGCTGAAAGAAAATGCTCATTCGCAATTTCCTGGTGATTCGATTGCGAAGCGATGTCCTGCGCTGCCTGGAGCGCCTCCTGCATTTTCTGCGTGAACTTATCGATGCGCATGCGCCACCATCAGCTATCGCTCGGCCCTCATCAAACGCGCTCCTGGCAAAGAGATCGTGCCAGCAAATATTCGACGCTAATTGCAGCTTTGTCGTTCCCCTCGTATGAGTCTTGACGATGAGCGGAGAAGAGAAATGGATTGGATATAAAGCGCTGGCGCTTTTGCGGCCGGGCGCTTTCCGCCGTTACATCATCGGGTCGGTCATCTCCGACACCGGCACCTGGATGCAAGTGATGGCACAGGGCTGGGTCATGAGCACGCTCACGAACAAGGCGATTCTTCTCGGCATGGTCAATTTCGCAGCCGGTCTTCCAACGCTTGCCCTCACCATGATCGGAGGCTCGGCGGCCGATCGATTCGATAAGCGAAAAATTCTGATCGCGACGCAAATTGCACAGATTTTGCTTGCGATCGGTCTGGGCTGGCTGGTTCTCACCGGCCGCATTCATATCTGGCACATCCTTATTTTCGCGGCCCTGCTTGGCGTTTCGATTGCGTTTGAAATGCCGGCCATCTCCGCCCTTGTGCCTGAACTTGTGCGTCGTGATGAAATTGCGGCGGCAGTAGCGATGGATCGTTCTGTTTTTCACGGTTCACGGCTCGTGGGACCATCGCTCGCCGGTTTATTTGTCGGCTGGTGGGGCGCGGCTTCGGCATTTTTCGCAAACGCAGTTTCATTCCTCGCGCTGATCATGGCGTTGATTTCGTTGCCACCACGGATGAAGGGAAGCGCGGAAGAGGAAGAACAACGGCGCAGCGGCATAATGGAAGGTTTTCGTTACGTGCGATCGCATCGAACCATTCTGTCCATGATCGCGCTCATCGCGTTGACAACCATTTTCATTTTCCCAACGATTTCCGTAATGCTCCCACTTTACGTGCGTAACATCTTGCAGCTCGGTCCACGGGAGCTCGGTTGGTTAATGGCAGTTTCCGGAACCGGCGCTTTCTCCGGTTCACTCGGTCTGCTGACGATCGCGCGAGACGCTCGATTAAAGTTCATGAGCGGCAACGTCCTGGCCATCGCGCTCGGAGTATTTTTGATGTCGCGCTCGCATAGCTTTTTGCTCAGCGCTTTTTCGATGGGAATGCTGGCGATCGCGCTATCGATGAACTTCGGTCTCGCGAACACGATTGTGCAGGAGCACGCGCCTTCCGAGTTACGGGGCCGGGTTTCCGCAGTTTTTGGGCTGAGTTTCTTTGGTTTAATGCCGATTGCCGGACTCGTCGTCACTGGTTTTTCCGATTTGGTGGGAATGCGCACCGCGCTCGCGGTTGCATCCATAGTTTACGGAGCTGCTGCGTTTTCCGTCTTAAGCCTCGCCGGTCGCCACGTTTGTGATCGCCCAATTTCGCCCGCGCCTGAGCCAGAACTCACGTCGGTGGCGTAATCGTTCGTTAGGAATGATTTCATTTTCCACTTGTTGGAACTCCGGACGCCACAATGCCGGGGATGAAATGCTGCGCGAAATCAAAGGCGAGTTTGGCTTAGATTTAATCGAGCTCGGCCACGGCATTCGCATCTCGCTTATACCGGGAATCCAAAAAATATTCGATGCCGGCGAAGTTCGCTTCAGCAGTCTGCATAACTTTTGTCCGCTGCCGGTCGAAGTCCTGGCGGCTTTGCCCGACTGCTATCAATTTTCCGCTGTTTATCCGCAAGAGCGCCAGCGCGCGATTAAGCAAACGTTCCAGACAATTGATTTTGCTGCGCGATTAGGCGCGCCGTTTGTTGTGTTGCATTTAGGCGCAGTGGGGATGCGACCCATCACTGATCTGCTGATCGAACTGACGAAAGCCGGCGAACACCTGTCGCGCAAATATGTCCGTCTGAAATTAAGGGCCGTCCAAAAACGCGAGAGAAATGCCCCCACTTACCTGCAACGCGTAAAGGATGGCCTGCGCCGCGTAATCGATTACGCCGCTGCAAAAAATGTCAGACTAGGGCTTGAAAATCGACGCGGTTACGAAGAAATCCCGACGGAACGCGAATTGCCGGCGTTACTCGACGAAATGAACTCGCCGCAGATTGGCTACTGGCATGATTTCGGTCACGCCCAAATCAAAGAGAACCTTGCGTTTCTCGATCATGCCGAGTGGTTGCGCAGGATTGCTCCGCGCACGCTCGGCTGCCACGTCCAAGATTGCATCTGGCCTGCTCAGGATCACCAGCCGCCGTTTGCCGGAGATGTCGATCTTGAGAAACTTGTTCCGCTCCTTCCCGCAAACTGCTTATTTGTCTGGGAAATGAGCCCGCGCAAAACGGCCGATGAAATTCGGCGGTCGATGCAAATTTGGAAACAACATTTCGGCGAATGAAAAAAATTCTGGTCACATTTTTTCAGCTCGGCGTCACGATCGCGGTGCTCTACTGGGTTTACCACGATCCCGAGAAGCGCGCACAGATGGTTCAGGCGCTGCGGCACGCTCAGTATCACTGGGTCGCAATCGGCATCCTCGCTTACGTTCTAGTGGAAATTGCGGCTGCGTTTCGCTGGCACGTTTTGCTCAAAGTCCAGGGTATTCATCTGAGCCTTCCCCGCTTGTCGGGTTTGTTCTTGATTGGCATGTTTTACAACCAGTTTCTGCCGGGTGGAACCGGCGGCGACATCATCAAAAGTTATTTCTTGGTCAAGGAAACGCCCGACAAGAGGGCAGGCGCGTTGCTGGCAGTCGTGTTCGATCGCTTTATCGGTCTGGTCGCGTTGGTCACCATTACGGGCGCGCTCATCAGTTTGCGTTTTGACTTCCTGTCGCAAACTCCTGAAACGCGGCGTTTGCTTTGGGTTTTGCTCGCGCTCCTGGGTGCCTCAATCCTTGCGTTACTCTCTACGTTTGTCATTACCGGATTCAAACTGTTTCATCTGCTGCCGAAAAAATTTCACGGCCGCGAAAAATTAATTGAAATTGCCGCCGCCTATCATCTTTACGCCCGGCACTGGCGCGCAACGTTTGTCGCCTTTGGGGCGTCAGTGGTCGCGCATCTCGCCACTTTCGCTACTTTTCTGTGTGCTGCCTATGCCCTGGGCGCCCGCGTGCCGCTGGTCAATTTCTTTGCCATAATGCCCGTCGAGCGAACGATCTCAGCGTTGCCCATCAGTTTCGCCGGCATCGGCCTTCGTGAGAAAGTTTTGCAAATCATGCTGCACGGCCTTTGCGGAGTACCGGAAGCGACCGCGATTCTCATTGGCTCACTTAGTTTTCTCATCATCTTGATATGCTGTATCCCGGGCGCAATCGTGTATTTCTTTTACAAACCGAGCGGCGTGGTCACGCACGTGAAACTGCGCGAGATGGAGAAAGAATTCGCGACACTGGGACATGAGATCAGCGAAACGGAGTAAAAGTGCGGAAGGAAGCTCACTTTCCCGTTCGAAACTAAGCCGCGGCGTCCGGCGGGTGCCAGACCGCTCCCACATTTCGCGCCGGCCATTTGTCTCGGCCACTTTCGCGATGACGGTTGATGGGAAAATCACCACCCGAAATTTTTCACCGGTTGATTTCACCTCGCGCGAAGACAAGCTGCATTTGTTCCGGCAGCGCGCTATGGCCGACGCTGTCCTGGTCGGGCACAGCACGCTCAAGCAGGACAACGTCCGGCTTGGTGTGCCACGGGCTGATTTGCGTAGGGCGAGAGTTAAACGTGGACAAACCTCTTACCCGATTCGCGTAATCGTCTCCAACGAAGGAAAGATCGACAATCGATTGAATATTTTTCAGTCGAAAATTTCGCCGATCATTATTTTTTCCACCAGACAAATGCCAGCCAAGTATCAGCAAGCGCTACGAGAGAAGGCGACACTTCACCTAACAAGGGCGCAGCATGTCGATCTTCGCGGCATGCTGCGAACATTACGCGACAAATACAAAATCCGCACGATTGCGTGCGAAGGTGGACCAACCCTGTTTCGTGCCTTGTTGGAGCGCGGCCTCATCGATCAACTCAATCTGACCATCGCGCCTTATCTGTTCGGAGGAGCTAAAGCACCTACCTTAACCGGCCTGAGCAGGGAATTTTTGCCCGCCAGTGTGCATTGTTCGCTGATCGACATGCGCGTTGTCGGCGAGGAGTGTTTCCTGACCTATCGAATCAAGCACCGGCCGCGGCGCTCGACGTAGAGCGGTCTTGACCACGCGGCCGTCGCGCGAGTTCGCCACCACAATTTGGACAAACGGCGTTCATCTGCTCCACGCAATTCGCGCAATATGTGCATTCGAAACTGCAAATGTATGCTACTCCGCCTGCGGTGAGCGTCACTCCGCATTTCTCGCACGATCCCTTCATTTCTAACGCCATTTCTTTCTCCTTTCTATCCTGAACGATTTTGTCAAACTATGGTATCTCGAGCAGAACACGCGCAACATCGCTGAACGGCGTGGGTTACCACCTTATCTCCATCTTTACGATGCGCCGCAGACTCGCCGGGTTGAACACCGTCCTCGCGCTTCTTCCGATTTCAGTTCTGGCGCAAGCCACCGTCGAAGGACGCGTGGAATTGCCGAAATCACATTCGGCGCCGGTCGTCGCCAAGCGTTACGAGATCGTTACGCGCGGCGGCGCTCTCTCAACCCAACCGCCGCTGGCTGTGGTTTATCTCGCTGGCTCTTTCCCAGGAGTGAGGTCGCCTGCGACGAAGCAGATCGCGCAAAAAGACTTGGCTTTCGTTCCGTCGCTTCTGCCGGTGCAAGCCGGCACAATAGTGGAATTCCCCAACCTCGACGATACCTATCACAGCATTTTTTCGTACTCACCAGCGAAACGATTCGATCTGGGCCGCTATCGCCCGGAGGAGAGACCTATCCCGTCGGAGGTTTTTAATACCTCAGGCCTGGTGACTCTTCGCTGTGATATTCATGAGCACATGCGCGGGCTAATTCTCGTTCTCGACACGCCGTATTTTGTTGTAACAGATGCCGATGGGCGATTTCGATTGAGCGGGCTTCCCTCGGGTCACTACACGCTAAAAGCATGGATCGACAGCAAGACTACGCGGGAACGGTCTGTGCAACTAACGAGCGGCAAGACGCTGCACGTTGATTTCCCATGATCTCGTCGAGCAGGCCAAGCAAACGCAGCGCGGCAAGTTTCCGGACGAAATTACTGGCCGCAATAATGCTTGTTGTCTCCGCGATTACGGCTTCCGGTCTTTATCTTGCTCAGCGCAATGTCGCGGCGACAGCAAAGCGCGATTTGCAACAAGACTTTCAAGCCCAGCTTTCCTCGCTTGATAAAGTGCAGAAATTTCGCCACGCCGCGATCGCAGAACGTTGCAGCGCACTCGCGTCGCGGCCGCGAATCCACGCCGCTTTGGAAGACAACGCTCTCGATCTGCTGTATCCGAGTGCAAAAGATGAATTGCGCGATTTGATGGAAGTCGAAGAGTCACGGCCGGAGGAGGAGCCCTCGCTTCGCGCCAAATTCTATCGCTTTCTCGATGCGCGAGGCGCGGTGCTGTCGCCGCCGAATCCAAAAGACGTCGGAGAACTAAAGCCGCAGGTGGAAGCTCAGCTCAGCTTGAAGCAACTAGCCGAGACCCAACAAATCGGTTATGCACGGGAAAACGTTGATGGTAAGAATGAGCTCGTCGATGAAATTGTAGCGGTGCCGATTTTTTCGACTGAGACAGGCGATGTAATCTCGGCTCTTGTCGTCGGATTCACCCCATTCGAGCTAACCGGAAAAGGCGCGGGTGCGGGAATGGAAAGCGGTATTTGGGTAAATGGCCGATTGTATTTGCCATCGCTTTCTAAGGCCGCGCGATCCGCGCTCGGTCGCGAGGTAACAAACGCGGTCACGAATTCCGCTTCTGCGCAAAACAACCTTACCGTCACCATAAACGGTGCGCCACACCTCTTGTTTTACAGGCGACTCAATCCAGATTCGCTCTTCCCGCCGGCCTACGAGGTCTGCGTTTACCCGCTCGCCAATTCGATGGCGCAGTTGCATCGGCTTCGCTGGCAGATTGGCGGCGCGGGCATGTTGCTTTTGGTCGGCGGATTTGTGGCCAGCCACTTTGTGGCGCGCCGGTTCGCCATACCAGTTCAGAAGCTGGCGCTGGTTTCGGAAGAAGATCGCGCGCAACGAAAACGCGCGGAAGCCGCGCTCGCTTCGACGACCGAGGAACTGGAGAGATCCACAAGATATTCTGCCGACGCCTCGCATCAGCTGAAAAGCCCGGTGACTGTTCTTCGGGTCGGTCTTGAGTCATTGCTAGAACGTGAAGGCTTTAAGCCGGAGGTTTACGAGGAGTTATCTGCGCTGCTCCATCAAACCCATCGTTTGACTGGCGTAATCGATGATCTGCTTCTGTTGTCACGCATGGATGCTGGTCATCTTCAAATCGCCTCGACACCGGTAAATCTTAGCCAGCTGGTTGACGAGTGGCTGGACGACCTTGGCGCGCTTCCTGACTCGCCAGATGTGAAGGTCGAGAAGGAGTTTCCGCCCGGCCTGTTTGTGGCTGGCGAAAAACGGTACACGTCGCTCATCGTGCAAAATCTCCTCGAGAATGCGCGAAAGTACAATCGCCCCGGCGGGCGGATCCGGGTCAGCGCAAATGGCAGCGCCAGCGACGTTGTCCTAACGGTCGGGAATACCGGGCGCACAATTGCATCCGGTGAAAATATTTTCGAGCGGTTTCATCACAGCTCGACTCCCTCAGCGGCGTCGGGCCACGGAATAGGTCTAAATTTGGCACGCGAGCTGGCCCGGCTGCACGGCGGTGATTTACGCCTAATAAGTTCGGAAAACGATTGGACCGAGTTTGAAGTGCGCCTTGTCAGTTCGCCAAAGACGGCAAATCGTCCGAGTCCAAACACATGAAGGTCCTGAGGGTGCTCAGCATTTATCTGCTCGCCAGCACGGTAAACGCATTTGACGTTGATGATTTTATCGAGCGGCTCGATTCTACGCTTACTCTGTCTGCGGTTCACGACGTTCTTCGCGCTCGATTGAGCGGTACGGTTGACCTTGAAGCGTACCATTTTCAGCAGCCAGCGCCCGGCCTCATCGACAGCAATATCGACAACCTTTTCAATCCGCGTCTGACACTCTTCCTCGACGCCCAAGCTGGATCGCAGATTTATTTCTTTGCTGAATCGCGGGTGGATCGCGGCTTCGACCCAAGCGATCGCGGCGCTGAAGTTCGCCTGGATGAATATGCTCTTCGTTTTACGCCGTGGGATGACGGTCGTT
This sequence comes from Candidatus Udaeobacter sp., assembly GCA_036495045.1. Taxonomy (GTDB): domain Bacteria; phylum Verrucomicrobiota; class Verrucomicrobiia; order Chthoniobacterales; family UBA10450; genus Udaeobacter. The sequence goes on from DASXNN010000060.1 coordinate 15,780, forward strand.
TCAATTTGCAAGTGGGCAAATTCGCCACTGTGGTGGGCAATTTCGTCCAGCGACATTTGTCGTGGGAGAATCCATTCGTTAACGCGCCACTGGTTTACGAAAATATCACTCCGATAAGCGACAAACAGGCACCGGCTTCGCCGCTGGATTTCGTTCAAAGATTCGAGCCGGCAGGTAAGTACCAATTTAATCCGGTAATTTGGGGTCCGAGTTATGCCTTCGGTGTTTCTATCTCAGGTCGACTTGGTAAATTTGATTACGCGGCCGAGATGAAGAATAGCGCGCTCTCGTCGCGGCCGGAATCGTGGAGTGTCACAGAGGTTGGCCTTGGCGATCCGACGTTCAGTGGGCGTGTTGGTTTTCGTCCAAACGAGGCATGGAGCTTTGGGGTTTCGGCAAGCGACGGCGCATATTTTCGGCCTGAGGCGGAGAGCACATTACCACGCGGGCGCGACATTGACGATTATCGCGAACTTGTTGTTGGGCAGGACATCAGCTTCGCCTGGCATCACCTGCAATTATGGGCGGAGTTTTATGAGGCGCGCTTCCAAGTTCCGCGCGTAGGCGACGCCGACACGTTCGCCTACTACGTTGAGGCGAAATACAAATTCACACCGCAACTCTTTGGCGCGCTCCGTTGGAACCAGCAACTCTTCGGGGATGTTCCCGATGGGGGTGGCGGTCAGATACACTGGGGTCAGGACTTGGGCAGGATCGATGCGGCCCTCGCCTATCGTTTCACGCCGCACACACAATTGAAAATTCAATATAGCTTTCAGCACGAAACCACAGGACAGGAAGAGGACAATCACTTGGTCGCGGCCCAATTCACGATACGGTTTTGAGGCGAGCCCTGTTGAAACTCATGCGCGTCCTAGTAGTTGAAGATGACGTTCGATTAGCTCGGCAAATTGCTTCGGCGCTCACCGAGGCCGGGCATGATCCCATCGTCGTTCATAATGGCGAACGAGCCTTGGACACAGCCAAGGAGACGCCGCTCGATTTGATCGTGCTGGATATTATTCTGCCAGGGATGGACGGGTTTGACGTGCTGCGGCATTTGCGCTCGCAACACATCGCCAGCCGCGTTCTGATGTTGACTGCTCGTCGCGAAGTAAAAGACCGCGTTGCCGGGTTGCAACTTGGCGCCGACGATTATCTGCCAAAGCCATTTGCGATGCGCGAACTTGTTGCTCGCGTGAATGCGCTAGGGCGACGTTATCCCGAAGAACCAGTAATCAACCTTCGCGTCGGCGATCTTACACTAGATCTTGTCAATCACCAGGTCTATCGCGGCTCGCGCCCAATCGAATTGTCCGCGCGCGAGCTGATGCTCCTGAAAGTGCTCATGCGCGAGCCGGGCCGCGTATTTACCCGCACCGAACTCTGCGAACGCGTCTGGGAACATGAGCACGAGTATGACACTAAGCTCGTAGAAGTTTTCATCGGGCGGTTGCGCAAAAAGATTGGCGATCCACCGCTGGTTCACACAGTGCGCTACGTCGGCTATACGATTCACGAAGGATCGTAAAACACAACGCATTGTCCCGGCGAGTTGCAGTCGGAAGCAAAAATTCGGAAATAGAAGGGCACGCTTACTTGGATTCCTGACAGTGCGCAAGGTAACAACTGCGTTACCTTTCCGATAAGGCCCGCGACAAAGATCGCTGCGATTTTACGGGCATGGAAACAATAAGCGACCCTACAGCAAATTGATTTTAATAACACCGGAAATCCTCCTCTAGAGAACAACGTCGAAAAGCAAGTTAAGCCTCGAAAACGCTCCATCAGTCGCCGTTCATTTTTAGGGAAGTCACTCGCCGTTGGAGCTGGAACCATCGGCGCGGGATTTTTTATTAACACGCGGACGGCAAGGGCGAGCATTTCAACGGGTGACACAGCCCTGCTGCGGTTTCCAGCGGCGTTAGAAATTCTCGAGGCCGACTTTTGGATCCAATACAACGAACTCGGCGGAATCAACGACGGCGAAGTCGGAGGCGGCAGCGGCAATTCACTCTACACCAAGGCCATTTCGGTCCTTGATTCGGACATGGCTCAATACATCCACGACAACACCGATGATGAGATCACTCATCACCAGTTCCTCAACGCGTACTTGGGCTCCCAGGGAGCCACTCCTGCAAATCTCGATTCGTTTCGCACCCTGATGGGCAGCACTGCCACCGGAGTTAACACCGCCCTGATCGGGAAACGGCTTACCAACCTGACCCAACTCACGCTGGATACCAGCTGGTGGACACGCTATCGCAACGATAACCACAATCCCGACTTGGATCCAAGTTTCGTTTTCCCACAGGCCGTCCCAAGTTTAGCGATTGGAGAGCATACGGCGATTCCCAGAACCGATGCCGACACAAAGCATAAAGCTTTCCTACAAGCGATCGCTAATACCGCGGGTTTCCATTTTCCGACCATTGAACAAGGTGGCAACAGCCTTTATCCCTCGCTGGCGCAGCGGGCTTCGAGCGTGGAGGTACTGCGGATTCTGATTAGCATCGGCCCCACCGAAACAATGCACTTTCAAACGTGGTCGGACAAGGCAGGCAACGCGCCGCCAGTGAGTGCGGTCGATCCGATGACCGGTGTATCGGTGACATTCCCGGATCTGAACTCTCCTCCATTTGGCGGCGAGGAATTCCAAACCAATCTGATCATGCCAGAGCCATGCCCGTTCCTTAGTCGAACTCTTCCGATTGTTTCGATCATTCGGCCAACCAAGACAGAAGGCATTGCTAATGGTGCGCTCACGTTCCTCACGGACATGGGGCTCTTCAAAGGTCAATCGGGGGCGTTCTTTGCGTACATGAAAGGGCTGGCGGACGATGCCGACGCCGCCGTCCGCGTTTGTTGAGAGATGGAAATGCCTGACGAGGAAGTTAACGAAATACGGAAGACGAGTGCTGAAGTGAATTGCTGCAGTGTGAACGCGCCGCGAACGCGCTTGTTGTTGGGGCTGCTCGCAATCGGAATGATTGCGGGCGGCCCCGGCCGTGCCTTTGGGCAACAAGGCCTACAAGTCGTTCCTAGCCCGTTTATCAACAATTCAAGCCTCAGCGGAACTGTCGCGATCGCCGACAACGACATTTGGGCGGTCGGCTCGATTGGTAATACCGCGAGCAATGTTGTAACGCTCGCCGAGCATTTTAACGGGTCGAGCTGGAGTGTCGTATCTACGCCCTTAGTGAAAGGCAGCCTCTTCGCCAGTGTAGCCGCCGCGGCCAGCAATGACGTGTGGGCCGTAGGTTTACAGAACGATGGGAGCAACGGCAACGCCAAACCATTGATCGAGCACTGGAACGGCACGAACTGGAGTGTGGTCTCGGGCGCGAAGGTCCCGAAAGGGAGTTTTCTGACTGGGGTGGCAGCCGTTACGTCGAACGATTTCTGGGCCGTCGGGAATCAACCGGTCAGCGGCAGTACCGGCTTCAACTCGTTCATCGAGCACTGGAACGGCACAAGCTGGAGCGTGGTTTCGAGCCCACAGTTCGCGGGCGGGAGTTTTCTGGATCGGGTGGCGGCCGGTTCCGCCAACGACGTCTGGGCGGTGGGCCAAGGCAACGGCGTGGGCCTGGTTGAGCACTGGAACGGTCAGACCTGGAGCGTCTTCCCCTCCCCGTCGCTAGCCGGCAATCCCAATAATGCGGGAACCCACAAGCTCGATGCGCTCACATTACTCTCCCCGACCAATGTCTGGGCGGTGGGGAGCCAACCGGGAACCCCCCCAACTGATATCCAGGGGGTGATCGAGCACTGGAACGGCACAAGCTGGAGCATCGTCGCAGGCGCCCAGGCCAACATTATACTTCGGGGGCATCGCGGCCGTCTCCGCGGACAACATCTGGGCCGTCTCCGGGGGCACGACCGAGCACTGGGACGGCACAAGCTGGAGCCTCCTCGCCACCCCGAGCGGGGTCAATCTTAACGGAGTGACGGCTCTCAGCGATGGGATTGTCGTGGCGGTTGGCGTAGGGAGCAACAACAACGCGGTCATCCTGCAGAATTGAACCCGAGTCAGAGAAAAGTAACAATCTTGTTACTTTTCCGATGCGATATGCGATCTGGGTCGTAACGATTTTAAAGGTATGAAGAAATCAATAATCATATTAGCAGTAGTTTTGTGCTGTACGCTTGGCGGGGTCGCACTCGCTGGGGATCCGCACACGTCGGGTACTCAGGGCCAACCCAACCAGTCGTGTCAGGTTACAATGGTGACCCCGGGGAATGCGGTAAATGCACGCGGCTCAGCATTTAACCCGAACGGGGTTGCAGGCGCCGTCTATGCAAATCCTACCAGCCAAGGCGGCATCTCATCTGGCAATTCGCACGTCGTGGCCCAGTACGACGTTGCGTGCTTCCAACAAACCAACAGAACCTTGCAACAATCCGCGAGAATGTCGGTCGCGCATGGGGGCGGGCGCGGGCGTTAAACTATCCCAATTAAACTGAGGGGCAAGCGGCCCGAATGCCGGAGAAACCGTCTAATCACACGGCGTGACCGACGAATGGCTGCACGTTAGGTGGCGCCGTTCGCTGAGGGGTCGGGGAGGTCACCTCCACCGCCCCCTTGCCCGCGCCGCCGTTGTAATGGCTAGGCTGCACCGGGCCTCGCGGCGAGAAGGAGTTTCCTACGCGCGTCGCGCGGCGCTTTTCTCCTTTCGCTTAAAATGGTTTTCGACGCAGTATTCCCCTGTTCTGTACCATCACTCGAAATGCGCAAGATTAACTCCATCATCATGCACGCTCCGAAGATTTCGATCTTTGAAACGGCCGCAAATCTTGAGCTTTGGCCGCAAATCCTGCCGCACTATCGCTACATTCGTTATTTGGAACGCAGCCCGAACCGGAATATTGTCTTAATGGCGGCGACGCGTTCGGGCATTCCGATTTCCTGGACATCCGAACAAGTAATCGACCGCGAGCGGGTCGAAATCCACTTCCACCATTTGAAAGCGTTCACCAAAGGAATGCACGTTGTCTGGACATTTCGGGATGCGCCCGGAGGTGTGCTGGTTGAAATCATGCACGATCTGGCGTTTCGTGTGAATTTGTTGGCACCAATCGCCGACAAAATTATCGGTGACTTTTTTATTCACAACATTGCGAGTAAAACATTGCGCTGTATGAAGGCATACGTGGAAGCAGGGGCAAACAAGGTCACTACATGAGTCGACGACGTGCGGTTATTACCGGTATCGGGCCAATCACTTGCATCGGATGCGGACGCGAAAATTTTTGGAACGGGATTCTAGCTGAGAAGAGCGGCATCAGTAACATCGCAAGCTTCGATACCAGCGCCTTCCACGTACGTTGCGGCGGTGAGATTCACGATTGGGACCCCGAGAAATTCTTTATGCCACACCGTTTGAAGCGGCTTGACCGTTATGCGCAGTTTGCCGTCGCATCGGCGAAACTCGGGCTCGATGACGCAGGCTTCGAATATTCCCGCGAAAATCCGCAGCATCGCGTCGGCGTCAGTTTTGGCACTGCACTTGGCGGTGTCTGCAAGGCTGAAGATCAATACATCCGGTTTCTGAAAAAGGGCGCCCGCGGAGTTCAACCCACGCTCGCCGTCCAGGTTTTTGGTGGCTCCGCCCATTCAAACATCGCGATTGATTTTGGTTTTCGCGGCGTAGGCACGACTAACTCGAACAGTTGCGCTAGCGGCACAGTATCGGTGGGTGAAGCGCTTCGTTACATTCGCGATGATTTTGCCGACGTGATTATCGCTGGCGGAGCGGAAGCACCTCTCACGACGATCACGATTGGTGCATTCGACATAATTAAGACAATGAGCCGATGGTCGGGCGATCCGACACTCGCTTGCCGTCCGTTCGATCATTTACGCGACGGGTTTGTCATGGGGGAAGGCGCAACTTCTCTCATCGTGGAAGAGCTTGAACACGCTCGAGCCCGCGGCGCGCACATTTACGCAGAAGTGCTGGGATACAGTCTGAACAACGACGCTTTCCACATGACCTCGCCCCTGCCCAGCGGCGAATCGTGCATCCGGGCGATGCGCGACGCTCTCGCGGACGCGCAACTCGCGGCAGAACAGATCGATTACATCAACGCCCATGCCAGCTCCACCCAGCTGAACGACAGCACGGAAACGACGTCAATTAAGCAATTGTTCGGTAAGCATGCACAGCGAATTCCGGTCAGTGGGACGAAAGGTTATTATGCGCACCCGCTCGGCGCGACCGGCGCGATTGAAGCGGCACTATGTGCGCTCGCGTTAGATCAACAATGGGTTCCGCCGACGATTAACTATCAAAATCCAGATCCTGCGTGCGATCTCGATATTGTCCCGAATCATGGTCGCGCGGCCGAATTAAACCACGTCATGAGCAACTCATTTGGATTTGGCGGCATCAATGCTTGCGTCGTCCTTGGGAAAATAACGTAGCGCAAGCATTCTGCTTACAACTCAAAACAAGAAAGCTGGAAGGTCGCTCTATTTTAAAAGGTCTGGGCGATGCTCCCGCGTCCACCGTAGTGCTTGCGCTTTTCTCCAGGCGATAATCTCCGCGTGATTGCCAGAAAGCAACACATCCGGGACTTTCCATCCGCGAAAATCCGCCGGTCTCGTGTATTGCGGCGCTTCGAGCAAACCGGCGCTGAAACTATCGTCCGCCGCCGATTGTTCGTGGCCAAGCGCGCCAGGCAGCATACGTACTATTGCATCAACCAGGACAACCGCAGCGATCGCGCCATTCGTGAGCACATAGTCGCCGATGGAAATCTCAAGATCGACGAGGTGTTCGATAACGCGGTGATCAACCCCTTCGTAATGACCACAGATTACAATCATGTGGGCGCTCTTCGAAAGCTCTGTCGCGAGAGATTGGGTTAAGGACTTTCCCTGCGGCGTCATCAAAGCAACGGTGCTGTCTTGCGTCCTCAACGATTCCACAGCCGCAAAAATCGGCTCCGGTTTCATGACCATCCCCTGGCCTCCGCCAAACGGCGCATCATCGACAATGTGATGTTTATCCGTCGTCCAGTCGCGCAGATTATGAATGCGGAGATCGACAATTCTATTTTCGCGAGCGCGTTTCATCATGCTTTCGCTCAACGGCGCGCGACAGATCTCTGGAAATAGGGTCAGGATGTCAATCTGCATGAAGAAGAAAACGTTCAACGTTTCACGTTCAACGTCCAACGTGTTGTGGGCGTTTTCTGTGAAACGCCGTCGGCGTCTGATCCAGACGCCCTCCAATTTATTCTAGGATTTCGAGAGTAGCCCGCTGACCATGGCGGGCAGCAGAACTAGCAAGCAGAGCACGAATCGCATGAATCGTTTGACCATTGCGACCAATTACCCGCCCAACGTCGCTCTGGCGCAGCTGCAATTTGAAAATGGTCGTTTTACCGCTGGGAATTTCCAAGAGCATCATCTCATCGGGATAATCGACTAGTTGCCGAACGATGAACTCGAGAAATTCTTTCACAACGTTTGGAGCGGATTTTCCTCGACCGGCTGTGGCGCCGCTTGCACCGGTTGTGATGGCGGCGTATTGGCGGTCGCCATTCTTTTGTTTTTCTTAATCAAGCTCCGCACGGTGTCCGAGGCCTGAGCGCCGCGTGCAATCCAGTATTCGGCGCGATCCACTTTCAATGTGCTGTTGTGGTCGGGCTTTTTCGGATCGTAAGTGCCGATAATCTCAATAAATTTTCCGTCGCGCGGGCTGCGGCTGTCGGCCACGACCACTTTGTAATACGGGCGATTTTTCGCCCCTTCTCTGCGTAATCTTATTGAAACTGCCATATCAAGTTTTTAGTCGCGCCATTTGCGCCATCATTTTCTTCATCTTGCCCGCGCTCTTCATCATCTTCCGCATCTGACCGAAGCGCCGCAGCAATTCGTTTACCTCTGTGACGGTGTTGCCGCTACCACGGGCGATACGCTGACGACGCCTTGCATTGAGAATGTCCGGGTGCGTCCTCTCTTCGCTCGTCATCGAAAGCACAATTGCCTCCGTGCGTTTGAGCTGCTTCTCGTCAACTGAGAGGCCTTGCACGTTACTCATACCGGGCAACATGCCAAGAATATTTTCCAGCGGGCCCATTTTTCGCATCATTTTGAACTGCGCCAGGAAATCGTTAAAATCGAATGAGGCGGTGCGCAGTTTTCGCTCGAGACGAGTGGCTTCCTCTTCATCAACCGCTTCGGCCGCTCTTTCGACGAGACTAACCACATCACCCATTCCCAGAATTCGACCGGCCAGTCTCTCGGGAATGAAAAGCTCAAGCTGATCGAGCTTCTCGCCGGTGCCGGCAAATTTGATTGGTCGACGCGTCACTTCACGCATGGACAGCGCCGCGCCGCCACGCGCGTCGCCATCGAGCTTTGTCAAAATGATTCCGGTGATCTCCAATGCGTCATTGAAATGAGTAGCGACGCTAACGGCTTGCTGGCCGGTTGCTGCATCGACAACGAGTAACGTCTCCTGCGGCTGCAAAAAATCTTTCAACACCTTGAGTTCCTGAATCAGCGCCTGATCGATTTCCTGCCGCCCGGCGGTATCGAAGATGTCGATGTTCGTTTCCTGTCGATCTTGCCATTCCAGCGCAGCGGCGGCAGCACGTTGAGCATTCTTCTCGTTGGGCTCGGGACTGAACACGGGAACATCAATTTGTTTTCCCAGTATGGCCAGTTGCTCAATCGCCGCCGGGCGCTGCAAATCGCATGCTATTAAAGCGACCTCATGACCCTTATTTTTCAAAAAGAGCGCCAGCTTGGCCGATGAAGTAGTTTTGCCGGAACCGTTCAGGCCTACAATCAAAATGCGCGACGGTTTTTCGAGATTAAGTGGGGCCGCGTCGCCTCCGAGCAACGCGGTCAGTTCATCGTGGAATATTTTTACGATCTGCTGCCCGGGCGTGATGCTGCGAAGGACCGCTTCCCCGAGCGCTTTTTCTCTCACGCGGGCGATGAACTTCTTCGCTACTTGAAAATCGACGTCAGCTTCCAGTAAAGCCAGACGGACCTCGCGCAGGGCAACGTCAATGTTCGATTCGCTGATCGTGCCGTGACCGCGCAGCTCTTTAAAAATGTCCTGTAACTTATCGCTTAGCTGCGAAAACATCACGCTATCCGATGACGTGCGCGGAAACGCGCCGTCATTTCTTCACGGTCGGAGATGGAGACGCCTTGGCTGCAGCCGCAGCAGTGGCGTCGATCCCGAAAGTCCAGTGCGCCTCCACTTTTTTGCCTTCCGATTTCGCGCTGACGATAACCGTGCACGCGTTCTCACGCAATTTTTGCGTCACCTGATACGAGACGATGCCAGTTTTCGGATCGTAACTCACGGGGACAACACCGAGTCCGCTTACGCGCATTTGCACGCTGCCGGGCTCGATTGCGCCGACGCCGTTTAAGTTAGCTTTAATGAGCGGGAGCGCGGTGCGTACAGTTTCGCCGTCTGCCGGCTGGGTCGAGAGATTAGCCGCACCGACTTCAGCAACCGCAGCTGCGCCTCCACTGGAGGTACCGATCATCTTGACTGCGTCAGCGAATACTTTCGGCTTGTTCGCTTCAATCGCATAACGACCAAGCGAATCGAGCGGAGAGGTAAATGTGATGGGCTGACCGTAAACGGTAAACATTGCTTCGTAGCCGGCATTGCGAGCAATTTCTTTCACGTGCTCATTGTAAAATCCGTACGGCACTGCAAAGCAATTCACCTTAATCCCAAGCCGCTGTTCGAGCAGCTGCTTGCACCCAACCAGCTCGTTTTGGAGGAATTGCTCGTACTCGGAACCAGTCAGGCGTTTTCTTACCTTCTTTCCATCCGGCTCCCTGATCGTAACCGGATGGCCCTCCCGTAAATCCTGGTGGGTGGCCGAGTGCGCTTGGATGTCGATCCCATTGTCGCGCATATCCGCCAATTGCTCCCAAGTGATTGCCTCTCCACCGCCGAACAACCCGCCGCGAACACCTTCGGTATAAATGAACATCGTGAAGGTGTAGCCGAATTTTTTCATGATCGGCCACACGACTTCGTATTGCGATTTCAAGCCGTCATCGAAGCTGATTACGGCGCATCGTGGCGGAATATTTTTCTCGCCGCGCTTCCAAGCCAGCAAGTCTTGTATGCCGATAACGGTAATGCCGCGGTCCTTGAGCTCTTTCATTTGCGCCTCAAATGCCGCTGGCGTGATTTGGGTTCCGGGAAAGCGAACTTTCTCGACTAAACCGTGATAGCAAAAAATAAGGGTCTGCGCGGTTTGATCGACAACGGGTTTGGTAATTTTCGGCGACGGCGCCGCACCTGCTAAACCGGGGCCCGGGCCGCCGCCAGCAGTTGTGGTGGCCGACGTAGGCGATGAACTCACCTGCTGGGAATTGGCAACACTTTCCTGTCTCTTACACATCGAAAAGTTCAAGGCCAAGATCAAAGGCAGAATCGCTAATCGGATCATCATAAATGGGGTACTGCCTTTAAGTGCAGCAGCATAAAAAACAAGTGCTTTTTGTATGCGATTGTCGGAAAACAGATCGCTGGTGAACGGAATCAAAACACGCCGCATTCACTTGGTGGCCAAAACTTTTTTGGCGGAGAAGCAACTTTTCGGTATTTAGTTGGAATGCCGCGATTGATCAGCCGTAACCTTGCCATCGGTTTCTGCATTTTTCTAGGTGCCTGCGCAACCGTGAAAACGACGGCGACGAAAAATACGACGAAGACTTTTACGACCGTGGTGGTGGATGCGGGACACGGTGGGAAAGATAGCGGCGCATACCGCCGCTACGGTCCGCCGGAAAAAATGGTTGCTCTCGATGTGGCCCAGCGCCTCGAACGCAAACTGCACGAGTCGGAATTACAGACAGTGATGACGCGAACTTCGGACGTCTTCATTCCGCTGGATCAACGCGTTGCCATCGAGAACTCGCAAAAAAATGCCATCTTTGTCAGTATTCACTTTAACGACTCACGCCGGCGCGGCATACACGGCTTCGAGACCTATTATCATTCGGGCGATTCATTTGATCTGGCCTATCGGATCCAAACCAAGCTGATGACGATCCCGCACTCGGCCAATCGCGGCGTGCACACAGCCAATTTCCGCGTTCTGCGCCTCGCGTACTTTCCTGCAGTCCTGGTCGAGTGCGGATTCTTGAGTAATCGCTCCGAAGGAAACGAGGCGCGCGATTGGGAATATCGTGAATTGTTGGCGGATAGAATTGCGGAAGCAATTGTCGAACAACGTTATGGACCCGGCGTGTATCGAGGGGCAGCTCAGGTAGCCGCACAGTCGCAACCTGCGAGCACCGAGTCGGGCCTGACGCCAGCCGCTTTGCGTCATTAGAATTCTTTTCCCCGCTCTTCGCGTCCCGTTGCGGCGAGCAAGATGATAGCGAGGAAGACGACGCATTCCACGAGCGCCATCGTCAGCGCGTAATTCGGGGTCCCCTCTGCGGTGCGAAAGCGTTCGGCTAGCCAGGCTTGCTGCTGCGCGGCATAGGCGGCGGCGAAATTGCCAAGTTGATAAGCCAGACCCGGAAAGGTCCCGCGAAAATCACCCGGCGAAACTTCATTCAGATGCACCGGCACAACACCCCACGCGCCCTGCACCATAAATTGCATCAGAAATCCTCCTGCAATAAGAAGCGCTGTTCCAGGCGCGAAAATCCAGGCCGGAATCAAAAGCATCCCGCATGCTGCGCATAAAATGATCAAACGCCGGCGTCCCCATCGTTGCGACAGGAAACCGACAACGGTGCCGCCGCAGATGGCGCCAATGGCATAGATGATTGTGATCATCGATTTTTGGCTGATGCCAAAGCCGCGCTGCCTTTCGAGAAATGTCGCATAAAGATCCTGCGTCCCGTGCGACATATAATTAAATGCTGTCATGAGGAGGACGGCATGAATAAAAAGCGCGCGGTGGTTCTTGATGAACCCCGCAATGTCCAGCGGGATGCGCTGCTTTTTCTCGCGGCGCCGTTGCCAAACTGGCGATTCCGGAACGCTGGCGCGAATGTAAACGACGAGGAGTGCCGGAAGCGCACCCGCTACGAACAGCCCGCGCCAGCCAAAGAACGGAAATACGATCCAGTAAACGAGCGCGGCAAGCAAATAACCAACGGCGTATCCCTGTTGCAAAATTCCGGAAAACAAACCGCGCGCTGCGGTCGGCAGCGATTCCATTGCCAGCGAAGCGCCGAGACCCCATTCGCCGCCCATGCCAACTCCAAAGAGCGCACGTAAAATTAGAAAAACAGTAAAATTCGGGGCGAATGCTGTAAACAATTCGACAACCGAATAAAAAATGATGTCCGCCATTAGCGGAATGCGCCGTCCGAATTTGTCGCCGAGCAAACCGAAGACGAACGCACCCAGCGGGCGCATCATCAACGTCAGCGTGATCGCCAATGCGACTTGCGGAACCGTTCGTCCAAAATCATGCCCGACCGGGATGAGCACGAAAGTGAGCAAAAAGAAATCGAAGGCATCCAGCGCCCAGCCGAGGAAGCAAGCGACGAATGTGTTGCGTTGATCCCGGTTGAGTAATTTGAAGAGCCGGATTGCTTCCACGGCCAGTCACCTAATTGCCAGGGCGATTCAAGTCGAGACATCTCTCCTCGTTCTCTAACATTGATAAATTCCTCTGATTTTTATTCTCTCTCTCTCTTTCTCTTGCTCCCGCTCGGGACGATAGACAATGTGCCATTTTCCTGCATGCGGTGTCGCGTTCATTTCTCGAAACTCTTCATGATCGATAATGGTAGGAAATGGAGGGACGAGCCCTGTCTCGTCCGGGCGGCACAGAGACCGTCCCAATTCTAAACAACACATCTACGTATCATGATGCGTCAATTTGTTTCTTGATCACAGGGGCAAACGCCATTTAGTTGCCGACGACTATGGTGGCCGATCTTCATCCTCTGGAGGCGCTCCTGCGCGAACGCACTGTTGTGCTCGATGGCGCAATGGGCACGATGATCCAGCGCTATAAACTTGCCGAGGCCGACTACCGCGGGGAACGGTTTCGCAATTGGAAAGGCAAGGACCTCAAAGGCAGCCTTGAACTTCTTCTTCTGACCAAGCCCGAGATCGTGGAACAAATCCATGCGCAATATCTCGAATCCGGCGCCGACATTATCGAAACCAACACCTTCAGCGCCACGACCATTGGCCTGCACGATTTTCTTTTTGCCGGCGAGGCGCCAGTTGGTCGCAAGGATCAAAGATTCTTTCAGCGCGTGGTGGACGACGTCGATCTTCGCTCACTGGTGCACGAGATGAATGTGACGGCCGCGACAATTGCGCGGCGCGCGGCAGATCGCATTGCCGATCAAACCGGGATTCACCGATTTGTTGCTGGATCGATGGGTCCCCTCCCCGTGGCTGCATCGATTTCGCCCGACGTAAACGATCCCGCATTCCGTGCCGTCAGTTTCGATCAACTCAAACAAACTTATTTCGACCAGGCAAAGGCGCTCTTCGAAGGAGGTGTCGATCTTTTGCTTGTTGAGACCATCTTTGACACGCTTAACGCGAAGGCGGCGCTGTTCGCAATTTCGGAAGTTTTCGAACAAACCGGAAAGAAACTGCCGCTGATGATTTCGGGAACAGTGACGGACCGTTCGGGGAGAACACTGAGTGGGCAAACCGTCGAAGCGTTTCTCATTTCGATTGCGCACGCTGAGCCGCTTATCGTTGGCTTGAATTGCTCATTAGGCCCGGACGAGATGGAACCGTACGTGGAAGAGTTGGCGCGCATCTCTCCGTATTTCATGAGCGCGTACCCGAATGCGGGCCTGCCCGATCCATTATCGGAAACGGGTTTTCCCGAAACGCCTCGGAGCTTTGCGCCAAAACTAAAGAAATGGGCAGAGAATGGTTGGCTCAACGTGGTTGGCGGCTGCTGCGGAACCACGCCCGAACATATTCGCGCGATCGCAGCAGCAGTACGCGATAGTAAACCGCGAGTTGTCAATTTTGGAGGGACGACCTCTGTGTCGTCCCAAAAATCATGGGCGCGACAGAGCGCGTCCCTTCAATTATCCGGGCTCGAGCCGCTCAACATCACACCGGAGTTTGGCTTCGCGGTTATCGGTGAGCGTACCAACATTACCGGCTCACCCAAGTTCTCGAGATTGATTTTAGCTGACGATTTCGAAGGGGCGCTCGGGGTTGCGCGGCAACAAGTGCAAGGCGGAGCGAACCTCCTCGATGTGAATATGGATGAAGGAATGATCGATTCGGAAGCGGCCATGACGCGTTTCCTGAATTTGGTCGGCAGCGAGCCGGAGATCGCGCGTATTCCACTCATGATCGACAGCTCGAAGTGGAGTGTGATCGAAGCAGGGCTGAAATGCGTGCAGGGCAAAGCGGTCGTGAATTCGATCAGTCTGAAAAACGGCGAGGAAGAATTTCTTCGGCAAGCGCGATTAATTGGGCAATATGGCGCCGCCGTCATTGTGATGGCTTTTGATGAGCGTGGCCAGGCCGATACGTTTCAGCGTAAGATCGACATCTGCGCACGGGCTTATCAACTCCTGACCACCTGCGCAAACTTCCCGGCTAACGACATCATCTTTGATCCTAATATTCTGACCGTTGCGACCGGCTTGGAAGAACATCGCGGTTACGCGGTCGATTTCATCGAGGCGACTCGCTGGATTAAGCAAAATCTCCCCGGCGCGCGTGTCAGCGGCGGGGTAAGTAACATTTCATTTTCCTTTCGGGGCAACAACGCTGTGCGCGAGGCAATGCATGCCGCGTTTCTCTTCCATGCGATCCGTGTCGGTCTCGATATGGGAATCGTCAATGCAGGACAGCTGGCCGTTTACGAAGAAATTGAGCCGGAACTGCGTGAGCGCGTGGAGGATGTGCTTTTAAATCGGCGAGATGATGCAACAGAACGGCTGGTCGATTTGGCGGAGGGGGTGAAAGCGAAAGGCAAAGCGCCGATCAAAGATGAAGCCTGGCGCGCGGAGCCTGTCGAAGAACGTCTGAAACACGCGCTCGTAAAAGGCATTGTTGATTACATCGACGTCGACACCGAGGAAGCACGGCAAAAATCCAAGCGGCCACTCGATGTGATTGAAGGTCCGCTTATGGCCGGAATGGGCGTCGTCGGTGATTTGTTTGGCTCGGGAAAGATGTTTTTGCCACAGGTAGTGAAGAGTGCACGTGTAATGAAAAAGGCCGTCGCCTACCTGATGCCGTTCATGGAAGCGGAAAAATCTGGGGGGGCGAAGCCACAGGGCCGGATCGTGATGGCGACTGTCAAGGGCGACGTGCATGACATTGGCAAAAACATCGTCGGTGTCGTGCTGCAATGTAATAACTATGACGTTCTTGATCTCGGCGTGATGGTGCCGGCGGCAAAAATTTTGGAGACAGCTCGGGAGAAGAAAGCTGATGCGATCGGGTTGAGCGGACTCATCACTCCATCGCTCGATGAGATGGTGCATGTAGCGCAGGAAATGGAACGCGAAGGTTTCAATCTGCCGTTGTTAATTGGCGGCGCGACAACAAGCCGCGCGCACACGGCAGTGAAGATCGCGCCGCACTATCGATCCAGCACCGTGCATGTCGTCGACGCCTCGCGTGCGGTAGGAGTTGTAAATTCATTGTTGAACGAGGAACTGAAACCCAAATTCGATGCTCAAACGCGAAATGAATACGCCCGTCTCCGCGAAGAACATGCCGGCAGAAGGCAGGAGAAAAAATTGCTAACGTTGGAGGAAGCAAGAGCCAACCAAACACGCCTTGACTGGAGTGGATACGAACCGCCGAGACCGGAATTCACGGGCGCGCGCGCGGTTTGTCCATCGATTGTCGATCTTAGGGATTACATCGACTGGTCGCCGTTCTTTCATGTATGGGAATTGCGTGGCCGTTACCCGGCGATATTGGATGATCCAGTGGTCGGCAAACAGGCGCGCGAACTTTTCGATGACGCGCAGGAGCTTCTCGATCAAATCGCCGTGAAGAATTCGCTCTCCGCACAAGGTGTTTACGCCTTTTGGCCGGCAAACTCCGTCGGAGACGATGTCGATCTTTATGGCGATGAAATGAGACGGGAGAAATTCAAGACGTTTTATTTTTTGCGCCAGCAAATGCAGAAGCCGCCAGGGCAGTTCAATCATTGCCTGGCTGATTACGTCGCGCCAAAATCCGACGATCATAGACGGCCGCTACAGGATTACCTGGGCGGATTTGCCGTCTCAATTCACGGCGCAGATGAACTCGCGAAAGAGTTTACGGCGGCACACGATGATTACAGCGCGATTTTAGCGAAGGCGCTTGCCGACCGATTAGCAGAAGCGTTTGCCGAGTATTTGCACAAACAGGCTCGCATCGCGTGGGGTTTCGGGGGTGAGGAAAACCTGTCCCAGGTCGATCTTATCCGCGAAAAATATCGTGGCATCCGCCCGGCGGCGGGTTATCCGGCCTGTCCCGATCATCCAGAGAAACGAACGCTATTCGATTTACTCAGCGCGGAAAAGAATGCGGGGGTCAAGTTAACAGAATCGTATGCGATGCATCCCGGCGCGAGTGTGAGCGGGCTCTACTTTTCGCATCCCGACGCAAAGTATTTTGGCGTCGGACAAATCGCGCGCGATCAGGTTGTCGATTATGCGGCGCGACGAAGCGAACCGGTGGCGACAGTCGAGAAGCGATTGGCTCCGAATTTAGCCTACGAGGGTTAGATCGAGTTTTTTGCCTTCGCGCCCGCTAATAGCAGACCGGCACCTTCAGTTGAAACAGCACCTGAACTCTTGGTTTCCTTGTGAGGCCAGACGACTTTCCAGGCAAGGCCACACTTCTCAAGCGTCCAGATCATGTAGCGCGTAAGGTCAAACTCCCACCAGCGCAATCCATGTGCAGCGCAACGCGGTTGCGCATGATGATTGTTATGATAGCCCTCGCCAAAGCCAATGACCCCGATCCAAAAATTGTTTCGACTATGATCGGACGTATCGAAGCTGCGATATCCAAACTGACGCATGTGACAGATGGAATTGACCGACCAGGTCACGTTATAGATCACGAGCATTGGCACATAGAGGCACCAAAGTAGTCCAGCCCATCCCAGGGTGAGATAAAGCGTTGTGGCGACGGCAAGATGCGGAAGCACATAAAGCGAGGAGCGCTCCCATAAACGGCAATACCAAATTTTACTTACATCGGCCGCATAACGCTTCGAGCGTTCACGAAATTCAGGCGGCTTTCGGATCAGCCACATCATGTGGGCATAGGGAAAGCCGTGCACAGGACTGTGAATGTCTTCGTCAGTGTCAGATTTCAAATGGTGATAGCGATGATCCCCGACCCATGTGACCGGGTCACCGGCCAGCACCACGGCAGAGCCAGTTGCGAACACAAATTTGAGCCATTCCGGCATTTCAAACCCGCGATGGGTCAGATAGCGATGCAGATAAAGCGTCGTGCTAGCTCCGCCCCAAAAAAAGAGCACAAGCAGAATCGGCAGATAGGAGATCTGAAAGCGCGTCAGGAGTCCGACAAATCCGAGCAATTGCAAGGCGACCAGGACAAGGAAAAGGAGGAAATTGAGTCTTTCGTGCTTAAACATACGGCGAAACGGAGCGAGGGCGAAGCAGCCAACCGGGCCGCAGTTAAATCCAGATTCTTACTGGTCGCATCATAATGCCTGCGCGGCAAATCATAACTTCTGAAAGACAGCCCATCGTACAAACACGTGAACTTGATTGTGCCATGAGCTGTTGCGAAAATTGGATGCACACAAAAATCGTGCATGTTAGAGCATGCGCGTTGGAATGCGGGGTGTAGCTTAGCTTGGTAGAGCGCGTGGTTTGGGACCACGAGGTCGCAGGTTCAAATCCTGTCACCCCGATTATTGCGCAGCTAACGGGATATTCGTATTTTCCAAGCACGACCGATCGGCGCGGCGACCACCCCGATCATACAAGAGAATGAAATTAATAGGGCTGATCTTGCTGGGAATACTTAGCCGGACGACACTGATTCTGTATGGGCAGGATGCCGCGCCGCCATCTGTCGATCTTTACGAAGGAGAGAAACAGCCGAATGTAACGCCCACACCCATACCCTATTCAGAACCCAACGGCCCGAACCTGCCACAGTTGCCGCAGCTTGACGAAGCTTTTAAGCCGAAATCGTTGGGTAAAGAAGTTGATGAACGCCGAATCCATATCCAATGGCGGCAATTGAAAAACCGGGTGGAAAACGATTCGCAGGTGCGCGCGGCAAAGGCATTCGCTCAAGCCGCACGGACGGACTTGGAAAGACGGAATCGATTTCGTAATTATTACGATATTTATTACACGCGAATGTCAGCTCTGGCTTCCAGCCCGGAGTTGAAGGTGGCGTTGGACGCACAGAAGAGTGCACACGTAGGTTCGCTGGCTCAGCCGCGTGTCCGGCCGTCACCGAGCGCTTCTCCAACTCCGGATGCAGCGAGAGTCGCGGCTCCGAATTTGCCTAAACGAGCGGAGCAGCCCTTACCGAGCGCTTCTCCAACTCCGGATACATCGAAGGTCGCGGCTCCGAATTTGCCTAACTGACGACAAGGAAAGCGCCGACGATCAATGGAGCCAGTCTCGATATCAAAGTTAAGAATCAGGAAATAACCATCAACGACGCACACGTAGTTAAAGCCGACGTGAAAGGTCTCCTTGGCGTGGTCCATGTGATCGACAAGGTGTTGATTCCGCCGGCAGAGTAAGTTCCGTCAATTTGGCATCTATAATTCCTGGTTCTGCTGCGTCTTACTGTGCATCGCGATGCCACCGACGATGTTAACGTAGCAAATGGCGCACCGCGTTTGCCCAACAGAGTCGCATCGCTAAAATCAGAGGTTCAGACGGCGCGTTCGTCTAGTGGTTAGGACACAGCCCTCTCAAGGCTGGTGCACGGGTTCGACTCCCGTACGCGCTGCCATTACACGCAAACTACCTAAAATATTTGCCTTCTTTATCTAACGAGTGGTTCTAGGCCAAGAACTTCTGACGAGCAGCTCCGTAGAAATGCAAATGGAATTCTAGTCGAAAACAGTTCACTTTTTAGGCCGAAACCCGTATGCACCCGTACCCAAAACCCGTACCCAGATGACGAGATGTCAAGTCGGAGTGCGACGTCAGGTGGCGCGCCGCTGTTCGATCGTTTGGGCGGTAAAACTTCCCCTGATGTCGGTTAATTATTGAACAGGGCGGTTCGGCCCCGATCGCCGTGAACTGTATAGACGCTGGCAGTCGCGACGGACAAACACTTCTGAGCGGGCGCCAATGTCAATGAGTGCCGATCTTGCGCTCCGGATTCAATTGAGGGCATTTTAGGTTGACGCGTTATCGAGGAACCGGGAAGACGCAACCCTTCCAGCAGGCGAAATGCGAATCCGGCTTTTTTCGAGCCGCGACGTTTTTCACGCTGACCGTGAGCTGCGCCTTTGGTGTTAATGCCGTATTTTTACAGGACGGGCGACGCGTGTATCTGATCAATTTGGGGATTCCAAAGCCCCTTCCGAACCTCAACGTCATTGATACCTCATTCCGGAAGACGGCACATACGTGTACTTCTGTTTGTCTCTCGACGGTAAACGCGCCATTTTTCAAGGCGTCGTCAAGCCGAAGGAGCTTACTCTCAGCGGGTCATCGGCCCGGTCAAAATCGTGCCCTAGGTCACTTCGACCTCTCTAGTGAGGACCGTGTCGTTGAAATTTTCAGTCTGAGCCCGTAGGAGTGCCCGAAACGTCATCCGTCGACGTACGCCCAAGCGTAAGAAGGTAGCACATCACCAACCCCAAACTTACTGTGTACCGGCTGGCCTCTGAAAATGGGACTGGCGATCAGCGACTGGTCGGAGGTGAAATTAAAAACCACGCTTCGCCTTGTTTGCGATCCGCGAGTTCGCGATAATTCCGCATTAATTTCTGAGGGCTAGTTCCCATTTCGAGAGCAACGCGAGCGGCATTGGCGGTCGTAGCGAGTCGATAGGTCGCATAACTGTGCCGCAACGCATTGTTCGGCCAATTGACCTTGCAAGCTTTTGCAAACGCAATAGCACGATCGGCATCGCGCCTGGTTTTAAATAACAAGCCACAGGCGGCCTGATAGGGAGTTAACCAAAGGGCCAAATTCGGAAGGATTGGGACCAGTCGCCGCGTAGCGGTTTTGGCCTTTTCCGGTGCGACGGTTATGAATCTTCGCTCAAAATTCACGTCCCTCCATTCCAGGCGCAAAATCTCGCTGGAACGCATTCCGGCAAAGGCGCCCAGGGCCAAGAAGAGACAGATGTGGCGCGGTGCGTTTTCTAAAACCCGCGCGAGGTCCTCCGGCCTTAGAAGGCCAATTTTGCCACCACGATCTTTCGCTTTGGAAACCTCGTCCGCTTCGGTTGTTTCACCTTTTGGCAAATAGCCATGTTTCCGGGCGAAGTGAAAGAGGGTCACAATCGATCCACGAATGTTGTTTCGCGCGCGGGGCCCGATGTTCTGATTTCGTAGCCATCGTTCTATTTCACATGCCTTTATTGAACTGATCTCGGTTCGGAACGCTCGCGCAAAGCGCTGCACATGGCTCCTGACAGTTTCGATGTAACGCTTACTGAGGCCGTCGCTCTCCTTTGCTATAAGCAGTTCAGCAACAATCTGGGCGACTTCTTTGCTTCGCACTCTGCCGCGATTGCGGCCCCCGGTGTGGGACTTTGGTCGGCTAGCTATAAATTCTTCGATCGCTTCAAACAGAAGGCTTGCGATCAGGCGTAACAGCTCGAGCACCTCCAGCCTGCAATCAGGTCGGCTTAATCGATCAAAAGAGTCAGGACAATGCTGATCAAGCGATGCCGCAGGCTCTCTCCCTAGGTTATCGAGCGACTCCGTATCCGCATCCATACGTTCTTACTCTTCCCGTGCTGAAAATCCAAAACGGTGAGTCCTGTCGTCGGCATGGCATTAGATCTATATATAAAACACGTTATTTGCTGGAAGACTGCGCAATGCCTCCCGTGTGTTCGGCAAAAGCGGCAAGATGCTCAAGAACCCTTCGAAGGTTCGCCTGGGTGGGTTGCACTCTCATCGCATTGGATTGTGCCGAATTCAGCACGAATAAACGTGAAAGATTCGTTAATGTCAAATGTCGGATTCGGCACGTATGCAGACTCACCGTAACATGGTCGGACCTCAAGTACGACGGTTGCGCAACCAACGCGGCCTCTCCCAACCAAAATTCGCGGAGTTGTTGCAACGAAAAGGTTGGGACATTTCGCGAGATACAGTTGCCAAAATCGAGGATCAGAGACGTTGGATTTCGGATTTCGAAGCGATCTTCATCGCGGATGCGCTAAAAATATCCTTGACGGAGCTTTTCTCTGTTCGCGACAGACTCGGAAAGGCAAAAGAATTGATCCAGCGGCTAGAACGAAGGCTTCGTTAGCCACCAGAATTTGGCTTCCAGCTCATTCAGCCCATTAGCGTCGGAACGGTAGCCGCTGCAACCTGACGGATGGGGTTATACCTGCTTTCTACGGGCATGTGCTAAAAACATAAGCGCTACGAAATTAGGTAGTTACACCTATCTGAAGACAGGCGTGCCCATAGCCGCAGCTGTGAACACCGCTTCGTTCAGTACTCTTTAAAAAGCCAAACGACATTCCTTCGAACTCTTTCGAAACATATGCCGACAATAGACCATAACCGCACGACGAACAGAAATGCGCGAGACCGATCGCCTCGGAGGAGCTCGACCCCAAAGCGACGACTATTGTGCGAAATTGGGGATCACTTTACCGTGCACGCCTTCCTCCCGGAAGAAGCCGCCGCACTTCT
>DASXNN010000061.1:0-48427 GCA_036495045.1 Candidatus Udaeobacter sp.
CCGGCGCCAGGTTCCACGTTTCATCCGGCGGGTTTCATCCTGTCTATCATCGGCGCAATCATTCTGCTCTTTATATGGGGAAAATTCGCCACTTGAACTCCAAAGTCCGCGCGAACACGACTCGGGCTACGGCACTTTGAAATCGCCTTTGTGCTCGTGCGTCTCGATCACGTTGCCCGCTTCATCGTAAACGCGGATCACGGCATGATGTGAACGGCTGTATAATTTCGCATAGTCGATTGCGTCGTCCGGTTTAACGTACCACAGACGACCGAAGGGCAGCTTCTCACTGATTAGATCGACGCCGCGTTTATCTTTACGCAGTCGCACTTCGTAAGCGTGCATCACTTCCAGCGTAGGAAACTCCATATTTCACTCGCAAGCGCTCCTCTCGACGTATCGCTGACCGGCACGCCCGCCTGTCTTTCAGTAAATCAGCGGACGATGGCGAATTTCAGCGCGTTTGTTATGACTTCAGCGCACCCATGTTATGACTGAGGCCGAGCTTTACGCTCGATTTGCGAGTGAAAACAGCGGGTGAGGGGAATCGAACCCCCGTGTGCAGCTTGGGAAGCTGCCGTTCTACCATTGAACTACACCCGCGAAGAGATTTTCGATTTTCGATTGATGGTTTGCGGCTTGCAAGCCGGAACAATCACTGCCAGGAAATCACGTCGCCGGAACCGGAGAACTTGTTCGCACTACCACCCTCGCTGCTTGAAAAACCAGCAGCGGCAGGTCCGCCTCCCAATACCCCATTCTTACCAAACGACCACACGATCACACCAAAGTAAAGAGGTGTTCCACCGGGAGGGGGCGCATCAGCATACGGGTTTGCAAGCTGATTGTCGTAATCGCCATCGATCATCACATTATATGGCGATCCCCAGGGATCGTACCAGATACCGGTCGTCGTACTAATGCCTGACCGCGGTTTGTTCTGATCTTTTGATACAGGCGGTTGGATAAAGACGATCGCTCGCGTATTGATAGCGTTGGCCCCGTTAGCGCCACTCGGTACGGCGCGCAGAGTGTAGAAGAGATCGCCATTGCTCGGACCAGTAAGAGTCGTGTCGGCGGTCACTAGCGGATACTTGCCGTACTCGGTGTAGAACGCGTTCACAGCCGCAATGATTTGCTGCTCCTCGTTTTTTGCCTGCGTTTTGCGGGCTTGCTCCATTACCGAGGTAAAGGCTGGGACGCCGATCCCTACGAGAATCGCGATAAGGGTCATGACAACCAATATTTCGATTAGGGTGAAAGCACGTTCGTCTGAATGTTGTTGCATCATGCGAAGACTATCACAGGTTTGGTATGGTCGCATAGCTCTTTCGTTGACGTATCGTGGCGTGTTTCCTCAGGCGCTTCATCTTAATTGCAGCTGGGACAGCCACCTCTACCCCTTTCACTCCCACTTTCTCAAGTGCTCGGGGAATGGGCATTGTGCGCAATCGGAGTTGTCTTGCACGCAAAACTCTTGGTAGATCTGGAGCAACCTTGTTGATGCGCGACCGTCTTTAGAAATTGCGCGCGCCGCGGATCACTGCCGAGGAGCGCCCGGCTCGGAGCAGCGCAGCGCGCCTGTCTCCACCATTCGTCAGGTTGGTACCGCTCGCTCGTGTGATTCCTTGCTGGCGTCGTCAACTGGCTCGCCTTGCGGTGGATCGACCGGCCATATCGGCGAACTCACACGGACGCGGAGATCTTGAACGATCACTCCGACTAGCGCCGCAGCTGACCGCGGAAAGAGGAATGAATACCTCGGGCCTTTGCCGACCTTGGGAAAAATGATCAGATTTTCTGAAAGAAATTTCGGCTCGTGCGCGATCATCGAGCCGTCGAGTTCAATGGTTTTGGCAAACGGGCGTCCGTTTTTTCGTGCCACGAACAAAAGTTTGGCTGGCTCTTCGTTCGTGGCGACGAGCGCGCCGAATAGATTCGCTGGGATACGGCGACCGCGTCCGCTGATGCAGGGTGTAGCCCATGCGATCGTCTCGGCTAAAACATTTTCGCGGCTAAAAACAGATGCGAAGCGCACGGGCAACATGACCGGCAATTTTACCGGCATGCTCAGATCGGCCGGTCCGTTCAATTTCTTCCACGAGAGCCAGATCTTCGCTTTCATTAACCGCAAAATCCTCGGAGCAAAGTAGAAGAACGCAGCGATGCCAAGGAGGCAGAAAAACAAAGCGAGCAGGGGATTGAAATGAACGAGCGCGAGTCCGCCTAGCACTGCGGCATCTTCGCCAAGACTCAGGCCGATGTTCGAAAATGGTTCCGGCGACGTGTTGCTGGCGAGACGCGTAGCCGCTTTTGCCGTGTGAGCGATGAGGCTCGTGCCGCCCGCGAGCAATGCGACGATTACTGTGAACGTGGGACTTGGATGCCCGAGCACCTGAATAGCAAGCAAAGCGCCGCCAATTGGACGAATAATGGTATGGACGGCGTCCCAGGCGGAGTCGATCCACGGAATTTTGTCCGCAAAAAATTCGAGGAAGTAAAGAATACCAGCGATGGTAACAATCACCGGATTACCGAGCACCTCGAGCGATTGATAGGCCGGCGCGAGCGTGATCCAATGGAAATGAATGGCAAGGCCGGTTGCGAAAACCGTCAGATAAAGATTAATCCCGGCGAGGCAGGCTAGGCCGAGCGCGACGGCGAGAAGGTCAAGCTTTTCCACGTGCCAATTATCAGACCGCGTTTAAGCAGCGCAAGCTTTCGGTGTCTGCGATTGATTCGGACACAAACGAGACGCTTGTGCTACACTTCGCGCCATGCTCGATATTCGTTTGATCCGCGAGAAACCGGATTTTGTTCGTGAGCGGCTTGCGACTCGGGGTGAGGGCGATGAGATGAAAATCGACGAGGCGCTCCGCGTCGATGGCCAACGCCGGAAACTTGAAACGTCACTGCAGCAGTTGAATGCCGACCGCAGGAAATTGAGCAAAGAGATCGGCGCCAAACGTAGCAGTGGCGGTACGACGACAGAGCTTGAAGCCCGCGTCCGGGAAATCGGCGAAGCAATTCTCGATCTTAACAAACGAACGGCGGCCGCCGAGGCGGAAGAAGAAGGCCTGCTTCTGGAGATTGCGAACTTGCCGCACGAGAGTGTCCCAATCGGCAAAGATCCACTCGCCAATCGCCTGGTGCGCAGTTGGGGCGAAAAGCCGCGATTAACCGAGCCTGCCGATCATGTTGCACTCGGCGCAAAACTGAAGCTCTTCGACCTGGAACGGGCCGCGAAGTTGAGCGGCAGCGGTTTCATCTGCTTCACAGGTGCAGGCGCAAAACTGGAACGCGCGTTGATCAATTTCATGGTCGACCTGCATGTACGGGAGCACGGCTATTGCGAGATGAGCCCGCCATTTTTGGTCCGACGCGATTGCATGATTGGCACATCGCAACTGCCGAAATTCGAGACTGATATGTACGGACTGGAAGAAAACCAGCTTTTCCTTGCGCCGACCGCCGAAGTGCCGCTGACGAATCTTTATCGCGGCGAAATTATAAACGTTGTCGATCTTCCGAGAAAACTTGTGGCCTATACACCATGTTTCCGTCGAGAAGCTGGCGCAGCTGGACGGGAAACGCGCGGTATCATTCGGGTGCACCAGTTCGACAAGGTGGAACTGGTGAAAATCACGACACAGGAAAGATCGTATGACGAACTGGAATCGCTCACCGCCGATGCCGAACGTGTCCTGCAGTTGCTCGGTTTGCATTATCGGGTCGTCGAGCTGTGCACTGGCGATTTGGGTTTCGGATCGGCCAAAACTTACGACATCGAAGTCTGGTCGCCGGGCCAGAACGCATACCTCGAAGTTTCGAGTTGCTCGAATTTTGAGGACTTCCAAGCCCGTCGGATGCACCTTCGATATAAAGATCCGCAGGGGAAAAACCGGTTCTGCCACACGTTAAATGGTTCGGGCCTGGCGTTGCCAAGGTTGTTTGCCGTATTCATCGAGAATTATCAGCAATTAGATGGTTCAATCTGCGTTCCAGAAAACTTGCAGCCATATTTCGGGGGAAGCGAAATAAGGTAAGACTTTGGCCGCGGTCGCGGACCGCAGCCGAGGACAACATCCGCAGCTACAACAGATCAAGCTGCGATCGCTCCCGCTCGGATAAAATTTTCTCGCTTTCGGATGGTAGCAGCAGATCGAACCCAAGACGTTCGGCGAGGCGCTGGCAGGTTTCGGGAGCGAATCCCTCGAAATGGTTGCTCACGAATGTCCAGACATTGCGCACTTCCGAAAGATGCCGCTCAATTTTGAGCGACCAGCTTTCAACGGCGGCTTCTCGTTTCCACAGCAGTTTTTCGTAACGATGCCGGTGTTCTCCATCAGCGTCGTATTTCGTCGCATAATCACCGAGCAGGCGCAGGTAGAGAAAATCGGTAGTGCGCGGCAGGAATTCGAATGGCGCGAGATTGCGTTCGTTGAGCGGACTGGTATCGGCCCAGACCCAACAGATGCGATATTTTTCCACTAGCCGGATGAATTGAGGCCGATGCCAGCCGGCGTGACGAAATTCAATCGCGAAACGAAAATCTCGCGGTAACTGTTCGAGAAATTTTCGAAGCGCCGGTTTTCCCTGCCTTGGCACAAACGATGGTGGAAGCTGGATCAAAATGACCTGGAGCTTTGGCGCGAGCGGCTCGATTGCGCGAAGGAAGGAATTTACCTCCGCGCTACAGTCGCGCAGCCGGCAGGTATGCGTGATCTCGCGAGGGAACTTGCAAGCGAAACGAAAGCTGGCCGGAGTCATCTCGACCCAGCGGCGAATGGTGTTTTCCGCGGGCGCACCATAAAAAGTTGAATCCACTTCCACGACCGGGAAGTAGCGGGCATAAAATTCAAGCCATTGAGAGTCTGGCAAATCTGGTGGATAAAAAGCGCCACGCCAGTCTTCGAAGCGCCACGCGCATGCACCGATGCGTATTTTTCGCTGATCGCTTAGATTCAAATGAAATCAGAAGATTAATCGATTTTGGGCCCTCGAAAAGATCTCAGTCCAAAAAGATGGGACGCCCGGGCCTGCGACCCCAGAACTTGACGGAACGGAGAACTTAACTACCCTGCCACACCCCATGAATCTCCTAATTCGCGCCGTTTTTGTTTTTGTCGTCGTCGCCTTGGTTTGGCCCGCACCCGGTGTGGCTTCCGTGATCTTTAGACCAGGTCAAAAAGCCAAGTACGTAGCGCCTGGTGACGAAGAAATAAGCGGGAATGCAGCGGAGCTGTTTCAGGTTGGACAGACTGCGGAAAAAGAGGGCGACATGAAACGCGCGATCAAAGCTTACATCAGCCTTGTCAGACGCCACCCGAAAGATGCCCTCGCGGCCGGTGCGCTTTACCGCGCGGCCGAGCTACAGGAACAGACGCATCAGTACACACCCGCCGCGATTTCATTTCGCCAACTTGTCGAAAGATATCCCGCCAGCCCGCACTTTGATGAAGCAATTGAGGCGCAGTTCCGCATCGGCGAAGTCTACTTGAACGGCAAAAAGCGAAAAGTTCTGGGGATCCCGATAACGTCCCAACTTGACCACGCAGTGATAATTTTTGCATCGGTTGTTCGTACCGCACCGTATGGGAAGTATACGGCGCGTGCGCAGTTTAACATTGGTCTCGCGCGCGAAAAACAGGGAGTACAAGAAGCTGCTATCGAAGCTTACCAGGCGGTGGTCGATAAGTTTCCGAACGAGCCCGTCGCGGCGGACGCGCAATATCAGATCGGGTACATCTGGTTCAAGGCCGCGCGAGCGGGAACAAAGGATATGGCTGCCGCTAGCAACGCCAAAACCGCCTTTCAGGATTTTCTTTTCCACTATCCGAACAGCGAGAAGGCAGCGCAAGCGCGCGCTAACCTCGAGCTGCTCGAGCACAAACAAACAGCTAGTTCCTTTCAAGTAGCGAAATTTTACGACAAGCAGAAATATTATCGCGCCGCAGTCATCTACTACAACGAGGTGATTCGTCAGCAACCGGGGTCAGCTGAAAGCGATCGGGCCAAGAAGCGGATCGATGAGCTACGCGCGAAAGTCGGAGAAGCGGTGCTTCAGCCTGCCTTTACTACGGCGGAGGCAGGGAAGAAAAAGGGAGCTGCAAATGAAGCGCGGAGGGCCAAAGGCGAATCGGGGGCGAAGCCAGGCCCGGCAAATAACGTGGCGCCATTGCCCGCTCCAGAGACGGATGTTTCGCTACCGCCGCCGGCTTCGCTTGCCCCGGACACCACAACTGCGCCTGAACCGTTGCCCGCCCCGCCGAGCACGGGCCCAAGCTCTGGCGCTCCTCCAGCCCCTCAAGTCTCGGCTTCTCCCGAAGCGTCCGCCTCACCGGCGCCGTGAAAGCTATATTTGCGGCGGCCCTCGCCTGTCTGTCCTTGATTGGTTGCCTGGGTTACCACATTGGGCCGGTAAAGCCCTATTACCTACGCGATGTGCATAGCATCTCCGTCCCAACCTTCAAAAACCATACTCTTGTCCCTCATATCGAAGTGTTGGTCACTGATACCGTGATCAAGCAGTTCCAACAGGATGGGACATATCAGATTGCCAGTGGCGAAAATGCGGACGCTACTCTGACGGGTCAAATATACAGCATTACCCGGAACCCGGCGCGGTCGCTGCGCGAGAATGTCCTTGCCACCACTGAATTTAACCTGGGCTTGATCGTGAAGTACACGGTGGTTGGCAGGGATGGTAAGGCGCTAGCCTCGGATCAAGTTAGTGGAACGACCAGTTTTTTCGTGAGTAGTGGCAATACCACTAATATCAGTACTACTACCGGCGACGTAACCACTGATGAGCGGCAAGCATTGCCACTCGCTACGGAAGATCTCGCCACGCGACTAGTTGCCCAATTGAGTGAGGGTTGGTGATGTTTGATGAAAGGCGAAGAGAAGCTGTGGTCGATCCTCAACGACAAACTTGATACCCTGCGCGCGAGTAACCGGCTCCCCGAGGCAATTCGCGTTGCTGAGACAGCTCTGGAGGTTGCCAAGCGCGCCTTTCCTGGCGCGGGGAGCCCTTTAGCCACCAGCTTCGAAAAATTAGGGGAGCTTCTTGACCAAAAAGGCGATCGCGCGTCGGCCAAAGCATACCTGCTCAAAGCCCATGCGACCTTGGAAAAGGTAAAAACACCGGACCAGCGCGCCATCTACCGCTCGGCGCGCCGGCTGGCGTTCTTGTGCGATAACCTAGGCCAATCTGAGGAAGCGCTCGACTTCTACGAGAAAGCGATTGCGGCCGCGACCAAACTCGGAGACCTCCCTTACTCGGATCTCGGCACGATGTTGAACAATGTTGCGCTGATTCTCCGTAAATCGGGACGGCAAAAGGCGGCGGAGCCGTACTATTTGCATGCTTTACAAATTTACGAGAAACAACTCGGGCCCAATCACGCCGATGTAGCCTCAGTCCTGAATAATCTGGCTGTGTTTTACACGAACGAGCGTCGTTACTCCGAAGCGGAAAAAATACATCTTCGCGCGTTGGATATTCGCGAAAAGCTATATCCAGCGTCGCACCCGGACATCGCACAATCTAAATGCAACCTTGCTGTGGTGTATCATTCGCGTGGCGATTACGCGAAGGCGGCTGAGCTTTATCGAGCCTCGCTCAAGAGCTGGGAGGAGGCCGGCGGGAAACCTTCCGAAGATTACGAGGTTATCGCATCGAATTACGCCGATCTCTTACGTTCTCTTGGTCAGGCACGCAAAGCGCATCAAGTGGAAGTTCGTGCGCGCAAGAGGCGCTTGGGCTAACCTAATCGAGCGTCAATCGCTTCGTCCTGTCTTAAGATCGACATTGCTGGTTCGACCTTGCAGCTCGCTGGCGTATGCGCATTGTTGGGTCGCTGTCTTTTTGCTCGCGTGGCGGAATTGGCAGACGCGTACGGCTCAGGACCGTATGGGGCGACCCGTGGAGGTTCGAGTCCTCTCGCGAGCAATAGTTAACTTCGGCGGCGCACATGGCAACGGCAGTGCGCCCGGCCGCGCCGTCTCCTTTATTTTTTCGCCGCAGCCCTTCTTCTTGCCGCCCAGCGAGCTTTCATCAATTGGGAAAGCCTCTTCCGCCCGGCAGCGGTGATTCCACCTTTTTTCTTAGGTGCCGTTGTCTTTATTCCCGCTTTTTGCCTTGCCCAACGAGCCTTCGCAGCGGCTGCCAGTTTGGCTCGAGTCGCGGCCGACATGCGGCGGCGACCTCCGCGAGTTGAGGGTCCGGGAGAGGAACCTCCCAGAATTGACGAAAGGCGGTTTTCCAAAGCATCGATTTGTCGGCGAATCGAGATGGCTTCTTGCAAAGCTCTAGTAGATGTATCCATGTGTGGTCACATAGCTGGGGTTAGCTTAGATGGCAACATCTTTTCTATAAATTTAGATTATAGTGTGCGTATGCCATATAGCTGAAGAGTTGGCGCCAGAGCCAGGTCTTTGCTGAAACGAGCTAGATCGATCGCCACCAAAGAGGACGACCTATTGGAAGATTGCCAGTCGTCGTTGGATGTTTAATTCTGAGATGTTGACTAAGTCCACTATCGCGACCCAACCTGAGCGGGTCCGGCAAATGTTCGGATCGATCGCCCCACGTTATGACCTAGCTAATCACATGCTCAGTTGCGGCGCCGATTTCTATTGGCGGAATCGCGCTGCTCAAATCGTGGCAGGTTGGAAGGCAAAACAAATTGTCGATCTTGCAGCCGGAACTGGAGACCTTTCGCTCGCGATCCAGACAAAATTGCCGGATGCAGAAATCACCGCCGTCGATTTTCTGCCTCAGATGCTGGAGCTCGCAAAAAGCAAAGGGGTGCGGCAAACTGTTCTTGCCGATGCGCTGCGATTGCCGTTCGCCGATTTCTGCTTTGATTGCGTGACGGTCGCATTTGGGTTGCGCAACATGGAAGATTGGGGTGGCGCGCTGTGTGAAATGCGGCGCGTGCTCAGAACCAATGGTCATTTGCTCGTCCTTGAGTTTTCTCTGCCGCGATTGTCGATCTTGCGCGCGCTTTATCGTTTCTACCTGCATTGGTGTCTACCAGTTCTCGGCTCCTTTCTCACCAGGCAAAAAAACGCATACGATTATCTCGGCCGCTCGATTGAAGAGTTTCCGAGCGGCCCGACGATGCTGCAACTAATCGAAGCAACCGGCTTCTCCAAGGCGAACGCCGAACAACTCAGCGGTGGCATCGTTACGATCTATACCGCGGAGAAAAGATAACTCACCACCCAAAAAGAAGTGAGCGATCAGGGTAAATCGCATCATTTTCCTTTATTGTTGGGCCGGACAGGGTCGGCCATTGTCGGTATACTACGAAGTGTTGGAAGCAGTCTCTGAGATGCTTTACAAGATCAACGTTCGATCAATCGCGGAAGCGCGAAGCCACGCCATCCCGGCTCCTCACCCAAGACGACAACTAACTGACCGAAGATCAGTTGCCGTAGTGGATGGTGAAAGAACGAATCGTGGGGCAGATGGAAGACGACAGCGATCGTGTCACGTATTAGATACACGATCGGTGCCGTGGAAATCGCGATAATAACCCATCGGAATGGTACGCGGCGGAAGGTCAGCCGATAGAATGCTCGCAAGCCGGCGCGTCCGCGTACGATCGCTGTGATCATGACCGCCGAGCCGTGCGGTGCGCATACCGCTGCTAAATACAGCCAACGTCCAATCCCCACGAATGGCGAAAGATGGCGCGCAAAAAGGGTAATCCAAGCCGCCCAGCTGATCGAATACGCAGTAAGGAAGAAGTCAGAGTACGCAAGTCCCTCGAACGGTCCTGCGCACGACGCCAGCAACCTCTCCACCTACGGCGTCGATGTCGGAGCAGCAACAGGCGCAGGGGGACTGCCAGTTACCGTTGCAAGTGGCAAACGGAGCGTATCAAAATCAGACTTGCTGATGACAAAGGTCCCTTCACGTTCATCTACGCGCCCGAACCAATTTCCGTCGCCAGCGGCACTGCCAACGGACAATTTGTGAGAGTTTTTGTCGTCAGGCGACGTAGTGAAAGTGATTGTGAACTGTGGTTTCTCGAAGCCGTACTGCGGTCGCGTTGGTCCAACCCAGCGTACGGCATGCAGGTCCGATAGCGTGTTCAACAACGACTGCAGATTCGCTTGATTGATGGTTCCGCCTCCTTTAACCCAGGCCCATTCGCCTTTCGCGCCGCGTGCCAGCGTTGACTCATTCGTTGCGGTTACATTCAAACGGTGAATTTGCTCCGGCTTAAATTTGAAGATCGACAATTCCTGCCACTGCACTGGGTCGGTAAACATTTGATCGATTAATCCACGGCGAATCGCGACGATGAACGGTTCGTCCGTCAGACGCGCATAAATATTGTCGCCATCGATCTTTCCGAACGTGATCGTCGTAAAGGGCTGCTCGCCAGCTTTAGTTTCAGCAGTATTTTCCGACGCGAATGAACTGAAGGTCAATTTCAGTTGCGGTTTATCGAGGCCGTACTTCGGCAAATCGGAAGCCACGTCTTCCACAAATTTCGTGACCTGCTCATTTTGCAAAGTGTCAAGCAACCGTCGGACCTCGCCTGAGTTTGCCGGGGCATTATTACGGCTGGCCATCGTCCAATTTTCATTCTGGCGAGCGAGGACTATTTTGCCTTTGCCGGGGGCGTCAATGGTGATCCGGTCAAGAATATTTGTGTCGATCCTAACCAGGTGGCGATCACGCAAATCGTCCGGCCTAGTGTTAAGAACTTCCTCAATTTTCTTTGGCAACGCATAGACAAAACCGCGCGAGGCCGAGCGCACGTAAACCTGGTCTTTTTCTTTTTGCGAAATACCGCCAATCTGCAAGAGCTGACCTTGCTTATCATCTTTGCTAAATAGCGTGATCGCTCCTCGCGGCTCGGCCAAACCAAACGGATGGAGATCGCCCTGATCGGCGGCCACGAATTGTTGAATCTGGGCGGTAGTGACCTGCGCAATGAGATCGGCGATCTTTTGGTCGTCGCCGCGCGCGCGCAGTGGCTTCAAAATCTCCCAATGATCGTTCCTTTTCTCAAGCTCCATCTCCCCAACTCGCGATTTCAAGACGACGCGCGAGACCTGCGCGGTGCTCAAATCCGTTAGCTTTCTGTCCCGAAATTCCTCTGGCTTCTTCTCGACATCTTTTTTGACGGTTTGCGCGGCGAGAAAAGTCTCCTTCGAGTCTTCCAAGCGCACATACATCTTGCCTTCAAGCGCAGCATCTTTTCCGAAAAAAATCTCCGGTGGCCGATCCTGGCCCAATAGCTTAACTCGCAGCTTTGGCTTATTCAGGCCATACTCGTTGAGTTTGCTTTTATCCGCCTCAATCTCTTTGGCCGAAATCGTCGCGTCCTTTTGCCAGTTCTCTAAATCCGAGAGCAAATTCTCGATCAAAGAACCGTCCGCCTGGTCTTTAATCGGAATCTCGAGCCGCCATTTATTGTCGCGGCGTCGCATCTCGATTTTGTCGTCCCCGTTTTGAATGACAACCCCGTCGATTTTGGCCCGGTCGAAGTTGACCACGTTCTGCGCCTGGCGTTTGGCCTCTTCCGTGCTCGGCTGTTTAAGCTCAAAAAATCTGAAGTAAGCGAAAACCACGAGAACAATCGCAGCTAGAACAAAGGTAGTCCTCCAATTCATAGGTTACCTCTACGAATCAAACGCGGCGCTGCCACCAAACCACTGCCCCCAGTAACGCAAAAATAAGCGGCATTCCGACCAGAACGAGCCAGCGCAGATTGCGCAACGCGTCTTCATTCAGAGTGAAGGTGAGAGGTTTGGAAATTTTCGGTGCGATCCCAATCAGCTTCTCGCGACTGAGCAGCCAGTTCACGCTGCCGGAGATGAAGTCGAGGGCCTGCTGATCTTGTGTGACCGCATTGTCCTGAATGAACGTCGCATTGCTGACGACGACCAGCCGCGACGAATTCATCTGCACGCGCTCGTCGGCACTTGCACCTCTCTCCACGGCGGCGCCAATCGTCGGTGGGGCGCCGGCAGCTTTAGCATCGGCTTGAAATTTGGCCTGGTTGTCCGAATTGTAATCCGTCTCGGCAAAATAGCCTTTCTCCGCCTGGATTAGCGGATCGAGGCGAATATTGGCCGCGCGGACGCGGTCGGGTTCAAGCGTGAGCGAAGATGTGCCACCAAAAAAAAGCGCACGCACATCGGCCAGACGTTTTGTAACCGGGTTGTTGCCCAGGAAATGGGCCTGCACATCGCGGGTGAGGGCCAGTTCCTCGATTCCGGTGCGCAGGAAAACCATCAACCGGTCGTCGTTCGCTTTGACGCCAAGGTCGTTGAAAAACGCATCCAGTTTTGGCGTCTTTGCCGCGGGATCGCGGAGCAACAGAATTCGTCCCTGTTTGTCCCAGAAATCTCGCAATAATTTCATTTCGCGGTCGGAAAAATCGTATTGCGGCCCTATGATCAGGATGGTTTTCAGTTCCGAGGGAATTGCGCCGACGTCGAAAAGACTCAATTCCTGGAACTTAATGTTTTCGCTCTCAATGAACGCCTTCAGCACGGAGATGTTGCTGTTTCCGGAGAGCGGTGGCTCTTTGTGACCGAGCACGTAACCGAGAGTATCTTTCTTGCCTTGGACTACATCCATCATCGCGCTCGTAATTGCCTGTTCGCCTTTGAAAGCGGTGACACGCGGGCCTTCTCCGAAAGCCATTCCGCCCTGGTCAATCTCCGCCATCTCGGACGCTTTCACGGTTTTGTTGCGTCCTTCGTAATCAATCACGAGAAGACTTTCGTCACTTACCACCTTGTATTTGTCGAACATCTCTTTCGCGCGGGAAAGATTGCGTTCCGGATCGATGTGTTCGATATCGATCTTTCCTTTGCCCGCATACTGGTATTCAGTCAGCAAATTTTGGACGTCAGCGGTAATTGGCGTGCTTGGGGAAAAGAAGACAATGACCCGCATCTTGCCTTTGATGGTGCGGAGGAAACGCTTTGTCTTATCCGATAAGGCGTATTTTTGATCACGTGAGAAATCCCAGCGCTGGTAATGTTTGAAGGCGATGGAATTCACCATTGCGGCGAGAAATAAGAGAAGAATGATCTGCGCCAGAACGTTGAAACCGATCTGGACGCGACGGATTTTTTTGGGACGTCCTTGCAGTGTTGTCTCGTCAGCCATTCGTCACAGCCTCCATTTACGTGATTGGAATGCCTGATAGGTGAGCGCCAGCATCACGACTGTCATGCTGAGGTAGAAAACGATCGGCCGAGTATCGATTACGCCCCGGGAAAAGGTTCCCATGTGTTCGAGGGCGGAGAAGTAGCCGAGCAAGTCGCGCGTCGCCGAGCTGACGTCGAGGAGAATAAACTGAACCAGCCCAAGAAAGAACAGCAGCGTAATCGCGCAAAAGGAAATGATCGCGGCAATGATTTGGTTCTTCGTCAGAACTGATGCCAGGCAACCGATCGAAAGATAAAACATGCCAAGCAACAACAGCATCAAATAGGAACCTGAGTATGCTCCAGCGGAATGCGCAGCGGGTTGCCCGGCGACATATTGGAAAATGACAAAATAGAACGCGGGCGGAATCCAGAGAATGATATAAAAGATCAGCGCGCCAAAAAATTTTGAGAGCAGAACTTGCCAGTCGCGGACCGGCGCAGTCATGAGCGGCTCAATCGTGCCGAGTTTAAATTCCTCCGCGAACAGACGCATGGTAATGAGCGGAAAAATCAAGACAAAAGCAAACCAGAAGAAGACCGAGTTAAAAAACGCTTCCTGCACGGTGTATTGGACCTGGCGCTGGTTCATGAACGAAACCTGAAAATAGAAATCAACTCCAGCAATGATCAGGAAGAAAATGAGAACGACATAGGCGATCGGCGAGTGAAAATAGCTACGGACCTCGCGCGAAAGGAGAGTGTAAAACTTACGCATGGGCTACCCAGAAAGACGATGTTGATCTTCTACGCTTCATCTATATCGAATCCGAGTGTGTGATTTCGACGAACACATCCTCGAGCGTCGCCCGGCGCTGAGTCAGCTCACGCACGCTCCATTGCCGCGCGGTGGCGAGCCGAAAAATCTCCTCGCGCACGTCAGCGCCTGATTCGACGCGCAATGAGAAAATTTTCCAGTCACCGTCGGAGTCGACGATCACATCACGAACCCCTGAAATCTTCTTCAACTCCTCGCCGCCATTGTCGACCCCCACCTTTGCCTCCAGCGATACCCCGCCAGCTTGCCTGATTTTGCCGAGCAAATTTTCCGGCGTGTCGCACGCCTCAATTCGGCCTTTGTGAATGATGATGACACGGTTGCATGTCATTTCGACTTCCGGCAAAATGTGTGTGGAAAGGAGGATTGTGTGCTGTTTGCCGAGGTTTTTGATTAGGTCGCGCACTTGCCTGATTTGATTTGGGTCGAGACCGATTGTCGGCTCGTCGAGGATGAGAAGATCGGGCTCATGCAGGAGGGCATCGGCCAGGCCGACTCGCTGCCGATAACCTTTAGAGAGAACCGCTATGAGTTTATTCTCAACCTCCTTCAAACCGCAAAGTTCCTTCACATCGCCAACCCGCTCTGTGACGCGCCGATGTGGCACCCCTTTGAGCGCCGCTCGATAGTCGAGATATTCCGTTACTCGCATATCGCCATAGAGCGGCACATTTTCGGGCATGTAACCGAGATGCGCTCGTGCCTGAAGGGATTGCGCAAAGACGTCGAACCCGGCAACCGTCGCGCGACCAGACGTTGGGGGCATGAAACTGGCCAAAATCCGCATCGTCGTGGTCTTGCCTGCTCCGTTCGGTCCCAGAAAGCCCATTATTTCACCCTTGCCGACTTCGAAATTCAAATCCTGGATCGCAGGCTGACCGGCGTAACGTTTGGTGAGATTTTCCACCTTAATCATTTTGCAATACTTCCATGAGACAACCGAATCGGGATTGTGTTGCCAATTTTTTTGATCAGCGCGCCGCCATCGTCAAAGTTGCAACTTGGTGGACTTGCCCCCCGGCGTGGATGACACCAATAACGAAGTTCACGCTCGTGCCGCTTTGCATCTTCGCGAGCAGGTTTTCGATTTGCTTGACCGAGTTCACCTCCTGCTTGCCTACGCGGTAAATCACAAGACCCCGTTCGACGCCCGCTTCATCCGCTGGACTGTCAGGTTCGACGGCCGTAATCAGAACGCCTCGGCTGTGCGCATAACCGAGCGCGTCGCTTAATTCTCCGCTCAAATCCTGCATCTGCATTCCAAACAGTCGCTCGGCATTTGATGTCGATGTTTCACTCAATGGCTGTTGCTTCGTTGCGGATTGTTTTTGCGCAATTTTCTTAAATCGCGAAACGCTATCGCGGACAACATCCGCCGGAATCGCGAAACCCAGCCCTTGAGTGGGTACTCCCTGCGGGGTGAAGGCCATTTTCGCCGAGCTGATTCCAACCAGTCGCCCGGAAATATCGATCACCGGCCCCCCGCTGTTCCCCGGATTAATCGCTGCATCTGTCTGCACCAGGTCTTTGTATTCGATATTGTCCACCGTGATGTGGCGCTTCACCGCGCTGAGAACACCTCGGCTGATCGAGCTGCCGTAGCCGACGGCGTTGCCGACCACAATCACCGTTTCGCCGAGCAAATTCGGGGAAATGTTATCGAGGCTGATAAATGGAAAGTCGGCTTTGGCATCGATCTTGATGAAGGCCAGGTCGGTTTTATCATCGCCGGTAATATAGTGTGCGTTGTGCGTTTTGCCGTCATTCGTCGTCACTTGAATTCTCAAATCGGCAGCGCGTTCCACAACGTGCTGATTGGTAACAATATAACCGGCGGGATCGACGATGAAACCTGAGCCGAGGCTTTGCAGAGTCTGACGAATTTCGCGTGGCCGGGCTTGATCATAGCCAAAGAATTGCGCGTAAAAATCCTCAAATGGGTCCCGCACCGTTCTCCTGACCACGCGCTCGGTATTGATATTCACGACTGCCGGCAAAACTTTTGCCAGCGCTAAAACCGCCGGTTCGGAAGCTGGATCGGCTTGCGCGAATACACATATCGATCCAGCAAAGAGAACTCCGCACGTTCCGGCAAGACTGAGAATGAATTTGCGACGGGCCTTCATTTTGCCGGAGCAAGTAACGAAACACTCTCCGCACTGTCAACTTGCCGCCCCGCGTAATAGTCGCAGATTAAATCTTGTATGCGCACCTCAATTGCCGCTCGTGCAAATCTCCAGCTAATCGAGGATAATTACAGACGGTGGCGGCAAAATCCTGAATCGATCGATTCGGGATGGGCCGCCTTTTTCGAGGGCTTCGAGCTGGGAGAGACGCCGGAGCGAAATGGCGCCATCGCGAAGCCTGCCGAAGTTCGCGAGAGCTCTTTACAATCTCGCGTAGATGGACTCGTTTACGCCTACCGGACGCTTGGCCACACGATTGCGCGCCTTGACCCGCTGCTAGATAAGCAGCGGGAAAATCCGCTCCTAACGCTGCGCGAGCTTGGATTCAGTGAAAAGGACCTTGATCTTCGCATTTCATCGAAATTCTTTTTCGGCAACCGGCAGATGACGTTACGCGAGATGATCGCCGCGCTGGAAAATATCTACGCAGGCTCGATCGGCTCCGAATTCATGCACATCCAGAATACTCGGGTCCGGAATTGGGTGTTGCACCGTCTCGAATCGCGGCCGGCGAAAACGGAGACGCCTCGGATTGTACAGATCGCTTTGCTGCGGGCGTTGCTGGAAGCGGAATCATTCGAGGTTTTTTTACACGCCCATTACGTCGGGCAAAAGCGTTTTTCGCTCCAAGGCGCTGAATCGTTGATGGTGATTCTTGATACTATTCTGCACAAATGCCCGGGCGCCGGCATCGAGGAGATTTGCATGGGGATGACGCATCGCGGCCGTCTCAATGTACTCGCGAATTTCCTAAAAAAATCGCTTGATGTCATCTTCACCGAATTTACTGAAAACTACGTTCCCGACTTGGTTGCGGGAGATGGCGATGTGAAATACCACCTGGGCTACCGGACGGTGCGGAAGCTTGGTTCCGGTGGCCAAGTTGAAATCAGGCTTTCGGCCAACCCAAGCCACCTCGAAGCAGTCGATCCAGTTGTCGAAGGCACGGCACGCGCGCGCCAGCGTATTCGCGACGACACTGAACATCGGCGGAGGGTTTTGCCTCTTCTGATTCACGGCGACGCGGCCTTTGCAGGGCAGGGGATCGTTGCGGAAACCCTTAACATGTCGCAACTCCCCGGTTACAGCACCGGTGGCACTGTGCACATAGTCGTGAACAACCAAATCGGTTTCACAACACTACCCGAAGACGCGCGCTCGTCGATGTACGCCACCGACATCGCGAAGATGATTGAAGCACCAATTTTCCATGTGAACGGCGATGACCCCCTTGCCGTGAAATTCGTGACCGAGACGGCGCTCGATTTTCGTCAGGAATTTGGACGCGACGTCGTGATCGACATGTACTGCTACCGTAAACACGGTCACCAGGAAGTTGACGAACCGTCATTCACTCAGCCCGATCTTTACGCCAAGATCGAGAAGCGACCGTCGGTGGCCCAGTTATACAAACAGGAGCTGCTGGAGGGTGGCACACTCAGTGAGGATGATGCCGCCTCGCTCGAAACGGAATTTCAGCTTCGACTCGAAATGCCGCTGGATAATGTAAAAGCACTCGAAAAACAAAAGGGAGACCAGCAGGCGAAGTTCAAAGAATCGACTGCTGTCTTCCAGCCGGAATACACGAGCTCGTCCGTATCTACTGTTATCAGCGCGGAGACGTTGAAGATCATTGTCGATGGGCTGACGCGCGTGCCGGCGGATTTCAACATTCAGCCGAAAATAAAACGGATTGTCCTCGACCATCAGCGCAAAGTCTTCGAAGCCGGCGGTCCGTATCAATGGCATTACGCAGAGGCGCTCGCGTTCGGGTCGCTTCTTCTGGAAGGAATTCCAGTGCGATTATCGGGGCAGGACAGTTCGCGCGGAACCTTCAGCACTCGGCATGCCGTTCTTTATGACGCCAAAACGGGTGACGCGTACGTTCCGCTCATGCACCTGGCGGAAAAGCAGGCGCGTATTTGCATTTACAACAGTCTTCTCTCGGAGGCCGCTGTCCTCGGTTTCGATTACGGTTACTCGCTCGATTACCCAAACATGCTGTGCCTTTGGGAAGCGCAGTTTGGCGATTTTGCCAACGGCGCCCAGACCATTATCGATCAATTTATCGTCTCGGCGGAATCGAAATGGCAGCGGCCCAGCGGGATCGTTTTGCTCCTGCCACATGGCTACGAAGGCCAGGGCCCCGAACATTCCAGCGGGCGCCTTGAGCGTTTCCTGCAAGCGTGCGCCGAAGACAACATCCAGGTCTGTAATCTCACCACTTCAGCGCAATACTTTCATGTCCTGCGGCGCCAAATGAAACGCAATTTCATCAAGCCGCTCATTATCATGACACCGAAAAGTTTGTTGCGCGCCGATTTCGCCTCGTCCCGCGCAGAAGAATTCACCACTGGCGGATTCGAAGAAATTCTTAGTTCGCCGAGAGTTGGTCCAGCCGAAAAGATAGAGCGCGTCATTCTCTGCTCCGGCAAAGTTTATTATGACCTTTTGAGCTATCGCGATGGGCAAAAGATCGACAACGCCGCGATCGTCCGCATTGAGCAACTTTATCCGCTCGCCGAAAAAAAGCTGCGCGCGAACATCAAACCGTATCCAAAGACCGCCAAGCTTGTCTGGTGCCAGGAAGAATCACAAAACATGGGCGCCTGGAGTTTCATCGAGCCGCGACTGCGCCAGCTTTTTGGCCGCGAGATCGCCTATGCTGGTCGCAACGCCAGTGCCAGTCCGGCGGTTGGTGCGCTCACTGTCCATAAACGCGAGCAGGCGTGCCTGACCGCGGAAGCGTTTGAGGTCTAAATGATAGCGCGCGAGCTGAGCGTGCCCTGACGGAAGTCAAAGTGGGGCGCGCCACAGCGTAGGTTCAAAACGTTCGGTTCGACCACACGCTTGGTTTGCGCATAGTGTAAGCCGTTCATGAGCATCGAAGTGAAAATTCCCGCGGTGGGTGAATCGATCTCCAGCGGCGTCGTTTCCGTTTGGCATAAAAAATCCGGCGATTTCGTGGACGCCGGGGAGGCGCTCTTTACTCTTGAGACCGAGAAAGTTTCAACCGAGATCGTTGCCGAAAAATCGGGCGTTCTCGAAGCGAAGGCCGCCGAAGGTCAGGAGGTAAGAATCGGCGAAGTGGTCGCGACGATTGATGACTCAAAGACTGCGCCGGAGGAAAAGAAGGCAGAGAAACTTCCTGAAAAGAAGAAGGAACTCCAGGACGAAAAGAAAGAACCCGAGGCGGAGAAAAAGCGCGTAGAGGAGAGAGAACGAAAGACGCCGGAGAAAGAAAAACCGCTGTCGCCCGCGGTGCGCCGCATTGTTGAAGAAGAACGTCTCGAGGTGGGAAAAATTTCAGGAACCGGAAAAGATGGTCGCCTGACAAAAGGTGACGTGCTCGCCGCCGCGCGCGGGCAAACATCTGCAGGCGAAGCTGTTCGTTTCCCTCCTTCGGTGGCGGAAGATCGACAAGCGGAGCCGGAAACCGATCGATTTATCCGGAGAAAGATGTCGCCATTGCGGCGCAAGATCGCTGCACAACTTGTCATGGCGCAGCAGACCGCTGCCATTCTGACAACGTTCAACGAATGTGACATGAGTGCCGTGCAAGAATTGCGGGCCAAATCGCAGGAGGCGTTCACAAAAAAGAACGGGATCAAGCTGGGTCTCATGTCGTTTTTCATCAAAGCGGCGGTGGAAGCGCTCAAGGCGGTGTCGGTGGTCAACGGCCGAATTGAAGATGACGATTTCATCCAAAATAATTTTTACGACATAGGTGTCGCGGTGGGGACCGAACGCGGGTTAGTAGTGCCAATTGTGCGTGACGCTGACAAAAAAAGTTTTGCAGAGCTGGAGCTCGACATTGCCGCTTACGCGGTGAAAGCGCGAGAAGGCAAATTAAAGATCGAAGATCTGCAAGGTGGCACGTTCACGATTTCAAATGGCGGCGTTTACGGATCGCTTCTCAGCACGCCGATTCTGAACCCGCCGCAAAGTGGAATTCTCGGCATGCACAAGATTATGCCGCGACCGGTGGCCGCCGATGGGAAAGTGGAAGTCCGTCCGATGATGTATCTCGCCCTGAGCTATGATCATCGTGCGATCGACGGAAAAGAAGCCGTCACGTTCCTCATCAAGGTGAAGGAGTGCATTGAGGAGCCCAAGAAGCTGCCGCTCGATTTTTAGCTTGGAGGCGGTCGCCCGTCGCGCCGAAGCGTAATCATGGAGAAATTTGATGTTGTAATTATTGGTTCAGGACCGGGCGGCTACGTCGCCGCGATTCGCGCGGGACAGCTCGGCTTGAAGACGGCACTTGTCGAAAAAGACAAGGAACTTGGCGGGACTTGTCTGAACGTCGGTTGCATACCGAGCAAAGCCCTCCTGACTTCGAGCGATCATTTCATGTTCGCAAAAAAGGAAGCGGCGAAACACGGCATCATGATTGATGGCGTGCATGTCGATCTTCCAAAGATGCAACAGCGCAAAGACAAGGTCGTGAAAACGTTCACTGGCGGCGTGCGTGCGCTCATGAAAACAAACAAGGTGACGACGTTCGAAGGCTTCGGCACCATCACCGCGCCGGGGAAAGTTTCGATCAAATCGTCGAAAGGCGAGACGCAGGAGATCGAAACGAAAAACATCGTTATCGCAACCGGCAGCACGCCAATTGAGCTGCCGTTCGCAAAATTTGATGGCAAAACAATCGTCAGCAGCACGGAAGCACTTCTTTTCACCGAAGCGCCTGCGAAATTTCTTGTCATCGGCGCAGGCGCGATCGGCCTCGAGCTGGGTTCGGTTTGGAACCGGCTCGGCTCGGAAGTAACCATGCTCGAATTTCTTCCGCGTATTGCTATCGGTTTCGATCTCGAACTCTCGAATCTTCTTCAGCGCTTGCTCACGGCTCAGGGCATGGTTTTTCATCTCGAAACCAATGTGAGCGCGGTCAAGATCGACAATGGCCGCGCAACCGTGACAGCAACCAAAGGCGGCGAAGAGGTGAACTTCGATGCCGACAAGGTTCTTGTCTCGGTTGGGCGCCGCCCGTTTTCAGAAGGAGTCTGCGCGGAAAAAGTTGGTGTCGAATTCGATGAACGGAAGCGCATCAAAGTGGACAAACATTTCCGGACAAATATTGAAGGCATTTACGCGATTGGCGACGTGATCGCCGGGCCGATGCTCGCACACAAAGCGGAAGATGAAGGGATCGCCTGCATCGAGATCATCGCGGGCAAAGCTGGTCACGTGAACTACGATGCAATTGCCGGAATTATTTACACGAATCCTGAACTGGCTGGCGTCGGCCTGACCGAAGATCAGGCGAAAGAAAGGGGGATCGATTATCGCGTCGGGAAGTTTCCGTTCCGCGCCAACAGCCGCGCGCTCTGCAATGATGATATGGATGGAATGGTCAAGTTCGTCGCCGACGCGAAAACGGATCGCATTCTCGGCGCCCACATTTTGCAGCACGCCGCGTCGGAATTAATCGCTGAAGCCGTCTCAGTGATTGAATTCGGCGGTAGCTCGGAAGACATCGGACGCACGTGTCATTCGCATCCAACCTTGACCGAAGCGGTCAGGGAGGCAGCGCTCAACGTGGAGAAGCGCGCTTTGCACATCCTGAATCGGTGAGTCGTTAATCAGAAAGTGTGGTCGCGGCTTCGCGCCGGCGAATCACGAATAGCGTTACCAGAGCCGAGATCGCGCAAATGACCGCGCCGAATGCCAATGCGAAAGGCGTGCCGAACCAGTGTGCAACCGCGCCTGCTTCAAGGCTACCGAGCG
Organism: Candidatus Udaeobacter sp.; assembly: GCA_036495045.1. Classification (GTDB taxonomy): domain Bacteria; phylum Verrucomicrobiota; class Verrucomicrobiia; order Chthoniobacterales; family UBA10450; genus Udaeobacter. The sequence continues at coordinate 21,889 of DASXNN010000061.1, forward strand.
GAATCATCGCGCCGAACACGACCGACCACACGCCCATGACGCGGCCACGCATTTCATCTGGGACGATCGTTTGCAGGGCGGTATTTGATGTCGAGAAAAACAGTAGCATGCCGAATCCGGCGAAAGTGAGAAAGACGAGCGCGAGATAAAAATTTCGCATCAGTGCAAACGCGAGCAACGCGATGGAAAACAACCAGATTCCAGCGAGGGCTAATCTTCGTGGCGTGAACAGATGTCCGTAGGTCGCGACGACAAGCGCTCCGATGAAAGCGCCAGCACCGCTGGCCGACATCAACAGGCCGTAGCCGTTTGCGCCGCGGCCAAGCACGTCGCGCGCAAAAGCCGGCATTAGTACTGCATACGACCAGCCAAAGACGCCTACTGCGAGAAATAGCAGCAGAATCGTGCGCACGCGTTGATGTTTCATTGAGTAGACGATTCCGTTCCAGGCGTGCTCGCCCGCAGACACGACGTGCGCCGGCCGCTCGAATGGCGGCAACCGCATCATCAATAAGCCGGCGATCACCGCGACAAAGGTCACACCGTTCAGGAAAAAACACATCGTCACGCCAACCGCGCCGATCATCAAACCCGCGATTGATGGGCCGACAACGCGCGCGCCGTTTACAATCGAACTGTTAAGCGAGATCGCATTGAGTAAATCTTCGCGGCTTGTCATCTCGACCGTGAACGCCTGGCGCGCAGGCATGTCGAATCCCATCGCCGCGCCATTGAACGCAGCGATAATGATGATAAACGATGGCGTCGCGAATCCAGCCCAGGCGCCGGCTGCGAGCAAAAACGCGCAAATCATTTGCGCGGTCTGTGTCGCGACGATGATCGAGCGCTTCGGATACAGATCGGCCAGCGATCCGCCCCAGATCGAGAACAACATCATCGGCGCGGATCCAACGGCGGCGACCACGCCAAGCAGCAATCTCGAGTTCGTGATTTCATATACAAACCAGCTCATTGCTGTCTGCTGCATCCATGTACCAATGAGCGAGACTAGCTGACCCCAGAAGAAGAGGCGGTAATTGCGATGCCGCAAGGCGCGGAACGTGTGCCGCCAGCTGATTCCGCCCACCGGCATTCGGCGCGGCCGGCCGCTGATATCTTCAGGTACGCGTGCTGTTTCTGTGAGTGGCATCTGCTTCGGATTCACTCAGAGCGCGTGCTCCGGGTTGAAACGTGAACGCAGGACACTCCCCTTGTTTGCGGTTGCGTTCAACCTCCACCGCGACCGATGATTAATGATCTTTCGCCCTGGCTTTAATGCCGGCGTTTTCTGGTGCGAGCGGCTTTCTTCGCGGCGGCGGAACGCGACCGTCTGGAACGCCGCTTGGCGGCTGAACGGCCTTGTCGCGAAAGCGCTTTGCGCGACGCACTGGAGCGGCGCTCTCGTTTCAATGCCCCTTTACTCGCGCGGGACCGTGTGCGTGAAACTTCTTTGCGTCTGCCGCTCCGACCCTTTGCCAAGTCGCGCTTGGCTTGACGTTTTGTTCGCGCCTTGCCTCGCTTCGGCGGCGGTAGCTTTACCCCGGCCCGTCGTGCTTTTGACAATCCGATGGCAATCGCCTGTTGCGGCGAACGTGCCCCATGTTCCCCCTCCCGAATATGCTCCATTTCTTCGCGCACGAATTCACCTGCCTGCGTGGAAGGGGAGAGCCCTTCACGTTCGTCCTCTCGTGCCCGTTCAACAGTTTCTTCTTCTGGCATAACGCAAAGGTTTCGCTCTGGACTTGACCCTTGGATGTAAGAAACGTCATGAGGACGTGCTAAATTCCAATCGTGGAGAGCACTGCCGCCATCTTGTTGCGCAAACGCAAATTTAGCGACACCAGCCTCATCGTCTCATGGTGCACGGAATCGCTCGGTTGCATTCAAACCGTGGCGAAAGGGGCACGCCGGGCGAAAACTCCCTTCGCTGGCAGATTGGATTTGTTCTTTGAAACGGAAATTCAGATCGCCCGTAGCCGCAAATCGGATTTACATACGCTGACGGAAGTCGTCCTGAAAAACCCATTCAGCGGCATTCGTAAGAATTATTTGCGAACGCAAACGGCAGCCTATTTTGTGGAGCTGATCGAGATCTGTACGGAACGAGATCATCGGGAACCACAATTGTTTGCATTGTTGCGGCGTGCCTTTGGTTATCTCGACGCAAACGATTCGAATCTGCGTGCAATTAAACACTTCGAAACTGAACTGGCGCAAATTACGGGCGTGCACGATGCGAAAATTTTAAAAAACGATCCGGCTTTTGCGCTGGGCAACTTGTTTGGAAGGTTACCGTTATCGCGGACGCCGCTCTTGAAGACGTTGGCCGCAAATAGAAACACGAAATCGTGAAAGGAAATGCGATGAGAATTCAACTTGTTATCAGCTTTGCGTGGCTGGCCGCACTCAGTTCAGCCGTGCTTGCCAGCGAATCGTATAGATTCGACCAATCGCGTTCCGCGATCGGTTTCACCGTTCATCAATTCCTTGGGACGACTCATGGTAAGTTCACGAAATTCGATGGAAAGATCGAAGTCGACCGGGAGCATCCCGAGAAATCTTCAGTAACGGCAAAAATCGACGTTCGCAGCATCGACACGGGAATCGTAAAACGGGACAACCATTTGCGCAGTGCGGAATTTTTCAACATCGTAAAGTTTCCTGAAATGACATTCAGAAGCCGCGGGGTAAGACAAACCGGTCAGCAAAGCGGCGATATCCTTGGCGATCTTACGATGCACGGCATCACGAAACCGATCACATTGCATGTCAAGCTGTTAACCCCGATCTCGCGCGATACGAAAGAAACGCGCTGGGCGGTGACAACCGAGCCGCTCAAGCGAGGCGATTTCGAGTTAATGTTTAGCCAGGGCACGGAAGCGATTTCGGGAATCAGCCAGACAGTCGCAGTCAACATCGAGATCGAAGCCTCGCGTGCGCAGTAACATGGTCATCTTCGTGCTGACGTGGGTTGGTCTCGGTTGCTGGTGCGTCTGTTTTTGGTGGATGCGCGCATTTCCTCACGCCAGGATGCGATGTTGCAAGAACTGCACGAAATGACGACGCGTATCGAACGGCTCTCGCGGGCCGAGCATGATTTGATCCGGGAAGTGCACCCTCAGGTCGGCGAGATCAAAGAGCACGTTGAGAATGTCGCGGAAGCCGTTTCGCCCGGGGATTCCGATCGGGAACCAGCATCTTGATTGACCCGAAGCGTGCGCGAAGATCGACATCTTCTTTTGCGAAAATCTCACGCACTGATGGAAATTACGTCCGTTGGAGATTCTGCGCTCATCGTGCGCGTTCGCGATCGGTTCGAAGATGCGCCCGAGGAAACGTTAAAAGAAGTCCTGAATGTGCTCCGACGGATCGAGGACGCGCAGGTCCCGGGGATAATCGAACTCGCACCAGCATATACAACCGTCGCGGTCTTCTTTGATCCAGTTCGCGCGATTAATTCCGCCGGTGAACCCGACCGTGTGATGGAATGGTTAAGACAGAAAATCCATGAAGCGCTCGCCCGTGGCAAGCGCAAACAAAGCAAGCACGCCGCTGAACCCGCAGTCGAGATTCCCGTTTGTTACGATCCGGAGTTCGCTCTCGATCTTGACTATGTTGCGGACCATGCGGGGATATCGCCAAACGAGGTCGTCACCCTTCACAGCAGGGCTCACTATCTCGTGAATTGCCTCGGATTCACACCCGGCTTTCCGTATCTCACCGGTCTGCCGAAGAAATTGACGACACCGCGCCGTGCGACGCCGCGGAAAGAAATTCTCGCCGGATCGGTCGCGATCGGTGGTACGCAAACCGGTATTTATCCTCAAGTGTCTCCCGGCGGTTGGAACGTAATCGGCCGTACACCATTGCGATTATTTGATGCGCAGAAAGATCCTCCAGTGCTTTTGCGTCTGGGTAATCGCGTGCGCTTCCGTGCCATCACACGCGAAGAATTTGAGGCGCTGAAGTCATGAGCCTCATTGTCGCGCGCGCAGGATTCCAGACAACTATTCAGGATCTTGGTCGAATTGGCTTTCGACAATTTGGCGTTTCCAGCGGGGGCGCGCTCGATCTTCACGCGTTGCGAATCGCAAACTTGCTGGCAGGTAATGACGAGAGCGCCGCTGGGTTAGAATTCACACAAGGAAATATTCGTTTCCGTTTTGAGGATGAGCGCGTCATTAGCTGGTGCGGCGGCGATTACGACGTTTGTCTTGGATCGCACTCGATTCCGCTGGGGCATTCCGCGCTGGTCTTGCGAGAAGACGAATTGTCAGTTTCTGGTCCTCGGCAGGGTTGGCGTGGCTGGCTCGCGGTTTCTGGCGGCATTGCCGTGCCGCCCGTTCTTGGTAGTCGCTCAACGGATTTACGCGCGAATTTTGGTGGACTGGATGGTCGCACATTGCGCGATGGCGACGAACTTCTGCTCGGAGAAAAATCGGATTTTGCGAGATCCCTTATCGACCTTTTAAATGAACGCCGTGTTTCTTCGTGGAGTTCACCAGCTGAATGGTCAAGCACCGCGAAGACAAAGCCGATTTTGCGCATTGTTCGCGGCTGCGACTGGGACCGCTTCAACGCTTCAACGCATCATGCTTTAACCAGCGAGACTTTCTCTGTCTCGCCGGATTCAGATCGCATGGGCGTACGACTCAATGGTCCTGAGCTGCACCGTAACGACGATGCCGATCTTGTTTCAGAAGCGGTCGCACCCGGCACGGTTCAGGTCCCGCCCGGTGGCCGGCCCATCCTGCTTCTCGGCGATTGCCAAACCATCGGCGGATATCCAAGAATCGCTCATGTGATCACGATTGATCTTTCGATTGCCGCGCAACTTCGCCCTGGAGACACGGTCCGGTTTCAGGAAATTTCATTGCCCGAAGGTCATCGCCTCCTTTTTGAACGCGAACAAGAACTGGAGCGCTTTCGAATCGGACTGAGCTTGCGGAAGAAATGAACTTAACCATCGATCTCAATGCCGACCTCGGTGAGGGCGCAGGACATGATGAAGAGCTGCTCGCGCTTGTTACGTCCGCAAACATCGCCTGCGGTTTTCATGCTGGCGACGCGGACACGATGCACAAGTCAATCGAGGCCGCGCGCAAGCACAACGTCGCGGTCGGCGCGCATCCAAGTCTGTTTGATCGCGAAAACTTTGGCCGGAAAGAATTCCCAGTTACGCCTGATGAAGTTTTTAAGGCGGTGACTTATCAGCTTGGCGTCTTTCAAGCGATAGCAGAAGCCGCTGGCGTTCGCCCGAATCACGTGAAACCGCATGGCGCGCTCTACAACATTGCGACGCATGACGAGACAATTGCGGACGCGATTACGCGCGCGATTGCAAAGATCGATGTAAAGTTAACCCTCTTTGCACCCGATGGCAGCGCGCTCGCACGCGCTGGTGAAGCCCACGGATTGAAAATCGCCGGCGAAGTTTTTGCCGATCGCAATTATCTCGCGAACGGATCGCTTGTTTCCCGCACGCGCCCGGACGCACTGCTCCACGACCCAACAGAGGCCGCCACGCGCGTGCTGCGAATGCTTCGCGAAGGCAAAGTCCGATCCGTCGATGGAACAGATGTCGATGTACGGGCCGAGACAATTTGCCTGCATGGCGATGCACCCGGAGCGGTGGAGTTTGCGCGCGCGTTGCGTACGCGCCTTGAAAGTGAGGGCGTCGCAATCCGTGCGCCGAAACCTTCCGAATGAGCGACCCAGTTCAAGATCGACAATCGACCGGCCTGGTTCGAGCTCTCGGTCCGATTGACGCCACTATGATCGTGATGGGCTCGATGATCGGGTCCGGGATTTTCATCACCTCCGCGGAATCGTCGCGGTTAATTGGCGCACCCGGCTGGTTGCTGCTCGCGTGGGCAGTCGCCGGTCTGCTTACAATTACAGGGGCTCTTTGCTGCTCCGAGCTTGCGACCATGATGCCGCGCGCGGGCGGCGTTTATGTTTTTCTACGCGAGGCCTATGGTCCCTCGATCGGCTTCTTGTACGGCTGGACGTTGTTTCTCGTCATCCAAACCGGGACTATCGCGGCTGTGGCGGTCGCGTTTGCCAAGTTTCTCGGCGTTTTCGTTTCCGCCGTTGCGTCAAACAATTATTTGGTCGCGCCGGTGTCGTTAGCCGGCGGATACGCTGTGAGTCTTTCCACGGAGCAGCTGACGGCGATCTTGTTGATCGCGTTTCTTACCTGGACAAACACGCGCGGTCTTGAACTCGGCAAACTCGTGCAAAACACATTCACGTTTGCAAAGACCGCGGCCCTCGCCGGCGTCGTTGTCGTCGGTTTGTTGTTGGGATGGAGTGCAACGAGCGCGGTGCGTTCGTCTGCCTGGTGGGACTCGTGGGCAAACGGTTGGACTCCGCAGATTGCGCAACCTGGTTTCACATTCGTTGGCGGCTTCGCGCTCATGTTGCTTTTCGGAAAATCAATGGTTGGCCCGCTTTTCGCGCAAACTGCTTGGACAAACGTGACCTTTATCGGCAGTGAAGTGCGCGACCCGGCGCGCAATCTTGTGCGCGCGCTGGTCTTCGGCTGCACCAGCGTGGTGATTCTGTATTTTCTGGCGAACGTTGCTTACCTCGCACTGTTGTCGTTACCGCAAATCCAGCATGCGCCGCAAGACCGGGTTGCCGTAGCGGCAATGAACGCTGTTTTGGGCCATCCCGGCGCCATGGGCATGGCGGCCGCGATTATGATCTCGACCTTTGGCTGTGACAATGGACTTATCCTCTCCGGGGCCCGCGTTTATTTTGCGATGGCGCGCGACCGATTGTTTTTTGAGAAAATTGGGACAACGAACCGCAATCACGTCCCTGCCGCAGCATTGGTCGCGCAAGGAATTTGGACGGCCTTCTTAACACTGCCGCGGACCGTGACGGTTGATCCTGCCACACATGAGGCCAGATACGGAAACGTATACTCGCAATTGCTCGAATACATCGTTTCCGCTGATCTGTTTTTTTATCTTTTGATGGTGACGGCGCTAATCATTTTGCGGCGAAAAGCGCCGGAGGCCGAGCGTCCGTATCGCACATGGGGTTATCCGGTCGTACCAATTGTATCGATCTTGCTCGCCGGATTGCTCATAGTCGATCTTGCCTGGCTCGCGCCCACCACTTCCGGAATTGGAATTCTGATCGTGTTAACTGGTGCGCCGGTTTACTTTTTCTGGCGAAGGGTCAGTAGTTGATTTGTTCGCAGCCATTGAGCAGATGAATCCGGGTTAGGCTCGGCGCGCGAAACATTTGTATGCCTGCAAGATCAAAGAAACAGCAAATGGCGGCTGGCGCCGCGCTTGCGGCGAAGCGCGGGAAACGTTCGAAGGCGTCACTCAAAGGTCCGTCGAGGCAGATGGCAAAATCAATGAGCCAGAAAGAGCTGCGCAAGATGGCGAAGATCAAGCGCGAGAAATTGCCGAAGAAAAAGCGACGATAGAACGAGCTGAGGCCGTTCGATCTCGAGCGTCACCGCTGCTGCATTACCGCTATAGTCTGTCTCAGGGGTTCCACGCTCACGCTGCTGGTCCCGGTAAACGGATGGTCAAGAACATAGATTAAAAATAAAATCGACGTGATAGTCACTGTGAGGGTAGTGGTAATCAGGTATTGCGCCTTGATGTTCTTCATTCCAAAGAAAAAGGTGTAGGACACTGCGAAGACGCCTCCAACGAGCAAGACTAGCCAGATGACTGGTGGTACGGTGTTGTTCCCGGCGAATATTCTCATTCGACGGTACTGAGCCAGGTTATCCAAACAGCGTAGCGATTCGGCATAAAGCTCTCTATTGGGAATCGATTTCGAATCGATCTGATAGAACAATTTTCTGAGTTGGGCATGGGCTCCGCCGGTATAAACGCTTACATCTCCCCGCGACATTCTCTGTACCTCATCGTTATAAACCTCTGCAACGTAATCTCTCAACCCCTGCTGTATTATTTTATTGGCCGGGTCGGGAAATGCTTCGGCACTGTGAAAAATATCCAGAGCTCGCTAGCCTCCATTTGCAGGTCTTTCGTCGCCTCGTCGTATCCGCTCCACGTAACAAACACAACAAACGCCACCATCACGCCGTAGAAGAGACCGAAGGCATTGAAAATAATGGCCGCGACTTCGTGATTTTCCTTTAGTACTTCCGCCGAATACTTCCTTCGCACCAAGTAAAGTCCAAACAGACCGAAGAAGGTGGTAACCGTGGAGACGATAAAAAATGAGACCGGCGGCGGTAACTGAAGCAGGAATCGCATAAAGTGGTTAAAGTTTCGGAAGGTTCCGTTAGTTTAGCGCTTTTGAGTTGTCGCTGTGCGTTTGAGCCGATAGCCGTCCGCGTGGGCGCCGTATCCGCTCGCATATTCAACTAATCCAACATTTTTCTTCCACACAACTTTTTTGAAATGTCCCGAGGGATGGCTCGTCTCATAGGTGCATTGGTCGCCTTTGAGTCTGATTGTCGTTTTCCACAGGCCATCTTCGTGATCGAACCTGCCGCTGGTGATCCAGTAGATGTCGCCCGTCTCGAATTCCGGGGGCTTTGCCAATGCTGAAAACCGTTTGATCGCGGCGTCCACGTCTTCCTCATTTAGCAAAGCGATCCGGCTGTCGGTCACGACAACATATTCACGCTCAATTTTCCGCGATTGCAGCGCGCGAGACTTGAGATCTATAAATTCGATTTTGAAAATTGCGCCCCAAGCCATCTTTACGATGCGCGTCGTGATTACTCGGGCAGTGAGTGGGATCTCATCCTGTTCAATCTCGTCGCCCCATTCCGAACCACGAAATGTTGCGGAGACTGGCTTGTCATCTTTTGCGTCTAGAAAAGGATTGGCGCCGAAAGCGAAAAACGGCAGCAAGGCGGACATGATTATGATCGCCATTCGGCAGCGGCGCATCTCTGAATCTTACCAGTCGTCGGGATGCCAACGCACGCTCGAATTTCGCAGCGCCAGGGATGCTCCTAAAGCTTAAAGCGAAGAGCGCATCTTACGGGCGCCGCTCTTTGATCGATTGCAAAATGTCAGCAATGGATTCCGCGCGCGGTTTGGCGCCGAGATTGCCCTTGCCGTGGACGCGAACGCTGACAGCGTCGGCGTCCATGTCGCGTTTTCCAATCACGAACATGGTATGCACTTTCATTTGTTCGGCGCGCTGGATTTTGCCGTTGATCTTGTCGGTGCTTTCGTCGATTTCCGCGCGCACCTGATGCCCGCGCAGTTCCTTCAGAATCGATCGCGCGTAATCGATTATCTTCGGATCATCGCCGATGGTGAGAATGCGCACCTGCTCAGGAGACAACCACAGCGGAAAATTGCCGGCGTAGTGCTCGATCAGGAAGCCGACAAAGCGCTCGTGCGTGCCGAGCGGCGCGCGATGAATGCAGATCGGTATCTTGTCGATGTTATCACGGTCCTTGTAGCGAAGATCAAAATTGTGCGGTTGCGCGAAATCGACCTGGTTGGTCGCGATGGAAAACTCGCGCCCGATCACGCTCCACGCTTGCACGTCGATCTTCGGTCCGTAAAAAGCAGCTTCGTTCGGCACTTCGACATAGTTGATCCCGGAGTTCTTTAGAACGTTGCGCGTCATTTCCTCGGTCTTTTTCCAAAGCTCACGTTCATCGACGAATTTTTGCCCGAGCTGCGACGGATCGTGCGTCGAGAAACGCATCAAGTATTTATCGATCCCGAATAACTTGAAATAGTTCAGATACATCCCGTTAACGGCATTGAACTCCGCTTCGAACTGCTCGGGCGTCATGTAAAGGTGGGCGTCGTTCATTTGCAGCGAGCGCACCCGCATAAGCCCGAACAACTCGCCACTCTTCTCGTACCGATAGTCCGTCCCGTATTCTGCCAGTCGCAACGGCAGATCGCGGTAACTGCGAGGCAGCGCTGCAAACAACTTGTGATGATGCGGACAATTCATCGCTTTCAAGTAGTAGCGATCGCCAAGCTTTCGCCCGAGTCGTTCCAGACGCTTTGCTTCAGTTGTAACTAACTGCACATCCTGTTCACGGGCTTCGATGAGGAGATCGAATTCAGTTGCTAGATCCTCGATCTCCTCCTCCGATAGCGACTCGATATCCTTAATCTTGGCAACGCGCTGGCGTAATAAGTCAGTATTTAATTGAAGCGCTGCTGCTTGAGCAGCGGCAAGCTTGTCACGAATTGTCTTTCGTTTACCTGAGATGAGTTCCATGGGCGGAAACATCGACTCCTCGTAGTACGGCAAGTGTCCGCTCTTTAAATAGAGGCTCTCGCGCGCGATGTGTGGAGTCCGAACGCGTTGGTAACCAGCAGCGAATTCAGTTTCTTTAGCGAGTTTCTCTAATTCTTCGGCAATAACAGCGCCGCGTGGGAGAAACATCGGAAGACCGGGACCGACGTCGTCGTCGAAAACGAAGAGCTCGAGTTCTTTGCCGAGCTTGCGATGATCGCGCTTCTTCGCTTCCTCGAGCATGGTGAAGTAGTCGTCGAGTTCTTTCTTCGTTTTGAACGCCGTGCCATAAACACGTTGGAGCTGCGGATTCTTTTCGTCGCCTTTGTAGTAGGCGCTGGCCACGTTTGTTAGGCGAAACGCGGCGATATTTCCCGTGCGCATCACGTGCGGCCCGGCGCAGAGGTCGATGAAATCGCCACTACGATACAGCGAAATCGTTTCGTCTGACGGAATGTTTTCGATGATGTCGAGCTTGAATTTGCTCGGCTCGGAACGTTCGCCTAGCGCGGCGAGCCGGCCTTTCTTCCCGAGTTCGAGCGCTTCTTTTCTCGAAACTTCCATGCGTTCGAATGGATGATTGGCCTTGATCTCCTTCTTCATCTCCTCTTCAATTTTTTCGAAATCATCGGGTGAGATCCGGTGCGGAAGATCGACATCGTAATAAAAACCGTTTTCCACCGGCGGCCCGGCAGCGAACTGCGCTTCCGGCCAAATTTTCAAGATTGCCGTGGCCAAAATGTGAGAAGCAGAGTGACGCAGACGCTCGATGTCCGTCATCTGTGTGCGCTCTTCCAAATCTTTGCGTTGTTCTTGCATTAACCGGCGGTGAGAATTAACCACGAAGCACACGAAGGACACGAAGAATTTGCTCGCAGAGCGCGCTGGGAGCGTTTGTCACACAAACGTAACTTGGCAGATGGACTGCGTCCTTTGTAGTCTCGGTTCATCTATTATACTGCACTCATGAATCCTGCGGAGCTTTTTCGTCAAGAAACCGACCCACTGCGACTCGCCCCCGGCGATTTTCTTTTCCGGGAGGGTGACAGCGGCGAGAAGGTGTACGTGCTATTGGAAGGTGAAATGGAGATCCTGCTTGGTGATTTAGTACTCGAGAACGCAGGGCCGGGCACGCTGATTGGCGAGATGGCATTAATCGATGACAGCCCGCGCACGGCCAGTGCTGTGGCGAGGACCTCCTGTCGGCTGGCGGAAATCGACCGGCGGCGGTTCCATTTTCTTGTGCAACAGACGCCAAATTTCGCCACGCACGTGATGAAGACGTTGGCTGATCGGTTGCGTCACATGAACGCTGTCGCGGCGGCGCAATAGGAAATCTCGACAAGCTAATAGCGCCTTCGGCTTTTCCAGCAGCGCGCTCGGCGTTATTCTTCGGCGTGCGACGAGTTTCGCAACTGCTGATTTTTGTCCTGTTCGCCGCGACCGGATGCGGACAAAGGCCTGCCCCGGTTCGCGACTTCGCAAGCGAACGGCAGAGAATGGTGCGGGAGCAGTTGAGGTCGCGCGGTATTCACGACGAACGCGTGCTGGCTGCGATGTCGAAGGTGCCACGTGAGGAGTTTGTCCCGGCGGATGAGCGCGCTGCTGCTTACACCGACAATCCATTGCCGATTGGTCACGATCAGACGATCTCGCAACCCTATATTGTTGCTTTTATGACGGAACAGTTGCATCCGAAACCGAGCGATCGCGTTTTGGAAATTGGTACCGGCTCCGGTTATCAGGCAGCGATTTTGGCAGAGCTAGTGGCTGACGTTTGCACGATTGAAATCGCTGAGCCGCTCGCGAGAAGCGCGGAGGCGACTCTCGTGCGCCTTGGTTATAAAAACGTTCGTATGAAAGTAGGCGACGGTTACAAGGGTTGGCCGGAAAACGCGCCGTTCGACGCGATCACCGTGACCTGCGCGCCCGACCGCGTTCCTCGACCGCTCACCGATCAACTGAAAGAAGGCGGACGCATGATCATTCCCGTCGGTGATCGATTCGCGCAGCAGCTGTACCTTCTCGAAAAGAAAAATGGTCAGCTGAAAGAAAGCGCCGTGTTGCCTGTACGTTTTGTGCCGATGACTGGCGAAGCAGTGAAGCCAAAGTGAATGACGTTTGGTGTAGAGGCGCTGTGCTCACGGGCATTGTTGACGTGACTTGCGGCTCAGGACAGCCGCCACTACCCGACCGATTGGCTTATCATTTAATCGTCGCGAGTTTTTTCAAATCGACGCGTTTGATCCATTCCTGCAATTCCTTTGGATCTTGGTTTTGCAATTCGATCTGAAGAAAATAGCGATTGGCGACCATGACCCAAAGAGTGGCGTGTTTGCTTTCCTTTTCGAATGCTTCGAAACCGGGATTGCCATCGATCGTGACTGATTTGCTGTAGCCTTCAACGGTCTCGCTATTGCTGTTCCACGCAGCCGTGGTGGCACTCACGTAATCAGGATTCGCCACTGAATCGAGAATGCTAATCGCGGCGGTCACCCCCTTGTCGCCTTCTCCTTTGTGGTAATCGCGATGCACGTTGGTAATCCTGAATCCGCCAACATCCTCCGTAGATCCCTCCGGTTTATCGGCCGTCCAGCCTTGGGGCGCCTCCGGCAAAATGGGAACCAATTTCGCGTAATCCACTACGTCGGGCACAAGCATCGGCTCGTTCTGGGCGTAAGTTGTGCTGCCCGCATAGCTAATCATCAATACGAACGCAAAAAGTCGCAATGGATGAACGAGAGTCATTGATTTCATTCGAGCGTCTTGTTCGCGATTTGAGTCGCCGTACTCGATTGACTTTGCCAGAGCAGTTTGTCAAGACGCGGTTGCATGACGCGAACGACTAAACTCGTCATAACGTTATCGATCCTCGCCGTGGCGGCACGGCTTATTCTAATTGACCAGCCGTATATTGACCACTGGAGTTGGCGACAAAGTGATGTCGCGGCCATCGCCCGAAACTTTGAGCGGAACGGCTTTCATTTTGCATATCCGCAAATTGATTGGGCAGGCGACTCGCCGGGTTATGTGGGGACCGAATTCCCGATCCTGCCCTTTGTCGCCGCTATCTGCTACAAATTTGTCGGCGTTCATGAATGGATCGGACGTGCGCAGGCGTTGGTTTTTTTCGCCGCCTCGCTCCCGTTTTTCTTTTTATTCGTGCGAGAGATCTTTAGCGAAACGGCGGCCATGTGGGCGACGTTTTTTTACAGCTTCGCACCGCTCAATGTTTTCGCCGGGCGTTCATTCATGCCAGATGTGCCTTCACTCAGTCTCGCCCTCGTCGGGCTATATTTCTTCCTGCGCTGGATCGACAGCAACAAACTGGCATCGTATTTCGCAGCTGCGATCGCGATCTCGTTTGCACTGCTGATCAAACTTCCGAGCGCAGTAATCGGCGTGCCACTTTTATTTCTCGTCTTGCAAAAATGGCGCTGGAATTTTCTGAGACGACCGTCGGTTTGGCTTTTCGCCGTGATTACAATCTTACCTTCAGTTGCGTGGTACTGGCATGCCTACCAAATAGCGGCGAGATTTTATCCGCATCATTTCTTCGGCGAAGGCGGGATTCGGATCGAGAACTTGTCGTGGTACCATAGCATCCTGGCCCGCACGACGAGCTCGAGCCTCACGCCGATCCTCTCGATCTTGGCAATTTTTGGTTTATTCGTCACGCCAGGCGGGAAATACACACGCGTTTTTCACTGGTGGCTCGCTGCGATGATCCTTTTCGTCGTTATCGTCGGCTATGGCAATCGTCATCCATGGTATCAGCTTCCACTTGTTCCAATCGCGGCCGCTTTCGCGGGCGCCGCTTGCGCATTTCTGCAATCCAAACTCGTCGCTTCGCGCATCGCAACCGTGTCGCTGTCCGGATCGGTTGCGAGCTTGTTCATAATCCTTGCCTGCCTCTCTGTGCGACCACTTTATGGATCGTCGGCCCAGCAGCTGCGCGATGCGGGTCTGGAGTTGAAGAAAAGCACGGCGGCAGATTCGGTGATTGTTGCAGCGGACACGGGTGACCCAACTATTTTTTATTATGCAGAACGACGTGGCTGGCACTTCCTTGAGAAAAACGCGATTTACGACGGCAATCCTCGCGACAGCCAACAGCTGATCGTCGATCTTGAAAGCCTAAGGAGCCGCGGCGCGACGCATCTTGTCTTCACTACCAACACATTGTGGTGGCTGGAGTACTACCCTGAATTCGCACGATACGTGAGCGTGAGTGCAACATTAATGAACACGACTCCACAGTTCAAAATCTACAAACTGACTGCTGCAATAGAATGAGAGTTTAACATTGGACGCTCCGAAGCCTCGTCGCCAGTTGAGATTGTTTGACGCCATAATGCTTGTCATGGGCGGCATCGTAGGGGCGGGAATTTTCGCCAATCCTTCCGAGGTAGCGCATCGGGTCCACACGCCGTTTTTAATTTTGGGCGTCTGGGTGCTTGGCGGCTTTATTGCGATGTGCGGCGCGTTTATTTGGGCTGAACTCGCCACGCGTCTGCCGGGAGCTGGTGGCCAATATCTCTATCTGCGCGAAGCGTATCATCCCTCAGTAGCGTTTGTATACGGATGGGGGCTGCTGCTGGTGACGCAGACCGGGGGCATGGCTGCGGTAGCAGTCATTTTCGCATCTTATTTTCGTGGACTTACAGGATTAGGCTGGAGCGACAGTGCTCTTGCTGCAATCGTGCTGCTAAGCTTGACTGCCATCAACTGCCTGGGAGCGCGCGTTGGCAGCAATGTGCAAAGCGTTCTTATGCTGCTGAAGATCGTAGCAATTGCTGCGCTGGTCGTCGGCGGGCTGGCGTTCGAGGGCGGTTCTCTGAGATCGGGACCGCTCCTCGGCGAACCAGTTTCGTTTGGTCTGCTGAAAAGTGTCGGGGGCGCGATGGTTCCGATTGCTTTCGCCTATGGCGGTTGGCAAACTGCGAGCTTTGTCGCTGGTGAAATGCGGGATGCGCGCCGCGATTTGTCGCGTGGGCTGCTGATAGGTGTGGCTGGCGTAATCGCATTGTATCTTGCCGTCAACGTTGCCTGTTTGCGCGTGCTTGGCCCAGCCGGGCTGGATGCGACAGCGACACCCGCTTCCAACGTGATGCGGATCGCACTGGGCGAACGCGGCGCGCAGTGGATCGCAGTTGGAATTGCAATTTCCATACTAGGAATCCTGAGCCAAAGCATGCTCACGACTCCGCGCGTTTATTACGCAATGGCGCGAGACGGTCTTTTCTTTAAAAGTGTTGGCAAGCTCTCGCCGAGCTCAAGAGCCCCGGTCGTGGCAATCCTGTTACAGGGAGTTGCCGCGATCATTATCGCCTGTTCTGGTACGTATGGCGAGATTCTGAACTTCGAAATCACAGTCGATTTCATTTTCTTTGGAATGACTGCGGCGGCGCTGTTTGTTTTGCGCCGGTATCAGATCGGATCGGAGGCGGCCGTTTATCGAGCGCCGGGCCATCCAGTCACGACGATCCTGTTTGTATTGTCCTGCACAGGAATTGTCGGCAGCGCCATCGTGTCTGCGCCTCGCAACAGTGCGATTGCACTCTATATCATGCTGGCCGGGCTCCCGGCGTATTATTATTGGAGCAGGTTCAAGCGATCCAGTTCATGAGACACAAGCATTCCGACTACATGCACTGGTCGAAGACGCAGAGCCGGGCGCGGTTCAATCTTGCAACGAGTGGTGTGGCGGCATTTCCTCTTCGCGAACTACCGGTGGATCTGGAAAAACTCGAAATTAACGGCGAAAACAGCTATGGCTACGAGCCTCTGCAGTCCGCGATCGCCAAACATCATGGCGTCGATCCCGAATGCGTTGTTGAAGCCGCCGGCACTTCCATGGCCAACCATCTGGCCATGGCTGCGATCATCGAGCCGGGCGATGAGGTTTTGATCGAGCATCCGGCATACGGCCCAATTCTCGATGTTGCCCAGTATCTTCAAGCGAACGTGAAACGTTTTCCGCGCACCGAAGACAATGGCTGGATGGTCGATCAAGAGACAATTCGCCGTTGCGTCACGCCGAAGACGCGGCTCGTCGTGATCACGAACCTGCACAATCCAACGAGTGTGCTCACGCCGGATTCGGTTCTCCGCGAAGTTGGCGACATCGCGCGCAGCGTTCGAGCGCTCGTGCTGGTGGATGAGGTTTATCTGGATGCGGTCTACAAGGACACACCGCAAACGTCATTTCATCTTGGTCCCGAGTTCGTGGTGACGAGCAGTCTGACAAAAGTTTACGGCGTCAGCGGAGTGCGCTGCGGATGGATCCTCGCGTGTCCCGATCTCGCTTGGAAGATGCGGCGGCTGAATGATCTTTACAGCGCGACGCCGGTTTATCCGAGTGAGCTTCTCAGCGTCTTTGTATTCGAGCACCTGAATCTCCTTCGCGAAAGGGCGCGCCGAATCTTGGATGCTGATCGGAAGTTGCTTCACGACTTTTTAGCGCACCAGCCCACACTCTCTGCCATACGGACAGATTGGGGCACGACCTCCTTTGTGCGGTTGCGGAATAGTAATGCCGATATTTTTCTGAAGCGCCTGCGAGCCGATTTCGAAACATCGGCGGTTCCGGGCCGCTTTTTCGAAATGCCTGACTACTTTCGAATCGGTATGGGTGTGAACACGGAAATGTTCGCCGAAGGATTGAGTCGCGTCGGCCGCGCACTTATAGGCGCGGAGGACAATTAGCGGTAATCGTGCGGCTAGTTGGCTTCCGTACGTGTGTGATCGACAATCAGCAGGGATATGAACAGTCAAAGTAATTTCGAGATACGTCCGGCACGTGTGGAAGATGTGCCGGTCGTTCTGGAATTGATTCGCGAGCTGGCAACTTACGAACGCGCGCCAGACGAGGTCACCGCGACGGAGGAACAACTTGTCGATGTCTTATTCGGAGAACGACCAGCCGCAGAAGTTCTTCTCGCCTTTGAGGGAAAATCGCCGATCGGATTTGCTGTTTTCTTTCACAATTTTTCCACGTGGCTTGGGCGACCCGGACTTTATCTCGAAGACTTATTCGTGAAACCGGAGAAGCGTGGCAAAGGTTATGGCCGGGCATTGCTTATCGATCTTGCAAAGATCGCGCGCGATCGAGCCTGTGGGCGGATGGAATGGGCCGTCCTCAATTGGAATGAACCGGCGATCAAGTTTTATCGCGCGCTCGGCGCGGAGCCGTTGGATGAATGGACTGTATTTCGATTGACACGTGAGGGAATCGCCGAGCTGGCAAAGTCCGAATCCATTGTGAAAGAGCCATGACGACGAACGGAACAAAGATCGAAGATTACGCGTTTTTGAGTGATACGCAGACCGGCGCGCTTGTGAGTCGCGATGGCTGCGTTGATTGGCTTTGCTTTCCGCGGTTCGATTCGCCGGCGTGCTTTGCTTCGCTCCTTGGTGAGAAAAAAAACGGGCACTGGCGATTTTTCCCCGAGGAAAAGATCGAGAAAACGCGTCGTCGATATCGAGGCGACACGCTCATCCTGGAGACAGAAATTGAAACGAAAAGCGGCGCCGTGCGCCTGATCGATTTCATGCCTCCGCGCGGAGAGAACCCTGACATCATTCGAATCGTCGAAGGTTTGCGCGGCGAAATGTCGATGCACATGGAGCTGATCATCCGCTTCGATTATGGACAGATCGTTCCATGGGTGCGACAGCGTCACGGCGGGCTCGAGGCGATTGCGGGACCTGACGGTTTGATCTTGCGGACGCCGATTGAAACGTACGGCAAAGATTTAACCACGGTCGCAGAGTTTACCGTGGCAAAAGCGGAGCGCGTCCCATTTGTGCTGACGTGGTTCTTGTCGCACAAGGATCCACCGAGAAAAGTCAATGCTGAGCACGCACTGCGCGACACAGAGAAATATTGGCGCGAATGGTCGGGACAATGCGAAATCAAAGGAGAATGGCGCGACGCAATCGTGCGGTCTCTCATCACGCTTAAAGGATTAACCTATGCCCCGACCGGCGGCTTGGTTGCCGCGCTCACGACTTCGTTACCGGAAGAAATTGGAGGGGTCCGCAACTGGGATTATCGCTTCTGTTGGCTACGGGATGCGGCTCTAATTTTGCTCGCGTTGTTGCGATCGGGTTATCGCGAAGAAGCCAAATCCTGGCGCCAATGGCTCCTGCGTGCCATTGCTGGCAGCCCGGCGCAAATGCAGGCAATCTATGGCGTGCGGGGCGAACGGCGGCTCGAAGAATTCGAAGTTCCCTGGCTGTCAGGCTACGAAAATTCGAAACCAGTCCGCATCGGCAACGCGGCTTCCAATCAATTTCAGCTCGACGTTTATGGGGAGATCTTGGCCGCTATTTGGCAGGCCGATCGCGCCGGACTGAAACTGGAGGACCCGGATTGGGCCCTGATGGTCCAGTTGATGAAATTCCTGGAATCGAACTGGCAGAACCCGGACGAAGGAATGTGGGAAGTGCGCGGCGGAAGAAAGCATTTTACGCACTCAAAAATGATGGCCTGGGTGGCATTCGATCGCGCCGTTAAACTTGTTGAGGAGTGTGGCTGCGCGGCCGACGAACACTGCGAGCGATGGCAAAGAATTCGCGATCAAGTTCACGCGGAAGTTTGCGAGCGCGGCTACAACGCTGAGAAGAAAGCATTTACGCAATCCTTCGGGTCAGATGCGCTGGATGCGAGTCTCCTTTTGATGCCGCTCACCGGATTTCTTCCGATTACTGACGAACGCGTGCGAAGCACGATTGAGGCGATTGAACACGAGCTTGTGCAGGACGGTCTTGTGCTGCGTTATCGCCCGCAGGAAGAAAAGGTCGATGGATTGCCGGGCGGGGAAGGCGTTTTTCTCCCTTGTTCTTTTTGGCTGGCCGATTGTTTGCATCTGCTCGGCCGGAAAAAAGAGGCGCGCGAGTTATTCGAACGCTTGCTCAATCTGCGAAACGACCTTGGTCTTCTCTCCGAAGAATACGATTCGCGCGAAAAGCGTCAGCTCGGAAATTTCCCGCAGGCCTTTTCGCACGTCGCGCTCGTTAGTGCGGCAGCAGTTTTAGGCAATGAAATGTTTCGCCCTTGGGTTGATTAAACTCGCCCTTCGGTGGAAGAGACGAGACGCTGGATTAAATCTTCAATAGCGACAATTCCGCGTAGTTTTCTTTTATTATCCAGGACAGCAGCCAGCCCAAGACGCGCGGCGCGCAACCGTTGGACAATGCGGTAAGCCAATTCGTCCTCTGTGGTCAGCACGATTCGCCGCACGTAATTGCTCAGGGGCCTGGCTCCATTTTGTTCGAGGAGAATATCCAGAACGTTGATCAATCCGGTCGGCTGACCATCTCGGCTAATCACAGGCAGACGATCCAGACCTGAAGATGCGCCAAGCTTAAGCGCTTCCTCGGTTGATGCGCCCGGCTGCACCGCGATGACATTCGAGAGAGGCACCATCACGTCGCGCGCCTTAATGTTCCAGAAGTCAACGACGTTGTGAATCATTGCGCGTTCAGTGGCAGTCAGGGAGCCTTCGCGCTCACTTTGGATCATGATCTGCTTCAGCTCCTCGCGCGCGGCAAAAAGTCGGGCGTGTTTCGCGGCACGCCTTGGCAGTAGGACCCGCCCCAATTGCTCGCCGAATTCCAGTACAGGTAAGAGCAGGATCGACACGAATTCGAGAATGCCGGCCAGGCGAGCCAAAGCGCGAAAGGGAAATCGCCGGAAAAGCGATTTCGGCAGGACGGAGAGCAGAAACAGATAAACTGGAACCGCGATCACCAACGCGAGAAAAAATCCGGCATACCCGAACGAGTGAACCAGTTGCCGCGTCAACAAAAGCAGACCGAGTATATCGGCCGCGTTCGTAAAGAGCAGGACAGTTACAAGCAGCCGTTCGGGCTGTTTCAATAAGCGATTCAGCCGCAAGGCTGGTGCCACGCCTCGCTTCACATTTTGGCGTAACCGTACTGGATCAATTGAAAGCAGCCCGCTTTCGATTCCGTTGAAGAAGAATGAAACAATCCAGCAGCAGAAAATAATCAAGGCGGTCATCATGCTGCAACGCTGGTCTTGTGCTGTGTTTCCTCAATGCCGCCGGTTGTTTTCTCCAGTAGAACCTCCTCGATTCGTTTGCGCCCGGCCCGGCGCACGGTGATGACGAGCCGCGGAATCTCCAGTTTTGTCCCGGAAGCTGGCAAATAACCCAGGCGGGTGAAGACAAATCCACCAATGGTGTCGATTCCTTCCGCTTCAATTTGAAAGCCCAAATGTTCGCTTACATCATCAAGCCGCGCATTTCCGCTGACGAGAAATTTCCCATCCTCGAGTGGCTCGATGTAAAGATTGATATCTCCCCGCGGAAGCGCGTCGCTGAGGATCTCCTCCACGATATCAGACATGGTGATAATGCCTTCGGTGCCTCCAAATTCATCCACCACCACAGCCATTCCCTGGGGATGGGTCAGAAACAGCTTGAGCAACTCCAGTGCGCGCATCGTCTCGGGCACAAAAGAGGGAGCGATTAATTTCTCCGTGTAATGGCCCGACGGATCCATCAGGAACATTTTCACGTCGATGATTCCCAAGATTTGATCAGGTGTGTCCGCGTAAACGGGGACACGCCGAAGACGTTTCTCCTTCACACGCGCGATTGCTTCCTCGTTCGTCAAATCATCTGGCAGCGTGAAGCTATCAACACGCGGCGTCATGCAATCTTTCGCTGTTTTGTCGCCGAGTTTGATGATTTCCTGGATCATTTCGGCTTCGCCCTCATGCAATGCGCCTTCCTCCTGGCCTATCTCGACCAGCATTCCAAATTCGGCGTCGCTCAAGCGCGGTCGCGTCGGCAAATGCAGCGGAGTGAAAAGATTGGCAACGCGGGTGCTGACCGTCTCAAGCGCGTGTCCTAAGCGCTCAAGCAGCGGCATCGATACTTGCAGCGTGAATGCTCCAATGGCTGAGAGGCGATAAGGTGCCGAAAGCGCCAGCAGCTTTGGAATTAAATCACAAAGCAGCACGACAATTGCGAAGATCACGATCCCGGCCACCCACTGCGGAATGCGTCCTCCCAACGGCCCTTCCCATAAGAAGAAAAGGCACAACACCACCAAAAGAACATTTATCAGCCCGCCGCCCAAGAGCAGGACATTTAGAACACGACGCGGATTTTCCCGGAAAAGCTGGATGAATTTTGTAAGCCCGACATGATGCGCTTCCAGGCGGCGCAATTGATGCGGCTTAAGTGAGAAGAGCGCCGTTTCCAAGCCGGAAAAAAGTGCGGAACAGAAGATCAGAACTGAGATGACGACCAGGAGTATGGCCAGGGCCGCGGCGGTCATCTTCTATGGTGGCACAGCCATTCTGGCTGCGACAATTCACAGGCTGAAAGCCTGCGCCATGTTTCCCCGGGAAAGCTGATGCGTGCTGGTTTGCTCATCACCTGAGCCGCGACCAAATTAAGCTCTTCATGAACAAAGGCGAGAGGATTTCGCGGCTGGTGGCGGAGCTGGGCACGGACGAGTTCGATCTAACCCAGTCCGATATCGCAAAGCACCCATGTTATCGCGCTTTTTTTCGGTGCTGGAACGAGCAGCGTTATTATGAAGCGCACGATGTCCTCGAGCAACTTTGGCTCAAAACGGATTCTGCCGATGCAGATTTCTTCAAAGGCCTGATTCAGGCGGCGGGCGCGTTCGTTCATCTCCAAAAAAATTTCGAGCAGCCGACGCACGCGAAACATGGCAGACGTTTAGCGCCCGCTGTGCGTTTGTTTCAACTCGCGGAAAAGAACTTGTCGAGGTTCGCGCCGCGACATCATGGATTGGATGTCGCGGCGTTTTGTCAGCTTTTGCGTGCATACGGCAAGCAAATCGTCCAGCTCGGCTACAAAGCGAATCCCTGGTTACCTGAGACCGCGCCGCGTTTGGGATTGTCACCTAGTAAAAATTAATTTGGTTCCGGCGATGCTGAGGACAATTGCCAGGAGGATCGAAATTGTGCGAATCGGGAAGTGGCGGCTACCAAGATGCGAACCGAAAATGCCGCCAATGATCGCAGCGGCTCCGAGGACGACGCCTAGCGACGGGATGGAATGGACTGCGGTAAAATAGCCCGCCAGTCCAGCGATCGAGTTCACCAGGATGAACAGCGCCGAAACGGCCGCCGCCTGGCGAATATGCGCCCATCGGCAGAATAGCAGGAGCGGTGTAAGAAATATTCCGCCGCCGGTCCCAGTCAATCCCGACAGAAATCCGAGGCCGGCTCCAACACTAATGGCGGTCGGTTGGGATGGGGTGCGAAGTTTTGCCGGATCGTCGCGTCGGAAAATCAAGCGGACTGCCGAGAAAAGCAGCACCAGACCAATCAAGATTCTCAAGACGGAAGACGACGGTTGTAAGTGGCCGCCAAAATAGGCGGCCGGAATTGAAAGCAGAGCGAACGGCCAAAATAATTTCCAAGTAAAATGGCCCGCGCGCCAAAATTGGAATGCGCCGATAGACGCGACCAGGATGTTGAGGACCAACGCGGTTGGCCTAATCACCGTCGGAGCAAGCCCCCAGAGTGTCATCACGGCGATGTAACCGGATGCGCCTGCGTGACCCACCGATGAGTAGAGAAACGCAATGAGACCGACAGCCAGAAAAAGTGAAATGAGATGCGCGTAGTCTATTTCCATATCCATCGCGCAACTCTCAAGTTTACGATCGTTCGCAAATTCGAAAGTTGCGCCGAGAATTGTCGGGCGCAGCTTCAGGCGTGGAGAACTGCATGACAAGCGTCTTCCGCTTTGGAGTTCTCGCGCTAACGTGGTTAGTGACGCCAAACCATCTTGCCGCCGACCCCGCGCCTAAAGTTTCAGACAATATGAACAGACTGGCACGGGAAAAATCGCCGTATCTGCTCCAGCACGCGCATAATCCGGTCGATTGGTATCCGTGGGGCGAAGAGGCTTTCGCCAAAGCGCGTCGCGAAAACAAACCTATCTTTCTCTCGGTCGGTTATTCCACCTGTCATTGGTGCCACGTTATGGCCCACGAGTCGTTCGAGAGCCAAGACGTGGCCGCGATCATGAACCGCGAATTTGTGAACATCAAAGTCGATCGTGAAGAGCGTCCCGATGTCGATCGCGTTTATATGACGTTCGTGCAGGCGACGACCGGCGGCGGCGGTTGGCCAATGAGCGTTTGGTTAACGCCGGATTTAAAGCCGTTCGTTGGCGGAACGTATTTTCCACCGGACGACCGATATGGTCAGCCCGGTTTCAAAAACGTTCTCCAACGGATCGCGGCTGCCTGGAAACAGGACCACGAGAAGATTGCCGGCCAAGGCACGAAAATCATCGAGGCCTTACGCGAAGCGCAAACTGCGGAATCGGGCGCTGCGGAAAGGATCGATACAAAGATTCCGGACGCTGCTTACGAACAGTTTTCTCGCAGCTTCGACGCGCGTGATGGTGGATTTGGCAGTGCGCCAAAATTCCCGCGCCCGGTGACATTAAACTTTCTTTCCCGATTTTATGCACGCAATCCCTCATCTGAAGCGGGCAAACACGCGCTGGAGATGGATCTTGTTACGCTCCGCAAAATGGCGGCAGGCGGGATGCACGATCATCTCGGCGGCGGCTTCCATCGTTACTCGGTCGATCGTTATTGGCACGTGCCGCACTTCGAAAAGATGCTTTACGATCAGGCGCAGCTCGCAGTCGCGTATCTCGACGCCTTCCAGATCACGCAAGATCGACAATTTGAATCAGTCGCGCGCGACGTTCTCGATTACGTCGCGCGTGATATGACTTCAAAGGAAGGCGGATTTTTTTCCGCCGAAGACGCCGACAGCCTTTTCGAGCACGGAAAACCCGAGCACGGGGAAGGGGTGTTTTACGTTTGGACAAAAAAAGAAATTGACGCGGCGCTCGACTACGCCGCGGAGATTTTCGATTTTCACTACGGCGTGCAATCACATGGCAACGCCCCTGAAGGAAGCGATCCGCAGGATGAATTTCGTGGGAAAAATATCTTGATCGAGCGGCATACAATCGCCGAGACCGCGCATCATTTTCGGAAATCGGCAGACGCAGTTCACGATTTATTGAAACAAAGCCGAGAAAGACTTTTCGTGATCCGCAGCAAGCGGCCGCGCCCGCATCTGGACGACAAAATCATCGCAGCGTGGAATGGCCTCATGATCTCGGCCTACGCGCGTGCGGCGCAGGTACTCGATGAACCGCGTTATTTGGAAAGCGCGACACGAGCCGCGGCTTTCATTCGGGCGCATCTTTG
The DNA here is from genome assembly GCA_036495045.1 of Candidatus Udaeobacter sp. Lineage (GTDB taxonomy): Bacteria > Verrucomicrobiota > Verrucomicrobiia > Chthoniobacterales > UBA10450 > Udaeobacter. The sequence goes on from DASXNN010000061.1 coordinate 46,369, forward strand.
GGATGAGTCGAAGAAAATACTGTATCGCAGTTATCGCGACGGACGCAGCGACGTGGAAGGCTTTGCCGACGATTACGCGTTCGTCATTCAGGGGCTTCTCGATCTCTATGGAGCCTCCTTCGACGTCGATTGGTTAAAGTTCGCCATTGAATTGCAGGAGACCGAGGAGCGCTTGTTTTTCGACCAGAAGAGCGGCGGTTACTTCAGCACGAGCGGCAAAGACACCAGCGTCGTCCTGAGGATGAAGGACGATAACGACAGTGCCGAACCGGCAGCGAGCTCAGTCGCCACGCTGAATCTTTTGCGGCTGGCGCAAATCCGCGGCGAAAAACAATGGCAGGAGCGCGCGGAAAAAACAATTAGTGCGTTTCACACTACGCTTTTACGATTTCCAATTGCCATGCCGCAAATGCTGGTTGCGCTTGATTTCAGCTCAAGCAAACCGCAACAGATCGTAATCGCAGGAAACAAGGATGCGCCGGAGGCAAAAGCGCTGCTGGCAGAAGTGCATCGACATTTTCTGCCAAAGACAATCATCCTCCTGGCGGATGGTGCCGAAGGACAGGCTTATCTCGGCGAAAAAATCGAAGCGATCCGCGCCATGTCGATGCTCGATGGGAAACCGGCCGCTTACGTTTGCGAAAATTTTACCTGCAAAGCGCCTGTCACTGACCCGAAAGCGCTGGCAGGATTGCTGTCTGAGTGATCGGGCGACGCTCTGCGGAGGCGTCGACCCAAGGGAAAAATCGTTCCGGCAATTATTTTCGTAGAACACGCAATTAAACGCTTGTGGCGTAGCTGACATTCTCGTTAGACTCGGCGCCGTGAAGTCACGAGCGCCAGTTCGCGCGGGCAAAGAACCGTACCGGGTGGTGGCGGTCGGCGATACCATTATTGGCGAGCAAGGCTTGGTCGCAATTATTGGCCGCGACCCGCGCTATCATGTTTGCGGTGCCGCACATACTTTTGAAGGGGCGAATAAAGCTGTTCGGCAACATCGCCCCGATGTGCTCCTTATCGAACCGTTTCTCGAAAATCGCGATGCCATCCGCTGGATCAAGGATCTAGCGACGGAATTTCCGCGCATTCGCATCCTTGTCGTATCACGGCAATCCGAACGGACTTATGCGGAGCGCGCCCTTTGTGCCGGAGCGTCGGGTTACTGGATGAAGAACAGTTCGGTGGAAGAGTTAATGCACGCGATTGAGACTGTGCTGGCGGGCGAGATTTACGCCAGTCGAGCAATCACTTCCGTTGCCATGCAGAAGTTTGCCGGTGGTCGCGAACTTCCACCCGGCCTCGATATCCTCAGCGATCGCGAGATGGCGGTGTTAGCACTCATCGCGGCTGGGCACGGGACCGGTCAGATCGCGAAAGAACTTGGCATCAGCCGCAAAACCGTCGAGACACATTGCGAACACATCAAAGTGAAACTCGGCTACCCTGATGCCGAAGCGTTGCATCGCGGCGCTCGGGAATTGTTAGGCCCAGCAGAGCGCCTAGAGCAAAATCCCTGAGTCGTCAGTCGGGGATCGCGTGATCAAAAAATGCGGGACGATCCCTGATAGCGATCGCAGTTCATTCGTCGTAGCCTTGTTTTACAAGTTTGGCTACATGGTTTCACACAACAAACGGACACGAGAACCACGCAGAAATTTGAACCCTAGAAAACAAAAAATATGACAACTATAAACTTAAAAAAATCAATCGGGCTATCGCCTTTGCGGCTTGCTTTCCTTCTCATCCCACTAGTGTTGGCCTGCTTTGCGCTTTCGCAGAGGGCTCGAGCCGTCAGCCCAGCACCGGATGGAGGTTATCCCGGCGGCAACACGGCCGAGGGCACTCAAGCACTCCAGAGTCTCACCACTGGGATTTGGAACACGGCCAATGGTTATCAAACCCTCTTCAACGATACCAGTGGCAGCTCTAACATAGCCATCGGAGTTCAAGCGCTCTTTGGCAACACTATGGGTGGTGCCAACATAGCTATCGGGCCTCAAGCGCTCTCCAGCAACACCACCGGCACCAATAACAGCGCGACTGGTTTTCAAGCGCTCGC
>DASXNN010000062.1:0-10230 GCA_036495045.1 Candidatus Udaeobacter sp.
GACGTCACAGTAGTGCTGGACGTGACAGTAGTGGGCGAGGTGACAGTTGTGGGCGCCGAAGCGCCAGCAACCACGGTAAGAAGAACGTCGGTCGGTTGGATGGTAACGGTGAAGTGCTCGCTCGAGTTGATCGCGGTCCCGTTCACCGTCGCAAATGTTCCCGTCTCCGAAGTGAAATTCATAATTTTGAACGTGCTGCCAATAGCGGGCACAAAGCCGTTGGTTAGACTGATGTTCAGAGTCCCACTCAGGTTTGCCGTAGTCGGATTGAACTGATCGTATAGGGTGCCTGCCGTGGTTCCTTTAATCGAGATGTCGAGGATACCGGAGTTCTGGGTGTAGGCGCCGGTATCCTTTAGGATGCCTGTCATTGTCGAAGAGATGCCTGGAGTAATGGTGCCGGCACTGCTCGAGGTGAGGGGACCTGTGATCGAGCCTGTTCCGAAGAATGAGCCGCCATTCAGGCTGACCCCGCCTGTGGAGACCGATAGCGATCCATTGTCTGTGGTCGTGCCGCCCGACTGCGTGAACACACCTGAGCTACCCAACGTGAACGTGCTCCCGGTATTGATGGTGAAAGTGCCAGCGTTGGTAAAGCTCCCTGCCGTAGTGAACGAACGGTTGCCCGCCAAAGCGAAGGTGCCGTTGTTGGTAGCAAAGTTAGCCAGAGCGTTGGCGCTCGACTGGTTGATAATTTGCGAGGTGGTCCCGGTTAGCGTGATGTTGGCGGCATTGGTCACGATGTTGGCGTTATTGAACTGGAGCGTTCCGGTGATGGCGTAGGTGCCGCCGGTTAGCGTGTTACTCGAGAAGTTGGTCAAGCTATTGGCCAAATTCACTTCGAACTTGGTGCCGCTGCCAACGTTAAGGGTGCCGCTGTTGGTGAAGTTGCCCGCGGTCGTGAAGTTAAAGCCGGTGTCGATGGCAAAGGTACCGTTGTTGGTGGCGAAGTTGGTCAGGCCAACGGCGGCGAAGCGGAAAAGAAAGCATTGGGCTTGCTCCCTGCGTCCCTACCTAATCAAAACGCCTTGCCCTTGCGGCAAAAGTTCGAGATTCAACTCGCGAGATTTGAGGCTCGAAGTTCGAAATAACATGTCGGCCGCTGGGGCAACGAGCGGAAACGGCGCGCCGCCTGTTTAAGCTGTACTTAAGCTGGGGCAATCCTCGGAAGGTTGCACACTATCGTACCGAAAGAGCCTCTTCTTCGGAAACGGCCTTTTTGTGTTATACATTGGACGGTGCGGATTCTCCTTATCGAAGACGAAAAGAAGACCGCGGCTTTTCTCGCCAAGGGTCTACGTGAAGCAGGATTCTTGGTCGATCTTGCGCGCGATGGTGATGCCGGTCTCGAGGCTGCGCGAGCGCGTAAGTTTGATCTTCTCATTATCGATGTAATGCTGCCGAAAAAAGACGGCTGGACTGTTGTTACCGAATTGCGCGACGCTGGAGTTCGCACCCCGGTGATTTTTTTAACTGCACGGGACAGCGTGCGGGATCGAGTCAAAGGACTCGAACTCGGCGCGGACGATTATCTGGTAAAGCCGTTCGCATTCCCCGAATTGCTGGCCCGTGTGCGCTCGTTGTTGCGGCGGGCTCCAGCGCGACTCAAAGAACACTTACGCATCGACGATTTGGAAATCGATATGCAGCGGCACAAGGCAGTTCGGTCCGGCGCGCCGCTCAATCTCACGCCGAAAGAGTTTCTCCTGCTTGCTCACTTAGCTCGTTCTGCCGGCGAGGTTGTTTCGCGCACCGAGCTTGCGGAGCACGTCTGGGACATTGATTTCAATACAGACACCAATGTCGTTGACGTGGTCGTGCGCCGATTGAGGGCCAAAATGGACGATCCGTTCAAGACCAAACTCGTCCACACGATCCGCGGCGTGGGTTATGTTCTCAAAGCGAACTAAGCCGCGCCCCATCGCGTCGCAGCTCGTCCTATTTTTTACGCTGGCGGCGGCGCTGTTGCTTTGCTGCGGGCTCGGAGTGTTCTATTGGATCGTTGTCCGGCACGCGTTTACCGAAGACAACGCTGTTCTGAGCGATAAAGTCTCCGCTTTAGGCGCGGACTTCAAAGGGGGTGGACCAAGAATTTTCGGCGAAGAATTGAAAGCCCACCGCGCCGGCGAGCATGCTCCTTATTGGATCAGAGTGCTCGATTCGGAAGGCCACACCGTAGCAGAGACGCCCGGAATGAATCGGTTGCTTCCTTCGGATATCTTTCCGCCCGCGCAAAGCACGAAATCGCCTCTTCGCAGCCCAAAAGATTATCGCACCGCCGGGAAGTTATTTTCGTTAGTCGCAACAAATGAGACGTCCGGTGGCCAAACCTACGCCATTCAGGTGGCGCAGGATCGGTCGAGCGACGAACAAGTCGAAAGAGAGTTCGGCGTTTTGCTCATCGTCGTGCTGTCGGGCAGCATTCTAGCCTCGGCTCTGATCGCAATCACGGTAACCAGGCACGGTTTGCGTCCGCTAGGAGAAATGACGCGTTCGCTTGAGCGAATCGGACCGACTCATCTCAATGAACGAGTGGCGCCGGGCAGCTGGCCGCGCGAACTCCAGCCGCTCGCGGTCGCTTTCGACGACATGCTGGCCCGGCTCGAGGCTTCCTTTACACGGCTCTCTCAATTTTCCGCCGATCTCGCCCACGAACTGCGCACGCCGATTGCCAATATTCTCGGCGAAGCGCAGGTTACTTTAACGCGCGAGCGCAGCCCCGAGGAATATCGCGAAGTGATCGAATCCACGATTGCTGAATGCGAACGGCTGTCCGGGATCGTTGATAATCTGCTCTTCGTCGCGCGCGTCGATGCGGACCGCGAATCCATCGAGCGGAAGGAGTTTGATGGCCGCGCCGCCGTGGAAAAGATCGCAGCGTTTTATCGAACGATCGCGGAAGATCGACATATCGCCATCAATTGCACCGGCGAAGGCGAAATCTATGGCGATCCCGTTTTGTTCGGTCGTGCCGTGAGCAATCTCGTGGATAACGCGCTGCGCTTCACACCCGACGGCGGCACAATTCAAATATCAATTACAGTAAAGACCGCGCATTCCGAAGTGACAGTCAGCGACAACGGATGCGGAATAGCGCCAGAGCATTTGCCGCGCGTGTTCGACCGCTTTTATCGTGTCGATTCATCACGCAGCTCCGACGGCGCGGGGTTGGGACTGGCACTGGTGAAATCGATTGTCGATCTTCATGGCGGCTCGGCCAAAATCGAGAGCGAAGCTAATCGCGGCACAACCGGAACGGTCACTTTTCCGAACAAGCGGCTATAGCCGGGGCCTCGGAAATTTTTCTTGTCAATCATTACAATTTTGTAATGATCCGCGCGCGACACTGAAACAATCTAGTGAACCTTAACCTGAATTCCTATGCTTCGAACTCATTTTCTCCGGCCAAGTTTTTCGCAACTTATTCTTTTGATCGCGAGCATCTCGTTTGTTAGTCCTACCCTCAATCATTCAATTCAGGCGCAGGTTGCTGCCGAGCAGCCAATTGTAGTCACGGGCCAGGGAGTGCCCAGCGGTTACGGCCAGGGGATGCCTAGCGCGTACGGCGCGCCGCCCGCATTTTCGCAATCGAGATTCTCACCTCTTACCAATGCCTATGTGCTTCCGCCCGGCGGCGTCTACACCAGCCTCATTTACGAACTCGATGTCGTGCACTTCCGAAGCCCTGATCATCATTGGACGCAGGAATTAGAAATCGGTTTGCCGTATCGCTTCAACCTCGCCATCGAAAACGATGTTCAGCGATATGATGGCGATCTGCAGGATGCGACGTTCAGCTTCGAAGCGCGCTACGCCTTTGCTAACTGGGACAAAATTCCGCTGAACCCAACAATCTTCGCCGAATACAAAATGGGCATTGGCAACATTCTGCATGACGAAGGCGCGCCGACTCCGGCGCACAAATTCGGTCCCGGCGGATTCGACAAAAGCCAAGACATTCCCGATGGCTACGAAGTGCGCTTGCTCCTGTCCGAAGATTTTTTCGATAAAGTGGAATGGGCACTAAATGCGTTTTTCGAACAGGAAACTGCCGGCGATCGCGGTCGTGAATGGGGAATCGCCCAAAGTGTGGAGACTCCGATTCACCTCTTTCACGCAGCTCCGTTGCCGGCTCCAGCTCCTGATAATAAAAGCGTCCGAACTAAAAATGTTCAACCGGTCGCTGGTACCATCGCCCCATCGGAAGAGCTAAAGGTCGGAATCGAATGTCAATTCCGCAGCTTTAGCGACAAGTCCAGCAGGGGAACCCCTTACAACAGCTTTGTCATTGGACCGACGGCGGCTTGGAAACCGACTCGCCAGACGAGTCTGGATGTCTCGCCGTTGTTTGGCGTGAATCACAAATCGCCGGAGATGCAGTTGTTCGCGGTCTTTTCCTACTACTTTGGTGGTGGCGGACCGGGTGCGGAGGCAGGCGGCGAAGCACCTGCTTCGACGCGTAATCGTTAAGCGTAATCGTTGCGCAATCGCATGCTCTTTGGGGTTGAGACCTTCAGGGCTGTAAGCCGCGGCAGTTTCCGCGGCTGCTGAAGTGGAGATGCTTCTGCTTACTGCGATTTTAGCGCAAGCGACAGTATTCTTGCGGTAGTGGTACAGTTTCAATTGCCCGCCGACGATTCAACCGTGCCGGGTAAATGATTTCGGATGCTCGCGCTCATAAAGAATAAGGTTAGCTACGACTCGGTTCTAGCAAAGCAATAACGTCCTCCAAGCTCCAAGCATGATCGCATTTCTTGACCGCCATTGGTCGCATCGATAACTTCATCCTCGGAAAGGAGCTTGCCGGTGAAGACCGAGGTCTCGATCGAATACTGCGTCGTTTGAAACTACACGCCGAAGGCCGTCAGTTTGGCGACCAAAATTCTTGAGCTCGGCGAGCGCATCAAGTCGCTCACGTTGATTCCCTCGAGCGGCGGCGCTTTCGAGATTCGCGCCAATGGCAAACTACTCCATTCCAAACTCGACACTGGCGATTGGCCGGACTTCAACGCCATCGTCAAGGCAATTAAAAAAGCCTCCTGATCAATTTTCCTACCGACCGATTGTCGATCTTTTCGCAATCCGCGATCCGCTGCCTACAATTCGGAGAGTGAAGGGTGCCTGGTGGCCCTCGCGGTCTTCAAAACCGTCGTCGCCGCGCAAGTGGCGAGGTAGGTTCGATTCCTATCCTCTCCGCTTCTTCATTTTCGATTTTCGATTGCCCTGTAGCCACCGCCCTGCGGGCGATACGAAGACTTCATGAAAGGAGGTGAACCGCATGTCGCGCGAGCAAGTTCGTAAACTAACATCGCTCTCATCTTGTGCCGGGTGAGCTTCCAAGTTGAGCCAACAGGCCCTGCGACAAGTTTTGCCGCAGCTTCCAATCTCGTTAGGCCGGAACGTGCTCGTGAGCTCGAACACTTTCGATGATGCCGGCGTTTATCGCCTGGATCGACATCGCGCTCTCGTGCAGACCGTAGATTTTTTCACACCGATTGTGGACGACCCATTTTCCTACGGGCAAATCGCAGCAGCCAACTCGCTTTCCGACATTTTTGCCATGGGCGGACGTCCGCTCACAGCGCTTAACATAATTGGTTTTCCTGCTGATCTCGTCCGACCAAAAACCGTCTCCGCGATTTTGCGCGGCGGCCTGGCCAAGGCTGCCGAGGTCGGCTGCTCAGTCATCGGCGGTCATTCCATTCGCAATCCCGAACCGATTTATGGTCTCGCCGTCACCGGAATTGTCGATGTCCGCCGGGTCACAACCAATGCAAAGGCACGTCCTGGCGATCTGCTCGTGTTGACGAAACCACTTGGGACCGGCATCGCCACCACCGCGATCAAACGTGGATTGGCTTCGCGCAGGCTGGAGAAAAAGGTTATCGCGCTCATGTCCAGGATTAACACGGTGGGCGCCGAACTGGCCGAGCTTGGTCTGGTGCGCGCCGCGACAGACGTTACCGGCTACGGTTTGATGGGCCATTTGGTTTCGTTGTGCCGCGCCAGTGGAGTGTTTGCTGATGTCGCCCCAAACGCGGTGCCGATGATTAGCAATGAGATTGCGGATCTTATCGAGCTCGGTTCCGTTCCGGAAGGAACACGGCAAAATCTTTACGCCACCACCGTTGTCGTGGGTTGGGAGAATACGGGCGAGACTCGCAGAATTCTCTTAGCTGATGCACAGACCAGTGGCGGATTATTGCTTTGTGTTGCCGAAGCCACGCTGGAGAAGGTCCAGCGAATTCTAGAGAAAACACGCACGCCCTGTGCCGCCGTAATTGGGCGAATCGTTCCACGCCGCCGCGGCCGTCCAATGATATGCATGACAAACTAAAGACCTTCTCGCGGCGGAAAATTCCCGCCGTCCACAGAGTTCTCGATGTGGTCGGGCATTACGACTTGCCGCGGCCGTTGATTATCGATGTTATCCGGCGAGAACTCTCAAGACTTCGTGCGCACGCTCAGACTCCCGAGTTCGCATCGATTGTCGACCTTGTGCGTGGTGCGATCGAACAGCTTCGCGCCAGCCGGTTGCAACCCATCATCAATGGGACCGGGATTGTCATTCATACGAATTTTGGACGCGCACCGCTCGATCCTGAAGCAATTCGCGCGCTGCGCCAGATCGGTCCGGCCTACTCCAATCTCGAATACGATCTCATCAGCGGCGAGCGCGGTCACCGCGCCAGTTACATTGAGAAAGCGCTCGCGTTGCTTTGTGGATGCGAATCGGCCACGATCGTCAACAATTGTGCGGCCGCGCTGCTGCTCATTGTCCGGCATTTCGTCAGGACCAAATCCGAAGTTGTCATCTCGCGCGGGGAAATGATCCAAATCGGCGGCGGATTTCGCATCGGTGAAATTATTGAAGCGGCTGGCGCGAAATTGCGTGAAATCGGCGCCACGAATAAGACGACACTCGACGATTACGCGAAAGCAATTGGACCGGAAACCGCTCTAATTCTCAAAGTTCATCGCAGCAATTTTTTCATGAGCGGTTTTGTTGCATCCCCTGCTTCGACGGACATCGCTGTGCTTGCGCGAAAAAAGCGCATCCAGTTTGTCGAAGATTTGGGAAGCGGCGCGATTGCTGCGACAGAACAGTTCGGAATAGCCGAGCACGAGCCAACCCCAGCCGAAGCGTTGAAAAACGGAGCCGATCTCATCTGCTTCAGCGGCGACAAATTGTTCGGCGGTCCACAGGCGGGAATTATCGCCGGGAAAAAACGGCTTGTCAGCGCGTTGAAACGCGAACCGCTATTTCGCGCGCTACGCTGCGACAAACTGACCTTCGCGGTGTTGCAGACGACTGTCGATCTTCATCTTAATCAATCAACCCCGAAAATCCCGGGACTCGCACTCTTTGGAATTTCTAATGGTGAATTGCGCGTTCGCGCCGAAGCGATTGCAGGTCAACTGCAAGGATTGCCTGCGCAAATCGCGATTGGACGCGGCAAAGGTAAGGCCGGCGGCGGTACTTTGCCCAAATCAGAGATGCCGTCTGTCACGATCGACATTCTACCGGGCAACTGTTCTGTTGCCGAGTTCGCCGCAAGGCTGCGCGTCTCCACCCCCCCAGTCATCGGCTACATCACAAATGAGCTTTTCAAACTCGATCTACGCACGATTTTTCCGGAACAGGATGGCATCGTAGTCGACGCGATTCGCACCGCCTGTGCAACACACCATTAAGCACCACGAAGATGGATTGTTTATCAATATTAATGTCACGAAATTGCAAAACGGCATCAAACGGTTCGTTCTGTAATTCTTCGTGTGCTTCGGGGTTCAAAAAGAGACATGATCGAAAAGCATTTCATTCTCGCGACTGCTGGCCACGTCGATCACGGGAAAAGCGCGCTAGTTAAAGCCCTGACGGGAACTGATCCGGATCGCCTGCCCGAGGAAAAAGCAAGACAAATCACCATCGAGCTCGGTTTTGCCCAATTGATTCTCGACGGACCTGACAAGCAGCGGCTCCACATCAGCATCGTCGATGTACCGGGCCACGAGGATTTCGTCCGGAACATGATCGCGGGTGTCGGCTCAATCGATCTCGCCCTTCTCGTTGTCGCAGGAGATGACGGTTGGATGCCACAAACCGAAGAACATTTGCAGATTTTGACTTATCTCGGCGTAAAACGCGCTGTGATCGCCCTGACGAAAAGCGATTTGGGAAAGATCGATAATGTTAGCTCGCAAATCCGGAAGCAACTGCGCGATACCGCCTTTGCGCACTCTCGGATTATTCCAACTTCGGTTCGCACGAGCGAGGGAACTAAGAATTTGAGGAACGTTCTTGCGGCCGAGCTCTCGACCATGCAACCCCAACGCGACCTCGGAAAACCGCGCTTGTTTGTCGATCGCGCTTTTACGCTGCATGGCATCGGTACTGTCGTAACTGGAACTTTGACCGGCGGACAACTTCACCGTGGCCAAAGCATCGTCGTTCAACCGCAAAATTTTGAGGCGCGCATCCGCTCAATTCAAAGTCACGGTTCTGAGTTGGAGTCTGCGCAACCGGGAATGCGGACCGCCATCAACCTTCCGGATGTTGAGATCGGCGACGCCCCGGGACGGATCAAACGCGGCGATGTCATTTCCGTTGTCGATCTTGGGAGATCGAGCACCAGCCTCATCGTTCTTCTCGAAAAATCCTCCCGCCTTGGTCGGAAAGACGTAGCTGCTCGACCGCTCAAGAATTGGGCTTCGGTGTATCTGCATCACGGCACATCGCGATTCCCCGCGAAAATTAATCTGCTTGAAGACCGCGCGCTTGAACCCGGCAAGCAAACAATCGCGCAGGTCAACTTGGAGTCGCCCATATTCGCGTTCCTCGGCGATCGATTTGTTCTTCGCGACGCGTCCGAACAGCACACCATCGCGGGCGGAATTGTCCTCGATCCAGATGGCGACCGGGGCAAACTTCGCAGTGCGCCACAGCGTAAATTATTCGCGGAGCGGGCCGGCGCGCCGGACGGTGTCGATCTTTGTGTTAGCTCCGAAATTCTGGTGAACGGCTTCGTGCGAAAACAGACCGTTCTGCGAAAATCGCACTTCAGCACTGACGAAATCGGCGAAGCTCTTCAGCGCTTGCAACGCCGTGGCGAGATTGTCTTTCATCAAGAAATCGCGGTAGACGCCAAGGCGTGGCAGACGTTACGCCTCCGGGCCATTGGCTCGATCGATGACAAACACAAAAGAAATCCGGAACGCGCTGGTCTCGATCTGAACAAGCTGCGCACGGCGTTCCGCGATCAATCTCCGGATGTTTTTGAAGCTCTCATCGTGGACCTCTGCGCGACTGATTTTGTCCGAAGAGGATCTGGAATCGCGCGAGTTTCTCATCGGCCGGTTTTACCGCCCAATCTGCAACCTGTTGCCATGAAAATTCGAGAAGCGATCTCAGCGAAACCATTCGATCCACCTGCGCGGAAAGAGATCGAGGTCGATCGGCATGCGCAGGAGGTTGTTCGATTTTTGATTGCAACCGGCGAAGTGATCGACGTCGGTCCCGATGTCGTTCTGTTGCGGAAGAATTTCGAACGCATGAAAAGCGCGATCGTTGATTTCATTTCGACAAATGGACCGGCGACTGTGAGCGAGTTGCGGCAGGCACTCGAGAGCTCGCGTCGGACTATGGTCCCATTTCTCGAAAGGCTGGATCGACAAGGTGTGACGCGCCGTGTCGGCGACAAGCGCGCACTCGTGTAGCGTAGCGGCGAAGCTAAATTGAGCGATGAAGCGATCACGACCAGTCCTGCTCGTTGTGCCGTCGCTACGGCAAGCGTGGGAAGATGCGATTGCTCCCTGGTTCGACCAAGTTTTGCCCGGAGCGTGGCAACGCGAGTTGCCTACTCTCGTGGTCGTGCCCACGCGAGGGCAGGCCAACGATCTTAAGGCGCGTTTGATTGCAAAAGACTCTTCGCATCTGGGTTTGCGGTTTGTGACACCGTCGAGTTTACGCGCGTTGCTCGCGCTAGATGATGCGACTCCGGCTGCTACGCCTGAACATCTGCGTTTGCTTCTCGCAATTGCGGCCAGCGAAATGGAAAATCGGCCTAACGAATCTGAAGCACTTGCCGCCAAAGCTGTTGCTCGTGCGCCTGCGCTACTGCTGCGCGCATTGGATCGCCTCGAAACTGCCGGTTGGAAATTCCGAGAACTCGGCCTGTCGTCGTTCGCGCCAGTAGTTCAGCGTTTTAACGAACTGCTGAAAAAATGCAA
>DASXNN010000063.1:0-20485 GCA_036495045.1 Candidatus Udaeobacter sp.
GCACCGCGTCCAAACGCCGGGACAATTCTTTGCCGGCCGGTATTTGGAAGGGAACGTGCTCGTCGCGGATCTTTTGTTTGGCGCGCGTCAATCGTTTGGCAATCGCGGCCTCGGTGGTAAGAAACGCTTTCGCGATTTCGCCCGGACTGAACGCGCAGAGAGTTTTGAGCGCCAGCGCAGTCTGATCTTCCGCAGACATGAGCGGATGACAACAGGCAAACATTAATCGCAGACGGCCGTCCCGGATTTCGTTTTCGAATTTCGGTAATTCGCCAACCAACGATTCGGACGGCCACTGTTCCATGAAGGCGATGATTTGCGGCTCCTTGTCGTGAAAAAGTTTTTCGCGCCGGATCACATCGAGCGCGAGGTGCTTGGCCGTTTGCGTGAGCCAGGCCGCCGGATTTTGCGGCACTCCTGTGTATGACCATGTCCGTAACGCCCGGACTAACGACTCCTGCACGACATCTTCCGCCAGCTGCAATCGATTGATACCGAAGATCCCAGTCAGAACGGATATCAGCTTTCCCGCCTCGTGACGAAAGAGATGGTCGGTCAGGCGGGAGATTTCCGCGGTTGCTCCAGCTCCCGCATCACTCGGCTTCGTGACGTGTTTGTCCTGATCCACAAGATCGCTCATGGGCTTTGATGTGGGGAACCAGATTCTACGATTTAACGGTTTAACGGTTTACCTGTCACGCCACAGCTTTAGCGAAGGCGGAACGAATCGCCTCTTTATTTTCCGTCGTACGCCTTCTTCAAAGTCGGGATGTCGATCTTGTCCATTTGCAACATCGCGTGCATAACGCGTTTCGCTTTGGCGGTGTCCTTGTCCGCCAGCATCTCGATCAAAACGACGGGAACAACCTGCCACGACAAACCGAATTTGTCCTTCAGCCAGCCGCACCGGCTTTCTTCACCGCCAGCGGAGAGCTTCGACCAGAAATAATCGACCTCTTCCTGCGTCTCGCAGTTCACCACGAAGGAAACCGCTTCGGTGAATTTGAAGTGGGGGCCGCCATTGAGCGCCACGAACTCTTGTCCTTCGACCTGGAATTCAACGGTCATTACCGAGCCGGCGGGCCGGCCGCTGGCCTGAGATGCCTCCTCGTCATAGCGAATCATCTTGCCGATCTTCGAGTTCTTGAAAATCGAAGTGTAGAACTTCGCTGCCTCGTCGGCCTTATCATCGAACCACAGAAACGGCGTGATTTTTTGCGTAATCTTGATTGCCATCCTTCTTGCTCAGGCCGTCGCGCCGGCGAGTTGTCCGGGCGAATACTCTTCCGCGCGTTGTTTTACCGAACAGATATCGGCGACCGGGCGGACCTCTACCACCGCGCCGTACTCAAGACCCGGACATTGCCGCGCGATCTCGATCGCTTCGTTCTCGTCCGCGACGTGGAGATAAAAATAACCACCCACTGCCTCCTTCGATTCGGCAAATGGTCCATCAGCAACAATGTGGCCATTGCGGCCCGAAACAACTTTGCCCTGTTCTTCCAACGGATGACCGCCGCTACATTTTCCTTCCGCTTTCAGCCGTTCGAACCAGGCCATCCAGTCGGAAACGACCTTTTGAAGTTGGGCGGGCGAAAGTCCCCGGTCCCAAACATTACCGCGAAACAGCAGCAGATAATCGGATTTAATGGTGTTTGTGCTCATGATAAAAAGACTCCTTCAAGTTAGATTATTAATAGTTAACCGTCGCACTACGCCGCGACCTCCGCCAATGGTTGTGTTACGCGACCAACTCGCTCGTGCGCGCGCCGAACAATATCCGGATGGCGCGCGAATATCGGACACTCCGCGAGGACGGGTCGCACTTCAACGCTGACGCCGTAACGCAAAGCCGGCATCGACCGCGCGATGTCACGCGCCTCGCTGAAATCGTCGGCTTCCAGCAGAAGATAACCGCCCACTGCTTCCTTCGATTCCGCGAAAGGTCCGTCGACCACGAACGCTCCGTTCATGCCGGATATGATTCGGCCTTGCGGCGCGAGCGGCTGGCTCGCTTTGATTTTGCCTCGCTGGTTCAGCCCGTCGAACCAGGCCATGACATTGTCCATGACCTCTTGAAGTTCCTCCCCACCGAGACCTCTGTCCCAGTGCGGACCTCGAAATAACAGCATGTATTCGCCTGTAGTTGTTGGTGTGTTCATGTTTTGGTTGTGCATAAGTTTTATGTGATTCAATCGTCCGACGAACGGGTGAGCGTCTTCAGGACAACTATTTCGCGTTTTTGTCTGCCTCCCACAGAGCGAACGCATTGTTTTCGGTGTCGCGACAGACGATGAAATAACCCATCTCCGGCACAGCTGTCTTTTCCATGCAGATTTTGCCACCGAGTTTTTCGGCTTTTGCCGCGGCCTGTTCGACTGAGGGCACGCTGATGTAATTGGTAATCGTGTGCTCCGGAAACTGGCGTTCCATCATTCCGCCGTTGCGCACGGGATCGTCACTGCCGGTATTGACGATCCAATAAGGCATTCGCGCGCCTGGAAACTTGTCGATCTTCCAGCCGAACAATTTGCCATAAAACGTCCGCGCCCGCTCGACGTTGTCAGCCGGGATTTCGAACCAGACGATCCTCGGAGAAGCGCCGTTCTTTCTTTCAGTTTTGGATTTGGTTTTCGTTTGTGTGCTCATGATTTATTTTGGTTGAGGTTTTGTTTCTTCGCCTCTACGACGAATGGACCTGTTGACTCAGGACATTATTTTTGCGTTTTCGTCCGGTCCTATGCCTTGCTCGGCAGTTTCTGCGTTTTCTCGCGCAAGCGGGCTTCCTGTTCCCTGAGTTCGGGCGTCAAAGCCGCTCCGAAATCTTCCGCCTCGAACACCTGGCGAACCTCGATCTCCGATTCGCCCGGCATGGGATTCGGGCAGCGCTTGACCCACTCGATGGCCTCTTGCTTCGACTTCACCTGCCACAGCCAAAAGCCGGCGACGAGCTCCTTTGTTTCGGCAAACGGGCCATCAATTATCGTGCGCGTCGCGCCGGAAAATCGGACGCGCGCGCCCTTGGAACTCGGGTGAAGACCTTCTCCCGCCAGCAAGATGCCGGCTTTTGCCAATTCTTCGTTAAACTTGCCCATTTCGCTGAGCAGTTGCTCGCTCGGCATAACGCCAGCCTCCGAGTCTTTGGTGGCTTTTACTAGAATCATGAATCTCATTTTTGTGTCTCCAATGTTGTGTTGAATTGTCGTTAATTAGTCAATTCAGCTGCACGACGAACGGCAGCGCCGATTCAGGACATCTGGTTTCGGCGAGCGCGCACTTAGTTTCGTGCGCAGCATTTGGTGTGACGCGCATCCAGCTCCTGGCTGCGACAAACGCAAGCAAGCCGGCAGAAAAAATTAGAAGCCACGCTCGGAGATTTGTGGCAGCTGAAACCGATTGTCCGAGGCCGGTCCAGGCCGCGACATATGCGGCCAGACACACCGGACATTTCGGAATCAGTAACAGGATCGCGCTCGGGACAACCCAGCCCGCCACACTCAGTAACCGTTCCAAGTTCATGTCAGTGTCTCCGCTGCGGCCGGGCGATGATAGCGCCCATTTGCCTCAACGTTCCCGCCCTTACCGTACATGTTTCGCGGCCGCGCCCAACCAGACAGACTGTGGTTAGGGCCGTTCTCGTCCCGGCCCTTCGGCAACACGTCGAGAATCCGGTAAATCCCCAGGAACTCTTCGCCGCCGCGTCCGAAGGTTGAGTAAGTGTGAAATATCTGACCGGCCTCATCTTTGAAAAAGACGCTGTCGCCGGAAAGGTCTTCGATTTCGGCCGCCCATTCCGGCACTCGGCCGAAATTGTAGAGTGCGCGACCTGTGGCCACGTCGCCGCGAGTGAAAGAGACGTTGAAATCGTAATTGAAATCCGAGTGGTAGGACGAGACAAAGGGAAATTTCCATCCCATCCGTTTCCGCATGACTTCGATCTCCTTGATCGGCGCCCGCGCCACAGCGGCATAGCTGACATCGTGATTGTTGAGATGAATAAGAATCCCCTCGATGTGATCGACCTCCAATGAACAACCGACGCATTGCGTCGTTTGGCCCGGTGCCAGCATGAAATGCTTGATGAAGAGTTGACGGCGGCCGTCGAAAAGATCAGCCAGCGTCAATTCACCCTCGGGACCGTCGAAGACATATTTCTTGTCGATCTTGACCCAAGGTAACTGTCGCCGTTCAGCGGCCAGTTGATCGCGCAGGCGGGTCAATTCTTTTTCTCGTTTGAGCAAATCTCGTCGCGCCACGAGCCATTCCGCGCGCGAAACAATTTCATGCTCTTGAATAGGTTCCTCTATCAGTGTGCTCATATTTTCCTTTCGTTGATTTCGTTTCTTCAATGAAACGACGAACGACAGGGGTCAGATCGGACACGTTCGCTGTAGAATTCTGTTGTCCTCAAGGGCGATATTAGGTCCGTCCGTGTTATTCGGGCAAGCGGCACACCAAGCGCCCCGGATAATTGATGTTTGCCTAACGAATGACTGCATCGACCATCGACCCGCGCGCGGTCGCGTTGATCTGCGCGCAGCTCACCGTGGTCTTGATCGCGGCGTCGGCCGTGATGTCAGTCCTCGCAACACTCAACTATCAACTCTCAACAGCCAGTGCCGCACAACTTCGCCGAGCTACTGCTGGAAACTAGTTGCCGGACTCGGGCAACGACGGGTCTCGATCGTGGTGCTGGCGGAGGTCGGGCCGCCGGCGCGCAAGGTCCAGCATTCCCCCAGCGTCGAGCTGTAGCAGATCTCGACCGTCAGACGCTCGCGCTCCTTGTTCATCTTCACCCAGAGCGGATTGGATTGTCGAAATCGATCGGCTTACCGTCATCGAACGGCGTGAAAATGGTCATCGATTCACCCGGAGCGAAGACACGACTGCTCATGTCGTTTTCAGAACCGGGATGCCTTCCCGGTCCTACAAGCCTGTCTAGCGCCTCATACCAATTCTTCACCGGCTGGCCATCCACCTTCACAATGACATTTCGGATAATCGCCGGGCCAACGCCTTTGTTGGCGAGGGTAAAGTGAATGTCGGGCGCATTGCCGCTGCCGAATTCGAGGATCGGCCACACCGCCGCGCGCACCTGCTGGCGCTGCACGTACGCCGTGTAACCGGAGACACAAACGGCACAGAGTCCAACAAGAGTCGCGATGATTGCGTCGTATCGGCTGGCGCCGCGCGTGGTCCTCTGTTCCGGCACGGCGCCGATCTTATCGCCGGCCGAGTGCGTGTCAATGTCCCCGCTATTGCTGTTGCCAGAGCCCCTGAATATGATCGCGAGATGGCGCAAGACTCGGCGAAGGACGAAACGCAAGTGTGGAACCTCGAGAAAGCCTACTGGGAATATGTCAAAGCGAATGATCTGGAAAAGTATCGCGCGCTCTGGCACGACGATTTCGTTGCCTGGCCGCCGCTTAGTTCAGCGCCCGTGCGAAAAGAGCACGTCACCGACTGGCTCACCGAAAACATCTCCAAAGGAATCACGCTACAATCGTTCGCGATCGAGCAATTGGGAATCCAGATCATCCACGATACCGCGATCGTTCATTACCGGATAAAGATGGTCTGGGCTGGCCCCGGCCCTACTGAGTCGAACACAGAACTTTTCCGCGTCACCCACACCTGGATTCGCACAGGCGACACCTTTCAAATCATCGGAGGTATGGGCGCGCCCGTAAACGCCGAAGGCAAGTAATTTTTGCTGCTCAGCGCTTCCTTCCGTTCGATAACGATTAACGAATAATAGCGATTAGCTGCGTTTCTCAACTCTCACTTGTCACTCCGTAGTTTCAACGAAGGAGGAAACGATCAACCATCAACTTCCCGGGACCCGCCGTGTTCAGTTTCCGGCGTAAAATCAAAAACGGCTGTTTGTAATTTTGACGGTTTTCAGCGTATTAGCCGACAAAAGCCGCAAATCAATAGGGTTAACCGTTGAAGGATTAAGCCTCAGGTGTCTCCCAGAGCGGAATTTCCATTCCCTCGCGGGCAAGCACCGCGTTGGGAAACCGTTCTCGACATAATTTTTCGATGCGGTCAAGAAACTCGTCATCGTGTTCGGGGTCGTGATGAGTGAGGGCCAGGCGCTTTACGTCGGCCATTTCCGCAAGTTGCATGGCTTGATCGAAGCTGCTATGGCCCCATCCGCGGTGTTTCTGTAGTTCCTCCGCGGTGTATTGCGCATCATGGACCAGCAAGTCCGCGCCACGCGCCAACTCCACCAGTCGCGGATCGATCTGCTCGCCATGCTCGACATCGGTGCAAACGGCGAGCACTTTGCCATTTCGCTCGATCCGGAAACTATACGCTCCGCCGGGATGGTTGTGCCTTTGAGCGGTGACTACCGTTTCCACATTGTTGATTCCAGTAAAGTGTTTGCTGGCATCAGCGATTTGTAGGAACTCGAAATTGGCGCCCATGTGATCTAATTGCACCGGGAAATATTCAGCCTGCATTTGGACTTCGAAAATCTCCCGCAAATTGCTAATTGTCTGGTCCCGGCCGAGCGTAAGGAGCGTAATTTTCTGCCTGGCATCATAAGCCGGAGCAAAGAACGGAAAGCCTTGGATGTGGTCCCAGTGGAAGTGCGTGAACGCGATAACGATTTGTTCCTGCCTGTGGCCGATCGCGCGAAGATCTCTACCCAGATTTCGCAATCCTGTGCCCGCGTCAATGATGGCAATGCGATTCGTGTCGGTGAACGTTATTTGCAGGCAGGTGGTATTGCCGCCGAATTGCTGAAAACCGGCATCGCAGATGGGGATGGATCCGCGCGTACCATAAAACTTGACCTTCATACAATCGTTTTCATGAACGTAAGTCCCAGACTTGCGTGCAGCAAGCTGGTACGTGTCTCTTAGGCTGTTATAGTCAGCTAGATGGCCTGTAGCTCAACGGCTCGCTCGCGATTCCTTCGCAAGTTGGTACACTCGCGAATCACGCGGGTTGACGCCAATCTGAACCCCGATGCCCGCCTGATTGCAGATTGCAACCCCGAGTCCGCAATCGTGCTTCGTCATTTCCTTCGGTAATTCGACATTGAAACTCTTTTGCTGCCCACGCTCACTCGCTGCTACCCCTCGCAGCTTTGCCTTGATCGCTCGCACTGCCTCGTGCTCGCGCCAGCTACCCTAGCTGCGTTGCCGTCTACCCGCGCGATTTCCCAAACGCGCGTGTTCTATGTCGCTCATCCCATTCGCTCCATTCGTGCTTCGCCTGCCGCGCCGTAGCCTTCGCGCGGAAGAGGCAATCAGTTTCTGGAATCCCGCCACGGTCGCCACCCGCCACGGCAGGGCAGGCTCTGACCAGGGGAGTAAACTGACTGCTACTGCTGATGTACGGGCTCGAGGTACGGTGTGCCGGGATCGCTCACATTAAAGAGCACCAGCCGCAATGGATCGGTGGAGCTGCGGTTGTAACCGGTCATTTTTACGTGCGGCGGCATGATCATTGCCTGACCAGTTTTCACCATGACTGGCTCGCGCCCCTCCATTTCCAATATGAACGCGCCTTCCAAGACGGAAACAGTCACTGGAAAACGGTGTGTATGGAACAGAGTTTTATCGTGCGGTTTGAAGCTCGCTGTAAGAACGCGCACTTCCTGCTTCTCGCCCTTGGGCATCCCCTGGACGATCTGACTCAGGAGCGACTGGGGTTTTATCGCACCCTGTTCTTGCGCCATCGCTGTCGAACCAACAAGCAAAACCACGAATCCGAGACAGAAGCTCATCCACTTATTCATCTGTATTCTCCTTCGCACGATAGCATCTAATGCACGCGTTGAAACTGTCGCAGACCGCCCCGGGTAAACTCCTTCGGAAAGCGAATTGTTTCACAAGAGAAAGAAAAGTCCGTGATCGCGAAGGCGCGATCACCAAGTCGCCGTGGCGACTGCTACCCAAAATTTGCGGTTGAGACTCCGAAAGCTTTCGCGAGCTCGCAGTCGCGGCAAATCCTATTTGGGCGCGGAGGAGGCAACCAGTTTCTGGAAGCGCGGATCCTTGCGCAGTGGCTCAAACATTGGATCCAATCGGAGCAGCGCAGGAGTGAGCGGCGGGTTTGCGGCCAGGGGCGCCTCGTACGGGATCGAAAGCAGCTTCTCCAAGGTGGAGATGGAGCGGTCCTGCAGTTGCGGGATGCGGGCCGCCACCCGGGCAAGGACGTCGAGTGGCCTGGGACCGGTCA
This sequence comes from Candidatus Udaeobacter sp., assembly GCA_036495045.1. Taxonomy (GTDB): domain Bacteria; phylum Verrucomicrobiota; class Verrucomicrobiia; order Chthoniobacterales; family UBA10450; genus Udaeobacter. The sequence goes on from DASXNN010000063.1 coordinate 8,197, forward strand.
ACGCGTCTTTGTCAGTCGGAAACAGGGCGATCGCGCGCTCGGCCAGGCTCAGCGCAGCGCCGTTATCACCGAGACTCATGCTTGTCAGCGCGAGATCTCCCAGCAAAACAAAGTTTTCAGGCTGTTCTTTGAGGAAAGGTTCCAGTTCGCTGCGAGCCTGAGACCAACTTTCACGGGCGGCGGATTGGTCACCGGCAACTTCCTGTGCCCAGCCTAACCAAAAGCGCAGTTCGCCATTGTAATAACCCAATGCTTGATCAGGCTTGGCCAGTATTTCTTTTAGCCGAGCAATCACAGGTGCAGGACGGGATTCCAGGATTGCCTGGTAAACTTGTGTTTCCAACGCGTTGGCGTAGTCGGCTCCCAGGCGGAGGGGAGTCAGAAGCGCCGAAGCACGCGGCAGGTCGCCTTCCGCCTGAGCAATTCGCGCCTTTAACACAAGAGTATCTATGTCGTCCGGTGTTATATTGAGAATCTGCTCAAGCTTAGCCAACGCTTCCGGGAAACGACGAAGGCAGACGCAGGAGCGCGCATGTTGCGAGAGCAAGTTAACATCGCGTGGGTCGAGCTTCTCGGCTTCGTTGAAGTAGGCCTCGCTCTTCTCCCAGTTGCCTCGCCTCCGTTCGACATAGGCCAGCGACTGAGGAATCCGACTGTTATTGGGCAGAAGCTGATATGCCTGCTCAAGATAACTCACCGCAGTGCCGTAGTTCTTCAGGCAGGCGTAGTGATAAAAACCCTTGGCGAATACAGCTTCGCCAAGATTGGGCTGTAGAGTAAGAGCCGTCTCGGCCGCCTGCCGCGCTTCTTCGCGGAGAGCGACGGTTGGTTGAAGACTCTGTGTGAGATAGCCACTCGCATCGACGTAAGAGAGCAGCGTCCAAGCAAGGGCGAATTTCGGATCCAACCGCACTGCCTCTTTGACGTATTTCTGCGCGGCAACAGAGTTCGCCGGTGTGAATGCAGTCTTTAGTGTGTAAGCGAGACCGCGTAGGTAGGCATCGTAGGCCTGAGGATTGTCGGTCGGTTTAGCGGCGATGACTTGCTCTTCCTGTCCGCTGAGTTTGGCTCGGAGTTGGTCGGCGATGGCTTTGGCCACTTCACTTTCGACCGAAAAAATGTCGGTCAGCTTGCGATCAAATGTATCCGACCAAAGGTGCGAATCATTGGCCGCCTTGATCAGCTGCACGTTCACTCGCACCGCGTCGGCGTTCTTCTGCACACTTCCCTCCAGGACGTGCGCAACGCCGAGTTGCTTTGCGATCTCGCGCAAATTTTCCGGAGCGCTTTTATAATGCTGTGTCGAAGTGCGCGAGATCACCTTTAGATCGGCGATCTTGGATAATCGCGTCAGGATTTCGTCCTGTATTCCCTCGGCAAAATACGCGTTCTCCTTTTCACTGCTTAGGTTTTCGAAGGGCAGTACCGCGATCGATCGCTCCATTGGGGTGAAGGGCCGCGTGCGTTGGTACAACCAGGTCCCAAGCGCAATCGCTCCGATTACGAGCGCGACTGCCGCGCCCGCCAGCGCAACTCGCCTGCGTCTCGAGCGTGCTTCAGGATTGAATCGTGCGTAGCAGCTGTGAACAGCAGAAAGTAACTCGCGTGCCGTCTGCGGTCTGTCCTTCGGGTCCGGGGCCAGCATCGATTTCAGCAGCGTAATGATTTGCCCCGGAAGGTGCAGGCTCCTGAGCTGTTCAAACGGTAACTCACTGGTTTGTCTCGCGCGGATTTCTTCCATCGTACGTCCGACAAAAGGTGTCCGACTGGTAAGCAGATACCACAGGGTAACACCGAGAGAGTAGATGTCGGAACGTGTATCAATCGGCAATTGCCCGCCGCCGGCGAACTGCTCTGGACTGGCAAAAGCCGGCGTACCAATAAAGCCGGCCTGGGTTTGCTCGGCGCCAGGCTCTGCCTGACGCCCCATTACTTTTGCCACGCCATAATCGATCACCTTCACTGTGAGCGTCTCGCTCGCGTCAGATTCAAGCATGAGATTGGATGGCTTGATGTCGCGATGCACTACACCGCAGACCTCCGCGACAGCCAACGCGCGCGTGGCTTGCTCAATTATTTCCAACGCGACGGCCAGCGGCATTGGCCCATCACGGCGAACACGCGCTTCGAGCGTTTCGCCCTCGACCAGTTCCATGGCATAGAAACATTCGCTGTCTTGCTCTCCATAAAAGGTTACCTGAGCGACATTCGGATGATGAATGTTCGCAGCCGCGCGCGCTTCGCGCAGAAAACGCGATCGCGCGCCGGGATTCTGCGCAGCGCTGCGGTCGATGACCTTAAGAGCAACAGTCGAGTTCAACACTGTATCGCGAGCGCGGTACGTTATGGCCATCGCTCCCGCACCGAGCTCGACCGGAAAACCATCTGCACCTGTCTCCACTTCGAAATGGGCGTATCTCAATGGTCCGGGCGTGAGTCGACCACGTGCTGCTGGTCTTTCGGCCTCTTCGCCGTCCGCGAGAAAGCCAAGGCTAACGAGACAACGCAGGCATTCCCCGTTCGGACCGCATTGAGTCAACGGTCGTCCACATATCGCACAGGTTCCCGCAGGTTGAAGCTCCGTGTTCAAACTTCCGCGATCAATGTTGTTGCCGTCCATGCGTAAAGATCAACTCATCTCATCAGTATTTGATAAAGATGGTGTAGCTCCTGGTCGACATCTCCGGGATCAGAAACGGTACTGGCTACTTCCATTCTCAACGATTCGCGGTAACGCTGGCGGAGACGCGAAAGCCAGGTGCGCAAAGTCGCAATCGGAACTCCAAGTCGAGCCGCGGCTTCCTCCTGATCCGGAGGCTTGACGCTTCCGCCGGCGACGAACGGTCTTAGTTCTTCAAGCCACTCAGCCTTGCCTTCTGCCACAAATGCGTTTTGCAAGTTCCGCCAGGCTCGCGAAACGATAGTCGACGCCCAGACAAGATCGTAGCAAGCAGCGTCGCTGAGATGAGAGGTCGCCAACATCGCTGCCTCGGCGTCCGGCAGATGCTCCTCGATCGAGACAATCTGACGGCCGCCACCCCTTTTTAGCGCCCGGGCGCGGTCATACTCGTCGAACAAGAAATTCTGCAGAGATCCCAATAGGAATGTGCGAAGCCGACCCTTTTGCTGATCCGCGCGGGTCAATGTGTTTTGCTCAAGCAGATGGGCGAAGAAACCTTGGACGAGATCCTGTGCATCAGCGGATGGAAAACCGCGGTGGCGAAGAAAACTGTAAAGTGGTGGCCAATAGGCTTCGCAAAATCCGGAAAGTGCTTTCCGAGCGGATTCCTCAGACTCCGTCTCCCGCGCACGCAACACCACGGTCCAATGCGTCGTTTGAAACGAAGCACCACCTTCCTGCAGCGTTCCGGGAATTGCCTTCGTTCACTAAGCGTCGCCCAATGAACGCGATTTTACGAGAACAAAAATCGCGCGAGCTGGAACGAGTGAGCCCGGTGCGCTAAGGACAGCGCACCCTACAGCACACGGTGCGATACTCAGGTTCTTTTTCTCGCAGCGTGGTCGCTATCGTTTGTCAGTATAGTCCGAGAACTTCGTTCTTGCCTGCTTCGCCGGGCCGCTGGGACAAAGAACTGCTAGTTCCTCGCGCGCTCATCTGGCTCAGACTGTGGCTGTTTGTCAGGTCATAGCGATTGGGCCCGCCAGTTGCACGTTGGCTCTGCTCTTGTGCGATAGCGCCTACGCTCAAGCCTGCAAATGCTACTGCCAGGGTCGTTGCCACTGTCGCTTCGATGGATAATCTCATATGGCGAATCCCTCGGTCACGTGTTTTGGAAAGATGTCTTCAGAAGAAGTTCCCTCTATCCGCCGCCGAAATTAAACGAAGCCATACTGTATACCAGGAACGGGTCGTGGTTACAGCTGGCCGCCCTAACGAGCGATCGCCAGGTATAGCGCAGCGGTTGAACCGGTTTGATGCAGCGTTTTTTCATATCCGCTCAAATGCATGAAGCCAACTGGCTGTTTTCGGTGTCCTCCGGATTACCGCCGCTTGCGAAAACACGAACAAAAGAAGACCCCAGTTTGCGGGAAAGGCGGCCAGCGCGCCGCGTCCAGTAATCGAGCGAGCCTAACGAAGCATCCGCCAGGAGTTCTGCGCGGACAACTTCCGGGCACAAATGCAGCAACCCACAAACATTTACGAACGAATAGGGCCAGGAAAAATCATATGCGGTAATCCAACTGTACGCATCGAGATACAGTTCGCGCTTGACGCCCTTCGTTGCGGCGCGAAACCGGCGCAAATCGCGGGCTGCCTGTTTCAACACACCCGCAGCCAGACCTTTCTCAGGCGTGGGCTTTGGCGGTTCGGGTGGAGGAACGGAGAAGTGTGCGCTACGCGCGTTGTCAGATTGCGCATTTAAAAATGCATCCAGCTGCTCGCGCGATAGCCGTGACGGCCGTTGTTCTCCCCAGTTGTCGTACCCGGAACTGGGCGGAAACAGCACAAATTGATTGGTGAAATCACGGGTCCCACTAGCGCGATCGTCTGCTAGGATGTTCATGGCATTGTCGATTGTCGGTTTGATTGGCTTCTTCTTTTCTCAGGATTTTTAAGCCGGACATTTCAAAAAAAATGAAATTTCTTTTCGCGGGTCGAAACCGCGACCGGCCTACCACGACGGGCAGGCGCTGCTGCTCCCGGATGAAAGACTAGGAAACTTCGAGTTCTTCAAACGAAGTTTCTGGATGAACGGCGTCCGCCGATCGGACTCAGTGGGTCGACTTTCAGCCTGAGCCTTTGCGGCTCCAGAAGGTGAAAGGTCAGTGGCAGATCCCACAGGACACATGGCTCCTGCGTGGGCGGCTCCCAGGAGCAGAGGATTTCGCGAACGCTGGTATGAAATAGTTTCGGCGAGACGCCGCAATTCTGAGCCGGACCGGCATTACGCCCGAGACGGGCGCGCGCTACCCATTCACGTAAACCTCGGCGCCTTTTTCGACAAACTCAGCGGCCTTTTCTTTTAGCCCGACCTCAATTGCTTCGCCTTCGCTGATCCCCTGCTCTGCTGCGTATTTGCGCACGTCTTCAGTGATTTTCATGGAACAGAAGTGAGGTCCACACATACTGCAAAAGTGGGCCGTCTTGGCACCTTCTTGCGGCAAGGTCTCGTCGTGAAATTTGCGGGCGGTTTCGGGATCAAGCGCGAGATTGAATTGATCTTCCCAGCGAAACTCGAACCGCGCTTTGCTGATGGCGTTGTCGCGGTATTGCGCGCCGGGATGGCCTTTCGCCAGATCGGCGGCGTGCGCGGCGATTTTGTAAGCGATGACGCCGTCCTTGACGTCTTTCTTGTTCGGCAAACCGAGATGTTCTTTCGGGGTGACGTAGCAAAGCATCGCGCACCCGTACCAGCCGATCATGGCCGCCCCGATTGCGCTGGTGATGTGATCGTATCCCGGCGCAATATCCGTCGTTAACGGACCCAAAGTGTAGAACGGCGCTTCGTCGCACCACTCGAGTTGTTTCTCCATGTTCTCTTTGATCATGTGCATGGGAATGTGCCCCGGGCCTTCGTTCATGACTTGCACATGCTGTTTCCAGGCGCGCTGGGTCAGCTCGCCTTGCGTGTATAACTCAGCAAACTGCGCCTCATCATTTGCGTCAGCAATGCTGCCTGGCCTCAGACCATCGCCAATTGAAAAACTGACGTCGTAGGCGGCCATGATCTCGCAGATGTCGTCCCAATGCGTGTAGAGAAAGCTTTCCTGATGATGGGCGAGGCACCATTTCGCCATGATCGAGCCGCCCCGCGAAACGATGCCGGTGGAACGCCGCGCCGTGAGCGGGATGGAACGCAGAAGCACTCCCGCATGGACCGTAAAATAATCCACACCTTGCTCGGCCTGTTCGATTAGTGTGTCGCGATAAATTTCCCAGGTAAGTTCCTCAGCGCGCCCGCCGACTTTCTCGAGCGCTTGATAAATCGGCACCGTGCCAATCGGCACCGGCGAGTTGCGAATGATCCATTCGCGCGTGGCGTGAATGTCTTTGCCGGTGGAAAGATCCATCACCGTGTCGGCGCCCCACTTTGTCGCCCAACGCATCTTCTCGACTTCTTCTTCAATCGACGATGCGACGGCGCTGTTACCAATGTTGGCATTGATTTTTACAAGGAAATTGCGGCCGATGATCATCGGTTCGGATTCCGGGTGATTAATGTTCGCCGGGATAATGGCGCGGCCGCGCGCGACTTCCGCCCGCACGAACTCGGGAGTTATTTCGCGCGGAATATTTGCGCCGAACGCTTCGCCAACGTGTTGCTGACCTAAATCATCTCTACTTTCTACTTTCTCATTTCTACTTTGCTGTCCGTGACTCTCACGGACTGCAATGAATTCCATCTCCGGCGTGATGATCCCCTGCCGCGCATACCACAACTGGGTAACGGCTTTGCCAGGCTTCGCCCGCAAACGGCATCGCGCCAGTTTTCTACTTTCTACTTCATACTTCCTACTTCCGTTTCGCCTTGCGGAACTTTCGGCGTGCAAAACAGATAGGTATCCGTTGTCCTGCGGACGAACGGCCCGTCCTTCGATTTCTTCGACATCGCCGCGGTCACGAATCCATTTCGCCCGCAACTGCGGCAGTCCGCGCGTAACATCGACATTTGCATTTGCATCACCCCACGGGCCGCTCGTGTCGTAAACGCGGACCGGTTCGTTGATTTCGATCTCACCGTTCGTCGTCTTCGTCGGTGCAAGCGCGATTTCGCGGAACGGCACGCGAAGATCGACATGCAATTTGCCGTTCAGATAAACCTTCCTGGAATTTGGCAATTGATCAGAGGACACGAATGCCGTCCCTCCATTTACAGAAGATTCGTTTTTCGCGGTCATGTGATGAGAGGATTAGTGAGAGATGTCTCGACTTCGCTGGACATGACAAGAGGCGGCACGCGAAGATCGACATGTTGTCTATCTTCGGACGCGACGGAGCGCGTCCCTGCATCGGCGCATTCTTTTCCTGATTTCCTGATTTCCTGATTCAATTTACTGCGCATTAAAATAAAAGAGCCATGCGCGGAAAATCGCATGGCTGAAATTTCCTCTCCCTTCGGCGGCATTACCCGCATCAGGTTCAAGGGGTTCGATCGGCATTTCTCCCCGATCATCTCAGCCAGGCGGCTCCCCCGCAGTATCGAGATTAAGTCCCACGAGAGCGAAGTCAACCCGTCTTGAACGGGATCTCAGGGAACAATCGCGGCAGATTCGAGCGACGCTGGCTGCGAAATTTGTGGCCGCTGCCACGGCGGTGGCAGCGGCGGAGGGGTCGCCTGTGGCGCCAATGTCTCTCCAGAGCCCTGGCGACGATAATCGGCGACAAGCATCGGTCGCTGCTTTTTGACCCCCAATCCCTGATAGTTCTCGATCCCGACACCGATTGCCTGCGCGAGTTTTGCGCGCCAGTCCTTTTGCGCAATCAAGCGACATTCACCGCGCTCCGTCAGGAAGCCTCCTTCGATGAGCACAGCTGGAACTCTCGTCAGGCGCAGGACCGCGAAGCGCGCTCGCTTGATTCCGCGATCGAACTCGGGGATGTGACCGAGCAGCGAGTGATAGATGCAAACGGAGAGCGCCATGCTCTGGGCATCGACCTCGCTGCCGGGTTGCATGCTAAGAGAACTGGGAGCTGCCGCGGTATCGGATGTGGATGGCGCTCCGCGCGGAGTAAATGAAAAAATTTCGAAACCGGTGGCGTTTGGATCGTCATTTGTTCCGTTGAAATGAATGCTGACGAAAATGGAATTGCGGGTGGCATTGGCGATCTGAGCGCGAACTTCCAATGGCACAAAGTAATCGCCTTCGCGGGTCATGATCACGCGGAGGCCTTTTGCTTGCAGCAGCGGCCGCAGCTTGCGCGCTACGTCCAGGGCAAAATCTTTTTCGTATCCATAACGGCTGACCTGGCCCTTATCATAGCCACCGTGCCCGGGATCCAGAATCACCGTCTGAACCTTGCCTACGTTTGCAACGCGCTGCGGACGAACCAACGGCTCGATTGTTTTGGCCACGTCGGTGCGTGAGACCAAGATTTTTCCGTCCTGCTCAACTGAGGGGAAGCACAACCAACTGCGGACGCCATTAATCATCGCTTCGCGGCTGCCACGGACAAATTCGAGCGGATTCTTCGCCGCCTCGAGTTGAATCTTCTCGCCGGAAGGCACGACAGCGGCGGGCAGACCATAAAACTTCGCGATATTTTCAACAGTGAGATAATCATGACCATTGACTTTTATGACCTGCCAATCCTCTGCGGCAAACACCAAGTTTGAAATCGTGAAACTGCTGAAGAACGCGAGCGCAAGCAAACGTTTCACCATTATAGACATCCCTTTCAGTATCGTATAAAAAACCGCGCCGGTCTCAAATAGCGGAGTCGAAGGCAGCGGCAACGAAGTTCGACAAAGGAAATTAATTGACCGCGCACTTTTTTTCTGCTAAAAACCGCAAATGTTTTTGCGCGTTCAGCGAAACGCCGGCGTTTGGATTGCTTCCCTCCTGTTCAGTACCGTCGCCTTGTTCGCAAACACGGCAGGCGCTACGGAAGCGCTACCGAAATGTTGCGTTTGGCGCGTCACCGACGCGAGGGCGCCATTTTACCTCGTCGGCTCTGTTCATGCGCTTGATCGGAACGATTATCCACTTCCCAGTCCGTATCAACTGGCGTTGAAAGATGCGAAACGCCTCCTTTTCGAATTTAATCCAAGCCGAGCGGCCGAATTCGACAAAAAATTCGCCGCGGCCGGAAAGTATCCGCCTGGGCAAGATATCCGTTCAAAGATTGACCCCAGGCTTTTGGCGTGGCTTCGAGAGAATGTTTCACCTGTCAGCGTGGACCATAATCGGCTGAAGAAATCTCGGCCGAGGGTTGCAGATTTCGATAGCAGCCTTGGTTATAAGCCATGGTGGATCGCCCAGCACCTTGTCGACACGAGAAATTCGAGCAATATGTCGACTTCTCATGGCTTGGACGATTACCTCGTGGCCCGCGCCAAGAAGGCGGGCCAAGAGATAGACGGTCTCGAATCAGTCGATGAGCACGTGGCGGTTCTCGGCGGATTGCCGGACCGCGATAGCGAATTCCTTCTCCGCGATGCCCTCAATCTGTCCAAGAGTGGTGCGGGCGAATTTACCCGGATGCGCAGCGCGTGGCGAAAAGGAGACACTGCTGCGCTTTGGGCCGGGGACGCACACCTGCGAAAAGAGGCTCCCCAGATTGCCGCGCGCTTTATTGACCAGCGAAATATCAAATGGATCCCGCGGATCGAAGCAGAACTGAAAACCGGCAAACCAACCGCAATCGTCGCCGGTGCGCTACATTTTTCTGGTCCAAATAGCGTCATAGCGTTGCTGCAAAAACGCGGCTACAAGATCGAGCAATTGTAGCTGGCGGAAAGATCGACTTCTTTTCGGCGCTTTTGAGCTGATTCCTGCGAATCGGTCGCGACTGTGGGGCGTCTGTGTCAGGCGCCATTCCATTGGTCGGCGTTTCACAGAAACGCCCTACAACGACGTGAAGTTGGGTATTGGACAAGAGCGGCGCTTTCGCCTTTCTTCTTTGATGTTTAAGCTAACTTCGTTCGTTGTCGCTTCTCTCTTTTGTGGACTGAGCTTGCACGCTCAACCAGCGCCCAAGAACGAGAAAAATCCGCCGCCGCTCGATCCGAAGGACATGGATACGTCCGTGAAACCGCAAGACGACTTTTTTATGTACGCCAATGGCGGTTGGATCAAAAACACGGAGATACCACCGGAATACTCGCGCTGGGGCAGTTTTAATCAGCTGATCGAGCATAACAATGACGCCCTGCACGAGATCGCAGAGAAGGCGATGAACACACATGTCGATCCGAAACTCGCACCGGAAACGCAGAAGGTGGGCGATTACTACGCGAGTGGCATGGACGAGAAAACCATCGAAGCCATGCAGACCAAGCCATTAGCGGAAGAGTTCAAAAGCATTGAGGCGATCAAGGATCGCAATGATCTGCTCAAGGAAATTGCACATCTGCATACGATCGGTGTCCCGGTGCTTTTCGACTTTGACGCAGGTCAGGACGCCAAGGACAGCACGCGCGACATCGCTCAGGCAACACAAGGCGGTCTTGGCTTACCAGACCGTGATTACTATACAAAGACGGACGAGGCTTCGAAAAAATTGCGCGATCAGTATGTCGATCATGTCACGAAAATGCTGACGCTTCTAGGTGAGCCGCCCGCGACGGCCGCCGATCACGCAAAGAAGATTCTCGCGTTGGAAACTTCGCTGGCGCAGGCCTCGCGGACACGCGTCCAACTGCGCGATCCGCAGAAGAACTACAACAAAATGCAGGAGGCCGATCTGCAAAAACTGACGCCGAATTGGAATTGGAGTGATTATTTCAAAGACATCGACCTGATCGAGCCCGGCGAAATCAATGTGCAGCAGCCGGAATTCTTCAAAGCTGCTGACGACGTGTTCAAGAGCACGCCAATGGACGATTGGAAAGCTTATCTGCGCTGGCACCTGATCAATGCCACCGCTTCCGAACTATCGAAGGATTTCGTGAACGAAAATTTCAATTTCAACGACGCCACTCTGCGCGGCACAAAACAAATTAAGCCGCGGTGGAAACGGGTCGTCAGTTCGACCGATGACGCCGTCGGCGAAGCGCTTGGCAAATTGTACGTGGCGTATGATTTTCCGCCGGAAGCAAAAGCGCGCGCGCTCGAACTGGTCAACAATTTGAAGGAGGCACTGGCCGATCGCATCAAGACGCTGGAGTGGATGGACGAGCCGACCAAACGGGAGGCACTTAAGAAACTGGCCGCGTTCACGGTGAAAATCGGCTACCCTGACAAATGGCTCGATTACTCACTGCTCAAGATCGACAGAGGTCCGTACATTCTCAACGCGATTCGGGCCGACCATTTCCAGGTGGAGCGCGACCTCAAGAAAATCGGCAAACCAGTGGACCGGACTGACTGGGAGATGACGCCGCCAACGGTGAACGCATATTACAACCCCAATATGAATGAAATCGTGTTCCCGGCCGGGATTTTGCAGCCGCCGTTCTTCTATGCGAATGCAGATGACGCGGTCAATTACGGCGGCATAGGGGCGGTCATCGGACACGAGATGACGCACGGCTTCGACGATGAGGGCCGACAGTTCGACGCGGTAGGAAATTTACGCGACTGGTGGTCGCCGCAATCCGCGGCTGAGTTCAAGAAGCGTTCCCAAGCTATCGTACGGCAATACAATGAGTACGAGCCGTTGCCGGGATTGCACGTGAACGGTGAGCTCACTCAAGGGGAGAACATCGCCGATCTCGGCGGAGTCAAACTCGCCCATGCCGCGTTGCAAAAGGCGCTCGATAAAAATCCACAGGCGCGCGAGCAAAAAATTGACGGGCTTACACCTGAACAACGGTTTTTCTTGTCGTTCGCGGCAATCTGGAAATCAAAAGAGCGCGATGAAGATTTGAAACTACGGTTGAACACCGATCCTCATTCACCGGCACGCTATCGCGTAGATGGGCCGCTCTCGAACCTGCCGGAATTTCAAAAGGCGTTCGATATTCCGGACAACTCGCCAATGGTCCGCGCCGCCGACAAGCGGGTGAATATTTGGTAAGGCGTTATAAGGGATAAGTGATTGGTAATCGCGTCGGAAACCTATTTACGATTCACCTAGTGACTAGTCACCTTTGGAAATCTTTCCACCCCAGGAAAGGATCTTGGCCTTGGTGCCGGCGGCTTCGGCTTCCTTGATGTCGCCGGCCCGATTGTAAAACAGCGACAGACTTGTCCAGCCGATCTGGTCGTTAGGCCGAAGCTCGACCGCTTTTTTCCCTGCTTCGATCGCTTCGGGAAAACGGCCGAGTTTCATCAGTGCCATGCCAAAGGCGTGCCAGCCATCGAAAAATTGCGGATCAAGCTCAACACAGCGCCGATATTTTTCGACGGCGCTTTCCAATTCACCAACGGCGAGATCGCCGTTTGCGTCATCAAAGATGTCACCAACTGATTGTTCCATTGATCGTCCCAAGCCGTTTGCCCGAAAATGTTCCGGGCCGCTACAGCGCTAGCCTTTGGCAAATTGCACGCTAGCGGCGCGCTGTCGGTCCCGAAGCCATTCGTAGAAGACAATTTGCCGCTTGTTGTTGAGGAGGCGGTTTTCGAAGCCCGCTTTCTTTTCCGCGTTGTTCGCAGCGGCCGAAGCCTCCCGTCTTTCTAGAATCGCGATCAATCCACCTTCTTCCGACGGAAAGAAATCGCTAAT
>DASXNN010000064.1:0-59103 GCA_036495045.1 Candidatus Udaeobacter sp.
AACATCGGTCCGCCACGAATCGACATTCTCGGTGATGCCTTCGCTCTCGATCATGATGATTTCTGCGCCTGCATCGAGAAATCGTTTTGCCTGTGCGATTGCCCAACTTGGATCCCGTGTACCCTCGGCCTCCAGTTCCGCAGCAGATGTGGCGCCGCCCGCACCGAACTGAATACCAACTTCGGGCTTCGCTTTCATTCCCGATTTGCAGACCAAATCAATGACACGCAGCCAATCGTCGGTCGGAAGCGAGACAAAACCGGCTGAGATTTCTACAACATCAAATCCGAGCCTTTTGCATTCGGCGATGTATTGCCGCACGGCGTCGGTGCTTTGGGCAAGCACCCGCTCGATGAAGCCGCCCGTGGGAACGAGCACGTCATGCTTGTGACAAAGATCGATAATCTCTTTCACAGCTTTGTTGGGCATGAGAGTGAACGAGCCGCCAGCGAATTTAAATGAATCGACATAACTGCCCATCATTCCGAACAGGTCTTTAAGATAACGGCGCCCGACCACGGAGTAATAAGGCCCGCGAATTTCAGTCAGCCCACGTTTCCGCGGCTTCTGTTCGCGTTCATTGATTTGGAGGAACGGAAAACTGCGTTTGCTCTTAATCCTTCTCGCTTTCATTCCAGCTCATTTTAGAAACGTTGCGCGAAGTTGCAGCGGTTGTCTGTGAGCGTCTGACATCGCGCACGGTGCATTAACAACGGAGGCCGAGAGCAAGAGCAAACCAGAAACGAGACAATCACGCCGGGAGCACGGTAGAAAGCGTTACTTCGCTGTCGACGGTCTGCTTAAAAACGTTCTACTGTCGCGCCAATTTTTGTCCCGTCACGATCGAGGAGCCAGACTTGCTGGTCCTCTTGGAAGGGGCCGCGTGCCATTACTTTGAGCAGCGTGCCGCCCTCGCCGGTCGGATCGTCAAGCACTTCGGTGCAGATTGCTTCCGTCTCGCCGAAGTCGGTCAGCAGCGTCAACTTGTCGTCGACTTTGGGTTTCTTCATTGGGAAGGAGCACAAAATCACTCCAAGAGAATAATCGCCGCTGGCGCAGTTGGCGAGCGTGCCACTGCGGTAAACGAATCGTCTACCTTGAACAGTATCTCAATTTCTTTGACACGTTCGATAAGAACTTATCTTTGCAAAAATAAAATCGGATGGTCGCGACCGTGCCGGCCCCTCACCAGATAACTGATTTGCTTCTCAATTGAATCGGCGGCGCTATTGGCTTTTCGCCCGCCCGATCACGCCGCAGGCAATGCGAGCTCCCGAGTCGCCGGCTGGCTGTGATTTGAGATCGTCCGCTTTCGCATGAACAACCACGGATCGGCCAATGATTGACCGGTCGTCGTTGCTCAACGACATGCTGTGATCGAGATAGTCCAGTTTTGCTGCGCCGGAGGCGTCTGCCTCGATGTTGCCCATGTCGCCAACATGCCGGGCATCAGCATCTGGGCCTCCATGCGGTTGGTTCGTCGGATTAAAGTGAGCGCCGGCAGAACTGCCATCCGTTGCCGTGCAATCGCCGAGTTCATGGATGTGAAACCCGTGGTTGCCCGGGGTAAGACCGGTGATTTCTGCATGCACTTGAACGCCGTCGGCAACTTCAGTGAACGTGACGGTGCCGCTGACCTTGTTGCCCTGTGTGGGGTAAAGCACGGCGACCGCCTTCAGCGGGGCCGACGATTTTTCTTCAGGCGCCTGTGGTCGCGCGCCGATCGCCGTGAGTGACAAAAAGATGAGTGCAATTAACCAACCGGTAAACGAGTTCATATAAAGGTTTCGTCAGAACTATCTATCCGAGCCGTATGACCTTCGCCGATTATACAAAATCATGGCAATTCTCGCATCGGATTTGTTTTATCGCAGAGTCAGCTCCATCCCGTCGTACGCGATGCGCGTTTTGACGCCACGCTCCGCGCCCATCGCGTGGAGGCTCGCGGTAAGATTGCGCTCGTTGCCGGTGACAATTTCCGAGCCGCAGTGCGTGATAATGGCTCGGGACACGCCCGCTGTCGCGCACCAGCCGATCTGCACGCTGATGGCAGCATGCCCGATGAGCCTTTCGCCCCGCTTGCGAATGAACGAGCGGGTGAAGGTCGCGCCGTCGCCAATGTAAACGCGCACGTCTTTCAATGCGGTCGATCGACCGTGAATGAAAATCAGATCCGGCGCGTAGAAAATGCACGCTCGGCCCGCGCTGACGCGGTATCCGACCGCCGGGGCGAGGAGCGAGTGCTCTACCGGGAAAGCCTCGAACGTAATGCCGCAAATTTTCGTCGCCACGCGCTCCTTTATCAGATGTCGACCTTCGATCTGGCAGTTTTTTAGACTTTGCCACGTCTTCTTCGGGGCGTATACCGGGCAGGGCGCACCGTTTTTCAAACCCCAAGCATGATCCGGATGCGCATGCGTCAGTACGATCGCGCTGGGACGCAGAAGTTCGAAGCTTCCCAGCCAATCAAGGCCGCAATCAATCATCACATTGCACCCGCGGTAGGAAACGAGCAGTGCGCTGTGCATGCGATGCCGACGCGTTCGCGCCTCGATCTCGCCGCGTGTCCCGAGGAATGTGAGTTTCATTCGCGAAGAATTTCGGGGCCTTATGTTTTCCGCCGATGGTGGGGGCATTTCAGTGTAATGCCGTTCTCATCCGCCAACTGGACTTCTGTTTCGAATGGCACGCCTAGTTCATTTAGAAGCTCAGCAAGCCAACTCGCATCGGCGGCCGACGCGTGTTCCAGGCGAAAACGCCGCATCTGCATTGGAACCAGGCGCGCTGATATGAGCTCACCGCTGGTAGCATGCAGTTCGACCAAGTACATTAGGGCCAAGTCCCCCCGGAACTTTTCATAGCCGCCGATTCCTTCGTAGTCGGTGAGAAAATCCCCGCAGCCATAGAGAACGAGATGACCCTTGAAAACTTCGATCGCCTTCACGTGATGGGATGAGTGGCCATGCACGACGGCGACGCCTCCTTCGATCAAGCGATGGGCAAACGCGATTTGCTCGCGCGGAATTTCGTAGCCCCAATTGCCACCCCAGTGAATCGACGCGACAAGCAAGTCGCTCCGCCGCTTAAATTGCCGCATCTGGTCGGAAATTCTCGCTGCGGTCGCTTCCGAAAGGTCGTCGAGCAAATTCACGCCCGCGCGCAAGGCGCTGGCATTCCACTCCCGCAGAATCCCACTGCTTGTCGATCCAAACGAGAAGAGAAGCACTCGACCTTTGCCCGGAACATCGAGCATCGCGGGAGCTGCTGCCTCTTCCGTATCGCGCCCCGCGCCTGCATGGGCCACGCTCACCGCATCCAGGCTGTGCAGCGTCTCGGACAAGCCTTCATATTCCCAATCCAAAACGTGATTGTTCGCTAAAGCACAACCGCTAATCCGCGCTGCCGAGAGGCAACCGACGTTGAGCGGATGCATCCGGTAGTGAATTCCTTTGCCGGGCCAATGCGTCGCCGCGGATGTGATAGCGGTCTCCAAATTGATGATCCTGAGATCGACGTTGACGCGTCCGAGTTCTTGAAGCGTCTCGCCCCAGATATAATCGAAGCTGACTGGTCGCTGAAATGTGCCGTGCGCTTTTTCGGCAAGATCGACATAGTCGCGCGCGTCGCGTGCGTGCGGTTCGTACAAAATCGGATCCACCGAATGCGGCAGCGCCTGATCGATGCCGCGGCCTGTCATCACATCGCCGCACAGAAACACCCACAACGAAGGCTGCGAATCCATTTTAGCCGTAAGGTAAATTATGTCCCGCCAATCGGTTGAAAAATTTTTGCGACGACTGAAAAAGTCGCCCTCCGGCGCTGTCTTCAATCCGTGGTGGCAGATTGATGAGGAAAACGATGTCCCCCAGGCCCCACGCATTCGGCGAGAACAGTTGCGCGCCTATCTTTGCGATCGGTTGGGAAAGGCGCGTCTTGCGATCATCGGGGAAGCGCTTGGTTACGGCGGCGGTCATTTCAGCGGGATACCGATGACATCCGAACGGCTTTTGCTTGGACGAAAAACTGGCATCGCGCCGGAACGCATTCTTTTGGGAATCACTCCGCGGCGGACTAGCAAACCTCAGAAATGTCCGGATGGTTTTTCCGAGCCGACCGCCACGATCGTCTGGAGCACATTGTTACGGCTTGAGCTGTCGGCGGCAGAATTCGTTCTCTGGAATGCATTCCCGTGGCATTCATTCGATCCGTGCCGCGGCAGGTTGAGTAACAGGACGCCGACCAATTCACAACAATCTACTGGAATCCCGGTGCTCAAAGCGTTTCTCGATTTATTTCCATGCCACGAAGTCGTGGCGCTCGGTCGCATCGCGGCCGCGCAGCTTAAAGATTTAGCCGTTTCCGCGCGTTATGTGCGGCACCCTGCATCCGGCGGTGCCAAGCTTTTTCGCCACCAAATCGCCAAGATCGTGGCGAAATTGGCCGTGTGAACATGCTTCTTGGCAATCGTCCTACGGCTTGGGTGGTTCGTTCTTTTTGATTAGTGCCGTCAAGAGATCGATCGGAAGGGGGAAAAAGGTTGTGGTGTTATGTTCGCTGGAGATTTCGCGCATGGTTTGCAGAAAACGGAGCTGAAGCGCGATCGGTTCCTTGCTCATCATCGCCGCGGCCTGCACCATTTTTTCCGCAGCTTGAAATTCGCCCTCGGCATTAACGATCTTGGCACGTCGCTCGCGCTCAGCTTCGGCTTGCTTTGCCATCGCCCGCTTCATTGTGTCGGGCAGCGCAACGTCCTTGACCTCGACCGCCGTGACTTTGACGCCCCACGGTTCGGTTTGCCGGTCGATGATCTCCTGCAATTTCTGGTTGATCGACTCGCGTTGCGAAAGCAGGTCGTCCAAGGGGGCTTGGCCGAGCACGCTGCGCAGCGTGGTCTGGGCGATGAGCGAGGTCGCTTTGAGAAAGTTTTCCACTTTCACAACCGCGGCTTGCGGATCGACCACGCGGAAATAAACAACCGCATCCACCGTCACCGGCACGTTGTCGCGCGTCATCACCTCCTGCCGCTCGACGTTGATTGTCACGACGCGCAGATCCATTCGCACCATGCGATCGACGATGGGAATCAGAAAAATTAGCCCCGGTCCTTTTGCACCGAGTAATTTCCCGAGTCGGAAGATCACGCCCCGTTCGTATTCGCGCAGGATACGAATCGCCTGCGGCAGAATGATAATGATTAAAATGATGAGCGGTATGGCCCAACTGATTAATTTCGGCAGTGCTTCGAGTAATGACATAGCTTTACTTTCCTTTGGCTTTTACTTTTAGGGTTAGCCCTTGCACGGCAGCGATCTCCACCATTTGATCTTTTTCGATCGGTGTATCACTGATCGCACTCCAATATTCGCCTTCGATAAAAATTCTACCGCCGCGCAAATCGATCGGCGTCAACGCGGTCACGGTTTTGCCAATCAAAGTTTCCGCTCCAACTCTCACAGGCAACCGCTGCGCACGCAAACCTTTACCGATGACGAAGACAAAGAACGCCGCCGTAATGAGCGTCGCGGGAATGATATAATTCAGAGACAAGCGAAAGAGAGGATCAGCGCGATTGAAGAGCATAAGCGATCCGATCAGAAACGAAATGACTCCGCCTACTGTCAGCACGCCGTGCGTGGGCGCATAGACATCAAAAATGAAAAGCATGAGCGCAAGTGCGATCAAGACCAGTCCGGTCACGTTGACTGGCAGAATCGCCGCCAGGTAAAGCGCAAGGACTAAGGCAATCGCGCCGACAACCCCGGGTAAAATCGCGCCCGGAGTCGTCAATTCACCAATGATTCCATAGATCGCAATGAGCATGAGAATGAACATCACCTCCGGCCGCCAGAGCTTTTGGAAAACGCGTTCCGAGGGCGACATCTTGATCTCCGCGACCTCTGCGCCCGCAGTCTTGAGAGTCTTGCCGTCCACGGTGCGTCCATTCAATTGCTTTAGTAAGTCCGGTAGATCGGCAGCGATCAGATCGACAACTTTTAACTGAAGCGCTTTTTCCGCGCTGATTGACGCGCTCTCCTTCACGGCCGATTTGGCCCACTCGACGTTGCGCTGCCGTCTGCCGGCGATCGCCTCGATGTAGCTCACGGAAAAATTCTCGAGCTTCTGCTTCATGGTGTCGTCAGTCTTCTCTGGTCCGCCGCTCGGAATACCGCCGATTGTCACCGGGTGCGCCGCTCCGATGGTAGTAGCGGGCGCCATCGCCGCGACGCTCGCGGCAACAGTGATAAAACAACCGGCACTGGTTGCAGTTGCCCCGGTCGGGGCGACATACACCACTACAGGCACTGTCGAGCCGAGAAAGCTTTGCACGATCATCTGCGTCGAATCGAGCAAACCACCCGGCGTATTAAGCTGGATCACCAGACATTGCGCGTTCTGCGTCCGCGCTTGATCGACACTGCGCGAAATATAACTGGCGGTCGCCGGGCCAATCGCACCATCGATTTTGATAAGGCAAACCTTCTCGGCAGTAACCGCTGTGGCGCAGATGAGCCACAGAACCAAGCTAAATACGATGCGCAATCTCAGGCTCCTTTCATGGGCTGAGTTTTGACCGCCAGATCCTCCACTCGTGGTTTCACGATTTTCTCGTAATCACGATAGCTCATCTTGATGGCGTCGGTATGCGTGCCCGCTTCAAAAACGATGTAGTCTTCCTCGGCCAAACGCTTGTCGACGCAGGTTGGCATGCTGTAGAGATTGCCAAAGGGCGGCATCGCTCCGACAGCGCAATCTGGGAATAATGGCTTGAACTCTGCTTCCCTGTCCAGTACGGCGGCTTTGCCGATCGCCCTCGTCAACTTTTCAAGGTCGATCTGATGGTCTGCCGGAAGCACTGCCATTAAATGCTCGCCTCCGGATTTTATCATGACGACCTTCGCATGATGCCGGGCTTTTACGTGCTCAGCTTGGGCGATCCTTTGCGCGGTAATAGCTTCCGGATGACGCAGAATCTCGTAGCGGACCTCGTTTTCGTTGAGACAATCGATGAGTCGTTTCGGTATTTCCATAACCAGCCTCCGAGGCAAATTATCACTTTCCAAGGCGATCTCTACTTTCCCGATCCGGCGCAGGATTCTGATGGAGGCGAACGGACGAGAAAGTGCGCAGTCAGGAACGCCTCGATGATCGGACACCGTCGCCAAGATTGCGGCACCCGAAACATTGTTAAGTATGGCTAGATGCGAAGTTTGTGAAAACGAGTGATGACAAGGCATTCGAAGTGATTGTGGCTGGCAAGCAACACACCTTCGACAGTTTCGAGTGCGCGATTCATGCGCTCGCGCCAGTTTGCCCGCACTGCCGCTGCCGGATTGTTGGCCACGGCGTGGAGCAGGGCAGCGACGACGGTTTAGTCTCAGTTATGCTTCAATCGGCTCGAAGTTACTTTCGATGCCAAGCGAGCGTCACATTTTGGATCCGCGGCTTGCAGGTGTCATTGACCAACGCGAACGTCAAAGTGTTTTCGTTCGGCTGGCTAAACTTATAAACACCGGGCCCTCTACACTCTTTCGGGATCGGCGTTGCCCGCGACGGGTCTCTTGAATTGTGACTGTATCGCCTGCGACCGTATAGGTTCCCCAGATCTCTCGCCTAGGCTTGGTGCTGACGACGTGAAATGTTCCGTCGGCTTTGATGGTCCAGACAGTGCCAAGCGAGTTTGTCCAAACACCGGCCAGCGGCCCTCCACCAGTCTGGGGAGAAGTAGTGCACCCATTCACTAACAGGAGCAAAACGCCGGCAAAAATAATTCGGAGAGAGAATTGTGTTTTCATGCCGCTCATCCTGTCTCGCAGCGTCTGAAGGTGAAGCTCACATTTATATCGAATCCGTTGCGCGTTTTACTCCGCTGAAGCCGCGCGTAAATTTGGATCGCCATGTCTGTTTCAGAAGAACAAGTTCGCGACGCGCTCAAGTCGGTTAAGTATCCCGGCTTCACGCGAGACATTGTTTCGTTTGGCTTGGTCAAGTTGGTCAACATTGACAATGGCGAAGTCAAAGTGCAGCTCGCGCTCGCCACGAACGATCCCAATATTCCGGCTGCGATCAAAAGTGATGCCGAAAAAGTATTGCGGACGATTGGGGGAGTCCGAAACGCGAAAGTTTTGATCGACATCCATGCACCACCTACTGGCGCCGGGGTTGGTGTGGGTGCGGCACGAATTCCGGGAATCAAGCACGCGATTGCAGTGGCGAGTGGCAAGGGCGGTGTCGGCAAATCGACTGTTGCAGCGAATCTCGCCCTCGCGCTCGAGCAAACCAAAGCGCGCGTTGGCTTGTGTGACTGCGACATCTATGGCCCGAGCATTTCGCTCATGTTCGGCACGCGGGAACGGCCAATGGCAACGGAAGAGAATAAAATCGTTCCAATCGAACAATACGGATTGCGCCTGATGTCGATGGGATTTCTGCTCGACGACACTTCGCCGGCGATTTTGCGTGGGCCGATGGTTACACGCTATACCCAGCAATTCCTGCGGCAGGTCGAATGGGGCGAACTCAATTACCTGGTTCTCGATCTTCCGCCCGGCACCGGCGACATCCAGCTCACGATCGTGCAGACGGTTGCGCTGTCTGGAGCGATCATCGTCACTACGCCCCAGGAAGTTGCGCTGATAGATGCGCGCAAAGCCGCCTCCATGTTCGACAAGGTCAATGTGCCGGTGCTGGGCCTCGTTGAGAACATGAGTTACTTCGTCTCTCCATCCGACGGCAAACGCTACGATATCTTTGGAAGCGGCGGCGGCGAGCGCGAAGCGAAGCGGCTGCGTGTTCCGTTGCTCGGTCAAATCCCGATCGACATCGCCACGCGCGAAGCGGGCGACCGCGGCATGCCGATCGTGGGCGAAGATCGTGAATCGCCTGTTGCCGCTGAGTTTAGGAGAATTGCCGAAAATCTTCGTAAGACTCTGCCTTAGTGAGGCATCCGCGGCAGTGAGCACAAACGAGTTTAAATAAATGGCCGCTTGCCACGTCGAATTTCCAGTGGTTCGATTTTATTGACTGATTCGAAATTTTATGACAAAGAGTCGAGAGATGCCCCCTTCAGAGGAAGATCGATCTCGATTCGTTAAAAATTCTGTTCTCTACAAGGAGTTCCTAGCAGAGCGGGCAGAAATCTTGAAGCACAAGTGGATCGAGAGCGAAAAGGCCGGTAAAGACATCGGCTTTGAGAAAGCGCTCCTGGATTGGATTGTGAAACATCGGTCTAATTGGCGCGAAAAACGGATGCGCGAAACCAAAGGCGAGCTAAAATGAGCAGCTGATCCATAACCGTGTCCTTTAAAGCGATCCCGTGAGGTCGCCAAGGAAACGCATGAAGAAACAAAAACAGGATTCATCTCCCGCTGTCCCGATCATGGACGCGGACGGGATTCGTCGGGCGCTACAGCGAATCGCCCATGAAATTATCGAGCGCGACCCGCAGCTCGCCAAGATCGTACTGGCGGGGATTCCTTCACGCGGCGTGGAGATCGCGAGCCGGATCGCAGATTTCATTCGCGGGATTGAAAAGATTGACATCGACGTTGGAATCATCGACGTGGCGATGCATCGCGACGACGTCGGGACGCGCCCGGAACTCCCTGTCGTCCGCGCGTCAAAGCTTCCAGTGCCGCTAGAAGAGAGGACAGTCATCATTGTCGATGATGTTCTCTATACTGGCCGCACCGTGCGCGCGGCGATGGACGCGATCAATTCGTTTGGACGGCCTGCCCGGATTCAACTCGCCGCACTGATCGATCGTGGGCATCGCGAGCTGCCAATTCGCGCCGATTACGTCGGAAAAAATTTGCCGACGAGAGCGAATGAAAAAGTGCGGGTACAGATCGGCAGCGCCAACGAGCCGGACGGCGTTTGGCTTATCAAAGAATGAAAACGAAAACGCGAATTTCATGAGCACACGCTGGAATCGCAAAGATCTTCTTGGCCTGCGTGAATTGTCGGCAGAAGAAATCAATTTCATTCTCGAAACCGCCGACGCATTCAAACAAGTCGGGACTCGGGAAATTAAGAAAGTTCCGGCCCTACGCGGGAAAACGCTGGTGAACTTCTTCGTCGAGCCGAGCACGCGTACACGAACGTCATTCGAACTAGCGGCATTCCGGTTGAGCGCGGACGTGATCAACATCTCGGCAACAACTTCCAGTCTTACGAAAGGCGAAACCCTCAAAGACACTGCGCGAAATCTTGAGGCGTTACACGCCGATATTCTCGTGCTGCGTCATAGCTCCGCCGGCGCGCCGCAGTTTTTGGGCAATCGGCTCGAAGCGAGTGTGATCAATGCCGGCGATGGCGCGCACGAGCACCCCACTCAAGCGCTTCTCGATCTTTACACGATCCGCGAGAAAAGGGGAAAGATCGCCGGGCTGCATGTCGTAATCATCGGCGACATCTTGTTCAGTCGCGTCGCGCGCTCGAACATTTTCGGTTTGGTCAAGCTCGGCGCCCGCGTTACGCTGGTCGGGCCAAGCACGCTGGTGCCGCGCGAGTTCGAAAAACTCGGTGTCGAAGTTTCGCACAAGATCGACAATGTAATTCCAAATGCCGATGTCGTGAACCTGTTGCGGATTCAGCACGAACGCCAGCGCAAGGAATATTTTCCCGGGATCGGTGAATACACTCGGTTCTTCGGCCTGACGAAAGAGCGCGCGAAGCTTTTGAAACCGGATTGTCTGATCATGCATCCCGGTCCGATCAATCGCGGCGTCGAGATCGACAGCGAAGTCGCCGATGGATTGCAAAGTGTCATTCTCGACCAAGTCACCAATGGCCTCGCCGTGCGTATGGCCGTTCTCTACCTTTGCGGAGGGATCGCAACTACGTGAGCGCGATCATCATCCGCAACGGTCATGTGATCGATCCGGCGAATAAGCGGGATGAGATTATCGATCTTTTGATTACCGACGGAAAAATCGCTCCGATCTCTCAGCTCTCAGAGCTCAGCTTTCAACCCGAAGAAATTGATGCAAGCAATCTCATTGTCGCGCCCGGCTTGATCGACATGCACGTGCATCTGCGAGAGCCCGGCTTTGGTCACAAGGAAACGATTGAATCTGGTGGGCGTGCTGCTGCGGCCGGTGGATTTACGACGATTGCCTGCATGCCAAACACTTCGCCAGTCGCGGACACACCGAGCACAATTGCGTGGATCAAAGAGCGCGCGGCTGCTGCGGCCTGCGTGAATGTTTTACCAACCGGCGCGATTTCAAAGAACATTTCAGGGGAGGAATTGGGTCCGATCGGATCGCTCGCGCAGGCAGGCGTGGTCGCGATTACAGACGATGGTCATTGCATTCAAAACAACGAGCTGATGCGGCGCGCAGTTGAGTACGCCCGTATGGTTGGCGTGCCGGTCCTTGATCACTGCCAGGATTACAATCTAGTCGGCAACGGCGTTGTGCATGAGGGTTATTGGAGCAGGTTGCTCGGATTGCCGGGCTGGCCTGCCGCAGGCGAGGAAGCAATCGTGATGCGCAACATTTTGCTCGCGGATCTTTGCGATCACTCGATTCATTGCCAGCATGTAAGCACTGCTGGAAGTGTGCGGCTGCTTCGCGAAGCGCGAGGGCGGGGCGTGAAGATCACTGGCGAAGTTTGTCCGCATCACATCGCGCTGACCGACGAGGCGATCCAGAACTTTAACACCAACTATAAGATGAATCCGCCGCTGCGCGCGCAGGCTGATGTAGACGCGTTGCTCGAAGGAATCGCCGACGGGACATTGTCAATCCTGGCGTCCGATCACGCGCCGCATGCGGATTTTGAAAAGGAAGTGGAGTTTGATGCCGCGCCGTTTGGGATCATCGGACTGGAGACTGAGCTCGGCTTGTTTCTTGATCTGCTTGTGCACAAACGGCGCAAGATCGACATCGCGCGTTTGATCGAGATGTACACGGTCGAGCCCGCGCGTTTATTGAAGATTAATGCCGGCACGTTATCGATCGGCGCACCAGCGGATGTGACCCTGATTGATCCGGATTTGGAATGGACGGTCAAGATCGACAAGTTCGAATCGGCGTCGCGTAATTCGCCCTTCGATGGCTGGAAACTTAAAGGCCGAGCGGTGCGGACGATTGTGCGTGGGAGAACGGTTTGGAATCTGTAGTGGCAGCCGTGCCGGCTGCTTGTCTTGGCGTTTGAGGCGCCACGCCTGCTCTACAAAATTACCCCGTGTATCCGCCGTGGATGTAACTTTCCAAATGCGCAATGGTGGCGCTTTGGCATGAGATCACCCATTTCACCAAGTCACCAATTGAGATGACACCGCGCACCTTATCACCTTCGAGGACCGGCAAATGGCGGAAACGCTTCTCGGTCATAAGGCGCAAGCATTTTTCGACCGGCTCGTGCGGATGCGCGACGGTCAAATTGGTTGACATGATCTCGGCGACTTTTGTTTCCCGCGAACGCTTACCGCGCAGCATAACTTTGCGGGTGTAGTCGCGTTCGGAAATCATTCCGACCAAGCGATCCCCTTCCATCACGAGCAGGGCGCCGACGTTTTTATCATCCATCATTTCAATTGCGTCAAAGACGGTCGCGTCGGGCGGGATAAAAAAAATCTCGCCGCTCTTCTGATTCAGGATCGCGTCGATCGTGCCACTAACATCCATATCCGGAAGACCCGGCTAGTTAAGCCGGAAAGGCTTCAGAATAGGCCAATACAGCCCTGCGATGCAAAATAATTCTGGCGGTCAGAGAAGCAGGCCAGCTTCGCAGAGGCTGTATTAAATCTGCTTATCATCATCTCCAAGATGAAAGGGTTGCCGGCGCAATGAAGCGGTGGAGTTTCGGAATGATGCGAAAATGATTATTCCACTACGCCACCACTTTATTGCTCCGCTGCTTTTTTTGCGGTCGCTCGGGCACGATTTGCCTGCAACTCAGACAAATGTTTTTCCGACCATCGACACAAAGCATGCAATGGCTCAATCAAAGTGCGGCCCAGGCGCGTCAGTGAGTACTCTACCTTTGGCGGAACAACCGGATGGACTGTGCGCTGCACCAGACCATCGCGTTCTAGGCTGCGCAGCGTTTGCGTTAACATCTTTTGCGAAATGCCACCGATCTCGCGCTGAAGCACGGCGTAACGTTTGGTGCCGTGAGCCAGCACCTGAATGATCAGTGCGGTCCATTTGTCTGCGATGCGATCGAGGACAAGTCGGGAAGGGCATTGCGCATCCATGACTGATCCGGAAGAAGACTTTCGCATGGCTTTTTTTAGACGTTTACTATCTAAGTGCAAGCAGAGAGTAGCAACCCAAATGGATCGTATAGAATCAAATCGACTGTAGTTGACGGCCGGTTAGGTTTGTCGATCTTTAAGTAAAAGTTATGACGAGAAATTTAGTCTTATCAGAACAAAACGAATCAGCCGCGGTAAGCCTCTTAAATGAGTCGCAGCCGCGAGATGGCTCCGGCTCCATAGGGAAAAGCGATGTTTCCTCGGATGATTCGTTACTCGACGAATATTCGCGCTCGGTGGTGAGCGCAGTTAGCCGCGTCTCGCCGGCTGTTGTAAACATTGAGATCGAGCAGCGGACTAAAGGTCGACCGCGCAATGTCGCCGGAAGCGGATCCGGATTTGTGATTACGCCCGATGGCTTCATTTTGACCAACAGCCATGTCGTCCATCAAGCCACCCGAATAACCGTGAATCTCTCGGATGGCCGCGATTGGCTTGCGCAGCTCGTCGGCGATGATCCCGAGACAGATCTTGCGGTTATCCGAATCGATGCGC
This sequence comes from Candidatus Udaeobacter sp., assembly GCA_036495045.1. GTDB lineage: Bacteria > Verrucomicrobiota > Verrucomicrobiia > Chthoniobacterales > UBA10450 > Udaeobacter. The sequence goes on from DASXNN010000064.1 coordinate 13,760, forward strand.
CTCAACTTGTCCACGTGCGCCTGGCTGATTCTGAAAGTTTGCGCGTCGGGCAAATAGCGATTGCGATCGGCAATCCGCTTGGTTTCCAGGCAAGCGTGACTGCAGGCGTGATCAGCGCGCTCGGCCGCTCGATGCATTCACAGTCCGGTCGCTTGATCGACAACATCATTCAGACCGATGCGGCGCTGAACCCTGGTAATTCCGGCGGACCGCTCGTCAACTCAGCCGGCGAAGTGATTGGTGTAAACACGGCAATGATTCGCCCGGCGCAAGGCATCTGCTTTGCGATCGCCAGCAACACCGCCAAGCTGGTTGCCGGGTGGTTAATTCGCGACGGGCGGATTCGGCGCAGTTACATCGGTGTCGCCGGTCAAAATATGCCACTGCATCGGCGCGTGATCCGATTTTACAATTTGCCGCTGGAAACAGGCGTGCTGGTTGCGTCGGTCGAAAAAGACAGCCCGGCACAGCACGCCGGTCTGCGGGAGGGCGACATTATTGTTGCTTTCAACGAGCGACCGGTTGGCACGATTCACGACCTCCACAAAATGCTGGTCAGCGAACAAATTGGCGTGGCCGCGCAATTGGTGGCCATTCGGCACACCGAGAAATTGGAACTGTCGATCTTGCCAGCAGAATCGAAATCACAAAATTAGCGCTCGCCGCCGCGAGCGAATTCGCGAACGCAACCGGGGGGTTACGCTACACTAATTGTGAAAATTCTTGTCATCGGTGCCGGCGGTCGCGAACACGCGCTTACCTGGAAATTGAAACAATCGTCAGACGCGGATCGAATCTTTTGTACGCCTGGCAACGCGGGCACCGCGCAGCTCGCAGAGAATGTCGCTATTTCCGTCAGTGACGTGCCGGCGTTGGCTCGCTTCGTGAAGGCAAATCGCGTCGATCTGACGGTGGTCGGTCCGGATGACCCGCTTGCTGCCGGGATTGTTGATCTTTTTGTCGCGGAAGGGCTGCGCATTTTCGGGCCGAGCAAAGCGGCCGCACGGATCGAGTCGTCGAAGATTTTCGCGAAAGAACTAATGCGCAAAGAAGGAATTCCGACCGCGCGAGCGGGCACGTTCGATCGCAGCGATGACGCGATGCGATTTTGTAACGAGTTGCGATTTCCGATTGTGGTCAAGGCTGACGGGCTCGCGCTTGGCAAAGGCGTCGTTATTGCGCCCGATGGCGCCTCGGCAAGATCGACAATTGACGAGATGATGAATCAAGGCCGCTTTGGAGAAGCGGGACGCCGTGTCGTAGTCGAAGAATTTTTGCATGGCACAGAATGTTCGCTCCACGCATTGGTGGACGGGGAAAACTATCTGCTGCTCGAATCGGCGCGCGATCACAAGCGCGCGCTCGACGGTGACGTGGGGCCGAACACGGGTGGCATGGGCGCGTTCAGTCCGGCCAACAATTGGAACAACAATCTGCAATCACAATTCGGAGAAGGCATCATGCGACCGGTGCTGCGTGGTTTACGCGCGGAAGGAATTACCTTTCGCGGTTTGCTTTATCCGGGATTGATGATCACGGACGATGGCGCGCGTGTCCTCGAGTTCAATTGCCGTTTCGGCGATCCCGAGACACAGGCAATTTTGCCACGAATGAAGTCTGATTTGCTGCCGTTGCTGGAAGCGACGATCGACGGAAAGATCGACAATTACTCAATCGAATGGGACCAGCGGCCGGCCGTGACCATTGTGCTCGCATCGGGCGGTTACCCGGGCAAATGGGAAATTGGAAAAAACATTTCCGGTTTGGATGAAGCGGCCAAGCTCGATGGACTTCAGATTTTTCTCGCCGGAACCAAGCAGCTGAATGACGAAATTGTGACTGCGGGCGGCAGGGTACTGGCAGTCACAGCGCTTGGGTCAACCCTCGCAGCGGCGCGCTCGCGCGCATATGAGGCTGTTGCGCGCATTCATTTCGAGAACTGCCATTACCGACGCGATATTGCTCTTCCTGTCGTTACGGATAACATCGAAAAATTACGCTGATGTCCCGATTCTTGCTGGCGCATTTTACGGTCTCGATCCTGGCGGCGAATCTGTTTGCGCAATCACTTGCGCCATCAGCTCCGCGCAACTCTCCGATTGCATCAAAGTCCTCCGCGACCTCATCGCCTTCACCATCGGCCACGCCTACCGCTGCCGACCTGATCAATTCGTTAGGCGCGGCGGATTTGCAGGCAGCGATCACGCTCTTGAAAAGCAATTTCACAAATTCGGATGCGATTACAGAGACGGAATTGAACCGCGCGACTGTTCAGGGTCTAATGACACGGCTGCCGAATGGCGTGAAGCTCTTGCCGAACCCGGAGAGCTCGCCACCGGAGGCGCAAAATCCCCTTTACGGTGAGATTTTGGATGGACACGTCGGCTATTTGCGTCTCGGGTCGCTGAACAACGCTAATCTTCAGGCAATGGATAAGAACCTGAGCAATTTTACCGGAAAAAAAGTGGACGCGCTGGTTGTCGACCTTCGCGCCAGTTCAGGAACGAATGATTTTGCCGTCGCCGCCGAGTTCGCGAAACGATTTTGTCCGAAAGGCAAACCTCTTTTTACCTTGCGCAAACCGGCCGCGCGTCAGGACCGCGTGTTGAATTCAGATCGCGATCCGGCGTTTCGTGGTCTGATCATGGTGCTCGCCGATGGCGACACGGCTGGCGGGGCCGAAGCAGTTGCGGCCGCGCTGCGCGTTTACGATAAAGCTTTACTCGTGGGTCAGCCAAGCGCCGGTGGCGCTGCGGAATATTCCGATTTAGCATTGCCAAGCGGAAAGATTTTGCGCGTCGCCGTGGCGGAAATGGTTTCGCCGGAAGGCCATTCATTATTTCCAGATGGAATAAAACCGGACTTGCCAGTCGAAATGTTGATTGCAGACAAGCTACAGATTTTTCAATTAAGCGGTGAAAAAGGAATGGGCCCATTTGTTTATCAAGCGGGGCGGCCGCACATGAACGAAGCCGCCCTTTTGGCCGGAACAAATCCTGAGCTTGAGGCGGTCGAAGCGGCGCAGCAACGCCGGGGGCGCGCTCCGGAAAAACCGCCGGCTCACGATCCCGTCTTGCAGCGTGCGCTGGACGTTGTCACATCGCTCGAGATTTATCAAAAGCGATAAAGTGACTCCGCTCGAGGAACGCATTGGTTACAAGTTTCGCAATTCGCTGTTGCTGGCGGAGGCGCTCACTCATCCTAGTCTCGGCCACGAAACGCAACGCTATCATTTTGATAATCAGCGCTTGGAGTTTCTCGGTGATGCTGTCCTTCAGCTCGTGATCACCGAGTATCTTTTTCGCCATTTTGGCGGCGAGGCTGAAGGACAATTGACGAAATTGCGCTCGCGGCTGGTATCGCGTGAAACATTGAAGATGTACGCCGCCACGCTCGATTTGGGACGGCATCTTCTGATGGGACGCGGCGAAGAGGCCAGCGGCGGCCGCGAGCGAACATCCACGTTGGCCGATGCATTCGAAGCGCTGATTGGTGCTATTTATCTCGACGGCGGTCTTGAGGCAGCGAAAAAGTTTGTTCTCGTCCAAGCGCGCGCCGATCTTGAAGAAGTCGCGGAAGAGCCCGTTGACATCAATCCGAAGGGCCACCTCCAGGAATTATTGCAAAGCATCTCGCCGCGCAGTCCGGTCTACGAGTTGGTTTCGCAAAGTGGGCCGGAGCACGAGAAGACGTTCGTCGTGCAAGCTGTTTGGGAAGGAATCGTTTTGGGACAGGGCAGTGGTCGAAGCAAAAAACAGGCGGAAACGACTGCGGCCCTCGAAGCAATGAAATTGAAGCGTTGGAAAACGTTGGGGTAGAGATGATTGCTAGGTTGTCCGTTTATCGTTATGCCACGCCTGGCGGTCGCATCCCGCCAAATCAGATCGAATGATTGAGCGCGTCGATATTCTCGCCGGATTTGGATTTCCAACGAAGTCGTTGCCCGATCGACGCAGTCACAAATTCTTTTGCGTGAGCGACGGCTTCTTCCAGCGATAAACCGGCCGCTAGGCCTGCCGTAACGCCGGCTGAATAAGTGCAACCGGTGCCGTGTGTCGCAACTCCACGAACAAAAGGTGCCGAAAACTCGCTGATCTTATCATCAATAAAGAGCAAATCAACCGCATCGTCACCAACGAGATGGCCACCCTTGAGTAAGATCGATACTGAATATTTTTGTTGCAGTTGTTTTCCGGCCTTGCGCATCGCTTCCAAATCGCGAATCGGTTCGCCGATCAATTTTCCGGCTTCTTCAAGATTTGGCGTGAGCAGCGTTGCAATCGGAAATAACTCTCTTTCGTAAGTCTCCATCGCTTCGGGTGGGAGAAGCATATCGCCACTCGTCGCGACTGTTACCGGATCGACAACGAGTGGAATGCCATTGTCGATCTTCCGCAGGACATCGACGATCGCGCGTGCAACCGCTTCGACGATTTCGGCCGAACAAAGCAGGCCCGTTTTCGCCGCAGCAATTGGGAAATTGCTGGCGAGGACGGCGATTTGCTCGTGGACAATCTCGGCGCTGATCGCCTCGATTCGCGAGACTTTCCCCGGCGTTTCGGCAACGACGCAGGTGATCGCCGTCAATCCGTAAACACCGAGCGTGGAAAAGGTTTTGAGGTCGGCCTGGATACCGGCGCCAGCGCTGCTATCGGACCCCGCGATTGTTAACGCGACAGGAACTGTACCGACGTTCTGTGCGCGCCGGTTTCCTTGTTTCACCATTGAATTCGGCGGTCATAGATCGCCGCTACAAAACTATGCGCCGTCGTTACCAATTGCTTCGACCGGACAACCTTCCATCGCCTCCTTGCAGAGCGATTCTTCTTCCGGGCTCTCAGGCTGCTTATAGACGTAGGAATGGCCGCCGTCATCATTGCGCTTGAAATTAGCGGGCGCGGTTTCACGGCACAAATCGCAGTCGATGCATTGATCGTCGACGTAGAATTTTCCTGCTACGTTTTCGGCGTATTTGTTCGCGGCATCAGCCATAGTTTTCCCGGGAAAAGTGAGTTTGAATGTTAGGGAGAAATGATCTGGGCGCAATCCAATTTGCCAGTTGCCCAGTTTGCGCGCAACCGCCAGGCAAACGAATAGCGAAAGGAATGAGACGGATGAAGCCGGCAACCGCCAAAACATTGAGAGCCTTTGCCTTTGAATTGGCAATCTATGGGTTTCTGGTCACAGGCTATTTTTTCCTGGTTCTCCATTTGCTGGGAGGTCGGCTCTATGAGCTCGAGGTTCACCACCGATACACTTATGCCGGCGTCGCGATTCTACTCATCGTCGGTCAGGCTGTTGTTCTCGAAAGTCTCACCACGTTTTTAATCCGCCTACTGCGCGGTCGCTCTGAATAAACCATGTTTTTCCCAATATCTGGGGCGCACATCAGTCCGATCTATTTGGTCATCGTAGGCTTCCTCATTGGGATCCTTGGCGGATTTTTCGGAGTGGGAGGTAGTTTCATCGCCGGGCCCGCTTTACGCCTGGTTGGTTTGGATTGGAATTTTGCCGTCGGCACCGATCTTGCGCACATCGTCGGAAAATCGGTGGTGGCGGCGAAACGGCACCGCGCACTTGGGAATGTCGATCTTCGTCTCGGATTCATCATGGCAATCGGAACGATTGCCGGCGCGGAAGCAGGCGCGCAGTTAATTCAAATGTTGAAACGCGCGGGTAACGTTAACTTGGTGGTCAGCATTGTCTCAATTGTTGTTTATCTGAGCATCTCGGCATTTATGCTTTGGGAGAGCGGGAAAACGTTGAAATCGGAAAGACGCCGGTCATCGAACGTAAAAGTGAAAGACTTGACCGCGAAGAAGGACAAATCGGCTTTCGGCCACGTGTCGCGCGCAATCCAGCGGCTGAAGATTTGGCCAATGATTTCGCTTCCTACATCCGGCGTGAAAGGGATTTCTCTCTGGATGATTCTGCTAGTCGCGTTCGTGGGTGGATTTTTCGGAGGTTTTCTTGGGGGAGGCGCCGGTTACATCCGCATGCCCTCGATGGTTTACGTGCTCGGGATTCCCACTCACCTGGCGGTCGGCACCGATTTGTTCGAGATTATCATCTCAGCCAGTTACGGAACATTCAGCCACGCGATCAAGGGGAACGTAGACATTTTGATCGCGTTGGTCATGAATACAGGTGCGGCGATCGGCGCGCAGATCGGCGCGATCTCAACGCAATATTTTGCCGGCCCGAAAATTCGGCTCGCGTTCGTGCCGCTGCCGCTGATTGGCGCAGCGATCGTGATTTACACCATGTTCAGCGGTCACAAATTGTGATGTTTGATGAAGATCCTGATTTGTAGTGACGGAACACCTCCCGCCGACAGTGCCACCCGATTGGGAGGATTATTGGCCGGCGCTTCTCGGGCTGAAACAACGCTCCTCGGAATCACCGAAAACCCGGCCGACGAACGTTCGTTGTGCGATGCCCTCGAAGGCCAGGCGCAGGCGCTCCGCGCGGAAAACGTGTTTCCGGAAGTTGTGGTGCGCGCGGGCGAACCGATTCGGCAAATTCTCAAGCAAACATCAACAACAACTTACGATCTTGTCGTGATTGGTTCGCGCAAGAGAGAAGCAACAGGGCGTTACTGGCGTTCCAGAAGGACTTACGAGGTGATAAAAGCGATTTCGCCTCCGGTACTAGTGGCGATCGGCGAATGCAAACGCCTGAAGCGTTTTCTCGTGTGCACCGGCGGAAAGGAATTCATCGAAGAAGCGGTGCAACTCACCGGCAAACTTGCCGACGCTTTAGGCGCATCGGTCACGTTGCTGCACGTCATGGCCGAACCGCCCGCCATTTATGCGGACCTGGTGAGCCTGGAAGAAGATGTCGATCGATTGCTCGAATCCAGATCGGAACTCGGGCGAAACCTGCTCCAGCAAAAAAAAGAACTCGAACGCATCGGTGCCTCCGCCGAAGTGCGTGTTCGACACGGCATTGTGATCGATCAAGTCTTCGAAGAAGTACGCGAAGGCGATTACGATTTGATTGTGACCGGCACGTCGCAAGCGCGCGGGCTGCTCCGTCATTACATCATGGGGGATCTTACGCGCAGCATCTTAAATCGCGCGAATTCTCCCGTGCTCGTTGCGCGCGCAGAACAGGCGCCCGCCAGAGGTTTCTGGCATTCACTCAAGAAATTCTTCCAATCAAAGCGGAGTTGAGGCGACCCATTCAGGCTAAAACATCGAAGCGGCGTTTTCCCACTCCTGGTTTTTTGCGGGCCGATGGAAAACAAACTTGAACAACCAACCCTGCGCAGCTCGCGTGTGCGCCGTTGGCTTGGGCATCTTTGGCGGGAATGGACGATCGAAAGTTGGCGTCCGATTGCTTCAGTTTTTGCCAAACCGCAGCCCACGACGTGGAATAACACACAAGTAACGCTGGCATGGATTGGTCACGCGACAGTGCTTATTAATTTTTTCGGCATAAAAATTCTTACCGACCCGGTTCTTTTTTCGCGCATCGGTATTCGATTGCCCGGATTCACTATCGGACCGAAACGTTTAAGCGCGCCCGCACTCGAATTCGAGGAGCTACCCAAGATCGACGTCGTCCTTCTGTCGCATGCACACTTTGACCATTTTGACCTGCGAACGGTGCGTCGTTTCGACAGAGATACGCATGTAATCACTGCGCCGCGCACGCGCGACTTGCTTAGATGGACAAGATTGCACGACATCACGGAGCTTCGCTGGAACGAACAGAAGTCGATTGAGACATCGGCTGGCGAGATCGGAATCGTTGCCTTTCCGGTCAAACATTGGGGTGCGCGAAGGCAACGGGATACTTACCGCGGTTACAACGGGTATCTTTTGGAGAGAAATAATCGCCGCATTGTTTTCGCCGGCGATACAGCACTGACGGACAGTTTTGCCGAACTGCGCAAACGCGGTCCTGTCGATCTCGCGATCATGTCGATCGGCGCCTACAACCCGTGGATCCAATCGCATTGCACACCCGAGCAAGCGATTGAGATGGCAAATGCCGCCGGCGCACAATTCATTATGCCGGTGCATCATCAAACGTTCCGGCTCAGCTTCGAACCGTTCCGCGAACCAATCGAGCGGTTCGAAAATGCTTTGCGTGATCAGCCTGAACGCATGGCACTGCGCGAGATTGGTGAGACATTTGTGTTGCCGCTGTAGAGGCGCTTGTGTCAAACACGTGACGATGTCATCTTTGCCGCTCGTGCCGACGTAGCTCAGCTGGTAGAGCAGCGGTTTCGTAAACCGCAGGTCACGGGTTCGAATCCCGTCGTCGGCTCGCCTACCAAATGCCTGGCCACGACAACTCTGTCTCGATTATCATTTCGACGTTAAACGAGGCCGAAAATATCGCGCCGCTCGTAGCGCAAATTGCCGCCACCGCTGTTCCCTTTCGCGAGATTTTGTTTGTCGATAATAATTCGACCGACGCAACGCGGCACATGATTCTGACGCTGGCGGCCACTCATCCAATTCGGTTGATCACGCAAGATCATGCAGAACTTGGATTGGCCGCCGCCGTTATGTCGGGTGCGCTCGCCGCTCGAGGAGAAGTTCTTGTCGTGATGGATGCAGATCTGAGCCACCCGGCGGAACGGATCAAAGATTTGCTGGCCCCTCTTTTTGCCGGCGCAGCGGACATGGTGATAGGAAGCCGATATGTTTGCGGTGGATCGACACCGGGCTGGCCGCGTTGGCGGATATTATTGTCGCGAACCGGTGCGGTTCTCGCTTACCCACTCACCGGCGTGCACGATTCATTATCCGGATTTTTTGCGATCCGGCGTTCTCGATTACTGGAATATGCATCGCCGCCGCCGGCTGGCTTCAAAATTGTGTTTGAGACGATAGTGCGGAGCAGTTGCACATTGCGCGTGGTTGAAATCCCGATCGCTTTTCGTGATCGCGTCCGTGGCAAATCGAAAATGTCCTTCGTCATTGCGCTGAGATTTTTTGTGCGATGGCTGTTCGCGGTGCTGCGGCATGTCGTTCGCGGATTCGATCGTCGGTCGAAATTGCAAGATCGACAATGAGTAACGCGTCAACTGACTGATTAGGAAATCGGTGTCCGCGGAAAGGATGGCTCAAGGCGCTGGCCGCTGCGGTTCCGCTCGCTTGCAGCGCAAGAGTTCAATCGAGAGTCCAATAAACAGAAGTAACGCGGCAAAAAACGTATTGCCGTACATCTGAGCCGCACGTGGGAAAGGTATAGCAAGAACAAGGACAGCCAATGCTGAGGCACTCCACCACAGAACGGTTGATCTCTTTCCGGCTAGCACCCGCTGCGTCACGACTGCAAGCGGCAGCATGAGCCATGAAAAAAGGTAACCAAAGGCGAGGGGAGTGACCATCAGCACCATCAGGAGGAGCAACGCGAACTCGATTGCATCGCTTTCTGTCGTCCGCATTTGCCGCTGAGGCATCACTGCGATAAACAAAACTCCCAATCCCAAGGCAACACCTGTGATAACGGTATTAACTGCCGCAAATTGGAGATCGGTAAAGTTTACGTACTTGGGTGTGTGCGGCGCGGAAGCGGCATCGGCATCCACGCGCCGAAGCAGACGGTTGGCGACGCTCACGAGCGATTGATTTTTCCAGTTCTGGCTGCGCTTTGGTCGCTGCGCTATGCCAGACGGACTATATTTCAGCATCCCGGCACTCCACTTTTCCAGATCATGCCACGTTCGCTCGAATCCACGGAACGGCGCGGGCACGACGAGAAGCAGAAATGATAGTGTGACGGCAAGGCTCGCCACGGTTTTCCAATGACGACGATAAATGAAATATATAATGACTATTGCTGGAAATGCTTTGATCGCAGCGGCTATCGCAACCAGCGCGCCCGCGAAAATTTCGCGTTCGGAGCGCAGCGCAACAAAAGCACCAAGCATCAGTGCAAGTAACACCAGACTGGCCTGGCCGAGGTGATAACTTGACCAGATGTAAATGATGACAAGGAGGCTCGGGACCAGATACAGCCACGCATTTTTGACTCGGCTGCCAGATTGGTCGGCAGCGAGCTTCGCGGCCAGTTGAGCACTGATAAACCAGGAAGCTGAGTTGATCGCAACGAGGAAAAGAATTAGTCCCGCCTGGCCCAACAGACTCGCGCCCGCCAAAAAAATCGCGCAGGGTGTCGGATACATGAAGTCATACTTGCCGTTGTGGAGGAAAAAGATTTCATCGCCCGCGAGGACATGTTTGCCTGTGTCGTACCATAACTTGTAATCCATGATGTTGCGGCCGCGGAAATAATGGAGGAGCGGAACGGCCGAAAATACGATCGCCACAAGGAGGAATACTAACAGCAATACCCGAAAGCCGGGCGGGCTGTTTAACCGGCGATCAAGCGCCATCCAGCTCGATTTGAGGACTGAATCCTTCACCCGTTCCGCATACTCGCAGCGATCGGCGGACGTACCTTGTGCCAATCGGTGCTCCGCTCGTAAGCGTGCGCGATTTGCAAAATTCGCGCTTCGTCGAGCGCTTTTCCGAGCAATTGCAAGCCGATGGGCAAACGGTGCCCATCGCTCTCCGCGAACCCGCACGGCACACTAATTCCGCAAATGCCGGCGAGATTTGCAGGATTGGTGAAGATATCAGCGAGATACATTTGCAATGGATCTTCCGTGCGTTCGCCGATCTTGAAGGCCGGAACCGGGGAAGTCGGTGAAATCAGCGCGTCCACTTTTTCGAAAGCCTTTGCGAAGTCCTGGCGAATCAGTTCGCGCACTTTTTGAGCGCGTAAATAATAAGCGTCGTAATAACCGGAGCTCAAAACATAAGTGCCGAGAATAATGCGGCGTTTCACCTCCGCTCCGAAACCTTCTTCTCGTGTGCGTCCATAGTGATCGAGGAGATCTTTTGGATTTTCCGCTCTATGCCCATAGCGGACGCCATCAAAGCGCGCGAGGTTTGCCGAAGCCTCTGCCGTGGCTAGAATGTAATAAACGGCAGTCGCGTAATCGGTATGCGGCAAAGAAACATGGACAATCTCCACGCCGAGTTCTGTTAGTTGGCCAATCGCCGCATCGATGGCGGATTTTACCTGCGGATCAATTCCTTCGATCATGTACTCCTTTGGCAGGCCCAATCGAATGCCACGTAAATCGCGACCTAGCGCCGCAGTGTAGTCGGGCACCGGTTCGTTAACACAGGTCGAGTCTTGCGGATCGTGTCCGGCGATTGCATTCATGATCAGCGCGGCATCGCGCACCGTTTTCGTCAACGGTCCAACTTGATCGAGCGACGAGGCGAACGCGACCAAGCCGAAGCGCGAGACGCGTCCGTAGGTTGGCTTGAGACCTACAACGCCTGAAAGGGAGGCTGGCTGGCGAATCGAGCCACCGGTGTCGGTTCCCAGTCCCGCGAACGCTTCATCTGCCGCAACTGCAGCGGCCGAACCACCGCTGGATCCACCCGGTACGCGGGATGAATCCCATGGATTTCGCGTCAGTTTGAAGCCCGAATTCTCTGTGGACGAACCCATGGCAAACTCGTCCATGTTGGTTTTTCCGAATGGAATTGCCCCGGCTGCGCGCAGCTTTCGAATGACCGTCGCATCGTAAGGCGCGCGGTAACCTTGCAAAATCTTTGACGCACACGTGCATGGCTGGCCTGCGACGCTGATTATGTCCTTGATCGCAATCGGCACGCCGCCAAGTGGAAGATCGACATCCGCCTTTTCCGCGGTTTCGGCAGCGGCTTCAAAATCGGTCGAGAGATACGCGTCGATTTTTCCATCGACTTCTTCGATGCGCGCTTGCAAGGCATCAACCACTTGACGGGGGGAAATTTCCCGGCGACGCAACAGAGATTGAAGATCGGCGATATTGGACGCCAGCAATTCTTTTCCCGTCATTCCACGACTTTCGTGACGATAAAAAGCCCGTTTGCCTGGCGTGGCGCGTTGCTTAGCGCCTCCTCTGCAGTGAACCAATCCCGCGGTTCGTCTTCCCGGAACACATTGAAAATCGGGATCGCGTGTGCCGCCGCTTCCACCTCGCTTACAGCCACTCCACGCAGTTTGTCGGCATATTTTAAAACATCGCCGAGCTGCTTCTGGAAAAGTCCCGTCTCCGCGTCGGACAAATTTAGCCGCGCCAGCTTAGCTACGTATGCGACATCGAGGTCAGGGCCTTTGGCCATACATTGCCGATCAAAAATGCAGATGGCTTGCTAACCAGATCACCGCCCCTGCAAGCGCGATCACGAGCACGAGAAACATGATTCGACCCTCACGTCGCTCTTTGCGAAGCGAACCACGTCGGCGCGTGCTCCCGCCGTCATCGCCGTAGCGTTTGTCCTGCAGCGCAATCGAGACATCGAGCCGGTTGCCGCCCGTCTTCGCTCGCATGAGTAACTCCTCTCGTTGCCGCCGCGCCGTTTCTTCGGCAACCCGCGGCGCGGCCGCGATACTACGCTCGAGTTTTTCGACGCTCTCACGCAGCTCCGCTTCGCGACGGGCCAGTTCTTTTTGCCTGTGGCGAAACGGCGACGGCGACCGAGGCGAACGACGAAACATCGCCATCACCGGCTCGCCATCCAGAAGAAAAGAGCAAGGGCAACAAGGCCAAAAATGATCAGCGGCAAAGTAAGCGCGATGCCGATCTGCAGCCATTGAGAAAACGAACGGCCGCCGCTCAGCTCGTAAGGACCTGCGCCGATCTCAGGCAATGAAGTCTCACCGCCGGCGCCCTCATCAGCTGCTTGCAGCCGGCTGCGCTGTTCACTGTACTCCGTGCGCGCGTCGTCCACTGTGCTCAGAGCTCGGCTCAATTCCTTGTGCAAATCGGCCGGGTTCCAGCTTTTCGGATCGATCGCTTCAATCAATTCCAGATGCTGACCAAAACTTTCCCGAGTCGCCCGAAGCTGTTCGAGTCGTTTTTGTGCGTTGTATGCTTCGCGCTCGAGCACAACCAGTGCCCGCGCAAGCTTGTCGGTCATTTCGGCTCTCCCCTGTTCCAGTTCTTCCTGGCGACGACTTAGCTCTTCCAGTTCGCGCTTCTGTTTTTCAAGTTGCTCCTGCTGGCGCTTGAGCTGAAGCAATTGCTCTTGCGCCTTTTGCATTTGCGAATCGAGATGCTCGGGAGAAAGCGATTCTTCCTCGCTGAGTTCCAGCATTTGCTCGATCGGTCGAATCTTTTCTGCCATGATGATTTCTAACTGCCGCGGCTCGCCGTCTCGAATCGCGCCCGGACGCCACATTAGTTCGGCGACTTCAGAATTCCAGATATTTTGATGGCAAAGTTTTCGACCTGCGTCTGAAAGGGCTGGGCTGCTTCCGTCGCTCAGCGTCCCGGCATCATCTCGAGCAAGACGCCTTTGAAATATTCCGTCTCTGGCAAAGTCGGGAGCACCGGATGATCGAGCGATTGTTCGAATCGGCGAAGTCGCCGGGCCGAACGCCGTGCGTCCACCAGCGCCTCCGCGATCATTTGCGCGAATGCATTTTCGTTGACGTGATGGGAGCAGGAAAAGGTAGCAAGCAATCCATCTTTCGACAAAAGCTTGAAAGCGCGAACATGGAGTTCGCGATAACCCCGGATGGCGTCGCGCACCCCGCTCTTCGTTCTCGTAAACGACGGCGGATCGAGAACGATCAGATCGTATTGCGAGTCGATTTTTTCGGCGCCTCGGAGGAACTGAAAAACATCCTGCTCAATCCATTGCACTCGCAATTGATTGCGCTCCGCATTTTTGTTGGCCATCGCAAGGCTTTCTGTGTTTGCTTCGACGCCAGTCACCTCGCTTGCGCCAGCGCGCGCGCACGCCAGCGCAAAAGCGCCGTGATTCGTGAAGCAATCGAGTACACGCCTGTTTTTGGCATGTTGTGCAACGGCTTGATAGTTCTGCTTTTGATCGAGATAAAAACCGGTTTTCTGTCCGCGCAAAAGATCGACCTCGAACTTTAAGCCGTCGATTTCGATCTCGATTTGCGAAGAAGTATCCCCGCGCAAAGCGCCGGTGCGTGATTCAAGGTCTTCCGCGCGACGAACCGGCGCATCGTTTCGCTCGATGAGCCTAACCGTTCCAAAAAGATCGACAATCGCGTTGGCGATCAAATCCTTTCGCATGTCCATGGCGAGCGTGAGCGTTTGCAATACAAAATAATCGCCATATCGATCGACGATTACGCCGGGCAGCCCGTCGCTCTCACTCCAGACAATGCGGCAAAGCTTTGGACCGATATGTCGTCGCGCGCGGTATTCAACCGCCTGTGCAATCCGTCGCTTAAAGAAATCAAGGTCAAGATCCTGTTTTCGCCGCGAGAAACGCCGCGCTACGATTTGCGATTTCGAATTGTAGATCGCGCTGCCGATTAGACGATCCTTTCCATCTCTAAGCGAAATCACGTCACCGTCCTCCGGATTTCCAAAAATCTTCAGCACTTCGCTGGAAAAAACCCAGTCATGTCCGTGCAAAATTCGCGCACGCGGTTTGACGACAATTCCACCCATGCAGTAATGATGTCGCACTTATGCCGGCCTCTCCACAATCCTTTCTCGATCTTCCCGGAATCAAAAAGCTGCGCAGCGGCAAGGTCCGCGAAGTTTTTGATCTAGGGGAAACGCTTCTCTTCGTCGCGACCGACCGTCTTTCGGCGTTCGACGTGATTTTGCCTGATCCGATTCCGAAAAAAGGCGCGGTGCTAAATCAACTCTCCGCGTTTTGGCTTAAGCGCTTCGACAAGATCGCGAATCACTTTGTCACCGCAGCTTTCGTCGAATTCCCAAAAGAGTTGCAGCCCTTTCGTGCTCAGCTCGCCGGCCGTTCGATGATCGTGCGGAAAACGAAGCCTCTCGCAGTGGAATGCGTCGTGCGCGGTTACCTCGCCGGTTCCGGGTGGAAAGAATATCAGGAGTCACAAAGCGTTTGCGGCATCAAATTGCCGACGGGGTTGAAACTCGCTTCACAACTGCCGGAGCCAATCTTTACGCCGGCGACAAAGAGCGACACGGGCCACGATCTCAATATCGAGATGAACGAGTGCCGCCGCATTTTGGGAAGAGAGATGGCCGAACGCGTGCGCGATTTGAGTTTGCAAATCTACAGCGCCGGGCGCGACCACGCTGCGCAACACGGCATTATCGTCGCCGACACGAAGTTCGAATTTGGAACGGTCGACGGGCAATTGCTTTTGATCGACGAATGTCTTACGCCAGACTCATCCCGCTTCTGGCCGGTGGATCAATACCTGGTCGGACAAAGTCCGCCTAGTTTCGACAAACAATTCGTGCGCGATTATCTCGAGACGCTCAATTGGAATAAAACTCCGCCAGCCCCGAAATTGCCGGCAGACGTTATCGCGAAAACGTCCGCCAAATATGTGGAAGCGTTCGAGCGTTTGACCGGCGAGAAGTTAAGGTAGCGCGCAACCGCCTAGCGCGCCGAAGACAAGGAAGAAGTGATGGCTTTTGGTGACAGGGTTGCTTTTTTGTCATGTCGAGCGAAGACGGCACGTCTCTTATTTGTTTAAAGTCGTGAAGCGATTTTGTCTTGTCGGGCTTTTTCTCTCGTTCTGTTCTGCGCAGGCGGAGTTGCCGCCGCTTATCCCACGGGAAATCTTGTTCGGCAATCCGGCTCGTACGGATCCAAAAGTCTCGCCCGACGGTTCACAGCTAAGCTGGCTTGCGCCGAACGAAAACAATACGTTGAATGTTTGGACGAGCGCGCTTGACGGCGGAAACGCGCATTGCGCGACGAACGAAACGGGCGATCCGATCGAGTGGTACACGTGGGCCCCAGATGGGAAACACGTCCTTTATCTCCACGACAATGCCGGCGATGAGATTCCGCATCTTTTCTCGGCTGATCTAACGAGTGGCAATGTGCGTGATCTTACGCCGTTTCGTGGCGTGCGCGCACAAAATGTCCTGACCGATCCGCGACATCCCGAGTCTTCGCTGGTGGCGCTCAACCTGCGCGACCGAAACACGTTCGATATGTATCGCGTGAATCTGGAAACGGGCGCCATTACCCTCGAAGCTACAAATCCCGGTGACGTGCTCACTTGGAAAACCGACAACGATTTTGTCCTCCGTGCCGCTACCGCCTTCGATGGGAAGACCGGGCGCACGATTATTCGTGTGCGCGATGCGGCCGATAAACCGTGGCGTGACCTTGTCGTAATGCCTTTTGAGCGGGCGCTCTTTGCCGGAGAGGTCGTGAACGGCTCACTCATTGCCGGCTTCGATCCCGATGGCAAAAGCTTGCTTATCGATTCGGCGCTGCATTCGGACAAGGGCAGATTGATGCGCGTCGGTTTACAGGATGGTCACGAGCTTGCGACCATTGCGGAAGATCCGCAGTGCGACGTGGCATTTGTCGATGTTGGCCGCTTGGGAATGACGCCTAGCGTGATTTTCCACCCAGTCACTGATGCGCCGCAAGCCGTCGAGTTTAACTACACCACGCCGCATTGGTTTTGCATCGATCCAAAATTGAAGTCGGATTTCGAGCACATCAGCGGCGAAGCGCCGGGATTTATCGATCTTGTCAGTCGCGACAACGCCGATCGTCTCTGGATCGTCGCGTCGCGCCGCAGTGGCGCGTCAGCGACGTATTATACGTTCGATCGGGAGACGAAGAAACTGAGCAAGCTTTTCACCGAGAATCCTGCTTTGGCCAAATTCGCTCTCGCGCCAAAGAAGCCGATTGTCCTCAAGGCGCGTGATGGGCTCGAGATGGTCAGTTACCTTACGAGCCCATCGGGAGTGGATCCTAAGAAGCTCCCCTTGGTACTGCTTATTCACGGTGGCCCTTGGGATCGCGATTCCGATGATTACGAGCCCGAGACGCAGTTTCTCGCCAACCGTGGATACGCGGTCCTGCAAGTGAACTATCGCGGCTCGACCGGCTTTGGGATCAAGTTCTTCAACACTGGTAATCTTCAGGTTGGGCTTGGGATGGTGGAGGACATCTTCGATGGCGCGCGATGGGCAATCGACCAAGGCATCGCTGATCCGAAACGAATCGCCGCGATGGGGGGATCGATGGGAGGTTTCGCCACGCTGCGAGCGCTGGAAATGCGACCCGATCTTTTTCGGTGCGGCGTTGACGAATTCGGGCCGGCTGACGAAGCCGTGAGCTTTCGTTCTTCTCCCAAGTACTGGTCGAACATATTGGAGCGCTGGCGACGCCGGGCAGGAGATGCCGATCACGACCAGAACTGGAATCGAAAAATCTCGCCGCTTTATCATGTCGATGCGATCCGCGCTCCGCTCCTGATTGGCCAGGGCAAGAACGATCCGCGAGTCACGATTGCTAATGCTGACCCGATGGTCGCCGCACTGCGCAAAGCAAAACGCGAAGTGACTTACGTTGTCTATCCTGACGAGGGCCATGGATTCGCGCACCCGGAAAACCAACGCGACTTCTATGGCCGCGTTGAAGAGTTCCTTGCCAAACACCTCGGCGGCCGCGCAGAACCGTGGACGAAGATCACCGGTGCGAAGGCTGAACTAAAATAGTATCAAACGCTGGTTGGCCTGACCCGGCGATTGAGGTCAATCGCCTCTACCGAGCAAATCGCTGACCATTGATTTCTCTCCCTTCAGTTCCGCGACGGACTTATCGATTTTTTCGCGGCTGAATTTGTTGATGGGAAGTTGTTGCACGATCTCCGATTTTCCGCCGCGCACGCGCACAGGAAACGATGAGATCAATCCTTCATCGACATCGTAGCTTCCATCCGAACAAACTGCCACGCTGTGCCAATCATCGCGCGGCGTTTCGCTGGTAAGGAAACGTACCGTATCGACAATGGCATTTGCGGCCGAGCCGGCGGATGAAAGCCCACGCGCCTTGATCACTTCCGCGCCGCGCTTTTGTACCGTTGCGATAAATTCTTCCTTCAACCATTTCTCGTCACGGATCACTTCGTTTGCCGGACGATTATCGATTCTGGCATTGTAGAAATCCGGATACTGCGTTAAGGAATGATTCCCCCAGATCGTCATGTTGGTCACGCGGCTGATTTCGACGCCTGCCTTATGCGCCAACTGGGCCCGCGCACGGTTTTCGTCTAGCCGGGTCATGGCAAACCAGCGATCGCGCGGAATTTCCTTCGCGTTGCTCATCGCGATCAGGCAATTCGTGTTGCAGGGGTTTCCGATCACCAGCACGCGCACATCGGCTGCGGCGTTTCTCTCGATGGCCTGCCCCTGGCCGATGAAGATTTTGCCGTTAATTCCGAGCAAATCTTTCCGCTCCATGCCGGCCTTGCGCGGGATGCTGCCAACCAGCAGCGCCCACTTGATATCGCGGAATCCCTCATCGAGATCAGCCGTCGGTACAATTGATTCGATCAGTGGAAAGGCGCAATCATGCAACTCCATCACCACGCCATCAAGCGCCCCGAGCGCAGTTGGAATTTCTATGAGATGCAGCGCGAGCGGCTGGTCTGGCCCGAACATTTCACCGGAGGAGATCCGAAAAGCCAGCGAGTAACCAATTTGCCCGGCTGCGCCAGTGATAGCCACTTTAAGAGGAGACTTCATTCATCATTCTTTAGTCACAGACGCCGTGCTGAGCAACGTCGAAGCATCAACACAGATAAACACAGAATTTCTAAACCGTCATCCCGAGCGAAGTCGAGGGATCCCGTCGCGCTACGTACCGGCAGCACAGCGGGATTCTTCGACTCCGCTGCGCTTCGCTCAGAATGACATTTCACGCGCGTCCTGTTTTTTGGAGCAAATCGCGAATCAAATGCATCCGCGCGCGTTCTCTTGGGTTGGCGCGAAGCTGTGCAATCCTTCTTTGCATTCGTCGCGTCCAATTCAGACTTGCCGTCGTGCCGGGAACATTGAATCGGTATTTCCGCGCCAGCAGATCGGTGATCATCACGATGGCAATCCATGCCTCGCTTTTAAACAGCGCTTCCATGATCGCCGGATAAAAATCTTTTTCGAAATCGATCCTACCGATCTTTGGACTGAATCCGGCAAAGTCCGCGATTCTGGCCAAGTCAGATCGCGATTGCTCCGATGTCTCTGTTGGATGCTCGAAAGCTTCCTCCCACAAAGCGCGGATCGGTTTGTGGTCGTGAGTCGTGTAAGTCGCAACAGAAAGCCGCTCATATTTGTTTCCGGGCGTGACCTGGTCGTTGTGAACTTCCCATTGTGGAATTTTAAATCCAGCGATGCCGAGTGAGCGGAGATTTGGCCGGACATAATCAGGAACCATGCCGAGATCTTCGCCAATCACGCGCGTGGCGCTCGATTCTTCCAGAATGACACGCAAGTATTCTTCGCCCTCGCGTTTATTTGCTTCGCGGTTTTCAGATGTTTCGTCGTCACGCGGCGCAAAGTGTGGCGCACGGCCACCAGTTCGTTCGCGCATTTGGTTCCGATCGAGCTTGAGAAATTGTTTGTTTTTCCGCGGTCGCCACGGGAACGCGTAGATTCGATAAAATCCAAGCACATGATCGATGCGAAACAGATGAAAAATGCTCCTGACGGCACGCACACGCTCGCGCCACCATTCGAAGTTGTTCGCGCGCATCCCGTCCCAGCGATAAAGCGGAATCCCCCAGTTTTGCCCCCATTTCTGCGTGAACTCATCATCCTTAAAGTAAGGTTCGGGAGGTGCGCCGCCGCACCAATCGAGCGCGAATTCATCGGGCCGCGCGAAAACGTCAGCGCTGTAATAACTGACGCCAAATGGAATATCGCCCATCAGTGCAACTTCGCGTCCTTCAGCGTAGGATTTAATCTCGCGCCATTGTTGATGGGCTATCCACTGCACATAACAGAAGAAATTCTGGCGCTCTTTTATCGCTGCCTCTCCATCTTGCGGCAGATTGCGCACCCAGGCGCGCGCTCTTTTAATTGATTGATGTTGCGCCGGCCATCGAGTCCACGCCGCACTCTCCTCGTTCTCCTCCATCAGGACCCGAAATAATGCGTAGTCGTGTAGCCAGGCGGCTTCCTCTTTGCAAAATTGCAGGAACTTCAACTTTCGTTCTCTGCCGGAGCGGCCAGAAAAATTCGCGAATGCTTTTTCAAGCAACCGCCGTTTCAGTTTTTTGACATGCCGATATTTCACTTCGCCATACCGTAGGCTCGCAAGATCGGCATCTGCCAGCACGGCCTCAAAATCGCCGCGAGTTAAGTCTTCCGGAGAGTTTGCGGCCAGATGCAATGTCGTCGGCTCAATTGCCATCGCGCTGATCGCGTTGTAGGGGCTGTTGTCGGCTCCGATCTCGTTGATCGGCAGGAGCTGGACAAGTTTGAATCCAATTTCGGCAGCCCAATCAATAAACTCCCGCAGCGCACCAAGGTCGCCGATTCCAAGATCGTCTTCTTCGCGCAACGCGAACAGCGGCACAAGAATTCCTGCGATTCGTTTTTCCGGCGCCAAATTCATCGGGAAATGACGAATGACGAATGACGAATGACGAAATAGTGACAAAATCCGAATGACGAAAGAAATAGCAGTGCACCTTCGTTCATTTGAATATTTGGACTTCCTTCGACATTCGTCATTCGAGCTTTGTCATTTTCTTTGCACTTCCCAGTCTTCCACCAGTTCGTTCGGGATTTCTTTCAAGAAACGCGATGGCCGCTGGAAAACGTCGCCGTAGCCTCCACTTAATCGCATGTGTGGATACGTCAGATAAAGTTCGTCACGCGCGCGCGTGATCGCGACGTAAAAAAGACGGCGCTCTTCTTCGAGCGCATCGCGCGTATCAAGCGAGCGACTGCTTGGAAACATTCCGTCCGTCAACCAAATGATGAAGACGGTATCAAACTCGAGCCCTTTTGCTTGATGCACCGTGGAAAGACTGACCGCCTCTGTGTCGGCCGGTTGATTCGGGGCCGCTTCCGCATCGACATTGCTAATTAGCGCTAACTGTGAAAGGAATTCGTTTACGTCTTTGAACTGACGCGCAAATACCGCGAGCTGGTTTAAATCCTCGCGACGCAATTCGTAGTTTGTGAAATTAATTTTCGCGTAGTCATCGTAGATCGCTTCGACAATCGACGTGATCATCTCCGATGGCGGATTTGGCTGCCTGCCAGGCGCGATTTCGTCGAGTGTATGCGCGAGTTGCTCCCAGGCTTTTCTCGATTTCGCAGTGACGTTCATGGACAGCAATCGTTCACCCCACGATGTGATTTCACCGGGTTCATTCAACGATCGGTTCCACGCATTCCACAGGTTTTCGGCGCTTCGATTGCCAATGCCGGGCAGCAATTTCGCCATGCGCTTGAACGCGATTTCATCGCGCGGGTTAGCCGCGAACCGAATGAAGGCGGCGACGTCTTTGATGTGCGCCTGTTCGAAAAAGCGGATACCACTCGTAATTTGATAGGGGATGCCGCGCCGGGAAAGCTCAAGCTGCAACTCGATCGCGTGATAATGCGCGCGGTACAGCACGGCGATGTCGTTAAGATCGACACCTTCATCGCGCAGTTCAAGGATCCGTTGCGCGACAAATTGGGCCTGCTCGCTCCCATCGTTGAGCCCGACCACCGCCGGCTTCACGGCGTTGGATCCGCGGGTCGGGCTCAAATGCTTGCGGAATTGTTGAACGTTGGCAGCAATAGCCGCGTTCGCGACCTTCAGAATTTCCGGGACGCTGCGGTAATTCATCTCGATCTTGAACACCTGCGCGTCCGGATAGCGTTTGGGGAATTCTAGGATGTTCTGAAAATTCGCGCCACGCCAAGAGTAAATCGATTGCGCATCATCGCCCACAACCATCACGTTTTTGTGATCCACAGCGAGCATATCAACGAGATCGGCCTGGATTTTGTTCGTGTCCTGATATTCATCCACCAGAATGAATTGAAATTGCCGCCGATAAAATGCGGCAATGCCTTCGTTCCGCTGCAACATCGACAACGTCTTCTCGAGCAAGTCGTCGAAATCGAACGAATTCGTTGCCTTTTTCTTTTTCTCGTAGCGTGCGTGCACGTCTTGGATCTTCTCGAGCAATGGCAGGAAATACGGAAACTTTCCCGCGAGCAATTCTTCAAGCGGCGTCTCTGTATTGACGACGAAACTGAAGATCTCGGCGAGCACATCCCCTTTTGGAAATCGAATCTCTTTCGGATCGATTCCCGCGCTTGCGACGACGGCGTTGATTAGATCCTTTTGGTCTTCGCGGTCCATGATGGTGAACCCGCTCGAATAACCGAGCGCGCTCCCATGACGCCGCAGCATCCGATTTCCGACCGAATGGAACGTTCCGCCCCAAAGCCCGCTGGCATCGACTGGCAGCAGATTCGCAACGCGATCGAGCATTTGCCGCGCGGCTTTGTTGGTGAAGGTGAGCAGCAAAATGTTTCGCGGATCGATCCCGTTCTCGAGCAAGTACGCCACGCGATAGGTGAGCGTGCGCGTCTTTCCCGAGCCGGCACCTGCGATGACAAGAAGCGGTCCGGGCGGCGCTGTCACAGCCGCAAGCTGCTGTTCATTCAGCTCTGCCGCGTAATCGATCTGAATCGATCTCGATGCTGGCGCGCGTTGCAGCGTGTATTGACGGGACATTGTCGCTTACGCTGCGGTCGCCTCGTTCGCTCTTCAACGGAAATTTGGGAGCGCGCGTTAGCCATCAATTGCGGCGTAAGCGGTCGAGAAAGAGAGCTTGCGCCAGGTTGATTTTCGACTGCGCAATTTTTTCAGAAAAAACTCGGCTGCGATCAATCTGGCGCTGACGCAGCTTCGCGTGGGTTTTGAGCTTTCCAGCACCGAATCATTTTCGTCCGATAACGCGCTCGACACAGCCACATCGAAAAGGAAAGTTGCGGCGTGGCGAAGAAAAAGCCGAGCGAACCTAATTTCGTTAGGCGATTTTTTTCGAACCTCGGACCCGGCCTAATTACCGGTGCGGCGGATGACGATCCGTCGGGCATCGCGACTTACTCCATCGCGGGCGCGCAGATGGGCACAGATATTCTTTGGACGGCGTTCATCACCTGGCCGTTCATGGCGTGTGTGCAATTCATGTGCGCGCGCATCGGCATGGTCACGGGCATGGGACTTGGTGACGCGTTGCGCCGAAAAGGTCCGCCCTGGCTGCTCTTCGGTGGAGCGCTTGGGTTACTCGCCGCGAACACCATCAATGTCGGCTCCGATCTTTCCGGCATGGCCGATGCCGCCGGGATGCTCACGGGAATCAATTCGCACATTTACGTTGTGATCTTCGGTGTCGGCATTGCATACGCGACCGTGCGATTTCGTTATCACCAAATCGCAATGATCATGAAATGGCTGGCTGCCGTTCTTTTCGCATATGTGATTACTGCGTTTCTTGCTGGTCCTGATTGGGGCAGAGTTCTACGCGATACGTTCATCCCTTCGTTGCCACGGAATCACGCGGCGTGGGAGAACCTCGTTGCGATCCTTGGCACGACGATCAGTCCGTACTTATTTTTTTGGCAGGCATCGCAGGAAGTTGAAGAAGAAAAAGCAATGGGGCGCCGCCTGCTCGTGCAGCGGGAACACGCAACCAAACGCGAAATTGTAGACCGCGGAATCGATGTCGGCGCTGGCACATTTTTTTCCAACGTCGTTATGTATTTCATCATCCTTACCACCGCGCTCACGCTGCACAAACACGGCATTAAAGATATCGAAACCTCCAAGCAAGCAGCCGAAGCGTTGCGCCCGCTTGCGGGAACTTTTGCTTATCTGCTCTACACTCTCGGCATCATCGGCGTTGGTTTCCTCGCCATTCCAACGCTCGCCGGCTCTGCTGCCTACGCTTTCGCTGAAACATTCTCGTGGCGGGAAGGGCTGGACGAACCGTTCCGCGGTGCGCTTCCGTTCTATGCCGTCCTGATTTTTTCGATCCTGCTCGGCATTGGCATGGATTTTCTCAACATCAATCCAGTCAAAGCGCTTTTCTGGACGGCGATTATCAACGGCGTGCTCGCGCCGTTCTTACTCGTGGGGGTTCTCACGGCTGCCTCCGACCGCAAACTCATGGAGGACCAACCGAGCTCGTGGTTGTCTCGAATCGCAGTCGGAATTATTACGCTGGCCATGTTCGGTGCGGCCGCCGCAATGTTTTTGCTTTAGCCCTTTCGACCAAGTTCTTCGAGCAACTCGATCTGGATCTGCTGAATCTCGAAGAGCCGATTGTATTGCCGCCGCAACAGGTGATCGATTTTTTCGTGCAAGTGGCGAATTTCAAGCTCGGCCTTAAGATTTACTTTGTAATCGTTCTCCGCGCGTAAACGATCACGCGTTTCGGCGCGGTTTTGGCTCATCATGATGATCGGCGCCTGGACCGCAGCCAGACAGGAGAGAATCAAATTTAAAAGAATAAACGGATACGGATCGAATGCGCGAGTCACCAGGATGACGCCGTTGATGACGATCCAAATCACGAGCACTGCGCCAAACGAGATCAGGAACCGCCAACTACCGCCAAACTCCGCTATGCGATCGGACAACCGTTCGCCGAAAGTGAGCTTCCTCTCGAATTGTTTGCTGATGTCGCTGGAGAGAATTTCGTGCTGCTGCAAACTTTCGATGACTTCCTGGTCTAGTGCGGAAAGTTCGCCGATCTCGTCCTGCAACACTTCTTTCACGTAGTCTTTCCGGAATTCGCCGAGATCATCCAAACAGATAAAACCCTTTTCGTCCCAATCGGGCCTGCGCTTCTTGATGAATTCGAGAAGCGACGGTCGAATCAACTCGATAGGCATTCCGTCGTGCGGCGACTTCGGTTTCTTACAGACCTGGCAGATAAGTTTGGCCGTCTCTTTCATTGGAACTCGTTCTCAAAGTAAAACTGCTGCTGCACGGCTTGTCGATTCTGTCTTGAATCAGCGATTGTCAATCTTAAGGTTCCGGGCATGGAAGAAGCGGAAGTTCCTCTCGAGCATTTGCAAGAGGATGTTCATCACAGCGGGGAGCACAGCGGCGCCGCCTGGATTTCCTGGGTCGCGTTGAGCACAGCAATTCTCGCCGTGCTGGCCGCGATCGCGGGACTTCTTTCCGGCAAACATGCTAACGAGGCGATGATGAATCAAATTGAAGCGTCCGATCAATGGAGCTACTACCAGGCGAAAAGCATTAAAGCTTCGGTACTTGATGCAAAGATGTCGCTCGCCGGCACGCCCAACGAATCGGACCAATCAAAGCGCGATCGGTACGAGAAGGAGCAAGAAGAGATCAAATCGGAAGCCGAGCACAAGGAAGCCGCCGCCAAATCAAATTTTCACAAGCACGAAGTGTTTGCGCGCGGCGTGACGATGTTCCAAATCGCGATTGCCATCGCGGCAATCTCCGCGCTTACAAAAAGACGCCGGTTTTGGATCGTGAGCTTACTCTTCGGGGTTGTCGGATGCGTTTTTCTCGTGCTCGCGGCGATCGCGGGTTGAAGCGCCTCCTATAGCTGCGCACTCTGTGTTGGTAAGCCGCGCTCACCGAGCCAGGGGAAGTGCTTTCGTAAGCGCGCAACGCGTTTCAGCCCGAATGGTTCGATCGCCTTACTCCGAATGTGCGCGATGGCCTCGTCTACGGAATCGGTCGAGTAAATCAGCTTTAAATCGGCATCGGCGATCATTCGGCGCTGCGCCATCTTCTCGATAAAGCCGATCAGTTCTTTCCAATAATCAGTCCCCATGATCACGATGGGAAAATTTTTGATCTTCGCGGTTTGAATGAGGGTGAGCGCTTCGAATAACTCGTCGAGGGTGCCCGCACCACCCGGCATGACAACGAAGGCGTAGGAATATTTCACTAGGAGCGCCTTACGGACGAAAAAATAATGCATCCGCACGCAGCGATCGAGATAGGCGTTTGCTGGTTGCTCCGACGGTAGCTCAATGGTGCAACCCACAGAGCGGCCACCGACATCTTTGGCGCCGCGGTTTGCCGCTTCCATGATGCCGGGGCCGCCGCCGGTTATGACGGTGAACCCGAGGCGCGCAACGGCCGCACCCATTTTTCGGGCGAGCTCGTAATGCGGATCATCGGGCTGAATCCGCGCTGAGCCGAATACAGTCACGCACGGGCCTACGAAATGAAGTGTACGAAATCCACGCAGGAAATCGCGCATCACTCGCAAAAGAGTGAAAAATTCGGCAAAACGTGAGCGCGGTCCCTCGAGAAAGATTTCGTCCGCGCATTCCGGAGATGTCGTTAAGGTCGAACTCGCTGCGGCGAGCGGCTTACCGATAGAATCGTCCTTTTTCTGCACCAACGTTTGATTAACCCCGTGGAGTAGATGGCGCAAAGCTAAACACGAGACTCTCGGCGCGCGATGGCGTCACTCGGCAAGCGCAGCCCGCAAACGGTCAAGAAAAGCAACCTGTGCCGGCTTGATTTTACGTCTTGCAACTTCTTCCGAAAAGAAAACCGCCTGATCGATCTCGGGAAATTGCTTGCGTTTGCCGGAGTGCGGCGGCCATTCCATTTCGAACAAATTTGATTTGGGTTCGAAGAGTTCTGGCAAGTCGCCTTCGAAGGCCCAGGCATGTACGGTTTTGCCGCCTTTCTGTTTAATCGAGCCGAGTTCAATCCAGTCCCGGCCGCTTTCGGGATGGAAGCCGACTTCTTCTTCAAATTCAATCTGAGCGCGCGTCAGGAGGTCCTCTCCCGGAGCTGCCTCGCCTTTTGGAATCGTCCATGCGCCGTCATCCTTGCGGGCGAAGAACGGCCCGCCGGGATGCGCAAGCAAAAATTCCAACTGGTTGGTCCTGCGCCGGAACATCAGCATACCAGCGCTGATGCGGCTTCGCGAAGATTTCGATTTTTCCGGCATCATTTTGCGCCGTTGACGCAGTCGTCACATTTTTTAAAAGCCGGGTGGCTCTGTTTTTTTGCCGCTCCAGAGATGAAATGTGTAAGTGAAAACTATGTAGCCAAACAGATCGTGCCCCGGACCATTATTGACATAGAGCGCGGGGTTGAACTGGAAATCGCGTGTGATGTTACAGGTGAAACCGATCGTCGATGAGTTTTCAGAGCCGCTCATCCAATCAACCTGTACTCGCCACGTCTGATTGAAATCATAGGCGTAGCCGAGGATTGCTTCGTTTTTGTAGCCGGCATGAAGGGCCCCGGCGATCACTTTGTGATGCTC
Source organism: Candidatus Udaeobacter sp. (assembly GCA_036495045.1). Taxonomy (GTDB): domain Bacteria; phylum Verrucomicrobiota; class Verrucomicrobiia; order Chthoniobacterales; family UBA10450; genus Udaeobacter. The sequence continues at coordinate 40,811 of DASXNN010000064.1, forward strand.
CGTGTAGTAGCCAGTTTCGATAAACGGTTGAGGATCTACATTCAGGTGAGGCGACCAATTAATGAACCCAACGGAAAGAAGATAAGGCTCTTTTGTAAACAATCCGATCTCCGTCGCCAAGATCCAATCGTCCGGTTGGAATCCGCGAAACACCGCTACTTCACCCCATTTCGTCAGGCCAAGCTCGGCTTGCAATTCGTATGGGTTCGCAATCCGCTTGTCCTGAATTTGCAGACTTAAGGAGAGATTCCCTTCAGGTTGCAAATCGGGCGTCACGATTTGACTCAAACCCTTCGTCGTGGCCGTCGCAGAAGGAACGTTCGCCAGACTAGTCAGCACCAGAATGATGGCCGCCGCCACGTTGATTTGGTCATGTCCAACTCCGCTAATCTTTTTGCTACTCTTCGCCACGGTGCGCAGTAAAACCGTTGCTCTGGAATTTGTCGATTCCGTGTTGACGCCGAAAGCTTTCGGGGTTGAACGCGCGAGTGGCGATCTTAAGCTGGGACAATGCGTGTGCTTGCCATCGACGCCTCTTTGCGCAACACCGGCGTCGCGATTGTCGCTGCCAATAATGGCAGACCGCGCTCGCTCTATTTCGGGACTATTCACAACGCGAGTTCGCTCCGCTCTTCGTCATGTCTGGTTGCGATTCGCGATCGCCTTGGCGAATTAATTCGCGAACACGAACCGGATTGTTGCGCGCTCGAGTCGGTCATCTATGTACAAAGCTATAAAACTGCGATCGTTTTGGGAGCCGCGCGCGGAGCGGCAATTCTGGCAGCTGCGGAAAACGGCCTGCCCATCTTTGAGTACACGCCGAACCGGATCAAGCAGGCCACGGTGGGAACTGGCGCAGCGGGCAAACATCAGGTCGCGTTCATGGTGCGTGTACTTCTCGGCTTAACGGAAACGCCAGAAGCGGACGCGGCCGATGCGCTCGCGATCGGCTTGACGCACTTGCGCTCGCAAGAGGCGGCTCGGCTCGGAGTTCCGGGCGGCGTGCAAATATGAATGTCGCCGCGCCGAGCGAAGTCAGGCAGCTCCTCAACCGAAATCAGGCATGAATCGAAAAGACGCAAATGCAAGGAGCTGGCCAACCCAACCGATTGAGGCAATCGGCTGCCCTTCGGGCGTGAAACGGGTCAATCTTTGCGTGCGTTGGCTCGGCCGAGTGGAATTTTCCGACGCGCTCGTATTGCAGGAAGAACTCCTTGCGAAAAAACGGGCGGATCGCTCGTTGGAAGACGAACTGCTTTTGCTAGAACACGAGCCTGTGTACACGATCGGCCGCACACCGGACAGATCCAGCTTGCTTGGTGCGGCGCATCTGCCTCATCCGCTTTTTCCCATCAACCGTGGCGGTCAGGCGACTTATCACGGGCCTGGGCAATTGATGGGTTATCCGATTGTCGATCTTGGCCGCTGTGGAAAGGATTTACATCGATATCTGCGCTGGCTTGAGCAGTTGCTCATTGAACTTCTCGCGCATTACGGGATTGCTTCGTCGCGACGCGAATCGCTAACGGGCGTATGGGTCGACCGGCGCAAGATTGCTTCCATTGGGGTCGGCGTACGCCATTGGATCACCATGCATGGGTTCGCATTGAACGTGTGCGGCGATCTTTCCCCTTTTAATTACATCATTCCTTGCGGCATCAATGATGTCGCAATGACATCGATGGAAAAAGAATCGGACAATACGTATTCGGTACTCGACGTTGCGAAGGCGCTTGAGAAACTAGCATTGGATCGGATTATCGATGTGCGCATGGCTCAAGAACGGCAACCGATGAACCTTTAGCGAATAGAAAAATGATTCCACTCGAGGGCAATTGGGGATATCGTGGGCAAAAATCGCAACGCGGCTTGCGCATTTCCGGATAGCGAATAGCCGTCTCAGTTCAATAATGAAACGTGAAACTAATTAACAAATCAAATCGACTTCCATGAAAAGAGAGTCCCTCTCCCAGGCTGCTCTCCTTCATCTACGTATCTTAGTCGTCCTGGTCCTTTTCTTCGCGGGCCCGCTCTTGGCACTGCTTGCTCTGGGGTTTTACCCCGGCGCAACGGCATCAGCACAGGCGCCCACGCAAAATCAGAGTCCCAGTGCCTCGCCTCTCCAACCGGTGGCGGGAGAGCATATCTCGTGGAGAGAAGATGTTATCCCGGAAACAAAAACCGGCGCGATATATGAGCAGTCTTTGACCGAGAATCCAGCGCCAAGTGATGTTGCTCCGCCGCGATCGGTGATGGCGCCGACTCGCAGTAGCTTTATGGCTAATTGGAATAGCGTGAGTGGAGCTATGGGTTACCGGCTTGACGTCTCCGCCACTCCCTCGTTCAACAGCTTCGTTAGCGGTTACGAGAATTTGGATGTAGGCGATATAACGAGTCGCATTGTGAGCGGATTGAGTCCGGGCACGAACTATTATTACCGGGTGCGGGCTTACAATGTGCTCGGCACAGGTAACAGCTCGGAGGTCATGACTGCCACAACCTTAGCTACTGTGATCGGGCTGGTCATCACTCCAACGTTCGATATTTCTATTACGGGCAACTTGAAGTCGGCAGCGATCCAGTCCGTGATCAACCAAGCCATCGCAAAATATCAGTCACTCTTCAAAGACGCAATCACTGTGTCCATCCTTTTTCGGTACTCTAACAAGGCGCCCAATGGCACTCTGTTGGGCACTGGGGTCTCACGAAGCGATTTTCCGATATATTTCATCGCGTGGAGCACTTTTATCAACGCTCTGAAAGCCGATGCAAAGACGGCTAATGACACGGCTGCGACGGCCAGCCTGCCAGCGGGTGCGTTATCCACGAACATAGCTGTTTCGAGCGCCAACGGGAGAGCGGTTGGACAGATCACGCCGCCAGGGATGTTCGCGGATGGAACTGTGGCTATTGGCGGCCCATACGATGGAATTGTTACGCTCAATTCCGGGATCTCGTACGCATTCACCCGGCCTCCCAGCAGTAGTAGTTATGACGCGCAGCGTCAGGTCCAGCACGAGACGGACGAGGTTCTAGGTCTTGGATCCCGCTTGAACTTGGGTGGCAGCAATCTCAGGCCGCAGGACCTGTTCAGTTGGTCGTCCGCCGGCCAGAGAAACCTCACTTCGTCCGGCACGCGCTATTTTTCGATCAACAGTGGAACCACCAACGTCGTCAATTTCAATCAGAACTCGTCGGCCTTCGATTTCGGGGATTGGCTGAGCAGCACTATCTGCCCACAGCCTCACCCATATGTGCAGAATGCGTTCGGTTGCCCGGGCCAGTACTCCGACGTTACCGCCAGCTCGCCCGAAGGCATTAATCTCGACGTGATCGGTTACGATCTTGTAATACCCGCAGCGCCTACTACCAAAGCTGCCACGAACGTGACAGCCAACAGCTTTACAGCTAAGTGGAGCAGTGTAATCGGAGCTACGAGCTACCGGCTGGATGTGTCCACCACCAGCACCTTTGGCACTTACCTGGTCGGATATCAGAATGTCGACCTGGGCAGCGTCGTCAGCCGGAATGTGAGCGGGTTGAGCGCTGGTACGAACTATTATTATCGGGTGCGCGCCCACAATAGCGCAGGAACCAGCGGCAACTCCAACGTCATCAGCGTGACGACCGTGCCCGCGGCGCCTAAGGCCAGCGCTGCCACAAACGTGACCACCACTAGCTTTACGGCCCACTGGAGCAGTGTGAAGGGAGCCACGAGCTATAAGATAGATGTATCCACCAGCAGTACCCTTAGCAGCTACCTGACCGGATATCAGAACCTCGACGTGGGCAACATCGCCAGCCGGAGTGTGAGCGGGTTGAGTGCTGGCAGGACCTATTATTATCGGGTGCGCGCCCACGATAGCGGAGGAACCAGCGTCAACTCCAATGTCGTCAGTGTGACGACCTTGTGACGATATATCGCTGAAGAAGTGCAACCGATAAACATTTGAGCAACGAGAATGATCCCGCTCGAAGACAACGCCGCTGACATCGTTGGTAAAGCGCAACGCGGTTTGCGGATCTCCGATACCGAACTGGCAGAAAAAGCGCGAGTCAGCTCGCAAAAAATCCGCAAACTGCGGGAGGGCGATTTCGATGAGCTGGCGCTTTTGCGCATTGCGCCGGTCCTGGGCCTTGCGGCGCGAGCACTTTGCGAGATCGCCAAGAATGAATGGCATCCGAAAAAAATTGATGAGCGGGAAGGCCTCGCGCAATTCAACACCCATTATCACGGCATGGCCGTCAATGCCTATCTGGTCTGGGATACCGCGAGCCGTGCGGCAGCAGTTTTTGATACTGGCGCCGATTCCAGTGGAATGCTGCATTTTGCGAATAGTGAGAAGCTAAGTGTGAAACTAATTCTACTTACGCACGCACACTCCGATCATGTCGCGGATCTGCCACGCCTGCGCGAAGAAACTGGAGGGCAAGTTTTCGCTCCGGCGCGCGAACCAGTTCCGGGCGCAGAATCAATCGGCGAGGGAAAACGTTTTCGGCTAGGCAAACTGGAGATCGACACGCGGCTTACCTGGGGCCACTCAACCGGTGGAATGACATATGTGGTGACCGGTCTTGGGCGCCCCATCGCCATTGTGGGAGATTCGCTTTTCGCCGGCTCCATGGGTGGTGGAAATGTTTCCTACCGGGATGCGTTGCGAAATAATCTCGAGAAAATCTTAACGCTGCCCGATGAAACCATCATATGTCCAGGTCACGGGCCGATGACCACGGTTGGCGACGAAAAGACTCACAATCCTTTCTTTGCTGGGCAAGTCTAACGAAGTTTGATCTTTGATGGTCGAGGTTTGATGTGAAGGGGAAGAGCGCGGAATTACAGCAGAGAACCAAAGATTTCGCGCTGCGAGTCCTAAAGCTCATCGAACATCTGCCAAAGACGATCGGTGGAAAGGTACTAGCGAACCAGCTCGCGAGAAGTGCTACGTCGGTCGGTGCGAATTACCGCACAGCATGTCGCCCTCGCTCGCGTGCAGAGTTTGCTTCCAAGTTGGGAACGGTGGCCGAAGAAGCGGACGAAAGCGTATACTGCCTTGAGCTGATTCGGGACGGGGATTTTACTCCCGAGAAAAGAATTGCTTCTCTGGTATCTGAGGCAGACGAACCGACGACGATTTTTACCTCCGGGCGCCGATCCGCATCACGACCTCAACCCTCAAGAATCAACCCTCAGAAATCTGGCCTATGAATGTCGGGTTTGTCGGAGTCGGCCGCATGGGCGCGAACATGGCGCGCCATTTGAAAGATCGGCAGTTCCAGATTACGGCGGTTTACGATATAAACCGCGCGAAAGCTACAGCTGTCGCTGCCGAAGTTGGTTGCGCGGCGAGCCAGGATTTGTCGGAAGTCACGGCAGAATCGGACGTGATCTTCACGGTGGTGACTGATGACAACGCGGTGCGGCAGATCTTTACCGGAGCTGGTGACAACTTACTCGTAAATGCACGAGGCAAATTATTCATCAACTGCGAGACAATCTCGCCGGGGGTGGAGATCGATGTTGAGAAGCTGGCGCATCAAGCCGGCGCGGAGAGTCTCGAAGCATGCATGGCCTCGAGCATCACCCAGGCACGCGACGGTAAGCTCTATCTGATGTGCGGCGGAGATGAAGAGACATTCCGCAAAGCTGAACCGATCTTGAAGGAGATCGGTTCAGTCGTGCGCTATGTCGGCAAGTCTGGCGAAGCCGCCAAGGTAAAAGCGCTCGTTAATATGGTAATGAACATTAACACAGCTGGCCTGGCTGAAGGGCTTGCACTTGGCACGGCGCTGGGTCTGGACCTGGGAATGTTGCGACAGGTTTTTTCACAAACCGGCGCAGCCTCGCGTGTGCTCGAAACCGACGGAGAAGACATGCAAAATCGCGAGCACACTTGCTTTTTCTCCGCAGCTCATGCCGCCAAAGACAGTGGCATCGCGCTCGATCTTGCGCGCAGCCTCGGCCTTGAGTTACCTCTCGCTCGCGCGACCAAGGAACAATACAGCCGCATGATTGCAGAAGGTCTGGGCGAGCTCGATAAATCCGGCATTGCCGAGCTTACCTTCAAAGATCGCCATAAACATTCGGGCGATCACGTGTGAGACAGAGCCACGGAACGAATCCGGTAGAAGAGAAGATCTCGGTCGCATAAGCGCAATCGCTTCGCCAACGGTGAGATTTCGCCACCACCTCGTTGAAATGGTCCAGAGCCTAAGGGGAAAGCCTCTAATACCGCAACCACAGCTAAAGAGCGAAAAAGGCGCGTTTCCCCTCGAAGCCTTTTAATTCGAATTCGCCAAGTGAACGCGCCGGAACGAGTTCTCCGAGCTTCGTGTGCGCCGTTTCACTTAGACCGCAAGGTTCGCCTAACGAGCCGGCTAGCTTTTCCAGACGGAAGATCAAATTCACTTCGCCTCCCATCAAGCTTTCCTCGCCCATCGATGCGATCCCGCCGACCGCAACTGGTCCGAAATGCACTACGAAGCGGAAGTCAGGCGCGCCTTTCTGCTGGAATTCTGTGAGGGAGGAGATCACCGCCACGATTTCTTCCCGAGTCGTCGCGGCGTCGGGCCAATAGGCAAGAAAACCATCGCCCAGATATTTGTTAATAATGCCGTGGTGGTTCTCGATGATCTCCTTGCAAGCGAAAATCCACGCTCCGAGAAGAACGTCCAGGTCCTCACTCTGCATCCTGCGGCTGAGCGACGTGAAACTGCGAATGTCCGCAACGAGAAGCCAGCAAGGAATGTTCTCGATTTCCCGCAACGTTCGTTGCGCCACGACCGTTTTGTATTCGTCTGAAATCGCGAGCGGCTGACGGAATTTGAAAACCTCATCTCCGATTGTGATTTGATCGCCATCGCTCAGCCGAACCGGTTGATGAATCCGCCGCTTGTTCAAAAACGTTCCGTTGCTGCTGCCGAAATCTATCAGCCAGGGTTCGCCGATATTTTGCAGATGAATCAGCGCGTGTCGGCGCGACACTTTCGACGATTCCAATACGATCGTGTTGGCGGCAGTCCGTCCGAGCGAACAACTGCCCTGTATCGGATGGCGTTTACCATCGGCTGCTTCTAACCAGGCACCCTCCTCTTGGGACGCGTTCACACAGAAAGGTTCTACCAAAAAGTCATGGTAGACGCAAAGTGTCTCATTTGAAGGAGCGAGCTCCTGCGGCCCCGCGTGAATCCGAAGAGGCGTTGCAGGAGCTCCGCCCCTCCAGCTTTAAACTTCCTTCCAACCTAATAATGTATACTCTGTCAAGGTGACTAACGAACGCGCGGGCGATGTCGCAGGCGCAACGTCGCGTGAGTTCGCCGGCGGGCAAAGAGCCTTTGGCCGCTACACGCTGGTCAAGGTCCTGGGGCGCGGCGGAATGGGAATTGTCTGGCTGGCACGCGACGAAGAACTGGAGCGCGATGTCGCGCTGAAATTTCTTCCCGACCTGATGATTCGAGATCATGCGGTGTTTGACCAGCTCAAGCGAGAGGCAAAGCGTTGCCTCGACTTGACGCATCCGCACATCGTTCGCATTCACGACTTCATACACGACGAACGCTCCGGCTGCATTTCGATGGAGTATGTCGATGGCGAGACGCTATCGAACTTGCGAGCGGAGAAAGAGCGGAAGGTCTTTGAGCCGGAGGAGATCGCAATCTGGATAAGTCAGCTTTGTGACGCGCTCGATTACGCGCACAATCGCGCCAAGATTATCCATTGTGACCTGAAGCCCGCAAACCTGATGGTGAATCAACAGGGGGATCTGAAAGTGTCAGACTTTGGGATAGCGCGCAGTCTCGGCGATTCAGCGAGTCGGTTGACGATTGAGCAAGGTCGTAGCGGAACCCTCATCTATATGAGTCCGCAACAGCTAAACGGCGAGCGCTCTACGCAACTGGACGACATCTACTCGCTAGGCGCGAGCATCTATGAATTGCTAACGGGCAAGCCGCCGTTCTATTCGGGCAATATCGATCGGCAGATTTGCGAGCGGGTTGCTCCTTTGATGACGGAGCGGCGGAAAGAATTGGATATCGAGCCGGCGTTAGTTCCCCAGGTTTGGGAAGATGCGGTCGCAGCATGTCTGGCCAAGGATCCGTTGCGACGTCCGCAATCGACGGCAGAGGTTGCGCAACGGCTGGAGCTTGCAGCGGTGCAGACGAGAACAAGGACGGCCCCGGGCAGGATCTCAAACAAGAAAGCGTTGCTTGTCGGTGGCATCGCGGCGCTATCTCTTCTTGCGCTTGCTGGCGTGTATGTGGGTGTGTTGAAGCGACAGGCCGGACCGGTACTACAGGCGGCAGCGATTCCGGAAAAATCGATCGCCGTCTTACCCTTCGAAAACCGAAGTGAAGAGAAGGCCAACGCCTACTTTGCAGACGGAATCCAGGACGAAATTCTAACGCGCTTATCCAAGATCGCCGACCTAAAAGTGATCTCGCGCACCTCGACGCAGCAGTATAAAAGCGCGCCTGAAAACCTGCCTGAGATCGCAAAGCAACTTGGCGTCGCTCACATCCTGGAAGGAAGCGTGCAAAAGAGCGGAGATGCAGTGCGGGTGAATGTACAGCTGATCAAGGCGGACAATGATTCCCATCTTTGGGCTGATACCTTCGATCGCAAGCTGACCGACATCTTTTCGGTCGAGAGCGACGTTGCAAAGGCAATAGCAGATCAACTGCGAGCACACCTCACCGGTCAAGAAGAGCAAGTCATCACCGCTAGGCCAACGGACAATCCTGAAGCTTACGATGCTTATCTGCGCGGCTTGGCTTATAGTCTAAAAGCGCTAAATACTCCCGCCAACGGCCTTGCCGCACAGAAATACTTAAGGGAAGCGGTACGCCTTGACCCGAAGTTCGCGCTTAGTTGGGCGCTGCTCTCAAGCGTGGATGCGTTCGGCTACATTACCCTGACTCTTCAACCAACTGTCGCTCTCCGTGAGGAGGCGCGGCAGGCAGCCGAAACCGCGCTCGCTCTTCAGCCCAGCCTCGGCGAGGCGCTGATGGCCAAGGGCTACTACCACTACGCTTGTCTTAAGGATTACAACACCGCGGTTCGGTACTTTGAACAAGCACGTCAGTTTCTGCCTAACAGCAGCCGAATTCCTGAATCGCTGGCTTATGTCATGCGGAGGCAAGGCCAATGGGACCGGAGCGAGTCGTACTTCAATGAAGCCGAGCGGCTCGATCCGCGCAATGTTACATTACTGAGCCAGCATGCGCTTTCCTATATCGCACTTCGGCATTTCGCCGAAGCGCTGCGGAAGCTTGAACAAGTGCTCGATATCACACCGGATGATGCTGATGCGATTGCGCTAAAGGCAGCTGTTGCACAAGCCGAGGGCGATCTGCCGCGCGCTTCGGCGCTCCTTGCTCCGCTTCGTCCAGGCGCCGACGAGTCCGCTGCCCTTGAAACGCAGATTTACCAAGCGATCCTGGAGCGCCGCCCCATGCAAATCATCCCTCGGTTAAAAGAAATTTTGGCCAAGCCTGATCCAGCGTTGGGTTACATGAATGGCGAACTGCGCTTTTGGTTGGGCTGGGCGCACGAAGTCGCTGGCGACCACAGCGGTGCAGAGGAAAGTTGGCGACAGGCGCGCAGCGAACTGGACTCTTTCCTCAAAGAACAGCCGGAAAATTATTACCTCCTTGGAGATCTCGCGCTGACCAATATGTGCCTCGGTGACAAATCTGCCGCGTTGGCTCTGTCGGAGCAGGCAATAGCCGCGAATCCCGCCGAGAAAGACGCGATAACTGGTCCCGCTCCGATCGAGGTCCTCGCCCGAGTGGCGGCTCAAATGGGCGAAGTTGACCGCGCAATAGCGGCCTTACAGAAGCTGCTGTCGATACCGTACGCTGGTCCGCTGGCTACACAAAGCGGACCGCTCACTCCTGCGGTGCTCCGGCTGGATCCGATGTTCGATCCGCTCCGGAATGATTCGCGTTTCCAGAAACTCGTCGCCTCGCCCGCGCCGAAGTGAACCTGCCCGATTTGTTGTCCGCCAAGGCGAGACTTGTGGACGCTACGGGCTTCAACCCGGCGAGCGGGGACCTTTAACCGTGCGAGGCCCTTGTAGCGCGCGGGGACCTGCCAGCGCACGGGGTCCTGCCAACGCGCGGGGTCCTTGCGGCGCGCGAGGCCCTTTAACCGTGAATGTTCCGTGTAGTTGTACTTGCCGTTTCGGCTTACTTTTCCGTTTCTTTGCCATACGTTACCCAAGAGGGTTGATTCGCTCTATATCTAATGTCAAGCCTTTTTAAGGTTTGCTTTCCTCGGCGCTGCACCGAGACATTCTCGTCCGTCGAACATCAGTCTAGGATAATTGCGGCCGTGCTTCGCGATAAAGTGCAGAAAAAGTTGAATATATCCCCCGACGCGAAATCGTTCCCTCCAATGTTCGACCTCGGTGCCAGCATACACACATCCGTCGCCCTCGAACATTTCGACCTTGGTTTCTTGAAAGTTAAGAGGTTTTAGATGTACAACCGATGGTCCGGCGCCTTTCGGAATTTGGATTGATGCGGTTACCGAGATCTCGCAAGCATCACGGTCCGTGTGTCGGGTCAGCACCTCACCTCTCGCATATTGACGTGTATAGGAATAGGTCGGCGCCAAATCGAATCCGACGAGTCGGCTGACCTCCGGTCGAATCCATTCCAGGACAGCATCTAGCGCTGCATCGCCGCCGAGAGACAGTGATGACGGACATTCGCTATCGTTAGAGAATCTGTTGTTGGCGAGAAGAACGGCATAGTACACTTTCAAATATTCCAAAATCGTCTGTGGCAATATTCCTTTGACTAACAAATATCGCCTTTCGCGGAACCTCTTCGCAGTTCGAACATAGTAAGTGTGAGGATGACCGCTCATGCTGGTCCAAAGACCGCACTACATGCTTGCAGAATCATCATGATTACCATCCATCCGTTCTCGCTCAATCCACGACGTTTTATTTGCGAATGGATGCGCGAGTGGCTTTTTGCCTTTCGCATTCAGCATGTAATCTTTCTGCCAGCCTTGTTCAACGATCTGCGGTTTCCCCTTTTCAAGTCCTGAAAGAAACCGATCTCGGCTGGCAGACCATTCTCGAAATTTCTTTTCAAGTTCCCGGTCGGATTCCAACATGCGAAATTCGCCGCGGAACATCTCAAGCACGCCCCTTTGAATCGGAAAGAAGAGGCAAATGGGTTCTCCCAGCGCGAACTCGACGGTGCATGCTCTCGTAAAGCGCCAGTTCATGGTGAATGTTGAATGAGCCCAGTCTGTTTCAATAATGCCATCCAGAGCTGCGATTCCGTCTTTGGGACTGTTTATGGGGCCACGGACCATCAAATTCCAGCCATCGGGCGTTTTGAAGAGGAATGGAATTTGAAAAGTCAGCACTCCTTCGCCGAAGTGAGAGTAGCAGTACAGGGGACCATCCCCGTACAGGTTTTCGACGTACAAGCCCTCTGGTTTCGACGTGCCATCCCAACTGGCGCGGACGTGATGGGTGGACAGAATTTCCCAGCCGTACTGATTCGCCATCACCAGCGGGAGGCACCGATACGGGAATTTTCGGCCCGCACTATCCATCCACCTGCGTTCACGCGGCGCAGGGCGTATTGGTGCAAAGTCATCCTCATATATTTGATAGGCGATTAATTTGTGGAGTGATTCTGTGGGAGGAACTTTCCCTTTATGTCTCGAACGTGTCTTCATGCCAATTTTGTGATCTTTGAAACTGAGAATCCGATACGACAAGCCCCGCTACGGTGCCCGAGCTTTAGCAAAAGATGCTTTGCCGTGTAAAGCAAAACAGAGGAGCGCCACGAGTCACGGAAATGGTTTCATCGAAATAACTCCTGCACTAGCTCTAGGGAATCTGAAGGTCGAAGTTCAGGAAAGAATCTGGGAAATGTTCAATTTGTTTAGCCGCGGCGCGGTCGTGTACGGAAAGAAGCGTTAGGATTGTTAACGATGCGGATCACCCAACGCGAAAGCGGACGTCTCGAATAACTTTCCCGCCGAAACGTTTTTTCAGCTTTCGCAAGATGTCGACCTTGGAGACCTGTTCCAGCTCATAATGCAGGGCCGGTTGGAGGACGCGGACGTAGAGAATGCCTTCGCGCAATGCCACGGGAGATGAGTGCGCGGCGATGAATTCTCCGACAATCTTTGACCAGGCGTCGATCACTTCAGTTTCGTGCAGGCGCTCGCGCAATCCGAGCCGCTGCATCAACTTCGGAATCACGTCAGCCGGTGACTGCCACCGATCGGGTCGCATCTTCCTTTCGGGAAGTCCACGCCATTCGGCGATTACGGTGGCACGAAGAGCGGTAGTATTCATCTCACCACATTAAGCCACAGAGGGACGCGGAGAAATGAAATTGTTAAATCGTGAAGCGTGAAACGTGCATCTGCGGGCAGAGCTTTCTGCGGCTCGACACAGCTACCACTACACGGACCCCGCGACGTAACGCTTTTAGCGAATCATCGACGCTTTGCGTCAATATTTCCGCCGCATGTTGCTCGGCAAAATATTCAACTCGGTTCGGTACTTGGCCACGGTGCGCCGCGCGATTGGAACGCCGCGCTCGCTCAGCATCTCTACGATCTCCTGGTCGCTCAACGGCGTGTTGCCGTCCTCGTGTTTCACCAGATGCAGGATAGCTTCTTTCACGCTGGTGTTGCTCATCGATTCGCCGGTGGCGGTTTGATAGCCCGGCGTGAAAAAGTATTTCATCTCGAACACACCCTGGGGCGTGGCCATGTATTTGCCGGAAACAGCGCGGCTCACCGTCGTTTCATGCACGCCCACCGCATCCGCGATCTCCTTCATCGTCATCGGTTTCAAATGAGACGAGCCGTGATCTAGAAAATCTCGCTGCCGCGAAACAATCTGCTGCGCGATATTGGAAATGGTTTGCTGACGCTGGTGGATCGATCGGATCAGGAATTTGCCGCTCCGGATTTTGTCGCGGATGTAATCTTTGACTTCGCTGCCGTTGTCGCTCTGCGCGATGATGTCCTTGTAGATGTTGCTGATCCGCAGATGCGGAATTTGCTCGTTGTTCAGGATAATCTGATAATCGCCGTCCACTTTTTCGACCGTGACGTCGGGTAGCACATAGTTTTGCGGAGCAGCAGCGAATGCCTGGCCGGGCCGCGGATTTAGGTGCGCGATGTTGTCGGCACACTTTTGCACTTCCTCCACGCTTATGTTCATCCGTCGCGCGATTTCTGGAAAACGTCGCTTGCCCAAATCCTCCATGTGATCGGAGATGATTTTGTATTCGAGGCTGCTCTCTTTTCCCTCACGCTGGAGTTGAATGAGCAAGCAGTCGCGCAAATCTAGCGCGCCCACGCCCGGCGGATAAAAACCCTGGATGAGTGCAAGCATCTTCTCGAAATCTTCTTTCGCGATGCCGGAGCTGAGCGCCATTTCTTGCGGCGTGCTTTGGAGAAAGCCGTTATCGTCGATGTTGCCTATGATCAGCTCTGCCGTTTTGCGATCGTTGGCGTTGAGCACGGTCTGGTTCAGTTGCGTCATCAGATGTTGCTGAAGCGTTTCCTGCACAGCGATGGAATCAAAAAAGAATTGGCGCTTATCTTTCGCCTCCTGGGAACCGCCGGTGTAGCTGCCCGATTGCGCCATGTAATCGCGCCATTCCTCGTCCAGCGTCGCCAGCTTCTCGAACTCTTCTTTGAAATTATCGTCTGCGGAAGATTCGGCGCCATTGCGTTCTTCCGGACTCAACTCACTCGGCAGCTCCTCCAGCACAGGGTTCGTCTCCATTTCCTGCTGAACCAGATTATGCAACTCGAGCAGCGGTACCTGAAGGATGAGAAGACTTTGCTGGAGCTGCGGCGAGAGAACTTGTTGCAGGGCAAAATTTTGCCACTGATGCATTCCTTGCCCGGCCATATATCGAGTTTATGGGCTCAGCCAACGGCAGGCAAGCAATTCGCGCGCCAACTTATAGTGGCGGGCGTGCCGTCTGCGGAACTTGGAATCGCAGCCCGGTACGGTTGTCGCTACAGGATCAAGCCGTCCAGGAGGACGCTCACATTCCCGCCATGTCCCATTTCGCGATCGTTTCCTGAATCAGGCCGGCGATCTTGTCGTTCACTTTCGCGAAATAGGTCTTTGCTTTTACCGGATCGAACGTCGGATAACCCTGACCTTCCTTGTAAAGCATGATTGTCGATGGAAAAGGATATGCGCTCCACGTATTTGCCAGGGGAAGCGCAGTCGCCATCTCAGCTTTGTAATGGTCTTTCTGAACGAGAGCTGGGTCGACCCCCATGACGTATGCGGTCTCATTTTCCGCTCCATGACCGCCGTCCTCGCCGAAAACTTCGAGCGTCACATCGCTGCAATAAGACCACCAGTTCACAGTCAAAATTCTCGTGCCAGTGTCGCGTCCGACTTCCTGCACGAGTGCACTAAGAACCGCGGTCTGCCCTCCGCCGTGGCCGTTGAGCAAGATAATGTTTTTGAACTTGTTCTTCACCAGACCGGCGAGCACTGCGCGGACATAAGCGCGAAAGACGTCTTCGGGAATGGTGAAGCTCCCGGGATATGCGTCGAGGATGCCCGTGAATCCATACGGAATTACCGGTGCGACCATCGCGTTGACCCGCGGTGCGATCTCGCGCGCCATCGCCACGGGTGCGAGAATATCCGTGCCGTTAGGCGCGACGCCGTGTGGCTCAAGAGTTCCCAATGGGAGTAAGACCGTCTGAATTTTCGCCGGGACCCATTCACGAAATTCGATCCAGTTGATGCGCTCCATCTCGCGCGTGCTCGGCGCATTTTCGTTCATAACACAGATTAGCAGGAGCAGACGCGTCCCGCTTCTGTTTTCTAAATCGGTCGCAAGCTCGCCACTGGGCGAGTCCGTCCGACTGGCGGACTGGAGGCGTGCACTACATCCTTCCATTCACCATCATCCAATCAACGGGCCGATCGAATGCCCCGATTTCTTCGAAGACGTCTGTTATTCCACTGCACGGAATTGCGATTAAGTCCGCGAAATAGTTGGCGCGAATGCGGCCGATGGTCTGCGGCCTCCCAAGAGCGCGTCCTCCATGTACTGTGACCATTTCCAACGCTTCTTTCGGCGAAACCGCGGGTTCGCCGTGTCGAAAAGCGCGGATCTCGGCGAACAAACTCAGGTTCTCGTTACTCGCGAGACTATCGGTGCCGAGGCAAATGTTGAATCCGAGATCGCGCAATCTTTCGAAAGCAAATGCACTGTGCGCGAAATAATCGTGACTGCGAGGCGAATGCACCACATGAAATTTGCCGCTGAACGTTTCGAGTAGTTCGAAATCGCGCTTTGCTAATTCGTTTAAATGCGCGACGATCCATCCCGCTGCTAGGGCGCGACCGCCGGGCGCGCCGCTGGCGTTAACAAAGAAGGCGAATGACGTATCATGCCCGCAGTCATCCATCGGCCGCCCGTTGGTTCTCATAAAATCGTAGAGCGGCCCCGCCCCGTCGCGAAACATCGACATCTCCTCGCGCGACTCCGCCAAATGCGTCGTCAGCAAAATGTTCTCGCGCTGCGCAATTTCCTCGCAGCGCCGATACAAATTCGTGGAAGCTGTAAACGGCGCGTGCGGCGCGAGCCCGATCCCGCCGCTCGAATCCTTCGTCCGTTTCAGCGCGCTAATTGCACGATCGACAAGCTCATTTGCGCGTTCCGGCGAACGCACGTCGATCAGCTCCGCAAACCACCAAGTCCGAATTGGTGAAGCAATCTGAGGGATCAATTCTGGAAACGCGGTCAGATTTGCGATCGTCGTCGTCCCAAATCTCTTTGCCTCAGCGAATCCTTCCGTTATCGACGCCAGATAATCTTGCGCGGAGAGTTTTGCCTTTTCCGCGTTGATCGAGCGAATCCAATCAGCAAAGGACTTCTTTGGTGGAATTTGACCGCGCAAACAGGTGTAATCGAGATGGCAATGCGCGTTGATTAATCCCGGCAGCATCACTTGCTCGCCAAGGTCGACAAGCTGTTGTCCTGAGTGGCGTGCGGAAATCTCCGGAAATTTTCCAACGTCGATGATTCGATTTCCCGAGACCGCGATCGCGCCGTTTTCAATAGGTGGGCCGTCCATGGTGACGATGACGCGCGCCCGGATAATCATTTTTCTGGTGTAGCGGCGGTCTATAACCCTCGCAAATATCGCCGTGGAAAATAATGAGATGGTGACAGAGCGCCGCTACAGGTCGATCTCCTCTTTCACGACGTTTCGGCATTCCGCCACCAACAGATTGCACGGCCCCTGGCAAAGTAATGGAATAACCCTCGGTGTTATAGCCCGGGGCGGCGACCCGGTCGTCAGTGTTTGATCAAACGCCGGATCAAACTTTTCCGGCGGCAAGTTTGTCGATGCAATCGTGCCCTGCTTATCCCGTTTCCAGAGAATCGTGCGCAAACATCCGCCATCAGAGCGGCAAAAATCTCCAACCACGCGATCGACCTGCTCGTCTGAAATCTTCGCGGCGACCCGGTACATCCCCGATTGTCTATCCAAAGTTTCGCGCAACGGCGCGCTCGCGAGTGGACCTCCTTTCCAAGCGGCGAAAACGGCAAGTCTGCCAGGGTAAAAATAGTCGAGGGAGCGCCTCAGATCATCGACTGTCGCAAGTTGCAGGCGCCAGCCATGCTGCAAATTGGGCGCGGTTTTGAGCGGGCGGTAATTGCCGCTGTCATCGAACTTGCTCAGATCGATCGCATCTTCGGTATTGTGAAAAAGTTTCAGGTGCCCGCGCTCTTGGTCCTCCCGATGTGAAATTACAAATTCGCCAGCGCTCGTTTTCCGCACCAGAATTTGCCCGATGTAAAAACAATCGGTCAGTGCAGATTCGAGGGCACGCTCGATGGAATCTGCCATTGCGCCGATTCAGTTGGTAGGGCGCGACCGCCGCGCGCACGTTCTAATGAAGGCAATGCGCGATTAGTCCAGCCGCGCGTTCGAGGAATTGTCGATCTTCGTTGCCGAAGGCGTTCACCTTTTCGCTCTCGGTATCCAGCATTCCAAGAATCTTATGGTGCTCATTGATCATCGGGACAATGATCTCGGAGCGCGTTGTGTGAAAAGTGGGCAAATAGCGCGGATCGTGCCGCACGTCGCCAACAATAATGGGTTTGCCAGATTCCAGCGCCGCCCCGCATAAGCCTTGACTAATTGGAAACCGCGGATACGCCGGCGGTTCATCACCCGTTTCCGCAAGGATGACAAATTCGTCCTTCACGATTTTGTAAATGCCAATCCAGCGATAATTGCGCGCCGCACGAATCATTTCCGCGAGCTGCCTCAGTCGCTTCGGCGTGCAGCCGCCGGCCAGCGCAAAGGCGCCGATCGCCTGCAGGTTCTTGCATGTCGTTTCTTTCATTCGCGGGAGTGCAATCTCGTGCAAAAGAAAACAAGCGCGAGCGAGATTTCAACTTTTCGCGATAAACTTTCGAAGGCCTTCGGAGTCAAATTTTGCTGCCTGGTCGATAATGATATCGGCGAAGCCTGAATCGGTGCCGATGGACGGCGCATAGAATAGCCAGCGACCATCGATCTGGTAGGGATTGTGCCGGAAAACCTCACCGCGTGCCGCGGGTGAAGGCGTTGCCTGCCGCGCCGTAACCTGCTTGGGCGACCGAAGGCGGGTCGATCTTTCCTTCGTAATTCCAAGCAGCACCGGAATGTCTTGGTAGCTGTGAAGTCCATCAGAGATGAAAAAAGGAACTACCACGACGTTCGTTGTCGTCGTCAATTTTTGCCAATCGGAGACCAAAGGCGGCTCTTCCATGTAAACGTTCAACACATCCGCATATTTTGCGAGGCCACGGATTCTTTCCGCTTCGCGTTTAGCCGCCACCGCGCTGTTCTCATTCAAATCCGTCCCGTGCGCCACGATCAGCAAACTGGTCTCGGCCGGCTCGGCATCTTGCGCGACTTCGCCCGCCCGTTTGAGTAGCAATTGAGTCATCATCGAATGATTTCCGACCGGTTCACAATATTTCCAGATTTGGCCGCTCGGACGTTTGGTGATGTGCCCTTTCAACTCAAGCTCACGCGGAACCACCGTCTGAGTGAAATAACCTTCGCTGATAAAATTCGGCACGACGTAAACTTCGCGAACTTCTTCAGGATCAAACAAAAAGAGCGTGTCACGCAGGCTCGGCTCTTCCTTCCAAAAGGCGCATTCCACATCAGCAAAAACTTTTCGGCGCCGAATTTCCGTTGCGTGCGCCAGCGTCGGCGCGCTCGAATCCGGATTCACGGTCGAGCCGTGAGCGACGAT
>DASXNN010000065.1:0-5899 GCA_036495045.1 Candidatus Udaeobacter sp.
TTTTGCTCAAGTTTTCCCCGTATTCTTGAAACGTTAAATTTTGAAAAAAGAACAGTTGAGCGCCGCTACAACGCGGCCTTCAAATACGCGACTTCCCGCGCTTGCTTGTGAAAATTTTTCTTCTTTTGATTATTGGTCAAACCGTGAAGCCGTCCGCGAGCGTGTGTCTGGTGAAGTGTCGTGTCATGCTGCGCGTAATTGAGCGCAGCGGTCGCGGCTTGAATGGTTGCAGCCTTAAACGCACTGTGCCGCTTTTCGGCCTCGTCACGCGCCAAATCCTTTCGCATTGCGTAATCTTACTTCACATGCGCTGCGATTCGCAAGTAAGGAAATTCACCGACCAAACGCAACAACATTGGCCGTCGCTTCCGGTGGCATGATTTCCCAGAACCGTTGCGCTTCTGATGGCAACACCAGCTCCCGATAATTGGCGAAAAGCATTTGCACGCTGCCGTGACCAAGCTCGCTCGCCACGCGCGGCGCATCGTGAATTGCCGCCAGACGATATGACGCGTAGCTGTGCCGCAATCCGTTATTAGGCCAACTTGTTAGGCCAGCAGCTTTGCGCACACGGTCGAGTTTCGGACGATAACCTTCCGGCACGACCGGACCGCTCAGTGATGCATATGGCCTTAACCAGAGCGCGAGATTAGGTTGTATCGGGACAATGCGGCGACGCGCAGATTTTGCTTTTGCCGCGGTGATTTCAATATGAGCGCGTGTGAGATCGACCTCACGCCAATGGAGTCTCTTGACTTCAGAGTCACGCAGTCCTCCGAGCGCGGAAATCGCAATCATCGGCACAACATCAGGCTCCGTGCGTTGCGCTGCTTCCAGAAGCGCGCGCAATTCATCGACAGCAAAAATTTCCGGTGGTTTATCAACCAGCTTCGGTTTCGCGGTGTGCACGATCGGATTGAACGGAATCATTCGGCGATTGAACGCGAAGGAGAACAGGACGCCGACGTTTGTCCGAAAGTTTAACCGGCTCTTTGGCGAATGCGGTAAATCGCGCAACCAACTATCCAGTTCCTCGACCGTGATGCTGGCAATCGTGCGTTTCCCAAACTGCTCACAGAATCGCCTAAGCCGTTTGCGCAGATCGTTGACGTAAGCCTCTGAACGTCCATCTCTGCGCTTCGATTCGACGACTTCCTCCGCCAATTGATCTACCGTGGTATTGCAGCGCAGCACGCGCTCTTGATATTCGATCTCGCGAGCAACAGCATCGGCGATTGTCCTTCGGTACTCGGCCAGCCTGTTGCGCGCGGTGATAAACTCGGAAAGCTCACGCGCCGACAGACCGACCGCTTCCCGGCTGTGTTTCTCCAACAAATTCTTTTGGCGAGCAACCTCTGCTTCCGCTTCCGATTTGAACTTGAAAAACTTGCGACCTCCGCCGTATGCGCGAAGGTCAACGACAAACTTGAATTTCGGATGAGAACACGGACGGACTGCGAGTTGTGGTTTCTTCATGCTGCCGATGGTCTCATGACGGCAATAAATGTCAACACCTACTTTTCGGAGCATAGAAACTGCGCCGTGTTTTCGTAGGTAAAATGGGCCTGTAGCTCAGCGGTTAGAGCAGGGGACTCATAATCCCTTGGTCCCAGGTTCGAATCCTGGCGGGCCCAGTTTCATTTTCAGAGTTCAGTTTTCAAGGGTCAGTGTTCAGAATCGAACCTTGAAATGACAATTTTTTTCCGACGCATCGGACGCGGCGCGTTGATCGCGATTGAAATTGTCATTTTTAGTATGCTCGTTCTGGCAACGCGATGCGCGAATTATCAGGACGTTTTTGTCGCCGGGAGCGTTTATTTCACTGACGCGGATTGTTATGCCCGAATGACTCGAGTGCGGATGTGCTCGAAAAGCCCGGGCTCAGTTGTCCGCCATCATAACTTTGAGAATTTTCCGCGAGGAACAACTCCGCACACGACTGTACCGCTCGATTATTTGATCCTCGCGTTGGCAATCACACTAAAGCCTTTTACGGCGCATGAAATCGATTTAGCGGGCGCACTGATTTCGCCAGTGTTCGCGCTGTTGGGCGGTTGGTTTCTCTGGTGGTGGGCGTGGCGAATGAAGTTCCGTTATCGGTGGGTGATGCTCAGTCTGTACGCGATCAGTCCAATTCTTGTTCATGGGACTGAGCTTGGCCGGCCCGATCATCAATCACTCTTACTGTTGCTCGTGACGATCGCGATCTGCGCGGAATGGAGTTTGCGATCCGAACCAGCGCCAGAATGGAGTACATTGAGCGGAATCGCCTGGGGACTGGCGATCTGGGTTTCTGCTTATGAACCGCTGGTTTTGTTTGGAATCGTTGTCGCGGTGAGCCTGGCGCAAGATCGACGAGCATTCCTTGCGAAATCGCGGCGCACCGGCTGGATTTCATTTGCCCTGATCATTGTGGTCGCAGCTTTGATTGAGCGGCGCATTCCGTCGATGTCGATCTTTTTATCGAACGAAATCTTCAACAACTGGGCGCGCACCGTTGGTGAACTTGCTCATGTTTCTCCGCTAAATCCGATTTGGTTCAGTTGGACGGGATACATGATCGCGGTAGCGCCATTGCTGATTTGGTTTACTCTGCGAAGGCGAAATGGCGACGGGCTCGGCCAGCGTATCCCGCCGTTGATTATTGTTCTGCTTGTTGCGAGTTATTTCCTTACGATTTGGCAGGCACGCTGGGCGTATTTTTTTGTCTCGATATTCGCGATCGCGCTTCCAAGTTTGCTCGACTCAATTAAATCGTGCACGTCGGTTTGGATCGCTTTTGTAATGTCGATCTTTCCGATTCTGCGCGATTGGGACGCGCGACTCTGGCCTAACGAGATAGAATACGCCCGCCGGATCGAGCAGAGGAACGAATCCGTGCAGCTGCGCGACCTGTCGATCAATTTGCTATCGTCCGAAACGCATCCCTTTCTTGCACCATGGTGGCTTTCGCCAGCGATTGCATATTGGTCAGGGCAACCAGCCGTGGCTGGCAGCTCGCACGAGAGCCTCTCGGGAATCGCAGACAGCGCCGATTTTTTCCTTACAGAAGATTGGCGAAGAGCGCGCGAAATTCTCGAAAACCATAATGTGATTTGGGTGATCGCCTATGATTTCGAACGCGTTTCTCTGAATTCCTCTGCTATCATGGGTCAAGGGGCGTCTCGGTATTCGCTCTGCTACGTGCTGGACAGAACACCCGCCCAAGTTCCGCGATTCTTGGTCTTTTCAGCACAGAATGGTGGAGGCAAGCTCTACCTGACCGCTCTGCGAAGATAAAATTGTCTGCCGACGTGAGAATCCGTTGACAGTGTCGGCGGTAGTTACAATAATAACAAATGCTAAGAAGATTCGTCCCGCAGAAGTCGAAGGTGGCGGCCGGAGAAGGATCGCTGCTTTCGGATGGAAACGATGAGAATCGTCTTGCGAGCCGCGAAGAACCAGAAACATCAACAATAACTGATTACCAAAAACCTATGGCAGAACATGGAGGGAAAGACATTCTTTCGAGCGATGTCGAAATTAAAGGCTCGATCAAATTCCAAAAGGAGCTACTTATCGACGGCAAAGTCGAAGGCGATATCAATTCTGATGGCGTGCTCACAATTGGTGAGAACGCGGACATCCGCGGCGAGATCAAAACGAAATCGATCACAGTTTACGGCAAGGTACAGGGCAACATCACTGTGGTCGAGCGCTGCGAATTGAAATCCAAGTCCGTACTCCAGGGTGACTTGAAAGCAGCGCGTCTCATCATCGAGGAGGGGGCAACTTTTATCGGCAAGTCGGAAGTTACTACCGGAACCGTCCCGGCAAAGGCGTCGGCGCGTCCTGAAATTGTTCGGCATGATGAGCCGGCGAAGGCGGCCTTCGGAGGACGCGGATAAGAGAAGTTTTTCGCTTACCACCAAAGTGGCCAATCCGTCGCCTGCTAAAGTCAGCGTGGAATGCCCGCACTGTGGCTTTGGGCAGACGGAATATACGGCCGCCAAAAGCTCGATCTGCCGCCAATGCGGCCGTTACTTTTCTCCGTTTGCGCCTGAAACTGGTCTAAAACTTCGCGTAAAAGAAGAAGCGGCCGCGCCGCAGGATTCTTCGATCCGGCAGAAATTTGACGATTTCTGGAAGCGGCAACGCAGCCGCGTCGTCGAGTGTTTCGAATGTGAGCGAACCCACCAGGTCAGCGGCGCGGCGATGTCGACAATCTGTCCGGGATGTAGCGCGCATATTGATCTCCGCGATTATAAAATCACAAGTGCGTTTAGTCGAACCATTCGAACGCGGGGTGACCTGCATCTGACGGCCAAAGGGGATCTGAGCAGTAACAGCGTGGTTTGCAGATCGGCTTTAATCGAAGGCAAACTCCGCGGTAATCTGCACTGTGATGGCACGGCGACCGTTAACTTCTCGGGGAGAATTCCCGGTCGCCTCAGCGCCAAACACGTGATCGTCGCACGCAGAGCTGATGTCGATTGCTTCCGCCGGATGCGAGTCTCAAGTATCGAGATCAGGGGTAAGATGTCCGGCGAGATCATTGCTCAGACAATTGTCACCGTTCACAAAAAAGGCTCCCTCGAGGGAAACGTTACGGCCAAGGCAATCACAGTGGAGAAAGGCGGAATCTTTTCTGGCCAACTAGTCATCGGTCAGGCTGCTTTCACGCAGGGAGAATTATTGCCGGAACGAAAACTGGCGGCGAACGCGCCGGAGTCTGACATTTCGGGTGCCGCACCCCAGCCTCTGCCTGCGACTTAGGCTTCAGCTCGAATGCAAAGGCTGCATCCACGCAGTCCGTACCAGAAACTAGGCGGATACGTGCATCTGCCACGTTTGATCGATAAGGCGAGGCTTCATCGCAAAGGGCTGCTCAACGGCTACAATTATAAGACCGTTGGTTTTGATAAGCATTTGCTCGCGTTTCTAAAGGTGGCCGGCGATGCATTCGAAGACGTCGCCAATCGCCTGGATGACGATGGGGCAATTTTAAACTGGGTGCAGGAAAATGGAGTGAACCACTCGCTCGAAGCAATCGAACAGTGGAATGAGGCGATGATTTCCCGACATCCGGACACTGCTGCCAAAAAGGCGCGCTTTCTCCATTTTCTCAAGGAAGCGGGAGGCGAAGGTCGCAACGATATTCGAACATATTTCGATTTGATCGAGTTCGATGAAGGCCGCCTAAAATGATTTGGCGGAGAATGACGAATCTCGAGTAAGTAAGGAATGACCAAAAGAGGTGTCCGGTTTGTCCCTTTATCATTCGTTCCCAACTCCGGGATCGACAATCACGTTTCGAGTTCGGCGAAAATTCTGTTCGCCTGTTCCAGCGTCCCTTTGCTTCCAATGTCGAGCCATTTGCCTTTGAGCTCGAATGTTCTCACCGGTGTGCGCGTGTAAAGCCATTGCACAAAACGGCCGGGCTGATCCGGGTTATTCCCGGCAGCGAGATAGGTTGTTAAAAGCGAAAGCACTTTGGGTGAGTAATAATAAAGAGCGATTGCGGCCAGGGTGGTTCGAGGTTTCTCTGGCTTTTCCTCAAAATGCGTGATGATCCCATCGGCGTCGATCGCGATGTTGCCGTAATTTTTAATCGCCTGAGCATCGCCGACGTCATAAACGGCCACTGTTGCATCCGCCCCTTTCGCGCAGCCAACAAAACCGGCCAGAGATTCACTAAACAAGTTGTCACCTGCGACAATCAGCAAATCACTTTCGGTTAGATTCTCCCGGGTTGCGACAAAATTGATATCTCCAATCGCGCCGAGCTTGTCGTCATCGCTTTTGGAGCCGTCGTTGACAATCTTGATTTTGAATTTGGGCTGTCGATTTTGGTAGCGCTCGGCCCAATCTTGGAAATGATGCGCGAATTTGTCGTTCGTCACGATGTAGATTGTTTCCA
>DASXNN010000066.1:0-2828 GCA_036495045.1 Candidatus Udaeobacter sp.
CGCGAGTTGCACCACGCTGACGTTGTGACGTTTCGCTTCAGCTTCCAACGGATTGTCCGTCTTACGCAACGAAGGGTTCCTACCTCCGCCAATCGGCGCCCACGGAATGAATCCCATCTTTTCTTTCGCGCAATAGTTGAGCGCGTCCTCCGACTTGCGGTCAGTGATGTTGTATCGGTTCTGGATGCTGACAATCGGCACGACCTTTTTCGCCCGTTCGATTTCCGCCACCGTTACTTCCGATAATCCGACGTGCTGGATTTTGCCGGCATCCTGCGCTTTCTTGATTGCGCCCAAGGATTCTTCAACCGGCACTTTGCGATCGATCCGATGCAATTGCCACAGATCGATCCGCTCGAGTTTCAATCGCTTCAGACTTTTATCGACGCATTGTGCTAAATATTCCGGCCGCCCGTCCGGCACCCATTGTCCCGGACTGGGCCGGGTGCTACCGCCTTTGGTCGCGATGACCAATCCTTTCGGATAAGGATACAGCGCTTCGGCAATGAGCAGCTCGTTCGTTTCCGGACCGTAAGCATCTGCTGTGTCGATAA
This sequence comes from Candidatus Udaeobacter sp., assembly GCA_036495045.1. Lineage (GTDB taxonomy): Bacteria > Verrucomicrobiota > Verrucomicrobiia > Chthoniobacterales > UBA10450 > Udaeobacter. The sequence goes on from DASXNN010000066.1 coordinate 555, forward strand.
AATTGACACCCAACTCGACTGCGCGCCGCAAAACTTTCTTCGCGCCCTCGCGATCAGGTGGCCAACCCCAGATCCCCTCGCCCGTCAACCGCATCGCCCCAAAACCGAGCCGGTTGACCAATAGATCGCCGCCCAATTCAAACGTGGAATCCCGCGCCTCGACCGCCGCCAAAAGTTTCGATAATCCTCCGGTCAGAACGCCAGCTGCACCTGCAGAAATCGTCCCCAAAAATGTTCTTCGCCTCATGGCAGATAAAATATGTTGCCCCTATCAACCTTCAACTCCGTAAAGGAGCGTGGCTCCAACGGAGCTTTACGCTCTCACCTGATGCCGTGGTCGGCAGCCCGCTCGGCGAAGGCGGCTACTGTCTATCTTCCACGCTTTAACCAGACGACAGGCGGTCGTCGGTAGTCGTACAGTTTCAATTCCTCGCCGATGATTCCTTCTCGACGGACACTTCGGTCGCTTTGATTATGGCGAAGACGGCGTCTCCCTTTTTGAGGCTCATCCGCTTGACGGAGCCGGTTGTGATGATCGAAACCACCGGCCCAGCGGCAGTGTTAATGACAATTTCTGAGACGACCTTGTCAGATACAATCTGCTCAATCGTGCCGGGTAAACGATTTCGGATGCTCGTGCTCATAATAACAAGGTCAGCTACAGACCGGGTCTAGCAAGGCAATAACGCTGGTGAATCCGGCCAAAAATTATGATGCATCTAATAGAGCGCTTTCAGAATTTCAAACTGAACCACTACCCGATCGCCGATACTAATGTCTGACCCCAGTCGCGTCTGCTCCTGTTTAGTCAGAATTGGATTGAACGCCGCCTTGCAACCTGTGCACGCTAGAAGGCCCGGCAGATCGAGAATAGTTCGGTGCTATGGAGACCCCATTAACTCCGCTCGAGTTCGCGCGTCGGAGTCGTAAGCTTTACCCCAAGCGCGAAGCCGTCGTGGATGGCGATCTACGGCTAAGTTACGAGCAATTTTTCGACCGATGCGACACGTGGTCGGCGGCGTTGCAGGCGCTCGGTGTGAAACAAGGCGACCGCGTCGCTTACATCGCCCCCAACACCCATGCGCAGCTGGAATCGTTTTACGCCGTGCCGCAGATCGGCGCCGTTCTGGTCCCTCTGAACTACCGATTAACCGCCGACGATTTTGCGTATTTGATCCAACACAGCGGGGCGCGCGTCGTCTGTGCGGACATCGATTACCTTGAACGGGTCGATAGCATTCGATCGAAAATCCCAGACGTATCCGCTTTCGTCGCGCTCGGCGGAAGCAAGCCAGGGTGGTTGGATTACGAGATGTTGATTGCAGCATCGCCGAAAAAGTTTGGCCGACCGACCATTCTTGAAACCGATCTGCTGACCATTAATTACACCAGTGGCACTACTTCAAAGCCGAAGGGAGTGATGATCACGCACCGCAACGCCTACATCAACATAGTCGGCACACTCCTTCATCACCCGATGACGCTGACGGATCGCTATCTTTGGACTCTGCCGATGTTTCACGGCAACGGCTGGACCTTTGTTTGGACTGTCACCGCGATAGGCGCGACGCACATCTGCCTGAGAAAAGTTCAGCCGAGTGCTGTTTTCGAGAAAATTAAACAGGAGTCCGTGAGTATGCTTTGCGCCGCGCCAACGGTATTGATCGGCATTGCCCATGGTCCGGAAGAACTCAGACGCGAAGCACGCCGTGGCGTCCGCGTTTTGACTGCAGGAGCTCCTCCGGCGGCGACAACGATCGAGCGAATTGAAGGAGAACTCGGATGGGTGATTACCCAAGCCTACGGGCTAACCGAGACATCGCCTTTCATTACGATCTGCGAATCACGACCTGAACACGAAAAGCTTTTGTGCGCTGAGCGCTCCGTCATTAAAGCGTGCCAGGGGGTAGAACTGCTCACGTCAGGTGAACTGCGGGTTGTGGATGAAGAAGGACACGATATTCCACAAAATGGTGAGGCGATTGGTGAAATCATCGTTCGCGGGAATGCTGTCATGAAAGGCTATTATAAAGATGCCGAAGCGACAGGCGAGGCTATGCGAGGCGGCTGGTTTCACACCGGCGATGCCGCCGCAGTTCACCCCGATGGCTACGTGGAAATTCGGGATCGATTAAAAGATGTTATTATTAGCGGTGGCGAAAATATTTCGTCGGTGGAAGTCGAAGGCGCCTTGTTGCGACATCCAGCCGTTCAAGAGGTGGCAATCGTCGGAATGCCGGACGAGCGCTGGGGCGAGACGCCCCACGCATTTGT
>DASXNN010000067.1:0-23918 GCA_036495045.1 Candidatus Udaeobacter sp.
TTCCCCTCACAGAGTCGTTTCAAAAGCGGGCGCACTTGCGGAAACAACGGGATGGCGAATCCGGTCACGGTCTTGTGGCGGAACGTGATGATTCGGCCAGCTTCAAAATCCACATCAGCGCGGGTGAGTGAAGATGCTTCCGCCGGCCCGAGGCCGGCCAGTCCAAGAAATTCCAAGAAATCGGCGCTGTCTTGCGCATCAGCATTGAACCGTTGCGCGCGCACATCGGCGATGATGGCTTTGAACTGTTCAAATGTGGGTGTTATGCGGATCGGCCTTGGAAGCTTGCTTCCTTTCAGATATTCCGCTGGAGAAGTGACAATGATGCGGTCGTGCACCGCCATTGCAAAGATCGCTCTGACACATCGAATGTGCATGTTGCGCGACACCGGGCCAAACTGATAGCGCGAGAGCCACAGCTCGCACTCGCTCGGTTTGATCTTCGAGACCTGGGTGAGACTGCCACTCGGCCAATCGTCCTTAATCCGGCGGGCGATTAGCGCCTTGCGTTCAACCGTTTTCGGTTTCTGATGCCGAACGGTTGCGAGATACCGATCACACAATTCAGCTAGCGTGAGCTTCCCCTGTGACTGGTCAATCTGGCGCCGACGGTCTCTAAAATCCGCCAATCGCCGCTTGGCTAGATCACGGTCCGTTGTCTCGAGGCTGCGCCGAATCTCCTTGCCGTCGGTTTTGATCCGAGCATAATAGACCCCGTTTGAAGAATACCGGTAAAGAGATTCGCCGACTCTGTGAAATTCGCCGCTTTTCCGCTGTGTTGTCTGCATCAAATAATATACGGTGTACAAAAGCGGTGGACAAACGATTTTTTTGGAGGATTGTTACTGATCCGATTTTCATAGGTAAAATTGCGGGTGTAGCTCAGTGGTAGAGCACCTCCTTGCCAAGGAGGACGTCGCGAGTTCGAGCCTCGTCACCCGCTCCAGCCTTCGCTTGAGGAGCAGCAGACGGAAGGAATAGAAAACGTATTTGACGCGAACGAAGGGCGGCGGCTACGTTCCCGAAGCCTTTGGCGGCTTCGGTTTCGCTGCATAAAACGCGGTTTAATCTTAAGCCGCGCAAGATCGATATGCAGACCGAAGAACTTTCCTACGCCATCATTACTCCCTACTCGATGCGCAAATCGCGCACCGGCGGGATCGTCGGGCGATTAATTTCGCGGACAGGGCTCGACTTGGTGGGCGGACGCATGTTTGCGCCGAGCCCAGAATTGGCAAGGCGCTATTCGGAGACAATCGTAACGGAAACGGATTCGCGTCATCGCGCGACGCAGGAATTGCTTCGCGAGTATGTGCTGAAAAATTTCACTGGCAATGTCCACGGTCAACGGCCGCGGGTTCTGCTGCTGGTATTTCGGGGTGCCGACGCCGTGGAAAAAATGCATCGCACGGTTGGTCATATCGTGCACGAGCGCACCAGTGGCGAGACAATCCGCGACACGTTCGGTGATTACGTCACGGATGATTCCGGAAAGGTGACCTACTTCGAACCTGGGGTGTTGACGGCTTTTGAACCACGAGCGGTCGAGCGCGACTTGAAATTATGGTCGGAATTTTCCGATCGCGATGGTGGGGTCCTGGACCAGGTCATCACCTACCCCGCCGGTGCAAAGACTGAGATGACCCTTGTGTTGATTAAGCCAGACAATTTCAAATTTCCAAATTTGCGGCCAGGCGGCGTCATTGAAGTCTTCTCTCGCTCGGGCCTGCACATCATTGGCTTTAAGGTTCATCGGATGAGTGTCGGGCAAGCCGAGGAGTTCTATGGTCCTGTGCTGCCGGTCTTGGAACAAAAATTGGGACCGGCGAACGGCCGCGAAAATTGGGAGAGCATCGTCGAGTTTATGGCGGGGCGTAAGCCAAGCGAATGTCCGCCGGAAAAACGCAACGCGGGGGGTACGGAAAAGTCGATCGCCATCGTTTACCAAGGTGTTGACGCAGTCAGCAAAATCCGGGACGTGCTCGGTCCAACCGATCCGGCGAAAGCGCCGCCCGGTTCAATCCGGAGAGAGTTTGGACAGACCATCATGATCAACGCCGCGCATGCTTCAGATTCCGCCGAGAACGCGAAACGCGAGATGGCGATCGTGCAAATTAATGAGAACAATTTCAAACCTCTGATTGAAAACTTCTACTGCCGCCAATAATTTGCGCTCTCACTTTGAACCACCTCACAACTAACCCTATTGTCATGGAAATTTCCGAACGCGCCGCTCAACTCACCCCTTCGCTTACCCTTTCAATTGATAGCAAGGCCAAAGCGATGAAAGCAGAGGGTATCGATGTTTGTGGCTTCGGCGCGGGTGAACCAGATTTCGATACACCCGAGCACATCAAAGCGGCCGCGATCGCAGCGCTCGAAGCCGGCTTCACGAAATACACGCCGAGCGCTGGCACGCCCGAGTTGCGCCAAGCAATCTCGGAGAAATTGGCCGCTGATAACAAGCTTAGCTATCGCGCAGCCCAGATTATCGTGAGCAATGGCGCCAAGCACGCATGCTACAATGCCATTCTCGCGACATGCCAGCCTGGCGATGAGGTAATCATTCCGGCGCCATATTGGGTCAGCTATCCCGATATGGTCAGGCTGGCGGGCGCCGACCCGGTAATTGTGGCGACAAGCGAGCGCAACGGCTGGAAGATGCGCGCTGCAGATTTTGAGAACGCGATGACGCCACGCACGAAGATGTTGATCCTGAATACACCAGGCAATCCGACTGGCTCGGTTTACACGCGCGAGGAACTGCAGGGGATTGTCGATGTCGCTGCCGAAGAAGACATTTATATTTTATCCGACGAAATCTACGAGAAGCTCGTTTACGACGATGCCAAACATGTGAGCATCGCGTCTCTTTCCAAGGAAGCGTACGATCTCACAATTACGATCAACGGTTTTAGCAAATCATATGCGATGACCGGTTGGCGCCTCGGGTATCTCGCTGCGCCGGAAGCAGTGGCTAAGGCGGTGGATTCAATCCAAAGTCATACCACATCCAACCCATCTTCTTTCTCGCAGCACGGCGCGCTCGCCGCGTTAAAGGGTGATCAACAACCGCTTGCCGATATGCGCGAAGAGTTCGATATGCGGCGCAACTACATGTTTGATCGCATCTCGAAGATTCCAAACGTAACTGCGGTCAAGCCGCAGGGGGCGTTCTATGTATTGGTAAACATCAGCCAGCTCGGCTTAAACTCGCAAAATTTCGCCGACCGTTTGCTGAGCAAGGCCAACGTCGCCGTCGTCCCGGGCGCTGCTTTTGGGGACGACCGCACTGTCCGGCTTAGTTACGCCACGAGCATCGACATCATCAAAAAAGGTCTCGACCGTTTCCAGGACTTTTGCCGGACGCTCTAAGCGATTGCGGATTTGCGATTGCGGATTGCCAATAGAGTAATCCGCGCCGTTGTATTTTTAGCAATCCGAAATCCGAAATCGCCAATGCCTTCTGGCTTTCTCGCGCTCATTCTCCACGCGCACTTGCCCTTCGTTCGGCATCCCGAACACGAGCACTTTCTCGAAGAAGATTGGCTGTTTGAGGCAATCACCGAGACGTACGTTCCCCTGCTGCGGATGATGCAGCGCTTAGTGAACGATCGAGTGCCGTTCAAGGTCACGATGTCGATCACGCCTACGCTGTGCGCCATGCTGCAAGACGAATTACTGCGCGAGCGCTACGTCCGACATCTCGAGCTTTTAATCGATCTCACGCAGCGCGAGCGAAAGCGAAATCGTAGGCACCCTAAACTGCGCGACCTCGCTGAATTTTATTTCGATCTATTTTCCGAGACTCGACATTTCTTCCTTGAACAATGGAAATGCGATCTGCTCGCTGCCTTTCGCGAACTGCGGAAAGCGGGCGTCCTTAAAATCATTGGCTGCGCCGCCACTCACGGATTGCTACCGCTGATTCAGCAACAGTCGCGTGAAGCTGCGCGGGCTCAGATTTTAATCGGGCGAGATGTGTATGTTGATCTTTTCGGTGGCGAGCCAACCGGTTTTTGGTTACCGGAATGCGCCTACGCGCCCGGCTTGGAATCATTTTTACAAGAGGCAAACATTCGCTGGTTCGTTCTGGATGCACACGGTGTCGTGTTTGGAAGACCGCCGCCGCGCCGGTCGATTTACGCGCCGTATTACACACCACACGGACCGGCCGTTTTCGCGCGCGACCGCGAGTCGAGCCGGCAGGTCTGGAGTGCGCACGAAGGTTATCCCGGTGATCCGGTCTACCGTGAATTTTATCGCGATGCCCGCTTCGATCTTCAGATGGAGCATTTGGGCTCAATCGCCCATGGCCGACGAACATTTTCCGGCGTGAAATATTATCGCATCACCGGATGCGGCGAGGAAAAAGAATTGTATGATCGCGAGGCAGCAGAAAAAACGGTAGAAACGCATGCTGCGCACTTTCTTGAGCAACGGCGCCAGCAAATTCTCCAAATTAGGGAATCGGGTTTTGATCCAGTAGTTGTCGTCCCATTCGACGCTGAATTGTTTGGCCACTGGTGGTTCGAAGGACCACGGTTCCTTGAGCTCTTCATTCGCAAGACCGCTCAAGAGCAACAAGATTTCAACCTGACCACGCCCAGCGAATTCCTCGAAACTCATCCCACACAACAAACGATTGAGGCGGCGACATCGACATGGGGTGAAAACGGCTACCTTGGGGTCTGGCTCGATCCTAGCAACGCCTGGATTTATCCGCACCTGCACACTGCTAGTCAGCGCATGAGCGACACCGCGCGCAGACATGCAGAGAACTCAAGCCTGTCGGCGGATCGCGTGCTGAAACAAATGGCGCGCGAACTTTTACTCGCGCAATCCAGCGACTGGGCATTTCTGATAAAAGCCGCAACCGCAAAAGAGTATGCCACGAAACGAACGATGGATCACCTCCTTCGTTTCAATCGACTGCACGACCAGCTTAGCGTGAATGACGTCAATGAAAAATTTCTGCGCGATTGCGAGTGGTGCGATAACCTTTTCCCGAACGTAAACTGGCGCTATTACATCTAGCCCCCACTTGTCATTCCGGCCCAAGTCGAGGAATCTCTCACTATAATTTTCTTCCTCCTTTCAAAGTAAGTAACGTCTCGATTCCGCTCGACATGACAAAAAAGCTCACTCTCGCGATTTTGTTTGCACTCGCGTCGATCTATTCGTTCGCTGCGCAGGAGTCGCCTTTGCCGACGCTGACGCTGACGCCAGCCGCTTCGCCACCTCCGACGCCGCCTTCACCGACTCGCAGTGTGCGTATCAGTTTTGTTCCACCGCCGCTTGAAGGAACGATCAGCCTCGGCGTTTACGATGGAAATGGAAAGCTCGTGCGCATTTTGCATCAGGAAGCCGACCTAAACGAGTTCACGATCGGCGCCGATGCGCTGGTGACAAAATGGGACGGGAAGAACGACGATGGCGAAGATCTACCGGCTGGAAAATATCATGCGCGCGGCTATCTCGTTGGTCGTTCCAAAATAGAAGATCTCGGTCCAGCGGCTTCGCCGGCCAAAGATAATGAAAGCGGCAATGTGAAAGTGAAACTGATGCCGAATCCGTTGGCCAGTGACGAAAGACCGATTGTCGATCTTGGCGTTGGATTTGACGACGAGGGCAGCTTTCTCAAAACCACCGATGGATTGCCGCTGTGCACGGTTAGTGAAACGCCGAATCTGATTCGCGCATCCATCAAAAAGAATAGCGAAAAATCGGTCGATGTTTGGCAGGATGATGGCGCCGTCGTGGAGCAGTTTCGCATCTCCAACATCGATAAAACGATGGCATTTGATTGCGGTGATTTTGAATTGAAATGAAGAGTAGCGGCGTCGGAGCCTCTCCTGAGCTTGTCGAACGGGTGTGCCGCTGAAATTAACGAACGGCGCTTGACACAAGCTCCGCTACGACGCAAGCGACTAGCTGTGGCTATTACTCCTGAGCTTCAACATACGGTCGGAAAAACCGCCAGCTTTAGCGGCACATCGCTGCATACCGGAGAAAAGGTCTCGCTCAAGTTGTATCCCGCGCCGGCCGATCACGGAATCAAGTTTAAGCGAAAGGATTTGCAGGACGAACCAACCATCGACGCGAAGATCGACAATCTAAAAACGGTTGAGCGCGCGACAACGCTCGGCGAGGGAGCGGTGCGCGTGCACACGGTCGAGCATGTGCTCTCCGCGCTTTTCGCTATGGGCGTGGACAATGCCATCGTTGAGATGGATGCGAACGAGCCGCCAATTGGCGATGGCAGTGCACAGCCCTATGTCGATCTTATCAAGAAAGCCGGCGTTACCGCGCAGGAACAGCCGCGAAACTTCTTCTATGTGCGCGAACCGATGCACGTGGAATCGAAAACGGGCACGCTGCTTGTTTTGTTGCCCGACGACACGTTTCGCATCTCGTGCACACAAGCGGGACCGAATAATCGCTTCGTCCAGTTTCTATCGACAGAAATCACGCCGGCAATTTTCGAGCGCGAAATCGCGTCCGCGCGGACATTCGTTTACTACGAAGATGTTCAGCCGCTCATGGAGAAAAATTTGATCAAGGGCGGCAGCCTCGAAAATGCAATCGTCGTGCGTGGAGAGGCGGTTTTAAGCAAAGAGCCATTGCGCTTCCCCGATGAGTTCGTTCGCCACAAAATCCTCGACATAATCGGCGACCTTGCGCTGGTCGGCCGGCGGATTCGCGGTCACGTCGTGGCCGTGAAACCCGGCCACGCGGCGAATGCGGAGCTTGCTCGCGCGCTCGCTCGGGAGCAGGCGCGAAGAAGCGCAATGAGTACACCGCGCACGGTCCCGATAGGCGATGGCGGGTTGGACACGGACGAAGTGATGAAGATACTGCCGCATCGTTACCCATTCCTGATGGTTGACCGGGTCATCGGCTTCGAAGGCGAAAACAAAATTACGGCTGTAAAATCGATCACGATTAACGAGCCGTTTTTCCAGGGACATTTCCCAAGTCATCCGGTGATGCCCGGCGTGATGCAAGTCGAAGCAATGGCCCAAGTGGCGAGCTTGTTATTATTCAAGCTGGCAAAAACGACAAGCCGCATCGGCTATTTCATGAGCGCGGACAGCGTGAAGTTTCGTAAACCGGTGTTGCCGGGCGACACGATGTTTATTCACGCCGAGCTAACTAAATCGCGCGGCGAACGCCTGGCGAAAGCGAAATGCCATTGCGTCGTGAACGACGCGGTCGTCTCGGAAGGCGAGTTGATGTTCACGTTTCTCGATAAATGAGCGACGTGCAGATTCATCCGACGGCCATTGTTGATCCACGGGGGGAGATTGGCGCCGGAACGACCATCGGACCGTATTGCGTGATCGCGGCGGACGTAGTGCTCGGTCAGAATTGCTGGTTGCAACAGCACGTCACGCTCTGCGGGCCAATGCGTGCCGGCGCCGGAAATAAATTTTATGCCTCCTCCTCGATCGGGCAGCAGACGCAGGACCTGAAATACCAGGGCGAACCGACTTACCTGGAAATCGGCGATGAAAACACGTTTCGCGAATTTGTCACAATCAGCCGTAGCACGACGAGCCAGGGAAAAACACGCATCGGCAACCGTGGCACCTTCCTTGCCTACAGCCACATTGCACACGATTGCATGGTTGGAGACGATGTGGTTTTTTCCAATAACGGCACGCTCGCCGGGCACGTCGAGGTGGGCGATCACGCCGTCATCGGCGGCCTGACCGCCGTGCATCAATTTTGCCGAATCGGGCGCTTCGCCATCACGGGCGGATGTTCGAAGATTGTGCAGGACGTTCCGCCGTTCATGATCGCCGATGGCAACCCGGCGGAAATTCGTGGGATTAACTTGATCGGCTTGGAACGCAAGAATTTCCCACCCGAAAGCGTGAAGCTGATCAAAGAGGTTTTCCGCCTTATTTATCGTTCCAAATACAATACACAGCAGGCAATTGAAGCGATCCGCAAGGAATTGCCCGAGACCGAAGAAATAACCCAGATTCTCGAGTTCATCGAAAAAAGCGAACGCGGAATTATTCGCTAGGTGGATTACCTAGATGACGTGGCTTGGCTGGCAGCGCGTTCCGCATCTTCCTCAAACTTCCTCAAGAGTGGCACCGCCGGCGCGTCGGGAGCAGTTCGCAGCGCACTTCTGATAAGATCGACAGCTCGCGTTGGCTTGTCCTGCTTGACTAACACGTCCGCTTCCTCGAGCACGAGGCGCAGAATGTCGTCGCGGTTCGAATAAAAGCTTCGCGCCTGGCCAAAACAATCTGTCGCCGCCGGAAAATTCCCATCGCGCGCTTCGATCAAGCCGAGGTCTTCGATCATTGGGCCGTTGCGTGTTTGCGATGCTATTTGTCGCGCCAGCGTCCGGAATTCTGGCGCCGGACGCGCCGCGTTTTGCACGGCAAATTCATGATACGCTTTCCAATTGGACTCGTTCTTTGCGGACTCTCTTTTCGGCTCGATCTGAAGCCACGTTGCGAACGGCCGATAAAGGGGGTCGCCGACCATCACCGACATCCAGGAGAGCGCCGGCGTCGACATGTAGGCGCTCTCAGCAAACGTGAAGCCATGCAGCAATCGATCATTGAAGGTATCGAGATGCGAAGTGAGCTGCAGATACGGTTCGTAAACGTTGCCCAGACTCGCGGCCGCGCCTTTCGAAACAAGCGGGGCGACCCAATTTGCACTGCGATCGCGCAGTGTCCTGGCGCTAAACGAGTGGATATGCACCGCGATCGCTCCAGGCACGAAGCGAAAATCTGGTCGAGTGAAGGGACCTGCGACATTGCCCGCATACCAACCGAGATAGAGGGCGCAGTCCGTCATCGGATACGCGTCGGGAAAGATCGCCGGCGTATCGTCGTACACGACTGGAATCCCAACTTTGTGAAGCTGTGTGGTCGCCTCGGCGAGCCATTCGTCCCCAGCTGCGAAACCGGAGCCAGTCTTGTGTGCGCCATCGACATAAGCACGCCCCCACAATCCGCTCTTCTCCGTCGCTATCGAGTCGACAATCATGCCTCGTACCGTCGCGGCAGTCGGCGCATCGAGGCGACAGACGAGCAATAATGTGGCATTTTCGAAATAATTAATCGCACGGAAACGTTGAAAGTAAGGGTTCGGGGCCGGCCCCGAAATTTGACGCGAATAGAGACCGAGCACCGCTAGTTCAGAATCAACGGATGCTTCGTTGCGGCTCCCGGCTGGCCCGGATTTCGGTTGGTCTCCGCCATAAGCCGTGGTTGAGCGAATTTTCAGCGGCACACCTTTGATTATCGCGACAAAATGGATGTTGCCCGCAGTGACCACTGGCGCTTGGCCGAGCGGCTCGCGCAACGTCCACCAGTGGCGTTGTTTGAAAATTTCACGAAGCGGATCAGCGATGGTTGTATCGTACTCTTCTCGGTTGATTTCTTCTTCAGTGGAACAGGCGAGGCCAACAACATGATCGGGTGCGATGCCGCGTTGCTGAGCGTAAAATTTCGCGAGCTCGACCGAATCGGGAACGGCCTTGTTATACAGAACGATCGTCGATTGCGCCAACGGTTGCTCCGCGGCGGGAGCATTGAACAAGAGTACGAGAAAGAGCAGGAGAGAAGGCCGAAAATAGTTCATTTAGAAACTGAGCTTGAGGCCATCGAACGCAATGCGGGCGCGAGCTGGCAGCCGCGATTCCGCCGCTTGGGGAAGCTCGTGGGCGATGTGCGTGAAATAAGTCGTATCTGGTCGCACGCGGGAAGCGACTTCCAAGGCTTGCCCAACACTCAAATGCGTCGGGTGCGGTTTGTCGCGTAATGCGTCGATGATCAAAATCTTGACGAACGCGATAAGATCGACAATCGCATCAGGAACATCGCTACAATCGCTCAGGTAAGCGACAAGCTTTTCGCCGCCGCGCGAAAAGAGATATCCGTTTACGATGGAATCACCATGCGGCACGGGTAACGGCGTGATCAGCGTGCCATTCAACTCGAAAGGACCGCCAATGATGTGCGGCTCTGGTCTCAAATACCAGGGAAATGGATTGGCAGTTTCAAAGGCAAACTGGAAGACGCGCTCAAGGTCGCGCATGGTTTCTGCCGCAGCATAGACCGGCATCGAGCCGCGCGCATGCGAGAAACGCCGAAGATCGTCGAAGCCCATGATGTGATCAGTATGCGAATGAGTGAAGATCACTGCATCAACAGTGCGGATATTTTCTCGCAGTGCTTGCGTCCGAAAATCGGTTCCCGTGTCAACGACCCAAGAACATTCCGGCGTTTCAACGTAAATTGACGAGCGCAATCGTTTATCGCGCGGATCCGGAGAACGGCAAACCTCGCAATCGCAGCCGATCATCGGAACGCCCTGTGACGTGCCGGTGCCAAGAAAGGTCAACCTCAGTTGAGAGGCTTGCTCGCGAAGGCTTTCGGAGTTGTGAGTTGAGATTGGAGTTGGCAAGTTGGAACTCTCAACTCTCAACTAATAACTCTCAACCCTTCCGATGGCCGCCGTTCTGAATCTGCTGCGAATTAAGAATCTCGCGCTCGTGGAAGAACTCCAATGGCAGGTGGCGCCAGGGTTCATCGCTGTCACCGGTGAGACCGGTGCGGGCAAATCGATCATCATCGGCGCGCTCCAACTTTTGCTCGGCGAGCGCGCGGACAAAGCCTTCATTCGCACCGGGGCCGACCTCTGCGCAGTCGAAGCGGTTTTTAGCGGAGATGATCTGCAAAAATTGAATCCGCGGCTGATCGAAGCAGGCGTTGAACCGTGTGAAGGCAATCTCATCATCAAGCGCACCCTTTCTATAAGCGGCGCAAACCGGCAGTTTATCAACAGCTCACCGACCACCTTGTCGATCTTGAAAAAACTTGGCGACGAACTGGTGGATCTTCACGGACCGCATGATCATCAATCGTTGCTGTCGTCGGACAAGCAGTTGGGGTTGCTCGATTCGTTCGCGCGGTCAGGCGAGCAGCTCGACCAATATCACAAACATTTCCGGCAATTGCAGACGCTAACGGCAGAATATGCCGCGTTGGACACGGCTGAGACCGCGCGCGAACAAGAGCTCGATCTGCTTCGGCATCAGATCAATGAAATTACGGCGGCGAATCTGGTTGCGGGCGAAGAAGAGGAAATCGAGAGCCGCTATAAGCTTGCATCTAATAGCAAGCGGCTCATCGAGCTGGCGAGCGCAATTGTGAACAAACTTTCCGAAGCAGATGATTCTGTGCTTTCGCAATTGGCAGAAACGCAGCGATCGCTGCGAGAGTTGGAAAAGATCGACAACTCCATTTCGCGATTCTGCTCAGCGCATACGGCCGCAGTTGTCGAACTTTCCGAAATTACTCGCTCACTTTCACATTACGCCGAAAAACTCGATCTCGATCCGGCACAGCTTGCCGTGCTCGAGCAACGCGTTTCGCTTTTCGAAACTTTGAAACGCAAATATGGCGGATCGATTACAGAAGTGGTTGCCTTTGGAGAACGTGCCGCCGAGCGGAGGGGCAAAATCGAAGGACGCGATGCCGAGCTGGAACGGCTGACCGGCGAAATCGAAAAAGTGCGCGAACAAATGAGTCGCGCCGGCGAGACATTACGGAAACTTCGCGCCAAAGCGGCGCCAAAACTTTCGGCAACGATCCGGAAGAACCTCGCCGATCTTGGTTTTCGTCAATCGGATTTCGAGGCAAAGCTCAGCGCGCTGGACGAACCGCGCGCAAGCGGACTCGATTCCGTTGAGTTGCTTTTCTCCCCGAATCCGGGCGAGCCGTTGAAACCGCTGCGTGTGATCGCTTCGAGTGGCGAAATTTCGCGCCTGATGCTCGCGATCAAGTCCGCGCTGGCAGCGCATGACGCGATCCCGCTGCTCGTTTTTGATGAGATCGACACCAATGTGGGCGGCGAAATCGCGCACGCGGTCGGGGCGAAGATGCAAACATTGGGTCGCGATCACCAAGTGATTTGCATCACGCATCTACCTCAAGTAGCTGCGACTGCCTCTTCTCATTTTGTCGTGAAAAAAGATTTTGAACGCGGTCGAACTTTTTCAGACTTGCACGAAGTGATTGGGAAAGCGCGCCGCGAAGAAATCGCCCGGATGCTCGGCGGGAAAAGTGAATCCGCACTCGAGCTGGCAGCTAGTTTATTGAATGAACGATCGATTACGAATTCGATTAATAATTCGCCATCGTGACCGTCAGCAGGTAGGTCGAGCACCCTCTTGCTCGATGTTAAGCCAGGCGGCGCAGCCGCAATTCCTTAGCAGCGCCTACGTGTGCGTTGTTCGAAATCGAGGGAATTACTTCTTCACCGCCCCGAGCGGCAGCACGGTTTTGCCAAACAACTCGTTAAGCACCTGCGCGAGACCCGCATAAATCGCAGAGAAGCCGCAGAAGATTCCTTCGTATCCGGTAAAATGTTTGAACCCGGTGCTCGCGTTTGTGTAATCGCCGTAGGCGAGGAGAAAGAAAAGAATCGCCAACGTGCCGAATACGACCTGCAAAGCGCGGTTCAGGCGCAATGTGCCGACAAACATAACGGCGGTGAAGAATCCCCACATGCCAAGATATGCGACCATCGATTTTTCGTCGGATGGCGCGCCCCATCCCACCTTTGCCAGGACAATCAGAGCCACCAGCGAGAGCCAGAACAATCCGTAGGAAACAAACGCGGTAGTGGCGAACGTGTTGCCTTTTCTCCATTCCATTGCTCCGGCGATAATTTGCGCGGCGCCGCCATAGCAAATGCCCATCGCCAGAACCATGCTGTTAAGCTCGTAAAAACCGGCGTTGTGCAGATTGAGCAACACGGTCGTCACGCCAAATCCGAGAAGCCCGAGTGGAGCCGGATTCGCCGTCGTATCCTTGATTTGAGTGATGGATTCGTTCATCACGTAACCAGTCTGTCGAAAGGAAGATCGACAACGCAATAACAATATCGGCTGCAGTGACGCGCCTGTGGCGGGTCTAAGACTGGACGTTGCACAGCAACCTGGCTACAACAGCGACCGTGCTGAATTACATCTGGCTCACGCTTGTTTTACTCGCGGTCGCAATCGGCGGCTGGAATGATCGCCTGAAAGATGTGAGTGAAGGCGCCTTTGATGGTGCGAAGACGGCTGTCACAATCGCACTGGCTCTGATCGGGATCATGGCGCTGTGGTTGGGCGTAATGCGGCTGGCCGAGCGCGCTGGGCTTGTCCAGCGAATCGCGCGCGGACTGCGTCCTATCATGAGAAGACTTTTCCCAGACGTTCCACCGGATCACCCCGCGATTGGATCAATGGTCATGAACATGTCGGCCAACATGCTCGGCCTTGGAAATGCCGCGACGCCTCTCGGATTACGGGCGATGCGCGATCTCGAAACACTCAATCCTCGGCCCGGCGTTGCGACAAACGCGATGTGCACGTTTTTGGCTATCAACACGAGCTCTGTGCAGTTAATTCCTGCCACGGCAATTGCGCTTCTTGCCGCATCGGGATCGACCCGGCCCACCGCAATTGTCGGCACTGCGCTTCTTGCGACGCTTTGTGCAGCGAGCGTAGCAATCATCTCTGTAAAACTGTTGGAAAAATTGCCGCTGTTTCAGCTGGCACGTGAAGCGCCGACGATCCCCGATGATTCGCCTTACCGTTCAACGTCAAAATCGACAAAAGATTTACCAGAAGAAGTGGCAATCGCGGAACATCCGCCGCCTGGATCATCGACGCTTGGTTTGATCGCGTTAATCGTCCTTACTCTTTTCTTCGTCATGCTTTTTGTCCGGATAGTGGCGCCAACTCTGGTCGGTCTGTCAATGGCCGCAGACGCGGCGACACAGAACGTTTTTGTCCGCAGCGTGAACGCCTTATCGATCCTGGCGATCCCATTTCTTCTCAGTTTCTTCCCGCTCTACGCCGCGGCGCGCGGAGTGAAAGTTTATGACGAGTTTGTCGAGGGCGCGAAAGAGGGTTTTGGAGTAATTCTGAAGATCATTCCTTTTCTCGTCACGATGCTGATGGCGGTTGGAATGTTTAAAGGCGCCGGTGGGATCGATCTGCTGAGCCGTGTACTTTCACCAGTATTGTCTCCGCTGCATTTTCCAGCCGATCTTCTACCGCTTGCGTTAATGAGACCGCTAAGCGGAAGCGGAACGCTCGCGCTGTTGACCGACATTATTCATCGGCTTGGGCCTGACAATATCGTCAGCCTGACGGCGGCCACGATTTATGGGAGCACCGAGACGACGTTTTACGTGGCGGCCGTTTACTTCGGAGCCGTCGGCATAAAACAGACCCGGCACGCGATCCCGGCGGGCTTGCTTGCCGATCTTGCGGGCGTAATCGCCTCAGTGGTTATCTGCCAAGCCGTACTGTGAACGAAGTTAAATAGTCAAAAGGGTTACAACGTTACAAAAGTTACATAGGTAGTGTTGGAGGTACCCTTTTAACATTCCGGTGCGCCGGCCGAAATTTTTCCCTCGCCACGCGATGAGTTAATTATCTATCGTGCGATTTTTCGGAAATGATCCAGCGCGACTATCTGATAATTGGCGGCGGGATTGGCGGAGCCAGCGTCTGCCATGGAATTCGGCGCTATGATAAACGCGGGAGCGTCACGCTCGTCAGCGCGGAGATATTTCCTCCCTACAAACGCTGGATTCTCTCGAAGACTTTCCTGCGTGAAAAGGATCCTCACCTGAAAAAATTACATGAACCGGACGAACACTGGTATCAAGCAAACAAAATCGAGACGCGATTCGGCACGGTTGTAACCCAATTCAACATCGACCGCCGTCTGGCCGTGCTCGCGAACGGCGAAAGCGTTGAATTCAACAAAGCCTGCCTTGCGATGGGCAGCCGCCCAGTCCGGCCACCAGTGGCGGGCGTCGGCCTGGGAAACGTCATTTACCTGCGGACAATTCGTGACGCGCTCGCTTTGCGCGAGATGGCGAACTTGGAGAAAACAGTCATGGTTGTCGGCGGCGGACTGCTCGCGTGCGAGGCGGCAGCGAGTTTGCGGATGATGAAACTGAAGGTCAGCCTGATGCATCGCGATTCTTATTTATTGAACCGATATATCGATCCCGAAACGGGCGGATGGCTCACGGAATATTTCACAAAACACGGCGTGACGATGCTGATGGGCGAAAGCCTCAATGGTTTTGAAGGGAAAACCGTCCTTCGCAATATCCAGACAAAGAGCGGCAACCGGGTCGCCGCCGGCCTCGCCGTCGTGGCCTGCGGCGCGGAGCCGAATCTCGACCTGGTTCGTAACACGCCGCTGGCCGGACCGCATGGGTCGCCGGTGACAGAATACCTCGAGACAGAAGAAAAGGGAATCTACGCAATCGGCGATCTGGCATTTTATCCAGACAGGGTGATGGGCGGTGTGCGGCGCCAGACACATTGGGACAACGCCCGCGACCAAGGCGTGATCGCGGGCGCGAACATGACGGGCAAAAAACGAATTCGCTACGAGCAGATTCCTTACTTTTGGACGGAGATGTTCGACCTGCACATGGATTGTGTCGGCGACTTCAGCGTGCTGCCCACGCGCATCGATCTATCCGGGGCTTACACAAAGAAGAAATTCGTCGCCCGGTATTATCAGGGAGAAAAGCTCCGCGCGATTCTACTTTGCCAGCAAGCGCCGCGCGAGGTAGAAGCGGCCAAGAAGGAATTGCGGCACGCGCTCGGCAAGTAAAACGGCAGGGCGAGCCGGGCCTCGCCTCTCTACGTCACGGTTGCCGATCTTGTCATTTCTCGATCTATCAGTCAATGTCGGCTGGTATCTCGAGTGCGGAATTGCTGACGCGGACAAGTTTCCAATCCCAGGGCTTGGCTGAAACTTGGCGCCACTCGAGTTCGAATGGAGTCGCGAGCGAATTAACGCGCT
The DNA here is from genome assembly GCA_036495045.1 of Candidatus Udaeobacter sp. Taxonomy (GTDB): domain Bacteria; phylum Verrucomicrobiota; class Verrucomicrobiia; order Chthoniobacterales; family UBA10450; genus Udaeobacter. Next base: position 15,867 of record DASXNN010000067.1, read on the forward strand.
CTTTCAATAACTCCATCATTTCGCTTTGGTCGCCGTCGATCATGATTTTGCCGCTCCAAATGGCGCGGCGGTTCTCGATTCGGAGCGTTGGGTCGGACGCGTTAATTCGAACACCGCGCACATAACGGAAGCATTCATGCATGCGTTCGAGTACACGGGCACGATCGTTGCCCCACTGATCGTGATAATCGCTGTCGATAAAATCGGCGGCGGCCGTCCAGCTTTTGTGCTCAACCGCGCGGAGGAAATTTTCAGTGTGATGTCTGACCTGATGCTCAGGCTGCCAGAGCCAGATCAAAAACAATCCGAGCAAAATTGCGGCGATCAGGCCGCCATAAAATCCGCTGTGAAACGAAGTGGGCACAGTCGCAATTTCGGCGCTTCGAGCTTGCGTTTGTTTCAGCGAGCCGGATATGCAGGCGGGAAATAAACGTTAAAAGTAACAGCCGGTTTCTTGGCTCGATTCTCAAAGCGATGTTTCACGCCTGCTGGAATGATTATCAGGTCGCCTTTTTTAAGCGCAGACGTTGATCGCCAACTTCCCCAGTCAATTCGCCGTCCAAAATCAAAAGGACCTGGTCGCTTTTCTCATGCACCTCGGCTTTTTTGCCGCTCGATTGATCCGACGCGAGCGTCATCATTGCAGTCTGACTCCGCTCACTCGTTTGCAAAACTTCAAACCAATCTTTCACTCTCTCGATGTTCGTCACGTCCATGAAGCATTTTAACCACGTATTACGCCGATCGATTTTCTTGATCGAACTTTTCTTCTAGCCCCTATCCGGCGTCGCGCGCGTACCAATCCACCTTACGCGTCACATACATCACGATCGCCAGAACGACGAAGAGCGCGATTGCGCCCATGAGCAAGGCATAATCCTGCTGCCGCAAAGTGATATAAAGAAACGTGTAAACGCCCGCGATGCCCGCACCAATCATCAGTGTGCGCACACCGCCACCTAGGAAAAACCGGCAATACCAGGTAATCAACAGCGTCGATGCAGCAGCCGCGATCAAATATGCCCAACTAAATCCGATGAATTCCGAAATTGACAGCAGCAGCAAATAAAACAGGCAAAGCGCCGCGCCCACCATCAAATATTGAAACGGATGGATCTTTTGGCGTGCCGTCACTTCGAAGAGAAAGAATGTCGTAAACACGAGCACGAGAAAGAGGACGCCGTACTTGATCGAACGCTCGACGTAGCGATATGCGTCCAGTATCGACAAGAAATTCGCGCCGAATCTTGAGTCCGTTACCGACTGAACATTGAAACGCTCGTTCCCGCCGCGACTCGTCCACGACTGCGGATAATCGCGGCCATAATATGAAACTTTCCATGTCGCGTGAAATCCGTCGGGCCGGACCGATCGTTCCGCCGGCAGAAACGAGCCGCGAAACGCGGGATCAGGCCAGTTCGACTTCAACGTCGCTTCGTTCTGCACGCCAAACGGCGCGAAGAAAACTCCGTCGCTGCCGTTGAAATCGAGCGGAATGGAAAATGTAATTTCATTCGCGATAGGCTTGTCGTCGCCGAGCGGTGCGGTCGCGCCGGTAGTATAGCCCGGCACTTGCGATCCAGGTAGCATTGCCCGCTTCGTTCCGCCCCAATCGAGCACGAGGCCTTCGCGCGTTCCGCGCAGATCGTTCACCGCGATCGTTACGAACGCGTCCTTCCACTGCACATCTTTGAGATCGATCTTGAGCCGGCCGAAATCGGGCGGCGCAAATTTCCCCGACAACGTCACCTGCGCGCGAAAGACTGCCGCGTCATAAATCCCGCGATGCAACGTCTGCGTTTGCACGTCGCCGGTGATTTGCAGCGTTTCGGGAAGGAAATACGCGTTCGCACTGGCGGTCTCCTCCACCTCGCGCCGTTCCAGTTTTCCGTCCGGACCCGGCGTTTCCTTGATCGCTTTGAATTTGTATTGAAACGGGATACCCAGCACCGGCCCGATCACGTTCTGTTCTTTCCCCCACGATGAAGTGATGTCCGCCACCGCTTCATTTCGCCGCATCAAGCGATCACGCAGCATCCCGGTAATCATTGCCAGCGGGATCAACAGCACCAGGACGAGGGCGCCAACCCCAAGCAACTTGATAATAGTGCTGTGACGCCTTCCAAACGATGGCTGCGATTTCGGCAACGGCGGCGGCGCTTGTGTTTCAGCCATGCCGGGAGAATGAATGACTCCGCCCGTGTCCGCAATCAAATCCCGTATCAGTCAGCAACGTTTGCCACGTATCCGCGGGTGGTAGAAGTTGCAAGAGCCATGCCGCAAAACATCGACAGCATTCTCGACGCCGCGGAGCAGCAGGAGGCGAGCGACGTCTTCCTTCAGGAGGATGAGGTACCGCGGCTTAAGATCAATGAACAAATCATCGTGTTCGGGGAGGAACCTCTTTCGCTCGCGCAATTGGCCGCCTTCTGGCAGGCCTGCGGCGCGAACGCGCAGAGCGACGGCGACATGGATCGCGACACCGGTTTCGTCTCGCGCACGCATACGCGTTACCGCGTGAGCCTGCACCGCACCATGGGCCGTCTCGGTGCGGTCCTGCGCCGCATCAAGAGCAGCGTGCCTACATTGAAATCGCTCGGGGCACCCGAGTGGCTCCTGCAGCGATGGGGTGGTCGCGCGCACGGCCTTATTCTAATAACGGGGCCAACCGGCTCGGGCAAATCCACCACCATCGCGTCTCTGCTTCAATGGATGAACGAGAACCAGGTGCGACATATAGTGACGATCGAGGATCCCGTCGAGTATCAGTTCACCAGCAAGCGCTGTCATTTCACTCAGCGACAGGTCGGACGCGACACCGGCACTTTTGCGATCGGATTGCGGAGCGCGCTTCGTCAGGCGCCGGATGTCATTTTTGTCGGTGAGATCCGGGATTACGAGACGGCGTTGACGGCGCTGCAGGCTTCTGAAACCGGACATCTCGTTGTTTCGACCATGCATTCGGAAAGGGTCGCGGACACGATGGAGCGCTATTTGAATCTTTTCCCGGCCGACAACGCGAAGCATGGTGTGAACCTTCTGGCAAACCAGCTCTCGGGCGTCCTGTGCCAGAAGCTGGTTGAATCTGCTAACGGAGGCTTGCATTTGCTGGTCGAACACGTTGAAAATGCGGGTGCCATGCGCGACTGGATCGCCAGACGAGAGTTGCAGAACATTGATCAGTATATTTCCCGCGGATCGGATCCTGCGGCGGTTTCATTTTTGCAATCGACGCTCAACGCTCTCAAGGACAAGGTCATCACGGAAGCGACCGCCATGGCTTCGGTCAGCAATGAATCCGAGCTTCGTCGCGCCATAAGGGGAATCGGCTAGACGAGTCCTCCGCACCATTTGAATCCTTATGAAGAAACATGACTTAATCGATTTTCTGGTGCTTGCCGCAGAGCAGGGAGCTTCTGATCTTCATTTGACTGCGGGGGCACCACCGATGTTGCGGGTCGCTGGTGTCATCCGGCCGCTGACGGAAGAGCCGCTGTCGGCGGAGGATACAAGGAGACTGGTGATCGATGCCTTGAAGGAGGGACAACGGGCGAAGCTGGAAAACGAGTGGCAGCTTGACTTCGCGCTGCAGGTCGACGGTGTCGGGCGCTTTCGCGGAAATGCGTGCTACGTGTCAGGTGCGATTGAGGGCAATTTCCGACGAATCCCTTCTGAGGTCAGCGATCTAAAGTCCTTGGGACACTCTCCAATGGTGGACCGCTGGTGTGACGAGCAAGCCGGCCTGATACTGGTGACTGGCGCGAGCGGTGAAGGCAAGAGCACAACGCTGGCGAGCATGGCCCAGACGATAGCCAGCCGGCGTTCGGTCAACATCGTCAGTATTGAGGACCCGATCGAATTTGTTCATTCGCAGGGGCGAAGCCTGGTGAACCAGCGCGAAGTTGGTGCCGACGCGCAAAGCTTCGCGTCGGCGCTCAAGAACGCGTTGAGACAGGACGCGGACGTCATCCTCGTTGGAGAGATGCGGGACGTGGACACGATCCAAACTGCGATTACGGCGGCGGAAACAGGACACCTGGTGATTGCGACCATGCACACGAACGATGCGCCAACGGCTATCGGGCGAATTATTGATGCGGTTCCAAAGGAGGGCCAGCAGTTCGTCGGCGCCCAACTTGCGTGGTCGCTGTTGGGAGTGGTGTGCCAGTATCTCCTGCCGCGAAGCGAAGGATCAGGCCTGGTTTTAGCCACGGAATTAATGACGGTGAATTCGGGAATCGAGGCGTGTATCCGGGACCGGCGTCTTTCGCAGATACCCGGACTGATTCAAATCGGAGGTGCCGATGGCATGCATACCGTGGACGAAAGTCTTATCGAGTTGCTTCTGGCTAACCGCATCAGTCTCATGGACGCATTGGCTCACGCGAGGGACCCCAATTTTGTGAAGGAGCACTTCCAGCAAGCTTTGAAGACCCAGAGAAAAGGATGGTTTGCAGGAATTCTTGGCAAATGAAATGCCGGCCTTGCGAGACAACGTAGATCCCTCGTGATAAGGGAGTGGCTGGGGGCGGAATCGAACCGCCGACACGTGGATTTTCAGTCCACTGCTCTGCCAACTGAGCTACCCAGCCGTTGACATTATGCTGCCGTTATGCTCTGCTGTGCAATATGAAAAAGCCACAACTCAAGGTTCGCAAGTCCAAATCCAAAACGCATCCCTGGCTCGTTGATCTTCGCGCATACGGCAAGGGACGCAAGTTTTTCAAGCACAAGTCGGAAGTCGAAGCGGAGGTAACGCGTCAACGCACGTTGCTCGAACGCCATAGTCGCGAAGCAATCGGTTTGTCGCCACGCGAGCTTTCCGATTTCATTACCGCGCGGAATCGAATGGCCAAGTACGACGGTGCGACAATCGCTGATGCCGTTGAGTTCTTCGCGGATTACCAGGAGCGCGTGCTTCGCTGCAACGTCACCACCGATAAGCTGGCGAAAGAGGTTGTGGAAGCAAAAAGAAAGGATGGTCACTCGCCGATATATGTGGCTGACTTAAGGAAACGGCTTACGCGGTTTTGCGAGGACTTCGGTGAGCGAAAGATTGCATCAATCCAGGTGGAAGAGTTGGACAACTGGCTGCGCGATCTGCCGCTTTCGCCCAAGAGCCGCGCAAACTATCGCGCCAACGTTGGCGTGCTTTTCAGTTACGCCGCGAAACGCCGAATGATTCCGATCAATCCGATTGCGCACACTGCCAAACCCAAAGTAGTCGATAAACCACCAGAAATCTTTTCGGTCGATGAACTGCGGGCGCTGCTGGAGACAGCACAGCACACGGAGCCTGATGTGGTCCCGATGCTCGCCATTGGGGCGTTTGCTGGGTTGCGGGATGCGGAAATCAAACGTCTGGACTGGAAGGAAATTGACCTTGCGCGCGGACACATTGAAATTACGGCGGCAAAAGCGAAGTCGGCGCGTCGGCGCATTGTCCCCTTGCAGCCTAACCTTGCGCACTGGCTCGCGCCATACGCGAACCTGACGGGACCTGTGGCACCGTGCGGATGGCGCAATATGTTACGGCGCGTGCGCAACGCTGTAGGCGTGACGTGGCCGGGTAATGGTCTGCGGCATTCGTTCGCGTCATATCGCCTAGCACAGATTCATGATGCGCCACGCGTGGCATCGGAGCTTGGACACACAAGCCCGCAAATGCTTTTTGGTCATTATCGCGAGTTAGTCCTACCGGAAGAGGCGGAGCGTTACTGGAAGATTGAGCCGGACAAAGAGAGCGAAAACGTGGTGGCGTTCGGTGGCTGAAAAAAGTTGCTTGTCGCATGTTCGCCCAAGTAATAGTATGTGCGCAGATTGGAACCACAAGACACAGCGCAGGCGAATGAGCGAGCCTTGTATTGCGCACGGATGATCGAGGGCATTCAGGCCGATGTGGCAGGGTTCGAGCAACGTTTTGGAAACGACCCAGATTTTAGGAGAAGCCAGTTCCGCGAGGCGGCAAGAAAACGCAGACAGGCTGCCGGAGAATCAATTTCATATTTGCAGAAAACCTACGGTGCGGGAGGGCAGCACCAGTCTCGCGAGCTCGGGACAAATGAGCGTAAGTCAGCGGTAACAGTCAAACCGTGTGCCATGGAAATTGACCTCACTAGAGGACATGACCCATGGCAAAAAACAACAATGAGAACGGCGCGGGCCTAGAATTCCCGGCAATCTTAACGGTACTGGAAGCGGCGCAAACTGCCCGCTGTTCACGCCGGTTCCTCGAAAATAAAATCCGATCGGGCGAGCTATGCGCCCTTCGCGCAGGGCGCAAATTCACTCACATTCGCGGGCGCGACTTGGCGGAGTTCTTGAATCGCCACGTCAAGATCTAACACAGAAGGAGCACATGAGACATGAAAGCTTCATCTGTGGAAGCGGCTAGAGACGCGAACGCCCGGCGCAAACCGGGCGACCGCAAACATGATTCGGAGCCTGTCAATCTCTCACTCGCTGAAATCCGCCAAATTATGGGCCGCGATCTGCGCATCATCGAGACAGAATCAGAGCAACTTCAATTGTTTCAGGAGGCGAAAGATTGAGCGCGCGAAAGCAATCCGCCTTCGACATCGCGAAGAACATCCGTGACGACTGCAAGCAACCAGACGCGAAGGCAAGGCTGATGTTCACGCTGGCCACCTTTTGTTGCGCTGAGGGGAAATGTTGGCCGGGCAATCGTGAACTGGCGCGCGCAATGCGAAAAAGCCAGCGCACGATTCGACGAATGATCGGGGAGCTGGCAAAGGACGGTGAACTTGAAATCGTCAGGCACGGCGGCCAAAAGCGTGGAGATCGGCGCGTCCTCCGTTTGACGCCGTACGCGCACATTCACAGTCCCAAAAAGGGGGACAAAGTTCTGGCCCCCTTAACAGACATTAAGGAGGACAACGCTGTGGCCATTAAGGAGGACAAATCCGACACATTAAGGGGGACACGCTATGTAGGTTAAAACGTGCACAACATCCATAGATAACAGCCAACAACAGCCAAATGATAGCAAAGCGTGGGGTAAATCGTTAGCCGAAGGCTTCGATAACCTCACCGCTGGGTTATCGAAGAAGTTTTCTTCTTCTTCAGTTATCAATCATCCAGCATGGCCAACGTTCGCTTCGTACTGCAAACGCCAAGGTAGTAAACCGCGCGAATCAGGTTTCCACACATGGCTACCTAAACACGAAGAGTTCCTTCGTAAGAGAGCTAACGGCGCGACTTCACAGAGGAAGGTTGTTAAATCGGCGATTCGCCTAAAGGCATAGGACTAAAGTCCAATAGACAAGCTGGCGGGAGCGTTTAAAAGAGTCTTTGATTACGTCATCCGACGCCTCAACGCACTTTCGCCCGGTCTAAAAAGCCGGTCGGGGACTTAACCTTCGCTGAGACACCGCTTAGCGCGATCTCGAGATTCACCTGGAGCCCCGAGTCACCTGAAACGAGGCCGCTGTTGAAAGTGCCTCGTGAAGATGGTTCCTCGTTCTGCGCGGATTTGGAGCAGTCAACCCCAAATGAAAGGCCGTTTATGAAACTCGTTAGCCTCGGAACACCTCCCGCGTCGCACTTGAATCTTTCACCGCCGCCGTGGAGACGGGATGTAATCTCCAAACGCCCTCCGTCCTTCTTCACTCATGTCAAGCAACTGGCAGCCATCATCGCAGCGCTGGGCTTCCTCTTCTGGCTATGGTTCGGTGTCTCAACCTACCATGCACCACGGCCAAGCTACCCGTACTACGATACGCAAAAGTCTGTGCCGCCGTGGAGCGAGCCCACGCCACTTAAAGGCAATCACGACAGAAGAGGAGAGTAACAGATGAACATTCAAGATCAGCCAATTGCCATGTCTCCCCAAATCCACACCTACACCGAGCTCCGGCAACAGATTCACGGCGACCTGCGGATTCAACACCTCGAATGGGTCCAACCAAATGGCGAGTCCCCCATCTGTGATTCTTACGAGGTGCGCCTCATGGAACTGCTCGATACATTCACGCGAGCGGATCCAACGAGTCTGTCGCTGATATTCATCGCGCACTTGAACAGGGAATTGGA
>DASXNN010000068.1:0-22217 GCA_036495045.1 Candidatus Udaeobacter sp.
CTTTGCAGAAGCGCTGCTACAAAATGGCATTCACCCTCATCGAGTTGCTCATCGTCATTGCTGTCATCGTCGTGCTCGCTGGATTGATCCTGACCATGATCGGCTACGTGCAAAAAAAAGAGGCCCGCGCCCGCGCCGAAACCGAAATCGCCGCAATCTCAGCCGCCTGTGAAAGCTACAAGGCGGATAATGGAATTTATCCCGCTAATCCAGACACCAACACTCTCGACGCTCGGACAAAACTAGATTCGTCAGCAACAGTTTATTCTGCCGCGTCGCTTTTCCTCTATGAGCAGTTGGCTGGCGTCACGAGCGCGAGCCGCTCAGCAATTCCTTCCGGGAAAATCTACTTCACGTTTAAGGCAAATATGCTATTGCCGGCCCCGCCATCGACCGCGGCCATCACAGCGATCCGTGATCCGTTTGGCAATAGCTATGGCTATTCAACGGCTGGTAATCCTCAAGCTAATCCTACTCCAGCAAGTTCTCCGGTTGGTTACAATCCCACTTTCGATCTTTGGAGCACCTCTGATCCCACTCCAACACCGACGGCATCTCCGACGCCCACACCTCAGGATCGCTGGATCAAGAACTGGTAGTGCGCGACCGCCCCCTCTAAAGGAGCGACGACTATCCTTCGCTCGTGTGCACCACGATCTCGACCCGCCGGTTCGGGCTTTGTTCCTCGATTGAGCCGTTCGGTGACGTGCGGAATTTTGTCATGCCGTAACCGCGCGTTTCGATTTGCGCGGGACTAATTCCCATCGCCTCGACCAAATACTCCTTCACGCTGTCGGCGCGCCGCTGGCTCAGATCCAGGTTGTATTCCGGCGTGCCGAATGAGTCGGTGTAACCTTCCACGGTGAATGTCGCTTTCGGATTGCGTTGGATGAGGGTGCCAAGCTTTTGCAGTTGATTGATCGCGGTCGCCTGCAATGTCGCGCTATCGTATTCGAAGAGTTGGTCGTCCGGCATCCGCAATTTCGTGCCTGATCCGAGCGGGCCTTTCTGCGCGAGCAACTGATCCAAATCGCTGAAGCCCGGCGCGCGCGGCTTGTTCGGTCCAGCACTATCGGCTGGCATTTTGCTCGTGAAAGTATTTGGCCGCTTAATCGTGGTGCTCGTGGCAAGCTCGGTCCCGCTTAATGCTGGCTGCGGCCGGCCAGAGACCGTAGCGTTATTGAGCAACGATTGTTCGTGCGTTGCGTTTAAATTATTAGACAGATTCTGCGCGGTTGAGCGCTCGATCTCGGTGAGGACTGAATTCACATCGGGTTGTTCCACCTTCGGCTGGTCCGGCAAGACATCGCGCGTGTCGTCGGGCATGGCCGCGCTCGCCTGGATGTCCTGCAACAGCTTGTCGAATGATTTCTTTTCGTCCGGCAACTGCACATCCGTCTTGTCGGGCTCAGGTTTCGCTGCCGGATTGGTTTGATCAATGCTGCTTTTATCGAGCTGCTGTGCAAGATCGACGCTCTTGACCTTGAAGGTCGGCGGTCTAGGCGTTTCCGCGAATATGGCGTCGGCAGTTTGAAAACGGGTGCGGTAAAAATAGGCGCAAAGCGCGAGATGCAATCCCAGAGAGATAATCAGGCCAAACCAGAGCCAACTGCGTTCCCTACTACCGGTAAGCAATCCTTCGGTCTCGAAGGTGTCGAGATCATCGAACTCAGAAATTCTCATTGCTACAGCAAGACAAACCGGTAACGCGACAAAATTGTCAAGCGTGCCGTGCTGTTCACCTGTCGCCCGAATTAGACAACACGTTACCGCTTCGCGTTCGCTCAATAAAGGCAGTTGCTGCCCGTCGAATTTCGTCCGCTACGCGCGCCTCGGGCGAAACAAATTTGGGTGTGAACCACGGGAATAAACCGATCAGATCGTGCGTGACCAAAATTTGGCCATCGCAATGCTCGCCTGATCCGATGCCGATCGTCGGGATGCCGATCGCGTTCGTGATTTGTTTCGCGATGTCCGCGAGTACAATCTCGAGCACCACAGAGAACGCGCCGGCCTTTTCCACCGCGCGAGCATCGGCAATCAACGCCTCCGCTTCTGATTGTGTGCGCCCCTTGACTTTGTAGCCGCCCTCCTCCCGCACACTTTGCGGCAGCATGCCGATGTGCGCCATGAACGGAATTCCCGCCTGCGTGATCGCTTCGATCTGCGTGACCCGGCTTGTGCCGCCTTCGAGCTTCACCGCTTGTGCGCCAACATCGATGAATTGCCTCGCGGTTTTCACCGCTTGCTCCGGCGTGTCGTAGGTGTGAATCGGCATATCGGCGACGAGTAGGGCATGTTTTACCCCGCGCGCGACAGCGCGCGTATGATGCAGCATCTCGTCCAGTGTCACGCGCGTTGTGTCCGGATAGCCGAGCACCACCATTCCTAACGAATCGCCCACAAGAATGATGTCGATCCCACTTTCATCAAGCAAACGCGCCGTCGGATAGTCGTACGCGGTCAGCGCCGTAATCTTTTGTCCCCGACGCTTCGTTTCACGAAAATCTTTCATTGCACTTCCCAGCCGCTCGAATGGCGAACTACTCTACCTGATTCATCAAGTTGCGCGAGCAACTTGCGCACGGTCTTCGTTTGGTCCGGCAAAACCAAGTCTGGCCGGATGTCTGCGAGCGGCTGCAGGACGAACCTTCTCAAATGCATCCGCGGATGCGGCAACTGCAATTCTTTCTTATCAATTTTTGTGGCACCGAAATAAAGGAGGTCGATGTCGATCTTGCGCGAAACGTTGCGGGGACGATCGGGCAGCCGGCCGAGTGCTTGTTCCAGTTCTCCCAAGCTCTTCAAAAGCTCAAGCGGGTTGCCTTCGTAATCGAACTCAAGGACCGCATTTAAAAACTTTTCCGCGTCGCGTTCACAATCGATCGGCTCTGTTTCATAAATCGCCGAGGCAAGGACCGGCGGCGTAACTCCGGGAAGTTGAAGAATTGCTTTTCGCGTCGTGCGCAAGTTGGCCAGGCGATCACCGAGATTTGATCCAAGCGCAACGCCGGTCCTCATTCTCTAAACCCTGTCGCGGTGGTCTGCGGCCATCGCATTAGCTTTTCCGGCACTCACAGAGCACCGCTACAGCCCGAGCACATCTTGCATCGCATAAAGGCCCGGCGGTTTACCTATGGCCCACTTCGCTGCGCGCAAAGCGCCCCGCGCAAAAATTTCGCGGCTGGTTGCTCGATGTGTCAACTCCAACCGCTCGCCCAATCCGGACAAAATCACTGTGTGTTCGCCCACGACATCGCCTTCGCGGACCGACTGGATTGGAACTTGATCAGTAATGTTTTGTGCCTTGCTCAAGATTTCAGCAAGAGTTTTCGCTGTGCCACTGGGCGCGTCCTTTTTCATGCGATGATGCCTTTCGACGATCTCGGCATTGAATTCCCGGCCGAGAATCTCTGCGGCTCTCTTTGTAAGAGCAAAAAGCGCGTTAACCCCCACGCTGAAGTTAGATGCGAAAACAACAGGCAGGGACTCGGCAGTTTTTTCAATTATGCTTAGTTGTTCCGCCGAATGTCCGGTGGTACCGATGACAAGTGGTTGTCGATATTGCAATGCCACGCGGCAAATCTCCTCGATTGCATCGGGATGACTGAAATCGATCGCTACATTAGATTCTTTCATCGCCGGTTCGATTGCATCACCGAGATCGCATTGCGACACGATGTCCATCTTCGGATCGTTGCTGGCAACATCGACAATCGTTTTTCCCATCCGGCCGGATGCGCCGACCAGCGACACGCGGACCTGTCCTTTCATCGGGCCTGCTCGAAATCTTCGAGCGTTTTTCGCAATTGTACCTGATTTGCCTCCGTCATTTCGCATAACGGCAATCGGCATTCTCCCGATATCGCGCCTCGCCAGCCGAGTGCGGTTTTTACCGGAACCGGGTTTGGTTCGATAAACAGAGCCTTAAAGAGCGGAAACAATTTGCGGTGCAATTTTCCGCCCTCTGTCACGTCACCTGATTCAAACGCGCGGACGAGCGCACAAACTTCCGCCGGAAATAAATTCGAAGCTACGCTAACGACTCCAACCGCTCCAACCGACATGAACGGCAACGTGAGCGAATCATCCCCGCTTAAAATCGTGAATGCCTTGGGCAAACGCGCGCGCAACTCGCTCACGCGCTCGACGCTCCCGCTCGCTTCCTTGATCGACACGATATTTCGGCATTCTGTTGCCAGACGCACGACCGTGTCGGGTCCAATATCCACTCCGCAGCGGCCAGGGATGTTATAAAGCATGATCGGCAACGAAGTGGCATTTGCGATCGTCTTGAAATGGCGAAACAAGCCTTCCTGGCTTGGTTTGTTGTAATACGGGGCGACAAGGAGAGCGCCGTCCGCGCCAAGTTTCTCAGCCGTTTTTGTATCCGCGACGGCGTGATGTGTTGAGTTCGAACCGGTGCCAGCAAGAACGATGCAACGTTTCTTCGCGCTCGTGACCGCAAGCCGGACCACTTGCTCGCGCTCGTCAGGTGAAAGCGTCGGTGATTCTCCAGTCGTACCGACCGCGACGATTCCAGTAATGCCGGCCGCGATTTGTGCGTCGATCAGTTTCTCGTAGGCAGAAACATCAATCGCGCCGTTTCGAAACGGTGTGACCAGCGCAGTAAACGTTCCGCGAAACATTTTTGCAATTGTAGAGGCGGCTGTCCTCAGCCGCAATCAGCCAATCTTCGCGTGAGGGACACGCGCCTTTACACCTCGATCGTTCCTTCAAAAACGAACTCAGCTGGACCGGTCAAAGTCACGTTCTTAAATAGCCTTCCTGCTTTCTCAAATCCCACCTGAAGTTCGTTTCCACCACGCACGAGCACCCCGATCGGGCCGTCAGTATTTTCGGTCGCGGCAAAAATGAGCGCACTCGCGACGACACCTGTTCCGCAGGCGAGGGTCTCATTTTCCACGCCTCGCTCATATGTGCGGATCGCAATTTGTTTCGCTCCGCGTTTCTCGATGAAGTTTACGTTGGCGCCTTTTGGCGAAAACATTTTGTGATGACGAATGGCCGCGCCTTCCTGCCGCACATCCACATCGTCAATTCGCTCGACAGACATGACTACATGCGGCACTCCGCTGTTGATGAAATGGATGATCTTGTTCTTATCCCCAATGCGAAGCGCGACGTTTAGCCGCAAATCAGTCGGGTCAGTCATTTGTAACGTGACGAGATCGCCTTTAAGCTCGGCCGCGATTACGCCAGCAGGCGTTTCAAAAGAGATCTTTCCCTGCGCGTTAGCGACCTTGTTCGCAAAACGTGCGAAGCAGCGTGCGCCGTTCCCGCACATTTCGGCCTCGCCTCCATCACTATTAAAGTACCGCATCCGGAAATCCGTTTGGTTGGACGCCTTTTCGAGCAGCAGAATCCCGTCCGCGCCCACTCCGCGGTGGCGATCGCAAATCAGCACGATTTGGTCGCCGTTTAGGTGAACGTCTCCGCTGCGATTATCGATGAGAACGAAATCGTTTCCCGCGCCGTTCATTTTTGTGAAATATAGCATTCACGTTTCGTCTAACACATTCCGCCGGGGAACGCCAACCGCCGTTGCCAGAAGCGATTTTGGCGTTTACTTGTTCCGCGTGAGAAGATCGGCTTCTTGGATATTTATCGGGATTCTAGGGGTCACGATGCAGATCTCTTTTGCTGCGGATTGCAACGACCTGATTCTTGATCAGATCAAACAAATGCCCACCGGGGGCCGCTATTCCGTTTCACATTTTGCCAAGATTCGCCTGCAATCGTCTGCCCATTTTGAGTCCGGCAAGTTTTTCATACTGCCTTCGGCCGCTTCGCCGAGTTTCTGCTCAGGCGCAACTTATCTTGTGTTCATCAGAACGATCGAGAGCCTGCGCGCTCGGGGAGAGCTTCATCTCGATTTCTCCACTCTGGAGCAGCTTATCATTCGAGATCAACGCGATGGCGAGGGGATCTGGGGAAGGTGGAATGCAAATGGGCCCGGCACCGCACGTCTTTTTCACGAGCTGGGGCTTGGCCCAAATTTCGATAGTTTCGACCAGGCTAAGCCGGGCGATTTCATGAAGATTTTTTGGTCGCGCCAAGTTGGCAAAAGTGAGCACGGCCATTCAACCATTTTTCTCGGACGGGAGAACCGGCTTGGTGTGGAATATATCCGCTATTGGTCGAGCAACGTCCCGTCAGGTTACGGTGAGAAGAGTGTGCCGCGAAGCAAAATTGCCTATGCAATTTTCTCGCGACTGGAGACTCCGGCGAATCTGGCTCGCATTAGCACCGCGCCTTTTGTCGATTCGTATCTGGCGTCTCTCCTCCGAACCCGCTCCAGTATTGCTGAAGCTGGCACGAAGTGCGGTCTGTGATCGCCTTCATCGCAAATATTCAGCGCGCGAACCTTCGCATTGTTTATGTCTGAGCGAGAAAAAACGCTGACCATCAACGAGATTTATCAGTCGATCCAGGGCGAGAGCACCTGGGCGGGGCGGCCGTGCGTTTTTGTCCGACTGACGTTCTGTGATCTGCGCTGTAATTACTGCGACACCGAGTACGCATTTTACGAGGGAAAGAAACAAACTTTGAAAGAAATTGTCGATATTGTTGCGGCTTTCAATTGTCCGCTGGTCGAGATTACTGGAGGCGAACCACTCCTGCAGAAGAACGTGCTATCGCTGATGTCGATCTTGGCGGATGCCGGTTACACAACCTTACTCGAGACGAGTGGAGCCCATGACATCTCGAAGGTCGATCGGCGCGTCCATCGAATCATGGATCTGAAGACGCCGGGGAGCGGCGAAGTTGAAAAGAACCTTTGGTCCAACGTCGACCATCTTGGGTCGTGCGATGAAGTGAAATTCGTGATTGGCTCGCGCGAAGACTACGAATGGTCGTGCGACAAGGTTCGCCGCTTTGATTTGCCCAAACGCTGTCACGCCGTTTTGTTCTCGCCGATCTTCGGCCGGATCGATCCGCGCGAGATTGTCGAATGGATTTTGGTCGATCGGCTCGACGTTCGTTTTCAACTGCAGATGCACAAGTTTATCTGGACGCCGACACAGCCGGGGGTCTGATCGGCACAACCAGATATGGTCTAGGTGAGGTTCTCAGTTTCGACGTGCCTGAAAAATTTCCGGATGTAAAGCAAGTAGCCTAGGAATGGCAAAGTGTAGAGAAATGAAGCCGAGGCCATTGATCCGCGTTTGAAGAAGCTGAACCTGTGAATCTGAGCGATCTGCTCTTCCGCGTAGCCCATCAATCGATACGATTCCATTGGGTCGTGGCGTGAGTAGGTAATGACACATGAAGCGCTGAAGAAACACAAAGCGGCAACGATTAACCACCAGCCTCGTCGATCGAGTTTATATAACGCGTAAGCAGAATAGGCCCAGACGACCGCCAACGCCAGATAGAGGGCCGTTCCTAGAGCGCCAAAGGCAAACATTCCAAACAACGGAAACACGCCATGATAAGCCAACGGCATAATTAACATCGCTAGGGCCCCAAATGCCAGCCAGAGACTTACAGCCAAAACCGGGAGTGGGCAGCGGTCTGTCCAACGCACAACTGGATCACGTGCTTCGCATGTCGCCCTTACGTGCTCACTTTGATAGAATAACAGCCAAATGAGCGGCAACACGAGGAAGATTAGGAGTAGCATCAACGCTGGGATCAAAAGAATAATCGATTTGGCCGCTGGAGATAACTCTGGCTGACCTGATCGCTGAGCTGCCTCGATCGCCTGTAGGAATTGTGGCGCCATGAAGGCCATGACCACAAACGACAAGATACCGACAAGCAGCCAGCTCCATGAAAGAATCAACAATAAGGCACGAGCCCATCGGCGCGCTTTGATAGAACCAATCCCGAGCCAAATTAGCATCATTGCCAAACCACTGTACGTCACTATCGCGGGGACGATCACGTGATAGCTCGGTGAGGCGCCTGTAGGCTTTGCGGAGACGGTCTGCGCAAAAATCGCGAGCGGAACAAATAGTGCACAGACCGCTCCCATCATGACCGTCAGAATGCCGAAGATAACAAGACCCGCTTTGCGGTCTTTGAACTGCACGGCTGCTGGCTGGGAATTCATGGGCCTTGAGTCTGTGGACTTTTTCCAGACAGGCAAACTCTAAAGATCTACGTCGCGGCCGGGAAGGTCTTCAACGATCTCATAGTCAGAACTCGGATGCCGTGGAGGCTATGGGACAGGCAGCAAACCGGGGTGTGACAGCAGAATACTAATCGTGTTAGGTTGCGTTAAATGCGTGCGCGGTTGACCAAAGATTTCACTTTTGAAGCGGCGCAGATTCTCCCAAAGGCGCCGGAGGGTCATAAATGCAGGCGCATGCACGGCCATAGTTTCAAGATCGAGGTGTCGGTGGAAGGCGAGGTCGATCCAACGACCGGCTGGATTTACGACCATGCCGAAATCAGTGCGGCGATGAAACCGATCCTGAAAATCCTGGACCATTCTTATCTCAACGATGTCGAAGGCCTGGAGAATCCAACCATCGAACGAATGGGGGCATGGTTCTGGAAAAAACTGCAACCTCAGTGTCCTGGCCTCCGCGAAATCGTTGTGCACGAAACACCGACGGCGCGGTGCGTTTATTGTGGCGAGTAAAAGATCGGGATCATCGCGGCACACACCAACAGATGGCTTCACCTTTTAGCGCTTCATCGCTCGACGGTCATTAAACGCGAGAAGAAGTCTTCAAACAAGTCATCGTAAATCTTTCCGCGCTCCGGGTGATACTGAACGGCAACTGCGAAGGGGTAATTGCGCAGCCGCATTTGCTCGATGATGTCGTCCGTTGCGCACCACGCTTCGACTTCGAAACCGTCCCCGACTCGATCGACCGCCTGATGGTGCGAACTGTTTACTTTTTCGAATCGATGCTTCGCGGTTACGTCGTGAAGCAACGGTTGAATGTCTCGCTCCTTTTGTTCGGGGAGTTTGTGGCCTGGAATGTCGAGCTTAAGCGTGCCACCCAGCGCGACATTCAAGACTTGGATTCCTTTGCAAATGCCGAGAATTGGCAAACCGCGTGAAAGGGCTTCTTGCACGGTCGCAAATTCCCAGCGATCACGCGCAGCATCGATACCTTTGTCCAATACACTGGGGTCGACGACCTCCTGGCGAAGAAATTCCGGCGCTATATCCGAGCCACCAGTCAATAGCAATCCATTGATCTGCTCCAGCGGAGCTTCGCCTTTGCGCGCATCGCAAATCCGAATGTCAGGATGCTTTGCGAAAAATGGGTGGAACCACTTTTCATCTTTCTCCTGCATCCATGTGGCGAGATTCGGCACGCGTGAATTTGCGACTTTGCTCGTGACATGTAAAGAGCAGTGCGATGACTTCTGTTGCTGAGTCTTCGACATCATTGCGCAACGAACTAAAAAAAATAGCTGGCGAAAGCAAGGCGAACGCCATCTCAGTGGCGGTGCTCGATCTCGAAAGCGGATTCCGGTTTTCCCTGGCAGGTGATCGCTGGTTCCATGCTGCGAGCACGATCAAAGTGGCCGTGCTTCTTGCGATTTTTCGGGCGGCAGACGAAGGCCGCCTCCGGCTGGATGATCCTCTCCATGTCCGAAACCGTTTTTTGAGCGCGGCCAACGGCTCGCCTTTTCGTCTTTCTCCAGCTTCTGATGGGATGCCTGAGCTCTACCGGACGATCGGACGAACAGTGAAAATTTCGGCGCTCGCCGAAGGAATGATTATCGCAAGCAGCAATCTGGCGACCAACCTGCTGCTCGATTTTGTGGGGGTGGAGTACGCCCGACAAGTCCTGCGGGATGCACAAGTAAGCGCAGTCGAACTGCGACGCGGCGTCCAGGACGAGAATGCGCACGAGAAAGGAATTGATAACGAAGTGACCGCAGACGGATTGCTCACGCTGTTTTGTGCCGTGCGTGGTGATTTTCTGAAGCAACAGAGTCGAGAGGAAATCATCCGCATATTGCTCGCGCAGCGCTTTAATTCAATGATTCCCGCCGGTCTGCCGCCCCATGCTACCGTGGCACATAAAACCGGTGAGATCTCGACCGCCTGCCACGATGCCGGCATCGTCTATTTGCCCGAACGAGAACCCTACATTGTCGTTATTCTGACAGAGTTTGATGCGGAAAAAGATGGCCGCTATCAGACCCTCGCGGGCATCTCCAAACTGATTTATCGCTCGGTTACCGGACGCGGCCTCGAAAAACAATGAGAGCTCAAACATTTCGCGCAGTTGACGGGCTGGATCTCGCTCCGGAATATCGCGCAGCGCTGCAGCCAGGCGAAGCAAAACAAGACCCGCGCCGGAACGTTCATCATTTGCCGCGTTTTTTTTATGAAATTGCCAGCTGGGACGAAGCACGTGACATTCGGCTGACGCCGCATTTTACAGTCGCGGAACTAATGATGGTCGATTGTCGCGAAGCGGACGTGCTCCTTCGCGAATTTCCTCATTACGTGCCCTGTGCAATTCTTCTGCTCGCGCGATTTTTAGAGGGTCTTCGGCGGGAAGTCGATGGACCCGTTTATGTGAGCGCAAATGGCGGCTACCGATCGCCCGCGCATCAGATCGGGGAGGGGAAGAGCATTCATTCCTGGGCTACAGCCGCGGACATTTATCGGATCGGCGACACGCTTCTTGATGACGCTAAATCGATTGAAAGGTACGGCGCAATCGCGGTGTCGCTGAGCCCGGCGGTATTTGTCCGGCCATTCGGATCGGGCCTGGGGGAAACCGACGATCATTTACATCTGGATATCGGCTTTGTGACGTTAACTCCACGTGAATGTAGTGAAGCGCATTGATACTGTTTTACTGGCGTGAAGAATTCGGGACGAGATCTGGGTCGTCTATTTCCGGGTAAAGAATTCCGCATCTCGCCACCGCGTGCCGTCATCGGTTTGGAAGCAGAGTTCAATCTCCTGATTGATGGAAAAAAACGGCGACCGGAAAAAGTCTTTGGTGATCCGAGCCGATTAGTGCGCCGGCGAATGATTCCCCGCACCGGCAAGTCATTTCAATTGCCGGCCGGCGGCGCGATTTACTTCGACACCGGAGTGATCGAAGTGGCCACTCCGATCGTCGAATTGGAACGCGGCTGTTGTCAACGCGCGACGCGCCTGCTGTGGGAACAAATTCGGTACTTGCGAGCGGAGCTGGATCATTGGGGCAAGCGCCGCGGCTACAAATGCCGGCTGCAGGGTTTTAGCACGCACTATAATTTTTCGTTTCCAGATACGCGGAAATCGAAATCCCGCAATGCGACCAAGCTTGCGTTTCTGCTCGCGCATATTTTGCCGATACCAGTCGTATTACTTGCCGCCAACCGGCAGAGCAGCGCCGTCGGCGTGCGTCCGCGAAAAACCCGGCTGGAGGTCACTGTCGATTTTACGCCCGATCCGCCGTTAATGTTGGCGACGTGCGCTTTCGTCGCGGGCGCTGTCGAAACAGTTCTGCGGTGGGAAGACTTCGGCCTCAGGCAGTTGAACCGTAATGGTATTCCCCGCATAACACCGTTTCGTCTGCGAAAACACTCTTCGCGCTGCGGGTGGCGAGCTACCGCCGATTCGTTAGGTCAAAACCCATTCGCAGCAGACATCAATGCGGCGCTTTGGAGATTGCGCGATGGCCGAGTGCTTAGCTTGCGCGCAATCGCGGCGGAGAGCCTGAAGCCATTTCGCTGGCAAATTCGGCGGACTAGCGATCTCGCAACGCTCCGGCATATTGCCGCGGTTTTCGATGGAGATGCCCGCTCACTTCTCGATTTCCCCAAGCGTCCCGAAACCTATGACGACGTTGGTCGCGTCATCGATTGGGGACGCCGCCGGATGCGGCGATGGTCTCGTTCGAGATACGAAAAAGTGATTCATCGCGTGATCGCGCGCGAACCAATGCGCATTGGGCAAAAACGTTACCGCGTGGAACGGATGAATGGCTGGTACCAAGTCGATTTTCGGGAAGTAGGAACGAGCCGGCACCAGACGTTTAACCTTGACGAGCTCGTACGGTTATCGGCTTCGAAAGGACTACGTGCTGCTGCGGCAAGCAAAGGGCGACCGGCCAGGAAAAAACGCGTTTAGATCGAAGATGTCGATCTTGTGACGAAAAGAAAATTGCAGGACCCCAATTCTAATTCGGCGTTTTACAAAATGTGCGATTCCTTAGACGTGCTGTAAAGCCGGTGATCGCCGACGCAAAAACAAGGTGATGTAGATAAACGTTCCTAATACGACGGGAATCATGAAGTAGCTCGCCTCTGTTCCAAGCTCACCGCCCGTTATCCAAGCGGGTCCGGGAAACGTGGCATCGAACAAACGGTCCTGCGGTACCCGGCCGCCGTTGCGTGTCCCGATGACGAAAAGTTGGCCAAAATCGAACGCCGCATGCCAGCCAACGGCCCACCAAAGCGAGCCTGTGACGCGAACACTGACACAGAGCACGACGCCGAGAGCGAAAATCATTCCGATGTCGATTACGTTTTCGTGTGGCTTCGGCAAGTGCGCGCCGGCAAAGAGCGCGGTCGTGATCAATGCCGCCGGCCAAAAACCGGCGCCGCGCCACAGCGACTGCAAAGCGTACCCGCGGAAGACATATTCCTCAGTGACACCGACGAACAACATCGCGACGAGCCACGAAAGTGGCAATGTGATGAGATCGTTTCCATTCAATGCGATGCCGTGAAGGCGCATTCCGCTAGTGCCGAGCATTCCTGCTGCGACAAATGCAATTGCCGCCAGACCTGCGATCGCTCCATTCCAAAAAAATCCGCCGAATGCTTCTTTAATCGGCAGGCCGTAACTGTCGATCCGCCGCTGCTCCAATCGCGCGGCCACGCCACTAACGATCAGAATCAGAATCAAATCGAAGGCGCCGCTGAGAATGATCGCTTGTGGGCTTAACGCGCTCGGATCGATGTGGAGCTTTGCCGCGAAAAAGGCGATCGTAGGTTGTTCGAGGAATTGGGCTAGAAGAAAAATTACCGCGGCGAAAATGAGAAATCGCCAGCAATGTCGCAGACCATCTGGGCCGACGAACAGCCGTTTTACTCCGCTCATTCGGGGGGAGATTACAAACCCATCAATTCGCGCACATATTTCACCGGCGGGCTACCGTATGAAATAACCTGATCGTTGTATTTTTTCTGATCAAACGATGCGCCTGCTTTCTTTTTCGCCCTGTCCCGCAGATCCAGATGTTCGGTCACGCCGACGAAATATGTAGAAAGTTGGGTGGAGGTTAGCCGTGCGCGTTTCCACTTCGCAACTGCTTCGCCTTCCTGTTGGTAACCTTCTTTCATCATCAAATCCATCGCCTCCGGCTCGCTCATGTTCCCGGCATGAATGCGTTGATCGAGAATGGCATTGCAGATAGCGCGCAGCCGCATTTTCAGCTGCTGCATCTTGACCTCGGGACCGCCGTAACCTTGTTCTGCCATTACTTGTTCGCAGTAAACGGCCCAGCCCTCGATGAATGTGCCGCTCTGGAAAATTGCGCGAACCAGTGTGGGCGCGCGGAACTCGTTAGCATGAGCCAGTTGCAGGTAGTGTCCCGGCATCGCCTCGTGCACGCTAAGATCGCGCACCATGTAATTGTTGTATTCCCGGAAGAATGATTCCTTGCGTTGCTTCGACCAGTCGTTAGGCGTCGGCGCTACGGCGAAGAATGTTTTACCATTTTTCTCGAGAGGACCAGACGCGTCGCAATAGGCAATGGCCTGACCTCGCTTGAACTCCGGCATTACGATTACGTTCAGTGGCGTATCCGGAATGGTCACCAGATTGTGCGATCTCACGAAGTCAGTCGCTTCCCCGACAATTTTTTGGGCGTACCCAACGATCGTATTATCCTCGGGGTGTTGCTCCGCCAATTTATTTAAAACCGAGGCCGTGACCTTTTTCTTGTCGGCCAGCGCAGGCTGGTCAGCTTCGGGAAGATATTTTTTGTAGAGCGGAAGTGCAGTTTCGTAGATAGCAGTCTGCGTCTGTTTCAAATCAAGCTGCGCGCGCTTCATAATTTCTTCCATCGACAAATCGGAGGCGAGCGCGAAGCGTAGCTTCTTTCGAAACTTGTCCACGCCAAGTCGAAAATCGCCATCCGATCGGGGCAGGAGATCGTCTTGGAGCCATTTTTTGTAGTCTTCCAGCGCCGCTGCGGTTTTTTCCTGTAACGGTG
This sequence comes from Candidatus Udaeobacter sp., assembly GCA_036495045.1. GTDB lineage: Bacteria > Verrucomicrobiota > Verrucomicrobiia > Chthoniobacterales > UBA10450 > Udaeobacter. Next base: position 14,166 of record DASXNN010000068.1, read on the forward strand.
CAAGTTCCTTTTTCATCTGCGGCACGCGATCGAGAAGCGGGGCGAGTCCTTCACGCACGAGGTTGATTGCACCCTGTGCTTGCTCAATCGCTGTTTCCGTGTGAATGCGTGGCGGGTGTTGCAGGTTGACTTTTGCTTGAGCGATCACGCGGGGAATCGTTTCCATGCGCTGTCGCAGATTTGGAATCCGTTGTTCAGGCGGCGCGAAATCGCGCGCAACCAACAAATAAAGGCTGTTGGCCAGGCTCTGCATGTAAACGAGGGGATTCCACTCCGGCTCCTTCAGCTCTTCAGTTCGGAAGATTTGGTAATCGATGTTCTCTTTCAGGATGCGAAAATCGATATCGTTCGCGCCGGTGAGCCGCGATCCATCAATTGCGTTCAGCTTGTCGCGAAACTCCTTTTGCGTCGCCAGCTCTTTCGCCCGGGCCTGGGCCGAGTAATCTGTTAGCTGGCTGTCGAAGCGATGGTCGCCCAATTCGGTGGCTTGCTCAGGATTGGCTGTTAACTCCTCCTCGATATAATCGGACGCAATCTTTTGAAATTCTTCATCCTTCGGCGTGGCATGAAGTTTCACGACTGGAAGCGACAAAGAAATTGCGACTGCAATTGCGATTTTCTTCACACGTGTTTAGCTCGGTGTGCCGCCATGAAGAATCGGCTCCGTCGCGATTTCGTCGAGCGTGGGGTGCTGTGTTTGCAGGTAAGTGCGGCCCTTGTAAAAGCAGGCGACGACAACAAAGACAACAGCCGTCGCGAACATCAACCAGGTAAAGAAGGTAAAATACTGATAGTCGTTGATCTTATGCGCGCCGCCTGCGCCCAAGATCCATTTATTGACGAGGCCGACGAAGAGTTCACCTGAGGCGACGGTGAGAAGCCATAGCGCCATCACGGAACTCTTCATCGTGTTCGGTGCCTGGGTGTAGGAAAATTCCAAGCCAGTGATCGACACCATCGCTTCACCGAGCGTGAGAACGACGTAGGCCAGGAACTGCGAATTAATGTGCGGTCTTAACCCTGCATCGATCTGCCCCTGGATCCAGACGATAACCAAAAAAGAAAGGGCGGTAATGAAAAGGCCTATTCCGATTTTTCGCAACGGCGTAAGCGGGAAGACAGAGTTAATCAGCGGGTAGATCACATAATTCACCAACGGGATAAAAATCAGGATCAAAATAGGGTTTGCAGTTTGCACCTGCGCGGCCAGCAAATCCAAACCCCATCCTGCTGAAACGTGAAATGGCGAAAAGCCAAGGTTGATCCACGGCAGCCACGAGACGTGCAGATCCATTTTCTCGGCTTGCAACGTCCATTCGGCGCCGTTGCTCATTCCCCAGAGCGCCCAAAAGACTAAGATGAAAACGTAAACCATCGCGATGCGGGCCAGGGTGATGAGACCTTCTTTGCTAAATGTTTCGCGCAGATAACCAAGTCCAGCCGGAGGCACGTGGACCATTTTCTTGCGACCGCCCCAGAAAAACAAAGTCGCTATCAACATCGCGATACCAGGGATTCCAAATGCCCATCCCGGTCCATACTTCGGATTGCCGAGAAGCCAGGGACAAAGAAGCGAAGAAATGAAAGAGCCAGCATTAATTGAAAAATAAAACCAGCCAAACATTTTTGAGAGCAGATGTTTGTTCGATTCCCCGAACTGGTCGCCGACGTTGGCCGATACGCACGGTTTAATGCCGCCCGCGCCCAAGCAAATCAGGAACAATCCTATTGCGAGCATTGTCCGTTGTCCGACGGCGATTCCCCACGAAGTCGCCATGCACGCGAGTGTGAGATTACCTAAGCAGTAAACGATCGAAAGCGACAGAATGGTCCAATACTTGCCGATCCAACCGTCTGCGATGATCGCACCAAGAATAGGAAGGAAATAGACGCCAAAAACAAAATAATGCGTGTACATGTACGCTTCGTTCGGCGTCATCGGCGCTAATAGGCCGGACTGATTCAATATGTAATGCGCCATGAAGACAGTCAGAACCGACTTCATCCCGTAGTAGGAAAAGCGCTCGGCCGCTTCGTTGCCGATGATGTACGGTACGCCTGGGGGCATCGTGCTGATGTTTAGCGGCGAGGTCGCGTATTTGTGTTTGGCCATAAACGGTATCTTTCCTCAAGGAGGTGGCTTCGCTGGGAAAAACTCGGCCGGCGTCGGGGACACCGAAGGTTTTTCGAACCGGGTTTCGCTCTCCCGGGACCAGGCTTTCGTTGCCGGATCGAGCTGTTCTCTCTGAACTTCTGGCATCTGGCCGAGAGGATGTTTTTCGCAGGAATTACAAAAGAGCAGCGTGCCGATGCCAGCCGCGATGACTATCTGACGAAAGAGAAAAGGCATGACGCGCTGGCACAGTAAGTGTCGATCCTTGCCTCGCGCAAGACTAAAGCGCGCCCTAATTCCTCCCATTTCGGGACCGCGACACGAGCAACCCATCGGCGAGGCGGTTCTACAAATGATTGAAAGACGCAGGCAGAGGATTAGTATCAGATGCGGTGGCCCGCATGGAAAAAAATAGTGCTTGGAACGAAGTTTTCGCCCTCATTCTGCTCTTCGTCGGGACATTGCTCTTTCTCGCGCTGGTTTCTTACACGCCGAGGGACGTGCCGTCCTGGGTTTGGTTTAGCACTATCTCACCCGCAAATCATCCCGCGCAAAACTTTATCGGACCGTTCGGCGCAATCGTGGCGGGAATCTGTTATCAGTTGATCGGCGCTGCCTCGTATCTTTTGGCGGCGATTCTTCTCGGCTTCGGCGCGGCGAAATTGTTTCACCCGCGTTTGCGGGTGACCCGGCGAATCACGTGGATTATTCTTTTTATCTTCTCGGGCGCTTGTTTGCTGCATCTGCAGCCGTACCATTTGCGCGGCTGGCGCGACGCCTTCAACATCCAGGGACCTGGCGGCTGGGTCGGCTATCGCCTTGCCGGTGGACAGCATGGTTTGCTCCGCAATGCCCTTGGCGAAGTCGGCTCACTTATTCTTTTGATCGGGATTTATGTGACGACGCTGATTCTGATGACTGGACTGCGGCCGATTCATATCGTTCGCGAGACGGTCGCTGCTATGCAGCGCACACATGCCGGGTTGCACGAATGGCGATTGCGTCGGCGACTTCGAAAATCAAATCTTAAAGAAAAGCTGGAAATCAGTGAGAAACAGCTGGCGAAGCAGCGGAGATTACTCGAGAAGCAGCTGAAAAAGACAGGCGCGTCAATACCTGAGCCGGCTGCTTCGTTAATTTTGCCGGATGAACTCGCAAATCGACCAAAGCCGAAGGTAGTCGATACAACCGCTCTGCCGAGTGAGCAGGCGCCGGGCGGTCGAAAACCGTCTCTCGCCGAGTTGCGTGCCAGTGGCGAGAAAGCAAAACCCGCTCCCGGCCTAACTAGTCGAGCTTGGGACCCGGAAACGTACGTGCTGCCTGGACTCGATTTGCTCGACGAACACAATCCGGAAGGACGGGGCGGCACAGACCCGGCCGAGCTGAAGGAGGTCCAGCAAACTTTGATTGATACACTGGCGCAGTTCGGCATTGGGGTGGCGCCGGGCGACATCACCAAAGGCCCCACGATCACGCGTTACGAAGTATATCCGGCTAAAGGTGTGCGGGTTGACAAGATCGTGAGCCTGGAGCGCGATCTCGCACGCGCGACACGCGCTGAGCGGATCAACATTCTCGCACCTATTCCCGGCAAAGACACCGTGGGAATCGAACTCGCGAACACTCGCAAAGTGACGGTGACATTGCGCGAACTCTTGCAATCGCCCGACTGGGGGGAAGCGAAAGGGCAGGCAAAAATTCCGCTTGCACTCGGTAAAGACGTTTATGGCAAAGCAATCATGACCGATCTGGCGCAAATGCCGCATCTGCTTGTCGCTGGTACCACTGGCAGCGGCAAGAGTGTCTGTATCAACGCGCTCATTGCCAGCATGCTCTTCCGATTTACCCCTGAGGAACTGCGCTTCATCATAATCGATCCGAAGGTAGTCGAGATGCAGTTTTACAATTCTCTGCCACATCTCACGTTCCCGATCGTGACTGATCCGAAAAAAGTGCTGCTCGCCTTGCGCTGGTTGATTGATGAGATGGAACGGCGCTATAAGGTCTTCGCTCGCGTTGGCGTGCGCAACATCATTAGCTTTAATGGCCGCACGCCGAAAAAGAAGGATGTCGATTCCGGGGAAGATTCTGAGGAGGCAGGCTTGCCTCCTGCAAAATCTTCGAACGCAGCCGACAAGGCTGCCACTGCAGAGTTGCAAATTCCTGACCGGATTCCCTACATCGTCGTCATTATCGACGAATTGGCCGATTTGATGCAAACGGCGCCAGCCGATGTCGAGACCGCGATTGCGCGCATTACTCAGATGGCCCGCGCTGCGGGCATTCATCTGATCGTAGCAACGCAAACGCCGCGGGCGGATGTCGTTACCGGCGTGATCAAAGCGAACATTCCCAGCCGGATTGCATTCCAGGTTGCATCCAAGATCGATAGTCGGGTAATTCTTGACGAAAACGGCGCCGACCGTTTGCTCGGGCAGGGTGACATGCTTTACCTCCCTCCGAGCACTTCGCGTCTCATTCGAGCACAAGGCGTGCTAGTGACCGACGACGAGATTCGTCGCCTCGTTAAATTCGTTTCCGCGCAGAGCCCACCTGCTTTCGACATGGCCATGCACGAGAAGCTGCAATCCGAGACAACACCAGAGGAAGAAGTCACGGAGGAAGACGAGGAGCTGGTCGAGAAGTGCCTCGAAATCATCCGGCAGGAAAAACGCGCTTCGACCTCCTTGCTGCAGCGCCGGCTGCGACTTGGCTATACGCGTGCCGCGCGCATCGTTGATATTCTCGAGCAGCGCGGTATTTTGGGCCCCGGCGAAGGCGCCAAACCACGCGAGATTTTGGTCGATCTCGATGCCGCCGTCTAGTCAGCAAACCCCGTTATGACGATCGAAGGTCTCGGTAAAAAATTTCAGGAGGCGAGGCGGGCGCGGAATCTTACGCTCGACGAAGCCGCGCGGATGACCAAGATTCGGCCGGCGCGGCTGGCCGAAATTGAGGCGGATGATTTTTCTCAATTTCCCAGCCTGGCGTACGCAAAAGGTTTCCTGCTCATCTACGGAAAATTTCTAGATGTCGATGTTACGCCCTATCTTGATGCGTTTGAAGATTCCGAGCGCGTCACGGTGGATGGGTACTCATATCTTCAGGAGAATCCTCCCCCCAAGCCAGTCAGCGCGCCGGTTGTGAGGCATGCGCGCCATTCTAATCGGGAGCGCATCTCACCGATGCCGCTCATCTTTGGCATCCTCGTGTTGGTTATCGGGTTTGGGGTAATGAAATTAATTCTCAATTTGCAGCGGCTTGCTCCACGGCGAGCGGAGCCTACCGCCCAAGTCTCGCCGGCAGCCGCATCTACCCCCGGTCCCACGACTCCGCCACCAGCAACAACCGCCGAAACGTCGCCGCGCAATGTTGCGTCTGCTCCCACAATCGCGCCATCGGTTTCGCCCATGCCGACAATCGCGCCAACGGCGGCAGCGGCTTCGGCTATTCGCGCAGCATCAGGCGAGCCGGAAGTGCGCCGAGCCAAGCCTGTAGGTCCAGGGGATCTTGCAAAGGCGCAAGGGGAAACGAATTCATCGCCGGCGGAATCAGGCGCGCTAAATCGGGTCGCTATTCGTCCACTTAAGAGAACCTACATCAAGGTTACCGTAAATGATGAAAGCCAGAAGCCTGCCTTGGAGCGGTGGATCTCCCCGGGTGACGGCACAGTGGAATTCCGCGGAAAACATGTCTCGATTCGCGTCCTCGATCGCGACGCTGTTGAGATCAGGAAAAATGGTAAGGAGCTCGAAGAGGACGATGAGGATGTAACGGTCGAGTAGCGCCTGATGAATTCGCGAGCTGTAGAGGCAGCCGTGTCGGCTGCAAACCGTAACTCGGGGCAGGCGACACGCGTGCCACCACAGCTAAAGCCGACAAAGGTTGGCCTGATCAGCCTCGGTTGCGCCAAGAACCTTGTTGATGCCGAGATCATGCTGGGCAGCGTCCTGCGGTCGGGAATGAAAATCACTCCTCGCGCAGAAGATGCGGATGTGCTCGTGGTCAACACCTGCGCGTTCATTGATTCAGCCAAGGAAGAATCCATCGAAGCAATTCTGGAGGCGCATCAACAGCGCGGTTTAAATAAACGGCCAAATCAAAAACTAATCGTGAGCGGTTGTATGTCGCAAAGGTTCGCGAGTGACCTGCGCCAATTGCTTCCTGAGGTGGACGCGTTCATTGGGCTCGACCAGGTCAGCGATCTCGGCAAGATCGTTCAAAGGGTTGTCCGTCAGGAATCGCGCGACGGAGATCTTGATCTTGAGTTCAGCCGAAGCCGCCCAACATATATTCCCGATTATGACACACCGCGTTTCCGGCTTACGCCGGCACATTTCGCTTATGTAAAAATTGCCGAAGGTTGCAATCATCCGTGCAGCTTCTGTGTGATTCCGCAGATGCGGGGGAGGCACCGCAGCCGACCGCCTGAATCCGTGCTCACGGAGATTCGTCGACTCGTGAGCGAAGGTGTGCGCGAGATCAATTTAATTAGTCAGGATACAACGTATTACGGAATGGACTTGTGGCGGAAGAAAGCGGGACCGCGTCAACCGGTTGATTCGTCACGTGGGCCAACCCTCGCCGCTCTTCTTCGCGAAATTCAAAAAATCGAGGGCCAATTCTGGGTGCGCCTGCTTTATACCCATCCGGCACATTGGAGCGATGAATTGATCGAGACGATTGCTGAAAGCAACAAAGTTGCGCGTTACATAGATATTCCCTTGCAGCACATCGACGAATCGACGCTGGGACGCATGCGACGAGAGACCTCACGCGCTCATATTGAGCAATTGATCGACAAATTGCGCACCGGAATCCCCGGCGTTGCTTTGCGCAGCACTTTCATCGTCGGATTTACTGGTGAAACTGAAACGGAGTTTGAAACGCTGCTCGATTTTATTAAACGCACTCGCTTTGAACGCCTCGGCATTTTCAAATACTCCCGAGAAGAGGGATCGCGCGCGGCAAAAATGCCAAACCAAATCCCGGCAAGGGTAAAGAATGCGCGCTACCGAATCGCTATGTCGATCCAGCAGCAGATTGCGCACGACATTGCGCGGGGAAAAGTGGGAAGCGAAATCAAGCTATTGGTCGATCAGCCGTATGTCGCTCGCAGCGAGGCGGACGCCCCAGAAGTCGATGCGAGGGTGATTTTATCCAAGACAGCGCCGGTGGGCGAATTCATTTGGCGTAAAATCATTGGAAGCCGTGGTTACGATCTGCTTGCCCAAACTCTCGGCTGATCTACTGCTAAGCCGCATTTGGTCCGCGAATGAACTTGACGAGTGACAACGCGACCATTTCAAGCGATGGTTTAAAACTGATTTGTCCCGTCCGATGGCCGACCCAAACGAACCAAAAAAAGAGAATTCTCGCAGTGATTTGCCGCCGCAGCCGGTAGCGAAAGCGCCTGACGCAGATAAACGCAAGCGCGACACGGTGAGGATCCAGTTGCCGCCTCGTCCGCCATCAAACAAGGTGCCTGTCAGCTCTCCAACGGAGCCATCGGCCCTTCCCAAACCGCCTGCGGCGCCATCGCCTCCGCCCCTCCCAATTTTCGCGCCAGAGCCGCCCACAGAAGTTTCGACGCCGCAGCCATGGCCCGGTACCCCGCCCCCAGTCAGCCCCGCCCCAGATTTAACTTTTCCGGAGCTGAAGAAAGAGACGGCGCGGGTTCCGCTTATGCCTGACCCGCCTGCGAGGCCGGCATCAGCCGTTCAGATGAAAAAGACGCAACCGCTCGTTGCGATGCCACAGATTACGCCCCAGAGCGCTTCAATTGCAGTGGCGCCGACGAAGAACGGTGAGGGGATTACGATGCCGATCTGCTGGACGCTGCTCGGTGTTTCTGCCGTTATTTTGATTATTCAAATTTGGACTTATTTTTCCTAAAGCTATGGACAACTCTGCTGCCATCAATCTCGACGAATCGAACT
>DASXNN010000069.1:0-13340 GCA_036495045.1 Candidatus Udaeobacter sp.
CGACAAAGCTATAAATGTCGTATGGCCATCCGTGCAGAAGAAGAACCACCGGACCATTGGCGGGGCCGGCTTCAGCGTATCCAACATTCAAAAGCCCCGCATCGATCTGCTTAATGGATGCGAATGACGTATTATTAGCCGCCCTGTTTTTCTCGGGACTACCTGTCTTTTTGGACTCCGCGCGAGCGGAACCCATAATGCCGAGCTGCGCCGCAGCGACACTCATGACCGCGGCGCCAAAGAAGTAGCGCCGGTCGAATTTATTTTCTTCGGAGTTTGCGCTCTTGTTCATAAATTGTTCACCTTTATCTCCCGCGTTCTGAGTCTTCGCGCTCCCTCAGACGCGAGAATTCTAGCGACTAAGAAAAATTTTCGGACTATTAATGATTAGGTCAATGGTACGAGGTATCATTGCGTTTTGCGCGTTCGTTTCATCAGCCATTGGCTGCTTTCTTCGCCATCGCGCCAAGCATGTCGTTCATTTTGCTGAGCACGGCATCTTTGTTGGCTATCGCGTGTCGCTGCGCGATCCAGCGCGGTTCGTTATACGACAGCCATGTCTTGCCTGATGCGTCCTGCCAAACAAGAATTTTTAGCGGCAGATCAATTCCGACGGTCTGGGTCCACTGCATCAAAGGTGTCCCGCCGCGCGCGTTTCCGAAAATAATGAGTTCGGTTGGTGCCAAGGTCAGTCCGGCTTCGGCTGCGCCGGCACTGTGATCGATTCGTGCAAACACGTTCAGGCCTCTCGTCCGGATCTCGGTTTCCAGTCGGTCCATCGTTTCCTTTGGACCGAAGCCACTCTGGATGCTGGTCAGTCCTTCTATGACACGTAAGGAGTCAGACATTATACAATGAACCTATTTCGCGTCACGGAGATGCGCGGCGTTCCTGTCCCGGAAAGACGCGCACCTGTCGACGTTTGGTCAGAAACGCCAGCGTCCATTGCAGCATTACGAAGAACCGGTTCGCGAACCCGATCAGGAAATAGATGTGCACAACCGCCCAGACAACCCACGCCGGAAATCCGGTGAAGCGGAGCATGCGAAGATCGGCAAGCGCATATGTACGCCCCGCGATCGCGAGATCGCCTTTGTCCCAGTACCAGAAGGGGGCCGGCGGCGGCTGTCCCGCCACGCGTCGTCGAATCAGGTCTGCCACGTACCTTCCTTCTTGAATGGCAGGCTGTGCAACGCCCGGCATGACCATCGGCTCTTTGGACTTGATCCCCAGCAAATTCCGCGAAGGCGCAACGACGTGCGCCGTGTCACCAATTGCAAAAATCTCAGGATGACCCGGCACTGACAGATCGGAGCCGACGATGATTTTCCCCGACTTATCCATCGCCGCGTTTAACCAGTGACCGGCTGGTGAGGCGAGCACTCCGGCTCCCCACAGCACGGTGCTCGACCGAACGCGCTGGCCGCCCGCCACGACTCCGTCGGCATCCACGCTGGTCACTAGCGTGTTCGTGTAAATCTTCACGCCCAAGCTCTCGAGATGACGCTGCGCCTTTGCCGACAGATCTTCGGGAAATGTCGGAAGCACGCGCGGTGCAGCCTCGTAGAGGAGGATCTGCGCGTCACGTGGATCGATGTGACGAAAGTCATGCGCCAACGCCATCCGCGACATCTCCGCCAGGGTGCTCGCCATTTCCACGCCCACCGTGCCCGCGCCGACCAGCACGAAGGTCAGCAGTTGCCGTATTCCCACGGTATCGGCGTGATCGAGCGCGGCCATCTCCTCGGCGCGCTCGAATGCAAGCAGGATCTTGCCGCGAATCAGGTCGGCGTCATCCAGCGATTCGAGCCCCGGTGCCACGTGTCGCCACTCATCGTGTCCGAAATAGTTGTATTGAATGCCGGTGGCGAGGACGAGATAATCGTAAGAGATTGAATGTTGTTTCAGACTAACCAGGCGCTTGTCGGCATCGATGCCGCTGACTTCATCCATCAGCACCTCGACGTTGGCCTGTCGGCTCAGGATCGATCGCAGCGGCCCGGAAATTTGGTCGGCTGATAATAAGCCGGTCGCCACCTGGTAGAGCATGGGGCGAAAGAGATGGTAGTTGCGCTTGTCGATCAGCGTCACGCTAACGGGCGCACCGGCTAACCCACGGGCGGCGTTGAGTCCGCCAAAACCGCCGCCGATGATCACCACGCGAGGTTGATTATTCACTCAAGAGCTGCCTCCAAACTATTAACCGCGCTGCTTCAGAGCCTTCTCGATTCCGAGGATCGGGAATCAACCACAAGAGCGCGCTTACGAAGCAATAGCTTCGATACCGCAGCGCGCGCATTCCTCGTCCAGTTCATCCTTTAGCGCACCACTAACTCCAATGGCGCCTTCGATTTCTCCTCCGCGCTTAATCGGTAAGCCACCGGGCCGACGAATTATGGCCAACCCATGTGCAAGGACGCCGGAAACCGAAGATCGGCTCAAATCCACATCAGATTCTTCTCCGCTTGGAATTCCAAGACCGGCTGCGGCGATAGCTTTTCCTACGGAGCCGTAGCTGGAAAGGGGAAGAGCGTTGTCCATCCGCTGGTGAGCGATAAGATGGCCCATCGAATCACATACGGTCACGCTAATGGAGTACCCGCGATCGCGGGCATACGCTTGCGCGGCGGCAATCGCGCGATTGGCTTCGGCGAGTTTGATCATCGAGTCAGCTGTTCCCAACGCTTTTGTAGACCAGCTTCGTACCCGTGGTTGCTGTTCTCACGATGATCGGTTGGGTTTAGAGGACTCCTTCTTCCACGTCGTACACATCGAAGAAGAACTTTACTTTGCTCGGCGGATGGCAGAATTGCGGGATATAGGTTTCAAAGTATTCCTGGACTTGCGCAGAGAGATCGCAAAGACGCAAACAACGCATCTCATTGTTCCACTTGATGATCGCTCCTCGATCCTTCTGCGTTGTGTTTTCTCCAATCCAGCGATCGACCTCTTCATCGCTCGAGCCGGTCGCAACGAACTCTTTGAATTTCATTGCGTCGAGTCCGGTAAATTTCCAAAAATAGGCGCCGAGACCGCACGGATAAAAATTGTATTCTCCGTTGATGCCTAACAAGTCGGCGCGAGCCTTATCGAGCATTCGGGCCGCGATGACGAACCCACCGAGTGTTTCACGAGGACTACGCGGCGGTGTCTTGCGTAAGTCGCGCGCCAGTGTTTGCAGTCGATCCTTGTTCATGTCTTCACTTGCTATCGAAAGTTCATTTTTTGAGCGGCGTTAACAGTTCCTTCTCGTCCGTATCCACCACGAACACGGCCAGCACCTTCGCGGGTTCGGTCTTGCTCGCATTCTCATCAAGAGTGTGCCGATCACCAGGGAACTCGGAGAAGTTCTGTCCTGCGGGATAAGTGACGACCGGCCCATCATTGGATTTGTTCATAATTTTGCGAGTAGTTGTTTTGGTTTCTATTTGGTGGGTACTAGCACCGGGGCGCCTTTATCCTTCACGAAGAACACGACAAATTTCGCCGGTTTGGTTTGGCTCGCGTTTCGCCCGACGACGTGAACATCTTCGGGGCCTTCATAAAAGGTCTGGCCAGGTGTCAGAGTCACTTCTTTCCCGCCCCTGACCTGCATTACGATCGAGCCTTCCAGCACATAAATAAACCCATGCGCGTTGTGGCGATGTATTGGGTCCGTGCTGCCCGGAGGATACTCAATCATGAGCATCAGAGCTTCCTTGCCAGGAAGGTCCGTCAGGTCTTTCGACATGAGCTGCGTCAACTTCGCTTCCTTGGGTTCCGTCGTCGCGGCCATCGTTAAGGTCACCTTGGACAGAGCGGCGAAGACAATTCCGCAAAGGAGAAGAGCGACCACTTTGCCCACCTTCCCCGGGAGATTTGACGGGGGCGTCGCTTTGTTCTTCGGAATGGTACGGCTGAGCCACTCGCCGAAACGCGTCGTGCCAAGGCGGGGATTTTCTCCGGGCACGAGGCTTTGATCGTTCACCTTTATGCCGTAGTAGCCCGCACTAGCGTCGGTGACGACGTTTCGGGGGTCGCCCGTCGCAGTTAGAAACCGCCGGACAAGTTCATCCTGCCGGATCTGGTCAGGTCCGGCCACTTCGATCATGCCATTTACCGGTTGCCCAACGGCTACCTCTGCCACCGCGGCAGCGACATCATCCGCCGCCATGGGCTGCATAAGCACTGGCGATAACCGAATGGTTGAACCGTCGGTCGCCGATTGTGCGATGTTCTTCGCGAACTCGAAGAACTGCGTTGCGTGGACGATGGTAAACGGAATCCCGGAGGCCTTGATCAAATTTTCCTGGGCCATCTTCGCGCGGAAGTAACCACTTAAGGAACCGGGACCACTTCCAAGCAGGCGATCCGTACCGACCACCGACAGCGCCACGTGATGTCTCACGCCCGCAGTCTTTTCCGCCGCAAGAAGGTTGCGACCCGACGTTTCGAAGAATTCCAAGGCAGGCTTGTCTTCGAAGGAAGGTGAGTTCGCCACGTCAACCACGACCTGAGCGCCTGCCAGCGCTTCAGCCAGTCCCTCACCAGTGAGCGTATTGACGCCCGATTTGGGTGATGCAGCTACGACCTCATGACCACGTTGGCGAAGAATGTTTACCGCCTTCGATCCAATGAGGCCGCTGCCTCCGATGACTACGATCTTCATTTTGTTATTCATTTTAGTTCGTTAGGCTAAGCATTGTTGGTCAAAGTTTTCAGATTCTGGCTGGCTTAATCTTTGATGAACGCGAGCAGGTCGGCGTTGGTGACGTCGGCCTGCGTCGTTGGCATGCCGTGCGGGTAGTCCTTGTACGTATTTAGCGTGCCGTTCTTGAGGAGCTTGGCTGAGAGTGGACCGGCGGCCTGATAGGGCACGATTTGGTCGTCCTCGCTATGCATGACCAGAACCGGCACCAAGATCTTCTTCAGATCCTCCGTGAAGTCGGTCTGCGAGAAGGCGACGATGCCGTCATAATGCGCTTTGGCGCCGCCCATCATGCCCTGGCGCCACCAGTTCCAAACGATAGGCTCGATCGTTTTCACGCCGGGACGGTTGAAGCCATAGAACGGACCCGCCGGAAGATCATAGTAAAACTTGGCCCGGTTGGCGAAGAGTTGGGCCTGGAGATCGTCGAACACAGATTTGGGCGCGCCTAGCGGATTGGCGGGTGTCTTCACCATCAGCGGCGGGACGGCACTGATGATCGCCGCCTTCGCCACATTCTTATCGCCATGACGAGCGAGATAATGCACCACCTAGCCGCCGCCGGTGGAATGGCCGACGTGAATTGGATCCTTCAGGTTGAGATGGTCGGTGACGGCCTTGAGGTCGTCGGCATAATGATCCATGTCGTGGCCGCCGCCGGTCTGGGTAGAGCGGCCATGGCCGCGCCGGTCATGGGCGATCACACGAAAACCCTTGCCGAGGAAGAACAGCATTTGCGTGTCCCAATCGTCCGCGCTCAGCGGCCAGCCATGACTGAACACGATGGGCTGCCCTTTGCCCCAGTCTTTGTAATAGATATCGATGTCAGCTCCGTTTTCTGCTCCAACGGTTACATACGGCATAAGTCTTCCTCCTGGAGGTCTCTTTCGCCCGGATCAATTCAGACGGCGCGTGGCTTCAAACAAGAACCAGGTACGCCGCTCGGTTTCGTCAATCCAGACTTCGATGAAGCTCGCGGTCGCAACGTCGCGATGTTCGTCGCAAACGTTGTGCGCCTCGCGAAGACGCGCGGCCAGCGTTTTGTTGTCGTCTGCCAGTTCGGCGAGCATGTCCAGGGGCTCGACGTACTCGGCATCGTTATCAAGCACGCGCTGAGTACGCGCGATCTCTCCGATAGAATGCAATGTGAGCCCGCCGATCTTGCGTACGCGTTCCGCAATGACGTCAGTCATGGCGAAAAGTTGATCGCCGTGCTCGTCGAGGAGCAAGTGGTAATCGCGAAAGTGCGGACCGCTCATATGCCAGTGGAAATTTTTGGTTTTTACATAGAGCGCGAACACGTCGGAGAGAATGGCGTTCATCGCGCCGCTTATGTCTTTCGTGGCCGCATGCGACAGATCCGTTCGCGTTGCGAGCGGTTCGTCGCGTCTCTGCAACAGCTCTGATCTCTTCTTCGAATTGGGTTTGTTCATGGTATCCTTCTTTGTTATCTGATCATTCAGCCTACTACTGATGCGGCCCGATTCCATAACTTCAGGCATGTTTGTCGCGTGTCATTTGTGTGACGTTTTCGGTTAGCGGAGACCTCCCGCAATGAGGAGCGTTTCGCCGGTGATCCATGCTGAATCATCCGACGCGAAGAAGACGGCGGCAGGCGCGATGTCCTCCGTTTCGCCGACGCGGCCAAGTGGCGTCTGCGATTCAAACATTTTCCGCATGTCGCCTTCGGTATAGCCGCCGGCTATTGCTCCTTCGGTTATCACCATGCCTGGATTGATGGAGTTCACGCGGATCTTGCGCGGCCCAAGCTCTTTCGCGAGCGTCCGCGTGATAGCGTCCACTGCGCCCTTGGTGGCGTTGTAAACTACGGCAGTCGGCGGAGTCAGGGAGCTGGCGAGCGAACCGATGTTGATGATGCTCCCGCCGTCGGAGTTGAAATGCTTCAACGCTTCCTGTGTCGCGAGAAGCATCCCAAGAACGTTTGTATCAAACATGCGGTGGAACTGCTTCTCGGTGACTTCTTCCACAGGCACGAATTCATAAACGCCGGCGTTGTTGACCAGAATGTCGATTTTGCCGAACGCTTTCTCTGCTTCAGCAAAGAGGCGTTCGACGTCTGATTTCTTCGCGACGTTGCCTTGAATGGCGATTGCTTTTCCGCCGCGTTTACTAATTTCGTCCACCACACGATCTGCGTCCTGCTTCGCAGAAGCGTAGTTAACAACCACGGACGCGCCTTCGGCCGCGAACTCCTTCACGATGCCTGCGCCGATGCCCTTCGACGCTCCCGTTACTACCGCAACTTTTCCATTTAGTTTTCCGTTTTTCATTTGTGGTTCCTTTCATTGTTCATTGACTGGCGTGTATCCACGTTTCTCGACAGCGGCATCGCGTTGCTTGGGCACGCGGGCAAACAACATTCCCAAACCCTCACTCATTGTCGGATGAGTGAATACGGCATCTCGCAAGAGTGTGTATGGCACGCCCGCCAGCATTGCGACCTGGACGTTAGCCATTAATTCGCCTGCCTCCGGCCCAAAAGCAGTAAACCCAAGAATGCGATCGCTGTGTGCATCGATGATGACCTTTATGAAACCGCGCGTCTCAGACAGAGTCTGTGTTCTGAAGACCGCTTCCATCGGCAGCGACGCCACTCGATACGAGATGTTGTTTGCCCAAGCCTGCGACTCGTTGATGCCAACTCGACCCAGAGGTGGATCAGTGAAGAGACAGTAAGGAATCAGGCGGTCGCGCGTGCTGCGGTTATCTCCGTTCAGGTTCGCGTGAACGATATGGAAGTCATTCTCGGACACGTGCGTAAAGTAAGGGCTCCCAGCACACTCTCCCACCGCCCAAACGTTCGGCGCGGTTGTTTCCAAGCGATCATTCACTCGGATGTGGCCACGCTCGGTGACTTCGATGCCTGCTTTATCGAGGCCGATCCCTTGTGTGTTCGGAACACGCCCAAGCGCAGCGAGAATGTCGGTTCCATTTATCGTTCGCGTGCCGGCTTCGTCTTCAACCTGTAGTTCTACACGCTCTCCCGAAGTGCCTTTGACATTCAGAATTTGCGTGCGCAGCAGAACCTCGATTTCTTCATCGCGGAATAGTTCGAGAATCGCTTGCGCCACATCAGCATCTTCCTTGGGCGCAAGCTGCGGCTCCCGGGCGATCAATGTTACGCGGCTACCGAACCGGCGCATCGCCTGCGCCAACTCCATTCCGACATAGCCGCCGCCTAGAACAATCAGATGTTCCGGAAGCCGCTGCAGGTCCAGCACCTCGATATGCGTCATCGGCTTGGCGTTCGCCAGTCCAGGTATATCGGGTATCGCGGCGTGGGTTCCCACATTCACGAATACGCGCTCACCGGTTAGTGTTCGCTCGCCTCCGTCGCGCAAAGCGACCTCGAGAGTCCGCGGTCCGATGAATCGAGCATTCCCGCAAATTAATTCAGCTCCGGATGCTTGGTATTGATCGAGATGGGCTTTGACCAAGTCGTCGACCATTTTTTTCTTGCGCGCGTAGACCCCGGCCATGTTGACGGTGACCGGTCCAGTTTCTATTCCGAATTCCTGGTGTCGGGAAAACAGCGATGCGACCTTCGCACTGTGAATGATGTTTTTGCTCGGCAGGCATGCGATGTTTGGACACGCTCCACCGATGTACTTTCGTTCGATTGAGGCTGTGCGCTTGCCTTCGCTGGCCATTGTCCAGGCGATCAGTTTTCCGCCGGTGCCGGCTCCGAGCACAAGAACGTCATATTTTTCCGGTTCGCTTGTGCTGTTGATCGCGTCGCCGAAAGTCGCTGCGGGACCTATGCGCTCTGGTGTTCCGGTCCGCGATGATTTGTCCATTGGAGCTAGGGGTTTGGAGCAGCTGTTCTCATTAGCCTAACGAAGACCTCCGGTGACGCGGATCGTTTCGCCGGTGATCCAAGCGCTGTCGGACGAAGCAAGAAACACCGCGACTGGCGCGATGTCATTAGGAATCCCAATCCGACCAAGTGGTGTTTGCGTGATCGCTTGCTTTTCAAAATCGCTTCCCGAGAAGCCGCCTCCCTGAAAGCCTTCTGTCTCAACGGGACCCGGATTGATCGCGTTCACGCGGATTTTTTTTGGTCCGAGTTCCTTCGCCAGGACACGCGTGATCGCATCGACCGCCGCCTTCGTGGCTGCGTAAACCGCCGCTGCCGGGGGCGTTGCTGTAGACGCGACGGAACTAACATTGATTACGCTGCCGCCTTCTTGACCAAAATGCTGGACCGCTTGCTGAATGGTTAGGATCAAACCGAGGACGTTCGTATTAAACTGTCGATGAAACTCGTCCTCGGTGACTTGTTCCAGCGGAGCAAACTGATATACGCCGGCATTGTTAATAAGAATGTCGAGTTGGCCAAATGCCTTCTTCGTCTCGGCAAACAGGCGCTCAATCTCTTTTTTCTTCGCCACGTGAGCTTGAACCGCGATCGCTTTGCCGCCGCGTTTTGTAATCTCATCGACTACGCGATCTGCGCCTTCCTTTGAGGTCGAATAGTTGATGACAACGGCGGCGCCTTCCGCCGCGAGATGCTTCGCCATATCGGCACCGATTCCCTTCGACGCTCCCGTTACTACCGCGACTTTTCCGTCTAGTTTTCCGTTTTTCATTTGTGGTTCCTTTCAATTTTCCAATGGGAATCAAATGTATTCACCACCTCTTTAGTTAGGTTTTGTTCGTTTCGAAATAACCTGGCCGGTCGATATCCGAAATTAGACTAGGCTGCTCCGGTTGCCACCCTAGCACTTGCCGCGTTCGCTTACTCGATGTCGGATTGTCGAGAGCGGCAAAATGCGCGAACCAATCGAAGTGTTTGTTCGCTTCCCCGGACGATTTGCTGACGACCGGCACGTTCAGGCGGCGACCAATCACTTCCGCGATTTCGCGAAAGAGCACACCTTCTTCAGTGACACCGTGATAGTTAGCGTGCGCGATGCGTTGTTCCAAAGCGAGCCGAAAGAGACGCGCCGCATCGAGCCGGTGCACTGCCGGCCAGCGGTTGGACCCGTCGCCGATGTAGGCCGAAGCTCTTTTTTCGCGCGCAATATTAATAAGAGTCGGAACAAAACCGTGATCGCCGTCACCATGAACCGACGGTGGAAGACGAACCACCGACACCCACACGCCCTGTGCCGCGACCGAAGCTGCCGCTTCTTCGGAAGCTACGCGTGGAAGTGACGAAGCGTTGGAAACAGGCATATCTTCGCTTGCCACTCGACCTTGCCCAACCAGCGCGGTGACGGATGTGACAATCAACGGACGATCAGAGCCGAGCAGCGCCGAGCCGAGAGCCTCGATTGCGCGGCGATCCTTCTCGCAGTTCTCTTTATATTTCGAGAAGTCGTGGATGAATGCCGTATGAATCACACCGTCCGCAGCAGCTGCTCCGCTGCGCAGACTTTCAGGATCCTCGATTGAGCCGCGATGAACGTCTGCCCCAGCCGCGGCGATACGTTCAGCGCTCGCATCCGAACGAGCGAGACCCAGAACTTTGTGTCCCGCCTCGATCAATTCTTTAACAACAGCGGAGCCGACGAATCCCGTCGCTCCGGTAACAAACACACGCACTTTAAATTTCCTTCTTAGCTTTTTTGTTCTGACTTCTTGGCAATCGCCCCGAGTTTGGCAAGCGCGTCCGATGGCAACGTCAATTCGGCAGCTTTCAGATTTTCGCGCAGGTGCAGAACAGATGATGTTCCAGGAATCAGCAGAATGTCTGGTGAACGCTGGAGCAACCAGGCGAGCGCGACCTGCACCGGCGTTGCGCCTGACGAATCGGCGATCGCGTCAAGCGCCGCCGATTGCAACGGATTAAAACCACCCAGCGGGAAGAAAGGCACGTAAGCAATGTGCTGCCGCGCGAGATCGCCGATGAAGGCATCATCATCTCGTTGCGCAACATTGTAGAGATTCTGCACACACACGATCTCCGTGATCGTTTGCGCTTCCGCCAACTGCTTCGACGTGACGTTGCTTAGACCGATATGGCGGATCAGTCCCTTGCGCTTGAGTTCGACGAGCACCGTGAGCGGTTCGGCAACTGATCCCTCCGACGGTTTCTCAATTCCGCCGACCCGCAGATTGACCACATCGAGGAGATCGAGATCCAGATTTCTCAGGTTGTCGTGAACTCCGTCAGTCAGCTCTTTCCGCGAAAGCGCAGGAATCCAGGATTTGTCCGGACCCCGACGAGCGCCCACCTTCGTCACGATGACTAATTCCTTTGGATAAGGATGCAACGCGCGGCGAATGATTTGATTGGTAACGTGCGGTCCGTAGAAATCACTTGTGTCGATGTGATTCACCCCAGCGGCGACCGCCTCGCGCAGCACAGCCACAGCGGCCTCCGGATCGCGCGGTGGTCCCCACACGCCTGGACCGGCAAGTTGCATCGCACCGTACCCTATTCGGTGCACGGTGGTTGAAGTACCGGGAAACGTGAAACTGCCGCCGAGGTTTCGAACTTTGTTAGGCTCATTCATAATAGATGATCTCCTTATCCAGCGATGATGCCGCCGTCCACGACTAGCGACGTTCCAGTTGTGAACTTTGCCGCGTCAGACGCGAGATAGAGAACGGCGGCAGCGATCTCCTCGCTCGCGCCAACCCGTCCAGCCGGAATGATCGACGTGATCTGGTCGGCCATACCGCCGGCGGCGAACCGGTCCCAAATTTCGGTGGCGATCGGCCCCGGAGCGACGGCATTGATTCGAATGTTTTGTTTGGCGAATTCGAGCGCGACCGATTTGGTCAGGCCTTCGACCGCG
Source organism: Candidatus Udaeobacter sp. (assembly GCA_036495045.1). Lineage (GTDB taxonomy): Bacteria > Verrucomicrobiota > Verrucomicrobiia > Chthoniobacterales > UBA10450 > Udaeobacter. The sequence goes on from DASXNN010000069.1 coordinate 11,455, forward strand.
TGCTTGGAGCCGTTGTAAATGCTCACTTGCGGGAAACCAATATGTCCAACGACGCTCGAAGTGTTCACGATTACGCCGCCGCCATTGTTGAGCATGACAGGAATTTCATGGCGCATCGAATTGAGAACGCCCCAGACGTTCGTGTCGAAAACGCGCCGATATTCCGCTTCGGTTGCCTGTTCGAGCGGACCTTTCCATTCAACGCCGGCATTGTTAAAGGCGATGTCGAGGCGACCGAATTTATCGACCGTGAATTTTACCATTGCTTTCACGTCCGCGTCTTTTGCGACATCGGTGCGAACGAATGCTGCGTCGCCGCCAAGTTTTTTGATTTCGGCAACAACCTGTGCGCCTTCTTTTTCGCGGCGGCCGCTCAAAACTACCTTTGCGCCTGCACGAGCAAACTCGATCGCCGTCGCTTTGCCTATGCCGGAAGTGCCTCCGGTCACCAGCACAACTTTACCTGCAAATGCGCTGGTGTTGTTCATCTGGGTTTCCTTTCATCTTTTAGATTTGTGCAATTCCTCCATCTACAAACAATTCCACCCCAGTGATGTAGCTGGCGTCGTCAGGTGCGAGAAACGTGAGTGAGAACCGTCACGGTCGGTCGGTCCATATAAGGAAAAGTGTACGAGCGAAACACGGATTGACGTTTTCCGTTCCGAGCCCGCACGTCGATAGTTGAAGCGCCGCCTTCACTTTCCATCATGCGGCCGTTCTGATTTTGAAATGACTAGGAACCACTGGAGAAGTGTTCATTTTCATTAGCGACAGCATCAGCAACAATGACCGCGCGGCTATCGAGCGTGCGCGGGATTTTTCAGTGCTACTCTCGAGGTGATTCGCCCTCCCTCTTTCGAGGTAGCAAGAGTTGTTTGGTTCTAGGCGAGCCAGTACGGCCGAGGAAAGGGAAACTAACGCCTAAATGCGACGAGTCTAACGTTGGTTGGAATTTCAGGAGCTGATCCAACGCGACAGTTTTGCTACGATGCGCTCAGCCACCATGATCGTCGTCACGTTGGTCAGAACAGATGGAATATCCGGAAGGACAGACATCATCGGTTCGCCTGTTTAGTCGCGAGTTTAACGAGATTTGAACCCACGGTATCTATTAGAGAGTTGCCACAGCTCGCGATTCTTCAGGAATTCGTAATTCGTTCGGCTTCAAGTGTAGGCTGAGACTTCGCTCCATTGCCTTGCGGCGACGTGGCCTTTTCCGTTCGCCCACTGAAAATCCGCTCGATTAAGTAGAATGTCACCGGAATAAGAAAGATCGCGATGCCGGACGCCGCGATCATGCCTCCAATCACTGTTGAACCCAGCACGCGACGCGCGACGGCGCCCGAACCGGTCGCGAACCAAAGCGGCAAACATCCAAAGATGAATGCGAACGAGGTCATCAAGATCGGCCGCAGACGCAAGCGTGCGCCTTCCAGCGCGGCGTCGAGCAGCGGCTTTCCTTTTTCGTATTCATCCTTCGCAAATTCGACGATAAGGATCGCGTTCTTTGCCGCCAGGCCGATGAGCATGATCAAACCGATTTGCACGTAGATGTTGTTTTGCATTCCGCGCAACCACAGCGTCGCAAACGCCCCGAACACTGCGACCGGTGTTCCGAGCAGCACACTGAAGGGCAACGACCAGCTCTCATAAAGCGCAGCGAGAATGAGGAACACGAAGATGAGCGACATTCCGAACACGACAGTCGGCGATACGCCCTGCTGGGCTTTCTTTTCCTGAAACGACAGGCCAAGATAGTCGTAGCCCATCTCCTTGGGCATTGTTTGGCGAAAAGTCTCCTCGAGCGCGGCCATCGCCTGATACGAGCTGTAACCAGGCGCAGCGGAACCGTTGATTTGCGCGGAGCGATATTCGTTGTAACGCAA
>DASXNN010000070.1:0-4963 GCA_036495045.1 Candidatus Udaeobacter sp.
TTACGATTCTCGTAAGAGCACGCGATACGGAAGTTAACTTGCGCAACGATGGGTGTGTCGACTCATAGATCGCGACGATTTTGCTTAGCCGCGCTTGGGATTATTCTTCTCACGACCGCGATTCGCCTTCCATCCCTTGTCCATCCTCAACCAATTGATAGTGAAGCGATGTATTCCGTCGTCGCGAACGAGATCGTGGACGGAGGTCGACCCTATATTGACGCGGTGGAGCGAAAGCCGCCACTCCTCTTTTGGACGTACGCCGCAATATTCAAAATAGCGGGCGAGTTCAATTGGAAGGCGCTTCATTTCGCTGCACTCGTGTGGACTCTATGCGCGCTGGCTGGCCTCTATGTGATCGGTAGCGAGTTGTTCGATTGCAATACCGGTTTGATTGCCGCGCTCTTCTACTGTGTTTTCCAACCTTGGTGGACGTGGAAGACCCTTTCATTTGACGGCGAGATGGTGATGAATCTCCCTATCATCTTGGCGTGGGCAATCGCGTTCCGCAGGAGTTCGTCGCGACTGCGACTCGAACTCTTCGCAGCGGGCGCGCTCTTGGCCACGGCCTTCCTGATCAAGCAGCCCGCGGCGGTCGCAGCGGTCCCGCTCGGCATCTATCTGTTCCTCCCGGGCTATCGAGTGAGCCGGAGCTTGACGCGAACGAATTCAATCATTCACGCAACCATGCTCACGGCAGGATTTTTCGTGACCCTCGGTCTGGCGGCGATTGTGCTCTGGAAGCAAGGCATCCTCTATGAGGCGTTCTACTGGACAATTACCGATCATGACATTCCGTACGTGTTCTGGGAGAAGGGAATCGTGATTACGCTGGCCTTCGTCGGGGCCTGTTTGCCTTTGGTATTCGGCGCGATAATGGCGTGCCGGGATAAGGGTGAGATTTGGGCGGGCCGGACGCCCGAACGAACAGCGCTTCTAGGACTGCTCGCTGCTTCGGCGCTTGGCGCGGCAGCGGGTGCGCGCTTTTACCCTCATTACTATGTCCAATTGATTCCTCCGCTTGCGTTGCTTGCCGCGCCGTATTACGGGCGACTTTGGTCCCGGACGATCCAGCCCCCCCACTGGCTACTGCGCCCCAGGGTGACCTACGCCTGGCTGGCTCTCACGATTATTGCGTTTTCAATTGCGCACTGGGTGGGCCTGGCTCAGCGACGTGTACCGTCGGAGACGGGACTATATTTGTTCACGCATTCTGCTCACGACGATAGAATTTTCGTATGGGGTCAGTCTGCGAAAATGTATCTGGATGCTCACCGACGTCCTGCCTGCCGCTACATCACAACCTTTCCGCTCACGGGTTACGTTTTTGGCGGAACGATCCCCGGTTTCGATACTCGCAGCCGGATTTTGCCTGGCGCCTGGACCACTCTCGAGCGAGATTTTGCCAGGCATCCGCCCACCTACATTGTCGATCTTTGCTCTGAGCCCGGCGCACTATATCCAATTCGAGATTTTCCGATTCTGGCCAAGCTTTTGGTGGAACGATACCAGCCGGTCGCGCGCACAGCTGAGGGCGTAATCCATCACCGAAACGATTATCGCCCTTTAGCGCACCATAGCCCGAAAAGCAACCGCTAGGCCTGGCCGAAAAAGGTACGCCCGTCCTCGCTTATCCTGCGATTTGCCCAGCGATTGAATGATGGGGGGCGAAACCGTTTATTTCCACGTTTTTGAAAAAGTTACACATTTACGATTCTCTTAAGAGGAGAACACCCGAAAATTAATTTGCTCAACGATGGGTGTGCCAACTCATAAGTCCCGACGATTTCGCTTAGCTGCGCTTAGAATTGTCCTCCTCACAATCGCGATTCGCCTTCCATCCCATGTGCATCCCAAGGCAATCAACAGTAAAGCGATGCATTCCGTCGTTGCGAACGAGATCGTTGACGGCGGGCGGCCATACAATTGACCGATAGAGCGCAAACAGCCACTTCTCTTCCGGACGCAAGCCGCAACATTCAAAAGTAGCAGGCGAATTCAATTGGAAGTGCTTCATATAGTCGCACTCGTGTTGACGCCATGCGCGATGGCCGGCCTGTATGTGATCGGTAGCAAGTTATTCGATCGCAATACCGGTTTAATTGCCGCGCTCTCTACGGTGTTTCCAGCACCGTTGGCATGCCGGGTAACAGAAAGCATGCCGAACCCTCTAAGCGTGTGGTCGAGCGAGCCCGGTCCCTTCTTCAGTGGTTGGAATTATCGTCATGATCCACGGGCACGAAATGTCGATCAACTGCCTGGGCCCAGAGAAAAGCGAGCGTGCTCTCGTTGGATGTTTGTACAAAACTGTGCTTTCCGGGCGCAAGGAAGCGCGCACGAGTGTATGGTGTGCCGTCGAGCGTTCCGCTCACCGCACCTTCGCGCGCGGTGATTTCATACTGTGCCGGAATCACTACATCAAAATTGAAACGTTTCGGATCTTTCTGCGATCGTTTCAAAACCCCGCCCGCGACCCATAATCCTTTTCCAACTGGCAGAAAATTCTGCTCGACAAATTGGGTCGCGGCTGACGACATATCTTTTCGCTTTGTCGCGACACAAGCGCGCTTTTCAATGCAATTTTTCGCCGCAGTGTCGATCATTAGGCCGCGCCGGATCCGTTCCATCACGAAAGGTTCCCAGATGGGACCGAAACACCGCTGACGGAAAACCGTTTCTCCTTTCTCATCCAAAACGTAATCGCCGGGACTGGTTAAGGTAAGAGTCGCCCGCAGCAAATTGGTCTCGTTCTTGCCGCCATCAATCCAGAATGGATGTAAAATGATAATGGCCACACTCTCGCCTGCAGCGATAAACGCCGGTAACGGCACGTGTTTAAACAAAGCTCCAAGAGGCCACCGTTGACGAACGAAATAGTTTGAGACCGAGAGGGATGCTGCGCTGTAAAAAACAAACGCCAGCGGGTGATATAGCAAATAATCCTGACGCGTAACGAGCGCCCAAAAACTCCAAAGCGCGAGAATGTAAAAACCACAGATCAAAAAAACGAAACCGCGCCGGAAAGCCGCCGGAAGATCAGGCGCTTTACGGACGATGATCCATGCAGCGCAGATAACCGGCGGAAATGCTATGGGAAAGGTAAAGGCCCACCACGCCGGATGATTCAGTAAACCGGGTAGAATGTTGTTATCGACGACCCAGTGCCGGAGTTGTTGCCAAATGCCTCTGAGTGCAAATACCCCCACGATGATCGCGGGAATTAGCAGCGCTGTCGCCAGAAACGCCGCAACACAACGCACGAGATAACCTATAGACAAAGCCACTTTCCGCCATCCGACAAGTAGCAACGTGAGCGCGCCGCTCGTCAGAATCGAAACCAAGAGCAGTGTCGTTTTCCCCGAGATCCCGAAGCAAAGCCCAAGCAGCAAACCAGCTGCAAGCGCGCGGCGTACGTTAATCGTCCCGTTGAGCAGCACGATAAGACACAAGAGCCAGAGCGGTGCCCACAGATTGTCGGTTCGAAATTCAAACGAGCAGAAGTGATAACCAGGATACAACCCCGCTCCGATCGTCGCCCAGATGCCTGCTCGCTTCGAAAAAAGCAGCGTCGCAATGCGGTAGGTGCACCACATCGTGACGAAATACATCGGTAGCAGAGTAAAACGCATCCAGTAAAGGATCGTTGGCCTGTCGCCGATCAGCGCGAAGATGGGCGCAAACGCGATCTGAAAAAGCGGCATGTGGTTGTCGCAGATGTCGCGATACTGCACGAACCCACGAGCCCACGCCCAAATCACATGCAAATGCTGTGATTCGTCGGAATCGAACTTGTAACGCGTCATGTTCACAAGCTTCAGTCCGATCATCAGTCCAAAAAGGATCGTTGCTGCAACGCACTCCGTGCGACCCGATATGCCGAAATACTCGACGGCTCGGTCGAGTAACGGCTTCCGCGCCCGATCAGAGGCAGACTTCGTTCTCGATTCGGCCATTCTCACCAAGAAAAGTTCGCCTGCCGGATTCAACGCACGTCTGCGGACCTCGTTGAGCGGAGAACCATTCGCGATGCTACCAAGCCGCTGAGCTTTGTCACACACTTTCCCTCAGCCGTCCCACGTCATCGGCGGGATTACCGCGAAACCCGACGAACCGTCGGGCCGAATGCAGCGGCATCGCGAAACACATCGAGGGTTCCTCGCGCGCAACGGTCCCACGAGAATACTTTTGCTCGATCAATTCCAGCGTTGGCGAGGTCGCGGCGCTGATCCGGTGATCTGGCGAGAGCAGCGAGCGCATGTCCAAAGCCAGCAACATCGTTTGGTGGCATCAGTATCGCCGCTGTCCCAACAACTTCGCGCAGCGTGGGAATATCACTTGTGATAACCGGACATCCGCTCGCCATCGCTTCCACAACCGGCAGGCCGAAACCTTCGTATGAAGAAGGCTGAACCATCGCCCCGGCGGCCTGATACAGCGCAACGAGGTCTGCTGTATCGATGTGCGGAATCCACGTAACCCGCTTCTCCACGCCAAGGCGCCGTGCCATGTTCGCGAGCGCGTGCTTTCGCGTTTGCCGCTGCACGAGCACAAGTCGCCATGGCTTTGGGACATCGCGGGCGAATGCCGCCAAAGCAGTCGGGTGCTGCTTAGTTGGACTCTGCTGACCGACCACCAGAAAAAACGGAGCAGCAGACCCGATAATCTCCGCGGCTCGTTCCCGCGCGCGGTCTGCGTCGACAGGCGGCCTGAAAATCGCACCCGGCGCCATCGGTAATACCGCAACACGGCTGCGCGCCGAGGGGCAGAGGCTTGCTATTCGGTCAGCCATTACGGATGTCGTGGCGATCAGGCGTGTCGCGTGACGCAATGCTCTCCATTGTGCTCGCGGATAATACGAGCGTTTGATGCGTTGACTCCATCGGGAGAAGGCCAGCGCCGGATAATCGATGGGCAACAAATCGTGGATCGTTACGACTGTGGCACACGGCACATGGCATGGCAT
>DASXNN010000071.1:0-53322 GCA_036495045.1 Candidatus Udaeobacter sp.
ATGCGTTCAGCGGTCTCACGCAAGCCGGCGGTCCTGGAACGCTGGATGGTACCGCATTTGGCACTTCCGTAAACAGCACAATAATTAAATCAAGCCCGACCCAACCGGCTTCGGTTGGCTGTTTGGGGAACGCGCTCATAACCAAGTCGCAGGTGAGTATAAACGTGCCTAATGTCTTGGCTTCCGGGACCATCACGGATACGGCGCAAGGTAGTGTGACGGCTTCGCTCTCGACCTCGGAGACCACCTCTACCGTCCAAAACGTGAACTTACTGAATGGCATTATCGCAGCCAGCGTGGTACACGCTGATGCCAAGGCATCGACCACCGATGGCACCACGTTTACCTTCAGTGAGGGCTCGGGTTCATATTTCACGGGCCTGGTGGTACAGGGCGTTGCTTACGCTAATGTGGCGGCGAACACGAAGCTCACCATAACATTAAATGGAAAAACGCTCGGTACCCTGTATCTGCATCGCGTGATCCAGGGCACGAATAGCATTACGGTTCGAATGATCGAACTCATTATAGCGTCCGGTAACTCGTTAGGCCTCCCGACCGGGATGGACATAATCGTCGCCTCGGCTTCGGCTTCGTTGCACAGCCCCGCACATCCGTAATAACAATGACAACGCCGGAGCCTGGCGCTCCGGCGTTGTTCCAAATTCCCGATCAACCGCCCTGCACAGGGGGCATGATGGAAATTTCGTCGCCTGATTTCAGTTTGTAATCGCGATCGACAAATTCCACGCCGGCACCGATGAGGATGCTTTTGTCGCGCAAGCGCAATGCGGGTATGCGCTCATAAACCTTCGCCAGCAGGTCGCCCACCGCAGATCTGTCCGGAAGATCGACAGTCAATTCCGATGCGCCAACCAAATCGCGCAATTGCGCATAAAATTGCACGCGAACATTCATTGGGATCAGTTTTCTTGCGGGATCAATTCCTTTCGCAGCACGCCGATGTACGGCAGGTTGCGATAACGTTCCATGAAATCGAGCCCGTAACCAACCACAAACTCGTCTTCAATTTCGAACCCGACGTAATCGGCATCAACGTACCGTGCGCGCTCTCTCTTTTTGCTAAGCAAAACGCAAACTCGGATGGTGCGCGGGTTGGCCGTTGCCAATTTGCCGCGAATCGCTGCCAGTGTGTGGCCGCTGTCCAGAATGTCATCGAGAAGAAGAATATGCCGACCAGCCACGTCGGGCATTGCAATCTGCTTAAAGATCACATCGCCACTTGTTTGCGCTTTTCCGTGATAACTCGCTACACCAAGGCAATCGAGCCTCAATGGAAGCGGAACCCGCCGCAACAAGTCCGCCATGAAAATCAAGCTCCCATTCAAGATGGCGATCACCGTCAGATCGCGATTGCGATAGTCGTTTGAGATTTGCGCAGCGATCGTGTCAAGTCGCCGCTGAATTGTCGGCTCGTCAAACAAAATACGTTCCAGATCGCTTTGCATCACCGATTCATTAACTCACCAGCCACCGCAAAGATCAATGCACGACTATTTTTGGTCCGTGTTACTTTCACATCGGCAAACCGTTATGCGCATTCACCACGAGCAGTTTGAAGTCCGCACCAATGGCAAGGGAACGTATGAAATGACCGATAATATCCAGGGAAGGATCGGCAAATGCGGTTTGCCCAGCGGGATGGTCACGGTCTTTGTTCAGCACACCAGTTGCAGTGTGATTGTTATGGAAAATGCCGATCCAACAGCGCGGCGCGACCTCGAGGAATTCTTCAACCGCCTCGTGCCGGAAGATGCCGAGTATTTTACGCACGGCTCGGAAGGCAGCGATGACATGCCCTCGCATATCCGCATGGTTTTGACGCGAACGAGCGAGACGATCCCGATTGTGGATGGAAAAATGCAGCTCGGGACCTGGCAGGGAATTTTTCTCTTCGAGCACCGCGACGCCCCGCATCGACGCAGGATTTCGCTTACAATTGTTGGAGAATAAACGATACGGCAGCCGCGTCGGCTGCGACTCTTAGAGCTTTGCAGGCGACACACCTGCCACTACAGCCCGTAAATTTCGTCCACGAGCCGCAACGATTTCTCGTTGGGGAGCAGCGATTGCTCCATTTGGTTCATCACGTAAGCAAACGCGATTTTGTTTTCCGGATCAGCAAAGGCGTGGCTGCCGCCCGCGCCCGGATGGCCAAATGAAAATCTCGATCCATGAAAAATCCTACGCCTCGCATTGTCTGCCTCTTTCATAAAGCCGGCAGAAAACGCAGTTGGTATTTGAAAAACGCGATCGATGCCATCGGCCAGCGTGGTCGTCATCCAACGCAAAGTTTCCTGCGAAAAGAATTGCCGATCTTCCCATGTGCCGCCGTTTGCGAGCATCGCATAAAATTTCGCCAGCGAAGATGCACTGCCGATTCCGCCGAAGGAAACAATCGGCTGCCCACGCACCGAGACGTTGTTCATCGCGTTGACCGCGTGCAATCCATAAGGAGAAATGAATGTCTTGCGCGCCAGCGTGCCGGGCGTGATTAAATCGGCATAAAATTGTTGCGGCTCCGGCGGTCTGCCAGGTTTGGCGGCGTACATCGTTGCCACACGACGATTCTCTCTTTCTGGCAAACCAATCCAAAGATCGAGTTTGAGAGGTTCTCCAAAGATCGCTCGCCAGTATTCTGCCAGCGGTTCCCCAGCGATGCGGCGCACGAGTTCATCGAGGAGAAAGCCAAAGGTGCGCGCGTGATAACCATGCGCGGTTCCGGGCGGCCATAACGGTTTTTGCACTTCAAGCGCGCGAATGACTGCGCCGTAGTCGAGGACATCGACTCGTCGATCGAGCGCGCAAAGTCCGGCCTGATGCGATAACAGTTGCGCGAGCGTGATCTTCTCTTTGCCGGCTTGCGCAAACTCCGGCCAGAACTCGACCACGCGCTGGTTGATGTCGATCTTGTACGCTTGCAAAACATGCAACACACACGCGCTGCCGATTCCTTTCGTTTCCGACCAAACGAGGACGATGGTATCTGACGTCCATGGATATTCGTGACGCGCGTCGCGAAAGCCGCCGCAAAGATCGACAACTTGTTTCCCATTTTGCCAAATGGAAACAGCAGCGCCTAATTCCCCGAAGCGCGTAAAGTTCTCTTCGAAAAGTCGCGCGATCCGATTTTGCAGTTCCTCTGCGTCCAATTTCATCCTGGAATTTTGGAGGGGAGGCCTCCCTGTCCTTCGACTTTTGCTACAGCAAGAGCGATTCGAGTTCGTCCAGACGTCGCTCAAATAATTGGAGCGCGCTCTCGATCGGTGCAAGCGTTGTCATGTCCACGCCAGCGGTCTTGAGCGCGTCAAGCGGGAACTTCGAGCCGCCGGAACGCAGGAAGTTTAGATACGCATCTACGCTGCCGGATTCTCCGGAGAGAACCCGTTCCGAAAGCGCAACGGCGGCGGAAATCCCGGTCGCATATTTATAAACATAGAATGAACTGTAGAAGTGCGGAATACGGAGACATTCCAGATCGAGTTGTGGATCGAGAGCAAAATTTTCCGCAAAGTAGATCTCTAGAAGTTTGCGGTACTCAGATTTGAAAACGTCGAGCGTGAGCGCGTCGCCGCTTTCTTCAATCGCGTGGATGATCTTCTCAAACTCGGCGAACATTGTCTGCCGAAACAGCGTGCCGCGAAGATCGTCGATCTGTCGGTTAATGATATAAGCGCGCATCTTCGGATCGCTCGTCTGCTCGAGCAAATGATGGGTGAGTAACTCTTCGTTAAATGTCGATGCGACCTCGGCCAGAAAGATCGGGTATTCGTAATCCTGAAAACGTTGCGATTTCTGCGAAAACCAGGTGTGCATCGAGTGGCCGGCTTCGTGCGTCAGCGTATAAACGTCGGCGAAGACATCGTCCTTGTAGTTCATCAGAATAAAGGGTGGCGCGCCATAGCTTCCGGATGAAAACGCGCCGCTGCGTTTGCCTTTTGTTTCATATCGGTCGCACCACCGCCCCCGCAAACCTTCCGCTAGAACATCGACATAGTCCTCCCCAAGCGGTACGAGCGCGGCGATCACATGTTCGATCGCTTGATCAAAAGTAACGCGTGTTTCAACTTCCGGAACGAGCGGCACGTAAGTGTCGTAATGATGCAACTCGGCCAAACCGAGCACGCGCCGTCGCAACTCGAAGTAGCGAAAAAGCGGCTTCAGGTTCGCGCGGACGGAAGAGATCAATCCGTCGTAAACTGAGACCGGAACGTCGTCAGGGAAAAGTTCCGCTTCGAGAGCCGATTCATAATGCCGGGCGCGCGCGCGAAAAACGTCCGCTTTGGCTGAATAAGCCAATGCTGCCGCGAGGGTGTACTGGTGGTCTTGGAATTCCTCGTAGAACTGATGGAAGGCGCGTTTGCGCAATTTGGGATCGCGTTTGACCAAAAACGAACCGAACGAACTTTGCGTTAACGCTTTCTCGCGACCGGTTTCATCGGTTAACACGCCGAACTTCATGTCCACATCCGTGAGTTGCGAGAAAGTGTCGTCGTAGCCACTGAGCGCGACCTTTCCCAGCGCGAGAATGCGTTCTTCCGGCTCAGAGAGCACGTGCGGCCTCAGCCGCCGAATTTTGTGCAGTTTGATTCGCCACTCCGACAGCACCGGATCGGCAACGAATTTTGCGAAAGTCCCGTCGTCGATCGCCTGGATTTCAGGGACAACGAATGCTCCTGCTTCAGCAATTTGCGTCATCAGATTTTGGATCTGCCCGATCCGCGCGAGGTATTCATTGTTCGCACTGTCCTCCGCCAGTTGAAGGGACGCGAAGTGATAAAGACGCTCGAGTTTCAGCTCGAGCGTCTTCTCAAATTCCAAACAATCAGCCAGATTCTTCGCCGACTCGCCGAGTTTCCCCTTCCACTCTTTGAGTCGCGGATAGGATCCTTGGATCCAAATAAAATCTTCTCGCCACTTTCCCACGTCAGCGAAAAGACCCGTCAGATCCCACTTATCCGATTCGGAAATTTCAGAGCGTGTTCGTGTTTTCGATTCGTCCATTAAGGAATTCGCACGTTGGATTGCGTAATAAGACGAGTCAATTTCGGCGCGTTTCCTTCGACGTCGCTCGGGACAAGCTCCGCTCGCGTCCTGCCAGCGCGGCAATCGCTGGATGACGCGCGATTTGGCGCATTGCGCGTTCAGTCAGTTGCTTGCCAGGCGAGATTTTGTGCCAGGGCGATGCGCCGGACGGATGCGGCAGCGGGATTAAATCAAAAGCGTGTCCAGCGCGACGAATACGGAATTTACGGCCGATCACTCTTTTTAATTTCGTGCACTCGATAAACTGCGCAATCGCCAAGCGTCCAACCGGAATAATGAGGCGCGGTCGCAAGATTTTGATTTCGTCGTTCATCCACGAGGAACAATTCCGAATTTCATCCGGCGCTGGAACACGATCGGTCCCGCCCAAGGATTTGCCGGGGAAACATCGGCAGACTGCCGCGAAATAGATTGTCGATCTAACAGTTGATTCGACGAGGCCGCAGAATTTCTCGAACCATTGAAATAGCGTCCGTCCGGCGGTATGCGCGAACGGCTTTTGCAGAACCGGCTCTCTTGGTCCCGGCGCCTGACCAATTAATATCACATCGCTGACAACCGCGCCGCCCGAAACCGGCGTCGATTGCATACGCGGGCAAGACCGGCATTGCATGAGACGAGCAACGTGATCGTCGAGATAGGCCTGAATACGCGACCGGACGACCATTTTAAGCACGGTCAGCGCCGGAAGATCGACCACAACAAACTCAGCAGAATGCTAAGAATGATGCAGGTGACGATCGGGAAATAAAAAGCAGAGTGCTCGCGCTCGATCCGGATGTCACCGGGCAAGCGTCCCAGCCACTTGGGCGCTAATCCTGTCCATAGCACCAGGCCCACCAGGGTCACGATCACACCGGAGATGACTATGAATTTTCCGAGTTCGCGCATCCAGAGAAGGTTGCGCTAATCCGCCGGAGGCACAAGGTTTGAGGCGAAATGGCGGTGCAGTTCAGAGATTACTACGAGACGCTCGGTGTCTCGAAGACGGCGAGCGACGATGAGATCCGGAGCGCCTTCCGCAAGCTCGCGCGCAAGTATCATCCCGATGTCGCGAAGGACAAAGCGGCCGCCGAGGAAAAGTTCAAGCAAATCAATGAGGCGTATGAAGTGCTGAGCGATCCGGAGAAGCGAAAGAAATACGATCAGCTTGGCGCGGATTGGAATCAACCGGGTGGATTTCGGCCGCCGCCGGGGTGGGGTGCACAGCAGCCCGGCGGCGGATTTTATCAATACGGAGGTACCGATGGAGGAGTCGAATTCGAATTTGGCGGAACCGGGTTTAGTGATTTCTTCGAGGCGTTTTTCGGCGGCGGCCGAGGCCGATCGGCTTTCGGCGGGTTCGGCGGACGTCCGGCGACAGCCGAACGCGGGAGCGATGTCGAAGCAGACATCATGGTCACGCTCGAAGAAGCGCTCCACGGATCGACAAGGTCGGTCTCGCTACGCCGCGCGGGTTCAAACAAAGTGGAAACCTACCAAGTCAAAATCCCGCGCGGCGTGCATGAAGGGCAACGCATTCGGCTCGCCGGCCAAGGGGGAGCGGGAGCACGGGGCGGGAAAAGCGGCGATTTGTTTTTGCGAGTCCGTTTGGCGCGACATCCCGATTTCACGGTTGAAGGAAGCGATCTCATTCACGAAGCGAAGATTGCACCATGGCAGGCGGTGCTTGGAACCGAACTGAGGGTGCCAACGCTCGAAAAAACTGTGCGTTTGAAGGTCCCACCAGGGACGCAGGGCGGACAGCGCTTTCGTTTGCGCGGACAAGGGCTTCCGGGAATTTCCGGCAAGCGCGGCGATCTTTACGTGGTCGTCCAAATGAATGTCCCGAAAAAATTAACCGAGCGAGAGCGGGAAATCTGGAGCGAACTAGCCAAACTGCACGGCGCTTAGATGGATGGATTCACTCGAACGGCCAGACAATTGAAGTGAATCGTCGCTACCTTCTCGACATTCTGCGCGAATTCGGCTTAACAATTCTGGTAATGAAAATTTCGCTCGGCACGGATCACGCCGGTTTTCGCTACAAAGAGAAAGTGAAAGAATTGCTCGGCGGCCTCGGTCACGAAGTAAAAGACTTCGGCACGTTCAATGAGGAACCGGTCGATTATCCGCTTTTCATTCGCCCAGCCGCAGAAGCAGTCGCGCGCGGCGAATGCGAACGTGGCATTGTATTCGGCGGCTCGGGCAACGGCGAAGCGATGGTAGCGAACAAGGTTCATGGCGTGCGTTGTGCGCTTTGCTGGAATGAAGAATCGGCCCGGCTTTCCCGCCAGCATAATGACGCGAACGTTCTCTCGATCGGAGAGCGCATGGTTCCCGAGGATCTCGCGCTCAAGATTGTACGGATCTGGCTGGAAACAGGTTTCGACGGCGGCCGGCACCAGAGACGCGTGGCACAGCTTAACGCGATGTGATCGGTCAAACCAATCGATCGAGACAGACCGCAATCAGAAACACAGCGCTGACAAATGCATTGCTCTCGAAAAATGCGCGATTGATGCCAGCCAGATCGAGTTTACTCGTGAGTTTGTGCTCGTAAAAAAGCGCCGCCGCAACCAGGGGCATCCCAGAGTAATAAAACACGCCGAGCGAGGCAGCGATGCCGAACGCGATTAGCGCGGCAAACATTCCAAGGTGCAGTAATTGCGCCAACCGGAGACTGCGTGCGATTCCAAGTTTTACGACGAGCGATCGAATGCCTTCGCGCCGATCGAAATCATAATCCTGTGTCGCATAAATCAGATCAAATCCAGCGACCCAGCAGATCACGCCCGCCGCAAGCACCAGCGGCGCAAGATCGACATGTCCGGTTTGCGCAATCCAGGCACCGACTGGCGCAACTGCCAGCGCCAATCCGAGAAAGAAATGGGTCGCGCTCGTGAACCGCTTCGTGAGCGAATAGAAAAAAATCACCGCCAGGGCAACCGGCGCGAGCATCAGTGTCAGTCGATTGATCGCCGCCGCTGCGAAAACAAATCCAGCGGAACTTAGAGTCAGCAAAATGAGGGCCGCCGATTTCGAAACGAGCAAATGACGCCTGGCGGTGCGCGGATTGCGCTGATCGAGCGACCAATCGACGAGGCGATTGAAGAGCATCGCTGCCGTCCGCGCGAGGACCATGCAAATCACGACCAGCGACAGCGTACGCAACGAGGGCCGGCCATTCGCGGCTACCACAAACGCGCCGAGGGCAAACGGGAGCGCAAAAACCGTGTGGGAAAAACGAATCAGCCGGAGAAACCTTGTCACCGGCCCACCAAGTCCGCTCCCCTCACCCTTTCGATCCTTAGCGTCCACAGCAGTTGAAATTCAAGCATCGCTGTCTAGCAATGCCTGCAACCGGTCGCTCGCTCCGGATAGGATCGGCGACCCATGTGCGAAAAGAATTCGATCAGCTTTGTACCTAAGAAGTTTTCGTAACGAACGCCTCATTTCTTTCTCATTCGAGCAATACTTTGCAGGCAGAAAAGTAAACCCATACGGCTCAAAGTTAATCAGGGCATCGCCAACGATCAGCGTCCCGCCGCGTGGCGCGTAATACAGAACGATTTCGCCAGCCACTGCGCCTTCGATGCGACTCAGAAGCAGCCCGTCACAAATCTCGTCCCCATCTGCAACCTTCCTGAATTGGCGCGGCATCTTATCCGAGAATGTTTCTTCGCAGCGCGCAAAGACCGGAATCGAGAACTGCTCGGCAAACCGAGCAGAAGCACGATGATGATTGGAATTTGTCACAATAATTCCGGAAACACGGCCGGAGCCGACAAGGTCGTCAAGCGTTTCGCTCTGCAACGGAATTGGATCAATAAGATAAGCGCCGCGGGGTGTCAGGACGCAAGTCGAATAGAGTTCCGCTTTCACAACGGAGTCATAACCGTGCCAAACAGCGAGGTGTGGGGCGATTCGGTCGAAGTCTGACACTGGTCTCACCGGTCAGACAATCGGCGCTAAGTTTCGGCCGCTCAAGTTCGCGCAGGTGCAGACGCGGCGTAGACCGTCTGCCGCAGTCGCTGATTTGGCAGCGACTACGGCTTCTTGCTGCGTTTCACAGTTGCGGCGCCCGCGTCTTACCGTTCTGGATTTACCGGAAAGTGTTTGTTCTTGAGATCTTCCGGGACGCGCTTTGTTTGTTCCACCTCGATCTTGTCCGTCGCGGCGTTGAGCGCGTCGTAGGCTTCGCGGCTTTTTGCCGCCCGGCACATGTAAGCGGTCGCATGCGCGAGCGGAATGCGCGCTTCGGGCAGGCCGACAAATTCGACAGCTTGCTGCGTCGCGACCGCCAGCGGGAGCGCTTCCGGATCGGCCAGACCGATGTCTTCGCTGGCAAAAATGACAATGCGCCGCGCGATAAAGCGAAAATCTTCACCAGCGTGAAGCATTTTGGCGAGCCAGTACATCGCGGCTTTTTCATCGGATGCGCGCATGCTTTTGATGAATGCGCTGATCGTGTCGTAGTGGGCGTCGCCCGCGCGATCATACACAATCGCCTTTTGCTGAATGCTCTCCTCGACAACTGTGAGCGTGAAATGAATCACGCCACCGGGATCAGGCTGCGTGGTCAGGACGCCAATTTCGAGCGCATTTAGACATTTGCGCGCGTCGCCATCGCTTAGTTTCGCGAGATGTCGTCGGGCATCTTTGTCGATCTTAACCTTGTGATTCCCCAAGCCGCGCTCTTTATCCGCGAGCGCGCGATCGATCAATTCCTCCAATTGTTCGACACGAAGCGGTTCGAGCTGGAAAACCTGTGAGCGCGAAACAAGCGGACTGTTTACATAGAAAAACGGATTGTAAGTGGTCGCGCCGATTAATCTCAGACTTCCGCTTTCAACATCTGGAAGCAAAATATCCTGCTGCGCTTTATTGAAATGGTGAATTTCATCGACGAAGAGGATCGTCCATTGACCGGAGGTGCGCAGTCGATTGGTAGCCGCAGCGATGACGCGCCGCATCTCGGCCACGTTGCTTTCCACGCCGCTCAGCCGCACAAATTTTGCGTGCGTCATCTTGGCAATAACGCGCGCGAGCGTGGTTTTTCCGGTGCCCGGCGGACCGGAGAGAATCACCGAAGGCAAACGATCGGCTTCAATCGCTCGGCGTAAAAGTTTTCCCGGCCCGAGAATGTGTTCCTGGCCGACGAACTCTTCGAGCGTAAGTGGGCGCATGCGCGTGGCGAGCGGCGCCCCAGCATTTGCGCTGAAAGGATCGACATCTTCTTGTTCGTCGAACAGATCGTGCACGACAGAAAATATGGCGCGGCTGCCATCTCTGCATCTCATTTCGGCTTGGGCGCGGGCATGATTTACTCTCGTCAGCCCGGTGGGTGATCGATATCCTCGACTGTGAACATGAAACGCATTCTTGTTCCAATTGATTTCTCGGATATCACGCCGCGAGTCATTGGTGTAGCGCAGCAACTTGCAACAGCGCTTGATGCGGAGATTCATCTCATCCACGTCAGAGAACTCAGCGCAGCGGCTGCGCCCGGGGCGATTGGCTACGGCCTCGCGGGAATGCCAGAGCTTGCACCGATGTCGGGTGTGCCGGTTCCCGTGTTTGATCCAATGCCGCAAACAATGCCGCTGGATGAGACCCAGAAATCGAGGCTGGCTCAGTGGCAGAAAGAAATCGCTCAAGGCGGACTCAAGGTCACATTGCATGAGCCGACCGGAATGGTAGCCGAGGAAATCTTGCTCCAAGCAGATAGCCTTAACGCCGATTTGATCGTGATGGGCACGCATGGACATAGCGCGATGTATAACCTGCTTGTGGGAGGCGTCACGAAAGGCGTACTCAAACGCAGTGCACGTCCGGTGTTACTTGTGCCAGGCCCTCGACGTTAGCTTCGCGGCAGCGAGATTGTTCGAAGAGCTTGCGTTGTCGCTGCGGAATGAACGAAAAGCGGGGCGATGAAGTTGTTGAACTTGCCGCGACAGCTATTCGTCGGCTTGGCGGGAATGGGCGAGGATCAGACGG
This sequence comes from Candidatus Udaeobacter sp., assembly GCA_036495045.1. Classification (GTDB taxonomy): domain Bacteria; phylum Verrucomicrobiota; class Verrucomicrobiia; order Chthoniobacterales; family UBA10450; genus Udaeobacter. The sequence continues at coordinate 11,047 of DASXNN010000071.1, forward strand.
GCGCAGTGACGGTGCGCGTTGACCGCGACGGTTGGGAAGCACAAAGCTATCTCACCGGCGAAACTTTTCGCAGTTCGAGTCGGCAAATCGTCACGCCTTGCGCCCGAAATTTTCTCTCGAATTTCGTGTGTGGAAGATCGATATCACCAAAATCCACGGCTGCAAAATCTGGATTTGCCTGCGCGACCTCTTTTATTTTTTCAAAATAGTCAACGCAATCAGTAGCGATGTGGAGCGTTCCGCCGCTAATCAGTGCCTGATTAATCGCACGCAAAAAATTCTCGTTAACGATTCGGCGGCTCCAATGCCGCCGTTTGGGCCACGGATCGGGGAACAAAAGATAAAACACCTCCACGGATCCGGGTGGCAGTAAATAGCGGACGGCGTAGGAGATTTCCATTCGCAGGAGGCGCACATTGCCGATCGTGGTCGCTTTGCGCGCGGCAGCACGGATCCGGCCGAGCAGACGCTCGGTCCCGAGAAAATTCTTTTCGGCATTCGCTGCGCCAGCGCGCAAAGGAACGAACCGTCGCCGCAGCCCAGATCGACATGCAGAGGTGCATTGCGCCGAAGAGTTTTTCGAGATCAAGCTGTTCGATCGGCGAGCTTAATTCAATGCTCGGAGAGCCCCGGAAGTTTTCGGGACGGTGAGCCGATTGGAACTCGCGCGCAGACACGGTGAGGAGAAAACTAAGCAGTCCCTGTCGCAACAAGCCTAAAAGGCGAAACGAATCATGAGCAGCATTGTCTAAGATTCGACAACTATGAAAAAAATCCCAACCATTGCCCTGCTCTTCGCCATCCTGATTGCGGTTGTTGTCGATCCCGCTCGCGGCCAAGATTCACCTCCGTCACCAACCAAGACTGCGATTTTCGCTGGCGGTTGCTTTTGGTGCATCCAACCGGCATTCGATAAAGCAAAAGGCGTCATCAAAACCGTCGTTGGTTATTCTGGCGGAACAGAACCGAATCCTACCTACGAACTCGTCTCCTCGGAAAAGACGGGCTATCGCGAATCGATCGAAATCACTTACGATCCGACAAAGATTTCTTACGATCAGTTGCTCGACATTTACTGGCGCCAAATCGATCCGACCCAGGCTGACGGCCAGTTCACCGACATTGGGCCGAGTTATCGCGCCGCGATTTTTTACAACGACAATAAGGAGAAAAAAATCGCGGAGGCTTCAAAAGAGAAGCTCGCGCGCTCCGGAAAATTCGAAAAACCGATCGCGACTGAAATTCTGCCCGCCATGAAATTCTATCCGGCCGAGGCTTATCACCAGAAATATTACCGGCAAAACCCGGAGCACTTCGAGGCATTTGAAAAAGGCTCGGGCCGCGTTTCTTTCGAAAAGAAAACCTGGGCACTGGATCGCTAATGCTCAAACGATTTGAACGTCTGTGACGAGCAGCCGTGTCTCGCCTGCGATCCATTCTTTTGGCAGTAGATATCAGATCGCACCCGACATGATGAATGCAACCAGCCTGAAGAGCAAAAGCGCGTCGCTCTGCTAGGTGTGGCTGAGAAGGTGTTTTGGTAAGGTCCGAATCGAATGAAAAGAGGCGGCGCGAGAATCTCTTCGATGAATCTGTTGCCGTGGCCCACGAGTAGAAAGAATGCTAATTGCCTCTGCGTTTCGATTTCCATAGCATTGCATGAGAAATTGTGCCGACCTTGTCTCGAACCCAGTGCCATGGGCTGTTCGTTATCACAGCGATAGCAGGTGCAGGCACGCTGACATTAATTTCGCTTCGCGACTTTCAACGCGAGTCGCAGTCACCGAAGAATCGTCCTATCAGGTCACGGATCGCTGGCTATGTGACGTCGAATGCCTGCCGCGCATGTCATCCGGGAAATTATGCAAGCTGGCACGCATCCTTTCATAGAACGATGACACAGGTCGCAGCGCCGTCGAGCCTGCCGGCGAACATGGATCAACTCGAACTCGCATTCAACGGGATCGAATACAAAGTCGAACGCCGCCGCGACGCGTTCTTCGTTTACAAACGACGGGAAGGCGCCAGTTACAGCGACGGGCAACAGATCGTCCTCGTAACGGGTTCGCACACGTTGCAAGTCCCATGGCTCGAGACGGTCAGGACCGCACGCTAGAGCAATTTCCCTTCGCCTACATCGTCGCGGAGAAAATGTGGGCGCCAGTCAGTCAGACATTTTTGACGCCGCCGGACTTGAAGGAATATTATTCAATTGGAGCGTGGAATGGCGCCTGTATGGACTGCCACGTCACGCAAGGCCAGTCGCGTTTTGTCCAGGCAATACATGGGATTCGCAGGTCGCGGAGTTCGGGATCGCGTGCGAGGCGTGCCACAGTGAAGGAGCTGAGCACATCGCGCTCAACCGAAATCCCATCCGCCGTTTCAAGATTCATCTCACGACGAAGTCTGACCCGACCATGACAAATCCTTCCCGTCTGAAGGGTCCGGACTCAGGGCTCGCCTGCGGGCAGTGCCATAGCGTTTGGGCCTTTAACAACATGACAGATAAAATCGATTTCAATCGGCACGGCGCCAGTTTCCGTCCAGGCCAGCATGATCTCGAGCAGCGTTTCGTCGTGCAGCCAAGTACGTCGGATCACACTGACCAGAAGGATTTTATTCGCCGGACCGAGCCGGATTTTTTCGGCAACAGATTCTGGGGGGACGGAATGATTCGAGTGACAGGACGCGAATTCAACGGCGTGCAAGCCTCGCCTTGTTTTCGCGGTGGCGAATTCTCCTGCATCTCCTGCCACGAGATGCATTTGGATGCGCTCATAAACATTGCTGCCGGCTTGACAGCGCGAAAAGTAGACCGCTTCGAACTTCGACCGTCGGTTTCATTTGCATTGATTTGGGCCGCCATCCTACTGCCAGCGGGATTCTTTCTCGGCGGAATTGTAATCTACGACGGCGATCCTGGACTCGGCGTATGGCTCGTGCCCGTGGGTGCGATTCTGCTCTTCTACAGTGTCATTCGAATTGCTCTGGACCTCTCGAAGCTTAAGTAGAGAAGTGGCAATCGCATCTCGGGCTCGCACGGAACCGTGGAAGAAAATCAGCGGTTCGACGGCCGAGGTACAATGAGACCGGCGTGCAGCCAGTTCTGCTTTTAAAATAGAGGGGATGCCGGTTACTTCACCTTGCGCATGGCGTCCTCGACCATGGCGAGATGTTGCTGGAGCGTTGGGAGGGTTTTGGCCGCCCAAGCTTTCAGGTCACGATCATCCCCGCTTTTTGCCTGCGCCTGGAACTCAGCAATGTCATTTTTGTGGATTATCTCAAGCAGTTTCAAATACTGCCTGTCAAAGTCCGCGGCCCCGATGTTTTGGGCCTTAACGCCTCGGGTGTCGAACGTGACGCCTTTCCGGTTAGCCAGTTCAGTCAGTTCCTTGTTCGCTTTAGTGTGGTCGGCTACCATGCGTGCACCGATCCTTTTTACATCCGCGCTTTTTCCTTGTTTCTCGGCCATTTTCCCATTCTCAATTTCCTGCTGGCCACCGCTTGCCGCTTTTTGGATAAAGCTAACATCCTTCTGACTCATTTTTACGTTACTGCTTGCTGGTTTCTGGCCGAGGGATTGTGAACGCAAGTGTGGGTTGCTCCCGATTCCTGTGTCCTCTTGTTGGGCGCGAACGGTTCCGATAACCGACACGCTGCCGGCCATGGTCGCGATGATCGCGAACTGCGAGATTGATATAAATTCTAGTTTCATAGGCTTATGTGTGTTCGGACACTGTATATCATCATCGGGACTTTGGCATGTAAAGTTGGAAATTTGGACTCATAACAGCGGCAAGTTCGCCATCGTGCCAGTGCAAAAGACTTCGTCAGCACGACAGACCTTGTCGAGGGTCAGATCGGTTTCGGCGCCGCGTGCCCTACCCAAAAGTCTCCCGCTAACGGCAAGAATTGCTAGAACTCAACGACTTGAACGCCTTCGGTCGCGGTGCGTTGTGCATAAAGGTCACTCAGGCGTTTTGTCGTTAGGCCAACCCGGCCGTCGCCTATGATACGATCGTCGACTTTGATGACTCCCGCTAGTTCGCCCATTGTTCCCGTGCAAAACATTTCATCAGCGCCATAAACATCGACCAGCGACAAGTCGGTTTCCATGCACGGGATTTTTTCGGCAGCGCAGATCTCAAGGACGGTTGCCCGCGTGATTCCTTCCGGACAGGCGACGACGCGGCTCGTGGCCAGTTCGTTATTGCGCACGATGAATACATGTGTCGCATTCGTCTCGGCGACGAAGCCATGCATGTCGAGCATGAGTGCGTCATCAGCGCCGGCGTTGTTCGCTTCGAGCTTCGCCAGAATCGAGTTCAACAAATTCGCGTGATGAATTCTTGGATCGAGAATCTCCAGCGGTGGTCTGCGAATCTTGCTCGTGATCAAAGTCAGTCCGGTTTTCGCGTAAACCGGTGCCTTGTGTTCGGCGAGCACGATTAAGGTGGGTCCGCCTTGATTGAGTCGCGGGTCCATGCCCGAGGTGATCTTCAACCCGCGCGTTAGAGTTAAACGGATGTGCACGCCATCGTACATTTTGTTCGCGACCAGCGTCCGTTTGATCTCTTCGATAATCTTTTCACGCGATGGAATTTCGAAAAACGAGAGCGCCGTCGCAGAACGATGCAATCGGTCGAGATGCTGATGCAGCTTGAAGATTCGTCCGTCGTAAAGCCGCAATCCTTCCCAGACTGCGTCACCCCCCTGCACAGCGGAATCAAACGGACTGATCCCGGCTTTATCGCGATGCACGAGCTGACCGTTGATATTGACGATCAGGTCGCGATTCTTCCCATCAAATTGCTGGAGCATGAAAAGAAGGAAGGAGGATTAATCAGGAAAAGAAATAAATGAAATTGCCTGCCATTCCTGAGTTCTTGCTTTCCTAATTCAATTTTCGGTTTCAGTGCAGCCGATATTCAGAAAGTCGCTCGTAATATTCCCGGCACTGCTCGTAAAGCTCACGCAGACGATCGGGAACAATTCCTTCCCTCGCTTTATACTGCTGGAACAATCTCGATTTTGCTACTTCGCCGTACCAATGTTTCGCCCAGGTGCCGTCGGTCTCACGCAATCCAGGTGGCCAGGAAAGCATTGACTTGCTAAACTCGACGCCGACTGCATCACAGAGCAGGCGCAGCATTCGTTCAGGATTTTCCAGCACGTCTTTTGCATCTACAATAGGTGGAATCGAATTTGCCCGAGTTCGGACGAAATCAAAAATCTCCGCTTGCTGTACAAAGCCCAAGTCTTCCAGCGTCGGGTCGCCTTGCTTCTTTATGTAAGAGAGAATCACTTCGCGCGGCTCGCGGATGAGAAAGCAATTCGCCATACCGACCAGCCATTCTCGGTCGATCTCCGGCAAGAGATGATGCGTCATCTGTTTCTGATAAAAAATCTTCTTGCCTCTCGGAACACTCAGAGGCCTCCCACATTGTTCAACCACTTTCCGCCAATCGGTTTCGCCGGTCGGGATTATCTCATCAACACCGGGATGTTTTTTGCCGGTCGCCTTCAGGTAAAATGCATAAAAAGGCTCATCGATCACAAATGTATCCGGCCGATTCCCCCATGCCCGCATCATCGCCGTCGATATATTTCGCGGGCCTGACCACATTGCGATGCGAATTGGAACGTGGACGCTGGACATTTCTTAACTCAGATTACATCGAGTGGATTGCGAGAAGCAATCGCCTCCCGGGTTTTCTGACGCCGCCTACCTTAACGTCTCGGTTTGTTCAGGAGATTCCTAACAATCGACCATCAGGACTGATTTCACGGGTTTCTCTCAGAAATTCGTCTTCGGTGAGAACCAAACGGCGATGCAGTTGCGATTTTTATATAGAGACGATTGCCTCACACTTGCCCTGACCCATTTGGTCGTGACCGGATTTTCGCAGGTCGGAATAACCGGAGACGTATGAAAGGGTTAATTACAGCAGTCGGCTTGGTGTTGCTTTTCGCGTGCCAAACGTTTGCCGACGAGCATTCAGCGTTTGCACGCATCACGGTTTACTGGCATCGCGAAGGTTCAGGCGAGCACGCATCTTGGAACGGTGCACGACTGCGCACCGGGCATTGCGCCGTCGATCCAAAGAAAATTCCCTATGCCAGTAAAGTTGTCTTTCCCGATGCGACGTGTGTGGCCATAGACAGCGGGCCAGGTGTCGTCAGTCGTAAAGCTGCGCGCTCGTGTGGGCGGAACGCGGCTGAACGCAATGCCCTCGTCATCGACCGGTTTTTCGACACGAAACAAGAGGCGCTCACCTGGGCGAAAGCGCACCCCCATTTCATGACGGTGCAAATTGTAACGCCCGGCGCCAAAGAGGGTAAGGTTGAAACAGCAGAAGATCCAAGGATACTGCCAGCAACTGTGGCGTCGATTTTGGGGACGGCCGAATGAGGCTGAATCTGCGGCAACTGCGTTAGCAACTGCGCCGACACCCTACGCCTTCGCGAAAACGCCGATGAGCGGGCGACGCGATGGCGTCTTTGAGCGGAAGTCGCTCACGAACCCGTCCTGGGTGCGAATCTCCACGTGTCCAGCGGCCGCCCGAGTGGCGCCGTAGACCAGCACCGCGCCGACCGGCGCTTCATACGGATTCGAAACCGGAAGCTTCTTAAACCCATAATTGTTCACGAGTTCCTGTCCGGCTTGCTTTGCCAAGAGGGTTGTCGGTCGCGAACGCACCACGCCGGCAGCAACGAGCGCCTCTTTCACGAATCGCCAGCACAGGGAATGCGAGTGCGCATTTGCGCGTTCCTGGGCAATCGTCGCAGCGCGACACAGTTTCGGGTCAATCGTAGAATCGATTTTGGCAAGCGGTTGCACAATTTTCTTCGGCTGATATTTGTCCACAATCTCAACCGATTGCTTTTTGCCGGAAGCATCCTTGTAAGCAAACTTCGGTTTTGGTGCGGACATGACCAACGCCTCGGCAGGACGTGGATAAAACGCGACGCAAGAGAGGCCGATTACGAGAAGGGGGAAGATTTTTCGCATAAAGAGCGCGTCCTATCGGTCATCTTCGAGGCCTCCGCAAGCGCTTTTTTCCAAAAAAAAACGTAATGTTTTGGATGGAGCCGCCTGCGTTGGCGCGGACTCGCTCGATCTGGCAGTCGATGCGGCTTCCAGCAGCGGCGAGCCTAGCGCGATGAGACGAATTCGACCATCCGCTGGCGAATTTTTGCATCAGGAAGCCGACCGATTCCTCCCTGCATGTTGTCTTCGAGATGACGCGGGTTGTTTGTCGCCGGGATGGTGCAGGTCACGACCGGATGCGCAATAATCCATTTCAGAAAGAATTGCGCCCAGGATCGACAATCGAATTCTGCCGCCCAATCGGGCAAAGGCCTTGAACGCACGCGACTGAAGAGATCGCCACCGCCAAACGGCCGATTGATGATCACCGCCACTCGTCGATCTTGCGCGAGCGGAAGAATGCGCTGTTCCGCCTCGCGTTCCATAACCGAGTAATTAATCTGGAGAAAATCGAGTTTTTCGCTTCGCAGAACTTTTTCAACTTCACCGAAGGCGCCGGATTCATAATGCGTGATTCCCAAGTAGCGAATGCGCCCCTGCTCCTTCCATTCGCGCAGTGTCGCCAAGTGCGTGTGGACATCGACAAGGTTATGGACTTGCATCAGATCGATGCGTTTTGCTCGGAGCCGCGCCATCGAACGTTCCATCGACTCGATCCCGCTCTGTTTGCCGTGCGTCCAAACTTTGGTTGCGAGAAAAAGCTGTTCCTGAACTCCAAGTGCGGCTGTGAGATCACCGATCACCTGTTCGGCACGCCCATACATCGGCGACGTATCAATCACGCGCCCACCAAGTTTTACGAACAGCGATAGAACCTCCTCCAGTTGCGGACGGTTGCCTGCCGTAAGATCAACATCAAAACTCCGCCAGGTGCCCAATCCGATCACAGGCAATTTCTCACCCGATGAAGGAATCGCGCGCATCAACATTCTTGATGATTCGTTTGCCGCTTGGCCAGGTAACGCACCAGTTGGAAGCAGCAAACTGGCTGCGCCCGCACCGATCAATCGGGCCGCATCGCGTCGTGTAATCGCATTCATCTTTGCCTTTGTCATGTGGAGCGGAGCCGAGATATCTCTCATTGTTGGCCAAATGATAGCAAGAGATTCCTCGGTCCAAGCGGGACTGGCATATCGCTCGGAACGATAGAATCGTAACGCCAAACCATGAACGCAACCCGCCGTCACTTCATCAAGCTTTCAGCTGGCGCGGGCGTCGCGCTTGGCCTTGGAGTAAGATCGACAAGTTTATTCGCAGAGAAATCGGTGAAGTCCCTTCGCATTCTCATTCTCGGCGGGACCGGATTCACCGGGCCGTATCAAGTTCGTTACGCGCTCAGGCGCGGCCATAAAGTTACGACGTTCAATCGCGGAAAGACGCATCCCGGCGAATTGCCAAACGAAGTTGAGCAACTCATCGGCGATCGCAACGGCCAGCTCGCGGCGCTGAAAGACCGACAATGGGACGTTGTGATCGATAACCCGACAACCCTTCCGGCTTGGGTGCGCGACGCGGCGCAGATTCTCAAAGGCAACGTCCAGCGTTACGTCTTCATCTCCACGATTTCGGTTTACGGCGAGCCGAAGACCGGTCCGGACGAGACAGCACCGACAGAACGATACGAAGGCGCTGATCCGTACAAGGAGACGCTCGAGGCGATGAAAGCGGGCGGTTACAAAACCTACGGTCCGCTCAAAGCGCTTTCGGAGATAGAAGCGGAGAAATGGTTTCCCAAAAACACGCTGATCATTCGCCCCGGGCTCATCGTCGGCCCGCGCGACGAGACTGATCGCTTCACGTATTGGCCGGCGCGAATCGAGCGCGGCGGCGAAGTTCTCGCACCGGGTTCGCCTGAGGACCCGGTGCAATTCATCGATGCGCGCGATCTCGCCGAATGGACGATCCGCATGGTCGAAAACGGCGAGACCGGAATTTACAACGCTATCGGTCCGGCGAAACCGTTAGGCGTCGGTGGAATGCTCGATGAAATCAAAGCCGCACTGAAATCGAATGCGAGGTTGACATGGGTAAAGGAGGATTTTCTCACGCACCAAAAAGTCGAGGCATGGTCTGACATGCCGGTTTGGGCTGGAAGAGAGAGCGGACTCGCTCGCGCAAAGATCGATCGCGCGCTGAGCAAAGGGCTGACATTCCGGCCGCTCGCCGAAACTGCTCGCGATACACTCGCCTGGTTCAGGTCACTCCCACAAGATCGCCAATCGAAATTGCGCGCCGGTCTTACACCCGAACGCGAAGCAGAAGTGCTCGCCGCGTCGAAGAAACAAAAATCGTAGGCACATGTGTCAGACGCCATTTACAGATACCGTCTCAAAGGGAGGACCTACAATTCGCGTTGTTCGTGAAAAACATCCTTACCAAAATCGTTGACGTAAAGCCGGACGAAATCCGCGCACTCTGGCTTGGGTTTGTTTTTAACTTTCTCGTGCTCGGCGGGTATTACGTCATTCGGCCGATTCGCGACGAGATCGGCGCTTCCAGCGGCTTGGAAAACCTCCCCTGGATGTTCACCGCCACGCTGATCGCGATCCTGATCGCGAACGCGCTTTTCTCGGCCATCGTCGCGCGAATGTCGCGGCGCCGGTTTATTCCAATCGCGTACCGCTTCTTCGTGGTAAACCTCATCATTTTTTTCGTGTTGATGCGCACGATGTCGCCGACGCAACAGCCGTGGATTGGCCGCACGTTTTTCGTTTGGCTCAGTGTTTCGAATCTTTTCGTCGTCACAGTTTTTTGGGCGTTCATGACGGACTTATTCAGCAACGAACAGGGGAAACGGTTGTTCGGATTCATCAGCATCGGCGGCGCAATCGGCGGGATTGCCGGCCCGATCATTACCGCGTCACTGGTTCGGCGAATTGGTGCCGCTAACCTTCTGCTCATTTCGGGTGCGATGTTCGAGCTTGCGGCGGAATGCGTCCGTTTTTTCCCAGCTGATTTTCAGCGTGACGGCGAAGTCGCCGAAGGGCGAGTCCGTCCAACTGGCAGACAAGATCGACGTCATCGAGACGAAGAGGCACCGATTGGCGGCAGTTTATGGTCGGGAATCACGCACATTTGTCGGTCGCCTTACCTGTTCGGACTATTCGCCTTCATCCTTCTCTACACGACGACCTCAACATGGGCCTATTTTCAGCAATCGGATCTTGCCGGTCACGGCATTCTCGATCGCGCGGCGCGGACGGCATTCTTCGCGAGACTGGATTTGGCCGTAAACACACTGGAGTTGCTCGCGCTCCTTTTTCTGACTGGCCGCCTCATGAGATGGCTTGGGGTCACGCCTACTTTAATGTTGATGCCAGCCTTGAGTTTGGTCGGGTTCGTTGTGATCGGCGCTAACCCGGTGCTATCGGTTCTGGCGGTGTTTCAGGTTCTGCGGCGCGCCACGACATTCGCGTTCATGCGACCTGCGCGCGAGGTGCTGTTCACCGTCTTGCGGCGAGAAGACAAATACAAAGCAAAAAGCGTCATCGACACGTTCGCATATCGTTGTGGCGATCAGATTGGCGCTTGGTCGTATCGCGGATTGAACGCGCTCGGTCTGGGTTTGCGTGGGATCAGTTTTGTCACCGTTCCTGTGATCGCCGGTTGGCTCGCGCTGACTTGGTGGCTGGGTCACAAGCAGCGCGTGTTAGCGAACGCGCCGAGCGAAGAACGCGCCGCTCCACTCGATGATATCACTACGCCGGAAGCTGCGTGATTCGTTTTTTTAAATTAGGCGGAAAACAGATTGCGCGTATCCCCGACCGGCACGAACCGTAATCACCAACAAATAAAGGAGGCAAGACAATGGCAATAAGAACTGGATCGGCAGTGTGGGATGGAACTCTGAAGCAGGGGAAAGGGATGATGAAACTTGGCAGCGGCGCGTTCGATGGCCCTTATTCATTTTCGTCGCGCTTCGAGGAGGGGAAGGGGACAAACCCAGAGGAACTCATCGGTGCCGCGGAGGCGGGCTGTTATTCAATGGCCCTGTCGGCAAATCTGGAAAAGGCAGGTCATCCGGCGAAGCGAATCAGCACGACCGCTACCGTGAAACTGGAAATGGTCGGCGGCGGTCCAAAGATCACGACGATCGATTTAAAAACGGAAGCGGATGTCCCCGGAATCGATGAGGCAAAATTTCACGAGCAAGCGGAGCTGACCAAAAAGACTTGTCCGGTCTCAGTCGCTCTCGCCGGCACGCAGATCAAGCTCGAGGCGAAGTTGCTCTAGTGGCAGTCAGGCGACGCCGATCTGCACGATCCGTGACATGTCCGGCCCGCCGGCTTTAGCGAATTCCTCCGCACAACGCGCGAAGAATTTTTCGAAGCCTGACGGGGTCGTCATGATCAGCATGCGAGACGGTTGATCGCCGGCGTTCTTGAATGTATGCATGACGCCGCGCGGCATAAACGCCGCTCCACCGGCACCAACTTCATGCCACTCGCCGTCCGCAAGAAATTCAACTCGCCCTTCGAGGACATGAAATGCTTCGTCCTCATTCACGTGATGATGTGACGGCGGCCCACCGCCGGACGGCGTGATCTCGGTCCACATCGTCAGTTTTCCGCCTGTGCGCTCGCCATCGAGAAGAATTGTTACTTCGTCGCCGAACGCATGCAGCACTCGCGCGTCCTGCGGCTCGCTAATCGTGCCCGATTTTTCGCCCATCGTCACTTCGCCAGTTCGTAGAGATATTCGACGAACGACATCGTCGCGCCGTCGAAGCCTTGTATTTCTGGATTTGCCGATTCGATGATGTAATACTCGTCCGGCGCGTGCGCGCCGCTGCCATGACCAAGCCCGAAATGGCCGGCAGAAAGCTTCACCGGGTCGCCCGTGAAGACATAGCCGGGATACGAGCCGGCGTTCCGCGGCCAGAGCAACGGATTGATTCCGAATTTTTTGTATGTCGCGGCCTGCGCTTTGATTAGTGCGGAGTCAGCCGATGTGCTCGTGGGATCATAACCGCCGGTCATATTCACTTCGATGTCGCCGAAGCCGTGCTTCGCCAGATGCGCCTTCAACGCCGCGAGAGCGTCCGCTGCTTTCATGTCCGGCACGAGGCGCATATCGATCTTCGCGACGGCGCGATGCGGCAAAATGGTTTTCCCGCCCGGGCCGGTGTAACCGCCGAGCAAACCTTCAATGTTCACTGTCGGCTGCGATTCGAGACGTTCGTTCGCCTGCTCCCACGGCAGATCGTTGATCCAATGCTGCACGGAAAATAATTTCTTTGCCTGCGCTTCGTTCCGCACCTTCGACACACTAGCAATCATCGCTTTCTCCTCTGCGCTCAGTGGCCGCGGCTTCGGATAATTGTCGATCCTGATTTGATTGCCGTCGTCAGACACAAGCGTGTTGAGCGCTTTGACCAAATGCCAGGCCGGGCTGTCGACCATCGCCTTGAGCGACGAGTGAATGTCTTTCGCAGGGCCGCGTCCCCATTTTTCGCCACTCGAAACCAGCTCCAGTTCGACCACCCCTTTCGCCCCGAGGCTCATGGTAACAACTCCATCCAAATCCTGGGACGCAGAGGGCATGAAGACGCCGGCACATTTCTTTAGCGCCGCCAGCACTTCCGGTCGCCTAACGAGTTGCGAGACGTGCGGGGAACCGATCTCCTCTTCCCCTTCCGCCACCATTACCAGGTTCACCGGCATCTTCTTTCCCGCGCCGCGAATCGCATGTAGCGCCGCCAGGAAAGCTGCTTCGGGTCCTTTCTGGTTCACCGCGCCGTGGCCGACGATCACCTTGCCCAGCGGCGGTTTATCCACCAAGCGCGCCTTAGTCGGCGGCGACGACCATTCCGCTGGATCAAACTGTTTTACGTCATACATGAAATAGAGCCCGACAGTTTTCGGCGCGCCTCCGTCTAGCGTGGCGAAGACGCCAGGCTTCCCGTCCGTGTTGATCACCGTCGCCTACTGAAATCCCGCGTCGCGCGCGAGCTGTGCCATGTACTCTGCGCCTTCTGGATAACCGCGATGCTCGGCCGCGATTGATACTTGCCCGATCCAATCCTGCAACCGCTTCACCCCCTCGTCATGGCGCTTCGCGATCTCCGATTTGATACTGTTGAGATCCGATTCGGCTGAATACGAGCCGTGGACGGCAGCAATAACTGCGACAGTTGTTAGTAACGATAGAAGTGGTGCTTGCATAGTGAGGGCGCTGCTTATAAGGCTAAGCTTTCTTGCTTCGGGGCCAATGCAACTGTAGTGAGGCCGCTGAATTTTTTCATCAGGTCGTCGAGCTTCGCGACATAGTAATCGACGTTTTCGTCACGGTTTTCGGGATCGAATTCGCTGGCCAGTTTGGCGGCTTCGTACGCGGGGACTTTCTTGGGCGTAGCTTTGATGTAATAACTAATTTGGTCGCCGGGTTTGTAATTGCGACCGCTGGCGAGAGCAAGCTCGTAAGCAGCGGCGCGGTTGCGCACGGAGCCAGCAATCTTCGCCCGGTATTTATCGAGCGAATCCTGGAGCGTGTCGGTTTTCATCAGCATGTCGATCTTCCATTCGCGGTTCCGAATTCTTTGTTCGAATTCCTTCCGCAGATCGCCAACCACCTCCGGTTTTCCCTGCATGATTAGCTTGATCATTTCCTCGAGAAAAACGCGCTGGAATTTTTCGAGGCCACGCGATTTCAGCGCGCCGCCCTTGATGATTACGTCGCCAACATTCGTGAGAAGCGCATAATTCTTCGCTTTGTAACTGAACATGGCATCGAACTGCTCGTCGATCTCGACATCGATTCCGGGCGGTAATTCCTTTGCCAGATTCTTCTGCAAATCGTCGATATCGATGTTCTCAGGGGGCACGAAATAAATTCCGTCGGTATCAACCTCGATGACCTGCGCGCCGTGCGTATTGAGCCATTCAATCATCTTCTTAAGCAGATCGCGCCCGATCTGCGTGACACGCGCGGCAGCGTCGAAATCGGCGAAATGTCCCTGTGCGAATCCAAGATAGCCGTAGAAGCTGTTCAGCAGAATTTTGAACGTGTTTTGCAGCGCTTGAAGATGATGTTGCGTCGCGGGATCACGTTCCGCGCGCATTTTGGCTTTTGCTTCCAAGCGGAATGTGCGGAGGTCGGTCAGCAAATGCCGAAAAATCTGGAGTTGGTCCGTTGCGGGAAAACACTCGAACTGCAACATCACCGACGGATAAAGCGAGGCGATGTCGCAATGCCAGACGTTGCGCGCCACGCCAGCGAAGAAAATGTCGGTGTAACCCCCCTCGAATGCGCGCACCATGGGCACTTCGGGAATGGAATGCCGCTGCCGGAAATACTCGCGCAGAAAAAGCGCGTTGATGCGGGTGGCGTTGCCGCGCACGATCACGTCCTGGTAGTTGTATGGAAAAATCTGCGCCTGGATAAAGTAGCTCGGGCTCAGCAAGTCCGATAAGGCGCGTGCTTCCCGAACGCCGCACAACGCGCGTCGCCGGAACGTTTTTGAATCGCCCAGGTACGCACGCTGCAATTCTTTGCCTCCAAGCGCTGAAATTTCCTCGCTGTCGCAAAGATCGAAATGCCGCGCGACATCCGCCCGCTCGAAACCTGCCAGGGAACGCATCCCGACGTCATAGAACTGCGCGAGCAAAAATGTATCGACAAAATGGCGCCCATCGATTGTGAACTTCGGGTAATCGATGGTTTTCTCTGCGATTTGCAGTCGCGACAGACGCGCGTGTAGAAAACCACCGCTGCGTCCCCAATCGAGTTTGGTTTTCAGCTTCTTCGCGCGACCGACGAGATAAGGCAGATCGAACCGAAACAAATTGTGGCCTTCGATCACGTCTGGATCTCGCTCTTTGATTAGGGCGGTGAGCCGCCTGAGCGCGTTTCTCTCGGATTCTTCGATGTTGTTCGGATCGACACTGATCAATTCTTCCCAGCCGGTGTTGTCCGAGAGCGCGATGCTCATCACATGATTGTCACCGCCTTCGAGCGCAAGCACTTCAAGCTGCATGCGTTTCAGTTTTTCGAATTCCAGCTCTTTAAACAATGTGCGACCGGTCGCCGTGAGATAGTGCTGCACCGGATCGGTGAACGCGAAGAAATCGCGCCCGGAGTTCTTTAGTCCATTGCGCAGCGCGATGAGTTCTTTCCAGCTATCCACGGTTATCAGCCAGCCGTACCTGAGATCGCTCTGGAGTTTTTCCGTTTCGATGCCCAGATCGACAACGTCGCTGTCGGCCCATACGAATGGACGGAACGCCTCGACATCGGTGGCTGTCGATCCATCTGTTTCGCGGCGATGAACACGAACTGTGCCGGTCTCGCCCAGCTCAACGGCGACAATTCGCGGCGTCGGATCGGCGCCGAAGAGCATCGTGTTCTTCTCAAATTCCATCGCAGATCAAGAGAACCGGAAAAACAAATTAGGAAAGCAGGAAAAGAGGAAATTGAATCTGGAAAGCTAGGAAAACCATTAAGGTCTCCTCGCTCTGTCTCTTTGGATTTGGTGCCCTCCTGATTTATGGATTTGCGTTTTCTGTTATAAGAGGAACATGAAGATCCGTTTATTGCCGGTTTTGCTGTCGTCGATCTTATCTGGCGGTTTCGCGTTCGCGCAGCAGACGCCGCAAGCAATTGCCGATGCCGAGCTGCCCTCGCTGCTGACGATTTACAAAGACGTTCACACCCATCCGGAATGATCGGGGCATGAAGAGCGCACCGCCGCGTTGGTCGCAAAGGAACTGAAGGCGGCCGACTGCTAGGTCACGGAGCATTTTGGCACTTATGATGATCTAAAGTTGAAAGCCTACGGAGTGATCGGCGTCATGAAGAATGGTGACGGACCGACGGTTCTTGTGCGCACGGACATGGATGCACTGCCTGTGGAAGAAGAGACTGATTTGCCTTACGCCAGCAAGGTTGTCGCCAAAAGCGACGAAGGTAAGGATGTCCATGTGATGCACGCCTGCGGGCACGATACACACATTGCGGCGTTCATCGGCGCCGTCCGCGCTCTGGCAAAGTTAAAAGGTCAATGGCATGGCACGATCGTGTTCGTTGCGCAACCAGCAGAGGAGATTGGTACTGGCGCCCGCGCTTTACTCAAAGACGGACTCTATGACCGATTCGGAAAACCGAATGTTGCGCTTGGATTTCATGACAAAGCCGATCTGCAGACTAGCCACATCGGCGTCACGGAAGGGTACACTTCCGCGAACGTCGATTCAGTGGATGTGACCGTGCGCGGCGTGGGCGGGCGCGGAGCATATCCGCACAAAATCAAAGACCCGATCGTCCTCGCGGCAGAGATAATCAACGCATGGCAAACCATCGCAAGCCGCGAAAATAATCCGCTCGATCCGATCGTTGTCACCGTTGGTTCAATTCACGGCGGGACAAAGCGCAACATCATTCCAGATGAAGTGAAGATGCAGTTGACGGTGCGCACGTACAAAAAGGAAGTGCGCGATAAGGCGCTGGCCGCAATTGACAGGATCGCGAGGGAGATCGCCGCCGCAGCCGGAATTCCGCCTGAGCGCGCGCCTATTGTGACAGTGCGCAAAGATGAGGTATGCCCTGCGATGTACAACAATCCCGAGCTAACGAAGCGGCTGGTCGGTGTCTGGAAGAAAACGTTAGGCGACGACAACGTGGAGATTGTCGATCCAACAATGGGCGGTGAAGATTTCTCCGAATATGGTCTGCCAGATCATTCCATTCCTGCGGTCAATTTTCACTTCGGTGCTGTCGATCCGGCGAAAATCGCCGAGTATAAAGAAGAGGGAAAAGAATTGCCGAGTCTACATTCGAGCAAGTTCGCACCCGTCCCTGAGCCGACAATCCGGGTCGGGATCATCGGGATGACCAGCGCAGTGCTGCAATTGATGAAGAAATAGGGAGATTGTAGCCACGCTCCTGTGGAGCGTCAGACGGATCTCGCATGGTTGCGGAGACGACGGTCCCAGGGCCGTGGCTACAACTTCATTTCACCTTAATCTTCTTCCGCAGATAGGTCGGAACATCGAGATCCTCGCCTTCGACAATCGTGGGCTCACTCTTTTCAAAGCGACCGCGCGTGACCGGCTCGAATTGCAAGACTTCCTGTTTCGCTTGCACATTTTTTTCCGGCGACGGTTTCCCTTCTTTGATCGGCACCGGGTTAACCTGCGGCGTAATCAAGCGCGGTCCAGGTTTGTTGGGGATAGGCGGCTGCGGCCGTGTTGTTCCGACCGGCGTCGGTTCCTCGATCGGCATTGTCTCGGCAGCCTGGGAAGTTTCCATCGCAGTTGCTTCCGGCTCGATGTCGATCTTCGGCGGAGCGTCCTGAGGTTGCGCCCAGACGGGCGGTATCGTCGGCATGCTGCTCTGCGGAGGTTGAATCTGCTGCGAAATAGGATCCATATCGGCCGTAAATGAGCTGATGATTGTGACGCTCAGGCGATCTGCCATTCGGCCATCAACTGCCGTGCCGAATAGAATCTGTGTCTCCTCGTTCACATGACGACCAAGTTCCTGCATCAGGATTTCTACTTCGGATAACGTCATGCCGGGTCCGCCTGCCACTTGAACCAAGACACGGGTCGCGTCCGCCAGCATTCGGCCACGATCCATCAAAGGATTTTTGAGGGCCTGTGCGAGAGCGTCATGTGCGCGATTATCCGACTCGGACTCACCGAAACCAAACACGCAACGGCCATTGTGGCTGCGCAACGCCGCAAGCAAATCATCGAATCCGATGCGGATGAGCCCTGGCCGTTGGATCAGATTTACAATCGAACGAACGCTTTGACTGATCGTGATGTCCGCCGTCGCAAATGCCTGATGGATTCCTGCTTTCGGCGCAACGATGTCCCCCATCTGATCGTTCTCGAAGCAGATGACTGCGTTGGCGATCTCGTTAAACCGGCCGAGTGCCTCCTGTGCTTGCGCGCGGCGGCGTTTACCTTCGAAACCAAATGGAAGGGTGGCGAACGCGACGACAAGCGAACCGGCCTCACGGGCAAGCTGCGCGACATACGGTGCCGCGCCCGAGCCAGTGCCGCCACCGAGCCCTGCGCAAATAAAAATCATTCTCGCGCCTGCCAGCGCCTCGCGGATTTCCTCAGCCGATTCCACCGCTGCTTGGTAGCCCAATTCCGGGTCGCCGCCCGTGCCCAGACCACGCGTCACCGTGCGACCGAGTTGCACCTTGTGGGGAGCGACAGAACTAGCCAGTGACTGAACGTCGGTGTTAATCGCAACCACGTCGGCCCTCTCCAAACCATCGAGTACGATCCGATCGAGCACGCTTAAGCCAGCTCCGCCAACGCTTACAATCTTGATCGGAACAAATTCCTCTTCGCGTTCGGGCAAACTGTAATTTTTACTGAGCTGAATCATCTCGTCGTGCTTATGTCGATCTTATCACTGCATTCCGGCTTCTGTCATTTTGGAAACGTGGCGCTGGCTCATCCCATTCCGCTAAAGAATTTGCCGAGGATTCCTCCAAATCGTCGTCGCGGCCGATCTATTTGCACAGCTTGCGCATATTTGATCAAACCAATCGTGGTCGAGAATTGCGGGTTCTCCACCGCCGAGGTTAAACCGGACGCGGCCCGTGCATGCGCGACATGCGCGGGCATTTCGAAAATTTCTTCCGCGAGGTGATCGATACCGTTGAGGAGACTGCATCCACCGGTAATGAAAATGCCGGCGCCGAGATAATTGATGAACGACTCTTCTTCGAGTCTGCGTTTGAGGAGTTCAAAGATCTCCCGCAACCGCAAATTTATGATCGTATTCAGCGTCTCGCGCTCGATCTCCTTCCCGGCAAAACCCGAATCGTCCTTTAATAGAATAGTCTCGCCGGGAAGACAATTCCCAAGAACGCAGCTGCCTTCTTCGATTTTTAATTTCTCAGCGCGCGCCATAGGGATGCGCAGCCCCATCGAAATGTCATTGGTGATATGGTCACCGCCGACCGCGAGGCAACCGCTTTGTTTGACCGCGCCATCAGCGTATAAAATATAATCTGTAGTCCCGCCGCCGATATCAATCACCAGCGCGCCGAGGTCTTTTTGGTGCTGCGTCAGGACAACCTGCGCAGAAGCAAGCGCGCCGAATACCACGTCCTCGACGTCGAGCGGTAACTCTTTCACGCAGCGAATCGTGTTCTGAATACGCGTGCGGACGCCGTGAATGATGTGAAAATCGGCTTCCAATTTCTGCCCAAGCATCCCGACCGGATTAAGCACGCCATCTTGTCCATCGACATGGTAATGTTGGATGATAGAATGGAGGAAAGCATTTTGCGCAGGGATGCTTACCTCGCGTGCGTTGATTTTCACATCCTCGACATCCTGCTCATCAATCTCATCGCGATCTTCTGGCAGCATTACACTGCCGCGATTATTGAAACTTTGAAGATGCGACCCAGCAACGGCGACGTAAACACTCCGGATCATTACATCGCTTTTTTGCTCGGCATCGACTACCGCTTCGCGCACGCATTTCATCGCTGTTTCAAAATCAACGATCTCGCCTTTGCGCACGCCACGTGACGGCGTCTGGCCAACACCGAGGATCTTGATCGCGCCATCGGGCCGACTTTCTCCAACGACAACGCAAATTTTCGAGGTACCAATCTCAAGACCAATTATCAAATTGCTGCTTGCCATCGTTATTAGCCTTTCCCTTGTCGCGGAATAGGGCCTGGCTTCGGCGTCGAACTTGTGCGTGCTTTCGGCGGCGTGACCTTTGCCGGTTGATGCGCTGGGATTGCTTTCAAAATGCGCGGTTCCATCGAGGGATCAATCGTATCATTAATGACTACGGACGGTGGTTTAGCGAATGTTACCGGAATGTTTCGCTGAACCAGCAAGTTCACCGTCTCGAGTTCCTGCTTTGAGTCATCACAATAAACAAGAAATTGCTCGAGACGTTGTAATTGTGCCTCGAGATCGTTTAATCCAAGCGTGACGCGCGCATGATTTTTGTCGGTCACAAGCAGGCAGTAACTTTTGGAAACATCAATCTCGCGAATCTGAAACCGTGTTTGCATAAAGCTGCGCGTGCTCAAACGCAGCAGTTCCAGCGCTGTTTTTGCTTCGAGCGATTCGACCACCTTTCCCGCCTCGAGCGATTCACTCGAGCATCCTGAAATGAGCGGCAACCCCAGATATTCCGGCAACAACTTTTTTTCTCTCATCAAAACACCTCGCGCGTCCACAAGAAAAGCGGCATCTGACACAAATGGATCGGAAATTTGTTTATCGCCTGTAATCCACGCAACCGGCTTACGCTCGATCACATGAATATCGATCTCCCGTGGCAATTTCCGCACCACCTCCACGTCATCGACCTGTGGCAGTCGCCGCAGGTTATCGCGCACGCGCGCCAGGTTCACACTGAAAATGTTTTCACCCTCGTGCAGATCGGCCACTTTCAGAATCTGCTCGCGCTGCAAAGTGCCGTCCGTCTGGAGCTCGATTGTGCGCAACTGATAGTCCGCATTTTCGAAGAAAAAGCGCTTTGCACCTTCGCGTGCACCAACGTAAATAGCGGCGCAAAGCCCAGCCAGCACCGTCACTCTGGAGACAAGAACCAGAACCCTTCGAGTGCGATGCTGGGTCGCTCTGCGCGAGCGAACTTTGACATCCAATAAATGCTGCTGGCGTCGCTGCCGCAAATTCGACACCCGCCGATTGCGCCGCTGGGAACGTCGTTGAGCAGTTTTCATTTCGCTGAACGCTCCGACGTGGCGCGCGAGAGTTCGATGATACGCGTACAAAGATCGACGTAGCTTATGCCGGCAGCGGCCGCAGCCTCCGGCAGCAGACTCGCTTCGGTCATGCCGGGAATCGTGTTGATTTCCAGCACGAACGGTTCGTTGTTTTCCGATAGAATCACGTCGACGCGCGAATAAACCTGCAACCCAAGGGCGCGATACGCCTTCAAGGCAAGAACTTGAATCTCTTTCGTTTTGTCGTTGTCAATCTTTGCCGGACAAACGTGCTCGGCGCCACCACCAGCCTGTGGGTTCAGAAACGGATACTTGTTTGTAAAGTCGTAAAAGCCGCCTTTCGGGATTATTTCAAGAATCGGCAAGGCTTGATCACCGAGGATACCAACCGTCAATTCCCGGCCGGGCACAAATTTTTCAATCAACAACTCTCCATCGTATTTGGCCGCTTCCGCCACAGCGGAATCGAGCTCGTGCGCGTTTTTCACGATGACAACGCCTACAGTCGAGCCCTGCCGCGGCGGTTTCACCACGATTGGCAACGGAATCGTCGGACGCTGACCCGACTTCACCACTTGCCAATACGGGGTCGTCACATTGTTTTCGCGAAATCGCTCTTTCGATAGGATTTTGTCGAAAGCGATCCGGCTTTCTTCTATCCCATCGCCAGTGTAAGCCACACCGCGATCTTCGAGAATTTGCTGCAATTGGCCATCCTCGCCGAATGTTCCGTGAATCGCAAGAAATGCGAGGTCGACATCATGGGAGAGTTCGAAATTTTCATCCCGCACATCGACATCGACCACTTCAGCGCCTAACGACCGCAAAGCTTTTGAAACGCCACGACCGGTCGCTAGAGAAACCTCTCGCTCGGAACCGGGCCCGCCCATGAGCACCGCGATTTTTTGGGGAATCGGGCCTTTTTTCTTCATCCTGGTTCACCTACGATTTGCACTTCCGTCTCCAGCTGGATCCCGCGTTGCGTCCGCGCCACGCTTTTGATTTTCTCGATCAACTCAAGCATTTCAGCGGCAGTCGCACCTCCATCATTAACAATGAAATTGCCGTGCACTTCCGAGACGCGCGCTTTGCCAACACCTGAATTTTTCAAGCCCAGTTCCTCAATCAATTGTCCTGCTGAACAATTCTGCGGATTTTTAAAGATGCAGCCGGCGCTTTTTGCGATAGGCTGCGAGGTACGGCGTTTTTCCTGGGATGCCTGTAACTTTCGCGCGATCTCATCGGCCGGCGCAGACTCGCCTCGAAAGACGGCGGAGACAGCAAAATTGTTTTCAAGCAAAGGAAAATTCCGATAATGCACGTCCAGTTCGTGCCGACTTTTCGTGTGCGGATTTCCTTCCGAATCGAGATAGCGAACGCGGAGAACGTTCTCAAAAGTTTGTGCGCCCATGGCGCCGGCATTCATCCGCAACCCGCCGCCGACTGCGCCGGGAATACCCTCCATCCACTCCAGCCCACCAATTCCGGCCGCTTTACCCGCGTAGGCGACCTCTTTTAATTTCGCGCCGACGGCCGCTGTGATTTCGTTACCATCAACTTCTATCATCTCGAAATCCCCTCCGCAGGGATGAACCACGACGCCGACAATGCCACCGTCGCGGACGAGCAAATTTGAGCCGCGGCCGATTACGAAAAGCGGAAGACTTTCACGCCGACAAAAACGGATCAATTCCGCAAACGCGTTCTCATTGCGCGGCTCAACCCAAAACTGCGCCGGACCGCCCACGCGCAAAGTGGTGTGTTTTGACAGCGACTCGTAAAGCCGCACGTGGCCCTCTTCACCAACGATTGCTTTCAATTTCTCCGCGATTACAAGGTCGGCAGCCAGGATCGATAACTGCTCGTGAATGTTGCCCGCCCCCATGCTCAAAACGAGGTCGCCGGACTCAAGCATGTTTCCGACATCGCGATGCACCCATTCGAAACGCGGCTCATAACTTACGCCGCGATGTCCGTGGCGCGCGATCTCGTCGGCGATAGTTTGGCCACTGATTCCAGGAATTGGCTCTTCGTTTGCGGCATAAATGTCGGTAACAACAACGCGGTCTGCATCATCAAAGGCTCCCCCGAATTTAAAACACAGCGCTTTGGTTCGCGAAAAACGATGCGGCTGGAACATCGTCAACACGCGTTTGCGGCAGGTCGATCTCGCTGTCTTAAGGGTGGTGCGAATTTCGGTGGGATGATGCGCGTAATCATCGACCAGCAAAAATCGATCGCTGGCGTACTTCATTTCAAACCGGCGCCGGGCGTGTTCGAATTTGCGAAGAGAAGCTGCAATTTTCTCAAAGGGAATTCCAAGCTCATTCGCCAGCGCGATCACACCAATAGCATTGTGGACGTTGTGCTGTCCGGGAACATTCAGCACTGCTTCGCCCAGTCGTTTGCCCCGAAAATAAACGCAAAAGACCGACACAAAATCGCGCAAGTCGATATCAGTCCCGCGATAGTGGGCGTTTTCGGAAAAACCGTACGAGACTGCGGATTTTCGGTCAGCGGACAATCGCGCCGCGATCACATCATCGGCGTTGAAAAAGACTGTACCGGTGTTTTGCTCAATGAGCTGAGCGAAAACTTTTTCGATCGCGGCAAGATCGACATAGAAATCAAGGTGCTCTTCTTCAATGTTCAAAATGAGGGCGTGCTCGGGGTGAAAGCAACGCAGCGTCCCATCGCTTTCGTCGCCTTCCGCAACAAAATATTCCCCGCGCGAATCCCAATGCGCATTGCTTCCGAGAATCGGAATTTCTGCACCGACGTAATGCGACGGATGGAGCCCGGCTTCGCGCAGAACGTGCGCGGTCATCGCTGAGGTGGTCGTTTTTCCATGCATTCCTGCAATGATGATCCCGCGCTTGCTCTGCATAATGGCGGCGAGGGCTTCGGCGCGACGCACGGCCGGTTTTCCCGAATCATGTGCGCTCGTGAGAATTGGATTGTCGACCTTGATCGCAGAAGAAAAGACAATAAGATCGGCGGCGCTGGCGTCGTCCGCACGATGGTTCTGGTGAAAACGCAGACCGAGCCGTTGCAATCGATCCGTCTCCACGGTGCTGGCTTTGTCGGAGCCACTAACCTCGTGCCCAAGCTCGAGCAAAAGCGCGGCGAGACCGCTCATCCCGCTGCCAGCCACACCGACAAGATGAATCTTATGATGCTCACGCGTGAGCAATTTCGGGAGGTCAAGCTCAGAGGCGGGCTTCATGGGTCGTATATTTCTCCATGGTTGTGGCCATGAGCCCGGCAGCGTTTTTCGGCGCGAGCAGCGAGCAATTCGCCGACATCTCCCGGATTCGCTCCGGATTCTCGATCAGTTCGCGGATCTTGCCTGCAAGAAATTCGCCAGAAATCTCCGATTCCTTAAGAAGAATCGCCGCCTCAGCGCGCGCATAAATCTCTGCGTTGCGCGTTTGATGATCGTTTGCCGCATAAGGAAATGGAATTAAAATGCCCGGCAGCGAAAAAGCTGCGAACTCCGCAAGGCTGGCCGCGCCGGCGCGTGCGACGAGGAAATCGGCTGCGCTGTAAACTTCCTCCATTCGATGATGAAAGGCGGCGATGTAAGCCGGGACTTTTTCGCGGCAATAATTATCTGCGACAAGACGCTCATCACGTACGCCGGAGAGATGAATCACCTGCAACGGGACGCCCTGCAGAAATGGCAATGATTTAATGATGGCTTGATTGATTCCGCTGGCACCCTGGCTCCCACCCATTACGAGCAGCGTTGCCAAATCAGTCCGGAGTCCGAGCTTTTGACGCGCAACCTGTCGATCCAGAGGTTTCAGTTCGGTTCGGATTGGCGTTCCAGTGACTTCTATGTGCGCTTTCGGAAAGAATGGCGCGCATTCCTCGAAGCCAAGCATGACCGCGCGCACCATTCGTGCGGTCAATCGGTTCGCTTTCCCTGGGATGGCATTTGATTCGTGGATGAAGGTCGAAACGCCGCGCATCCGCCCAGCCAGCACAGGCGCAGTAGAGGTAAATCCGCCCATGCCAAGGACAACCTGCGGTTTGAATTTGCGATAGATGGATCGGCAAAGGGACAGGCTCTCGCAGAAGCGGCGAATGAAACCGAGAATCGCAGGCGAAAATGGCGAGGGTAACCCGACCGTTGGCAATTTCTCAAACCGGAAATTCGTGCGGCCAGAAAGCGCAAGCGCGTCAATTTCTTTTTCGGAAATCAACAGCATGACTTCGTGGCCGCGATCACGCAACACCTCCGCCACAGCGATGCCGGGAAAAAGATGACCGCCGGTGCCTCCGCATGCGATCACTGCATTCATAAGGTGATTGTCGATCCTTCGTTTAAATCCGCGGCGTTATCCGGACCTGCGCGATCGTGGCTTTTTTATGCGGTGGTTCAAGACTGCCCTGGCGATAAACGTTCAGCAATAGGCCGACCCCGAACAAACACGCGACGAGATTCGAACCTCCGTAACTGATAAAAGGCAATGGCAAACCTTTGTTCGGCAGGAGCGATGTGGTCACGCCAATGTTGACCGCCGCTTGCAAGGCCAGAAGCGAAACAACGCCGCAGCCAAGAAGCAAACCGAATCGGTCTTTGGCATGCAGCGCGATCATGATCCCGCAAACAATGATGACCACAAACAAAAAGACCACGAGCAAACTGAACCGTAGACCGAGCTCTTCGCCGATAATCGGAAAAATGAAATCTGTATGAGCGTAAGGCAAATAAAGCATCTTCTGTCGGCCATTGCCGAGACCAAGCCCTTCCATTCCCCCACTGCCCCAGGCGATGAGGGCTTGCATCTGCTGCAAACCGGCATCTTCTTTAAAATTTTGCGGATGAAGAAAAGCGGAAAGACGGCCCATTCGTTCTGAAATCTGTGTGGCAACAACGACAATGGCGCCGAGGCCGGCGAACGATACTATACCAAGCCATAGGGGGTTGACCCCGGCGATAAACATCACGACAAAGGCAGTGGTTCCGAGCAAGGCTGTGGTTCCAAGATCGACTTCACCGAGAACAAGTCCGGCCAGCAAACCGATGGTTCCAAGCGGAAAGAGGAAACCGTAGATCGCCTTATTGCCTGCTTTCTCGTAACGCGAAAACCACGCGGCCAGGAAAAAGATTGCGGCGAGTTTTGCTAACTCGGAAGGCTGAAAAGTGAGCTGGCCCAGTCCTACCCAGCGGCGCGAACCATTGATTCGCATCCCGATAGGCGGAAAATAGCAAAGCGTCAGCGCGATCAGTGCGAGCGCAAACCAGAGCCACCATGTCCGTTGCCAGAAGTGATAGTCGATCAGCGCAGCAAAGGTGCAGACTAGGAGTCCAATCCCGAGCCAAATCGCCTGCCTTTTGATGAAAAAATAAACGTCTCCATGGCTATCACGGGCAAACGCACTCGTGCTGAAAAGCATGACGATGCCGATTACGAGTAATCCCAGCACGGCCAGAAAGAGAATATAGGCGCTCTTACGGTGCATGAGTCAGGTCGACGCCTCAGCAGCAGGTTGTTTCGAATTAGATAAGGCACCCAGATTCATTCGTCAGCCTTCTTTGCTTTCGCTGGTTTCGGAATAAGTAGTTTTTGTCCGATCTTCAATTTGCGTGGATCCTCGATCTGATTGAGCGCGAGCAGATCGTCGTAAGAAACTTTTAGTTTTTTTGCGATCGTCACCGGGTTATCCCCCTTTACGACTGTATAAGTTTTTTCCGAGTGTGCGGGCACCTTAGCGTGTTCGGTTGCTTTCGCCTTGCCCGCTTTATGGTCGTCTTTCGCGACTGATTTCGATGGAGAATGTGACACCTTCGCCCCCTCCCGCGGTCCGTCTTCCTTTTGCTCGAACGCAGATCGCCGACTCGAAGTATCCGACTTGGTTGTGGGGGCGATGCTTGCGATTGGATGGTTTTCCGGATTTACCGCGGCTACCGCCACAAACGAGCTCTGTCGCGTCTTAATCGCGTTAAATGCGATGATTCCTGAAACAGCAACCACGTGAAGAAGCAAAACGATGAGCAATGCTCGAGACAGTTTCATGTTTGGCTCTGATATCTCTTCGTAGTCCACTTCGGGAGATGCGCCGACGGAGCGCCGCGCGGTTGCGGCCCGAAGCTTTTTGTGTCCGAGGAGCCTTGGTATTTTCATCTTTTCAGCTGGGGCAGAGTCTGCACAAGGGCGCGAAATTGATCGCCGCGATCGGCGTAGCTTTTGAACATGTCGAAGGACGATGTGCCCGGGGAAAAAAGGACAACCTCGCCGGGCCCGGCCACTGCGTGGGCGCGTTCAACGGCATCGGCGAGGGAGTTGGCGATGTCGGATCTCGCCGCGCCGCTCCAGGACCGTTTAATGCTCTCCGCCATTTCGCCGATCAAGATTGTCGATTTAACCTTTTCTTCTATCAGAGGTCGAAGGGGATCGAACGTGAAGCCTTTGTCCTTGCCGCCGGCGATGAGAATGACCGGTTTGGTTTGCGCGCGCAGCGCTTTCTCCACCGCGTCGAGATTTGTCGCTTTCGAATCGTTTACATAGGCAACACCGCCGACTTCGCGCACGAATTCGCAACGATGCGGGCGCGGCTCATAAGTGCAAAGCGGCGCCGTCATCTCCCGGAATGACAATCCGCGCGCCATCCCGGCCGCGAGCGTCGCCATCAAGTTCTCGATGTTATGCAAGCCGCGCAGTTTTGTATCGGACAAACGGAGAACGGCTTCGTTTTGATAAATGATCGCCCCTTCAGAGAGGCGAAAATCCGCCTGGTCGATGTAAGCGCTGAACGTGATCGTGCGTGCACGAATCCCAGGCAATCTCTCCACTGCGTTGACAATGGCGACATCATCGGCCGTTTGGTTTTCAAAAATGCGTAGCTTGGCCGCGCGATAATCGGCCACTGAGCGATAACGATCGAGATGGTCGGGAGCAAAGTTGAGCCAAAGACTAATTGATGGGCGGAACTTTTGGACGGTTTCGAGTTGGAACGAGCTAACTTCAACCGTGAGCACGTCGAATTCTTTCTTCTCGCGCGCCGCCTCGGAAAGCGGTTTGCCGATATTGCCGCAGGCGATTGTCTTCTGCCCGCAAGCATTCAACATCTGAGCGACCAATTCAGTCGTCGTCGTTTTGCCGTTCGTGCCGGTAATGGCGATGACCGGAACTTCGCAGGAGCGCCAGCCGAGTTCGAGTTCGCCGATCATGTCGATCTTGCGCGAGGAAAAGTTGCGGGCGAGTCGAGAAACTGGATCGATGCCCGGGCTTAAGACAGCCATTTGGTAAGTAGATGGGTCTTTATCTGCCACCGCCCCGCAGATCACGCGAACGTCTTGTGACCGCAGATTATCGATGGTGGACTTGAGGAGATTCTTTTCCTCAGTGCTATCGAGAACCGTCACGTGCGCGCCCTCCGACCTGAGCAAGAGCGCTCCGGCAGACCCGCTCAATCCTGCACCGAGAACGGCGATGTTCTGGTTTTTGTAGCGCATTGTTACCTCAATTTCAGTGTCGCCAGACCGAGCAACGCAAAGATGATCGAAAGAATCCAAAACCGAACGATGACCGTGTTTTCTTTCCAGCCAGTCAGTTCGAAATGGTGATGAAGGGGCGACATGACGAAAATCCGTCTGCCTGTCAGTTTGAAACTTAGGACCTGCAAAATCACAGACACCGCTTCGATCACGAAAACGCCGCCTACGACGATCAAGAGCAGTTCCTGTTTACAACAGATTGCGACGACACCGATCATCCCGCCGATGGCGAGAGATCCGGTATCTCCCATGAAAACTTTGGCCGGGTGACAGTTGAACCAAAGAAAACCGAGACCGGCGCCGACCAATGCGGAACAAACAACCGTCAACTCTCCCGCAAACGGATAAAACGGGACCTGCAAGTATTCCGCGATCCGGAAATTTCCAGCCGCATAAGAAAGTAGCGCGTAGCCAAACGCCACCGTGATTGTGCACCCGATGGCGAGCCCATCGAGCCCGTCCGTCAGGTTAACCGCGTTCGATGAGCCGACAATGACGAGCGCAAAGAAGACGAAGGTAAACCAGCTCATATTTGCGATGACAGGCGCTTTGACAAAAGGCACATAAAGCGACCGTGCCTGCACCTCGAGCAATGGGCTACTGAGGAAAACCGCGGTGATAATTCCGGCGAGTGTGATTTGGAAAATAAGCTTGAAGCGCCCGCTGATACCCTCCGATTTCTTCTTTGTGACTTTGAGGTAGTCATCACCGAATCCGAGCGCGCCAAGATAAATCATGCTGAACAAGGCGAGCCAGACGAAGCGGTTGTCCGGACGCGCCCAAATGAAGCTGGACACAAAGACCGCTCCGATAACGAGTACGCCGCCCATGGTTGGCGTCCCTTGCTTCCCGCCATGAAGCTCGGCAAGGCGATGAACTTCTGCCGCGCTGCGAATCGGCTGTCCCAGCTTCAGTGCAGTCAGTTTTCGGATGATGAAATTCCCAAAAACGAGCGTGACCAGAAAAGCCGTTACCGCCGCGGCGATGGCTCGGAACGTGACGTAAAGGAAAACGTTGAACCCAATGAACTGATCGCTCAGTCGATGGAGGTAGTACATCATGGTGAAGTGGCGAATGACGAATGACGAATTTCGAACGTTTCGATTACCTGCTCGGTGTGCGCGCCACGGCTCCCTTTGACTAAAATCAAATCGCCGGGCGCCGCGATTTCGCCCAGCAATTGCGCGGCTTCACTTGTCGATCTTACAATGAAGGTGTTTGGCAGGCCGGCGTTGCGTGCGGCTTCCGCGATGGCCGCAGCCATGTCGCCAATTGCGATCAGTTGATCGACGCCGAGCTCTGCCGCTGTTTCGCCAACTTCGCGGTGGTCGCGCACAGATTCTTCACCCAGCTCGCGCATTTCGCCGAGCACAGCGATCCGTCTTCCGTCAACATCTAATTCCACCAGCGTCCGCAACGCGGCTTTCATGGAATCGGGATTAGCGTTGTAGCTGTCGTCGATAAACTGGACGCCGCCAATTTCCTTGATCTGCAAACGCGCCTTTGTGAGCGGGGCCGCGGCTAGGCCGGCGGCGCAGTCTTCGAGAGAAAGACCAAACACACGGCCAGCCGCTACGGCCAGGAGCGCGTTTTGCACCATATGCAAACCAGGCAACGGTAATTGTGCGCGACACCGATGGGCCCCCTCAAGAATCGTGAAATTAGTTCCGGTCGCGCTTTGCGTAATTTCACTGGCGCGAACCGTCCCTCCGGTTGTGCCGGTAAAAATAACTTTGGCGGAAGTCCGCGCGGCAATGCCTTCACTAAACGGATCGTCTGCGTTTAGAATGACGGTTCCCTCAGTGCCGATTGCTTGGGCGAGTGCGCCTTTCTCGGCCGCAATTGCTTCGCGCGATCCCATGAATTCGATGTGCGCCACACCAATGTTCGTAATGATGGCGGTCTCCGGCGCAGCGAGCTTCGCCAGCATTGCAACTTCACCGGGATGATTCATTCCGATCTCCCAAACAGCAACTTCATCTTCTGAGGTCGCCTCCAACATTGTCCGCGGAAGCCCGACATGATTATTGAAATTGCCCTGGGTTTTTGTAACGCGAAAACGGCGGGCAAGGACCGCGGCAGCAAAATCTTTTGTGCTCGTCTTTCCGTTGCTTCCGGTGATGGCAAGAACTTTCAGAGAAAGTGATTTTCGATAGTGGGCGGCGAGGTTCTGGTACGCCTGCAAAGTATCTTCCACCCGTACGACCGCGAAATTCGCCGGAATTCCCCCCTTCCAATTAAGATCCACAATCGCGCCAGCCGCGCCGGTCTTTACAACGGATTCAACAAATTTGTGGCCATCGAAATTCTCTCCCCGCAAAGCGAGAAACAATTCGCCGCGCTTAATCGTGCGTGAATCTGTGCTGATCCTCTCGATCAAAACGTTTCCGTTTCCTGACAAGACGGGGGCTTCGGCGAACTCAGCAATTTGAAAGATCGACAATCGATTCATTAAAATTCCACCGGATGGTCCTCGATTGCACGGCGCGCGACTTGAATATCATCGAACGGCACAGTGTGGTCCGCGAACTCCTGATAATTTTCGTGCCCTTTGCCCGCGATCAACACAATGTCGCGCGGTTGCGCCAGTGCGATGGCGCGATTAATCGCTTCCGTTCGGTCGACAATTTTTTCGAAATGGGTCGAGCGAAAACCTTTTTCGGTCGCAGCAATGATCGCAGACGGATCTTCTTTGCGCGGATTATCGGAAGTGATGATCGCATAATCGGCATGTCGATCCACCATTTCGCCCATCAGCGGACGTTTTTGGCGGTCGCGATCGCCGCCGCAGCCAAAAACGACAATCAAGCATTGCGGCTGGAGCTCGCGCAAGGTTTTAAGCACATTGGCAAGCGCGTCCGGTGTATGCGCGTAATCGACGAAAACCTGAAACTGGCGCTTCGCCGGAACCATTTCCAATCGACCCGGTACTTGGGGCGATTTACCAAGACTGAGGACCGCAGCGCGCAAATCAACTCCCAAGCCGTTCGCTGCTGCGAGCGCTGCCACGGAGTTCGCTACATTGAATCGGCCGATCAATGGGACGCGCACCAGATAACTCTTGCCACGGGCATCGAGTTGATAGGAAGTGCCACTAAACTCGACGCGATAATTTGAAGTGCGAAAATCCGCGCGGGCACTCATTCCATAGGTAACGATCGCAACGCTCTTGTCGATCTTGTCGAGCAATTGCTGGCCAGAGCGGTCGTCGATGTTTACGACAGCGGCGGGTCTTCTTTTGCTTTCCTGTTGTCCAAGCTGAGTGAAAAGCTTCGCTTTGGATTCGAAATAGCTCTCCATTGTGCCGTGAAAGTCGAGATGGTCTTGCGTGAGATTTGTAAAGACAGCAACCTTCCATTCGAGGCCGCGCGTGCGGTTCTGAGCGAGCGCGTGCGATGAAACTTCCATTGCCGCTGCCCGGCAGCCAGCATTGACGATTTGCGCGAGTAATTCCTGTAGATCAAGCGATTCTGGCGTGGTGCGTATGGCTGGCAAAACGCGTTCACCGATTTCATAACGCACCGTGCCAATCAATCCACAACGCAACCCGGCTTTTTCGCAGATGTGTTTGATGAGAAAACTGGTCGTCGTTTTTCCGTTCGTGCCTGTGACCGCCGCGAGTTTTAAGCGCTGCGCGGGGTGCCCGTAAAAGATTGCGGAAAGATCGGCCAGGGACATACGCGTGTCTTCTACAACAACGCAGGTCGCGCGCAGATGTTTTTCCTCGCGATCAGTGACAATCACCGAAGCGCCTTTTTCGACGGCCCGACCGATGAATTCGTGGCCGTCCATTTTTTCGCCCCGCATTGCCACGAAAAGGCCATTCCTTTGCACTCGCCGCGAGTCATACGCGATGCTTTCCACTTGGCGATCAAGTGTCCCGATGATCTGGCGAACTGGAATCGCGGCGAGGAGAGTTTTGAGCTGCATGAGGTCTCAACACGCCGGGCTAAGGCGTTCAATGACGTGAAGCATGGGTTAAGGCAACTCGCTCCACGGGTATGGCTTTGCGAATTTCCTCATGCGGCTCAAGATCGAGATAACGGGCAGCCCGCTCGGCAATGCGTGAAAAGATCGGTCCCGCTACGAGCCCGCCGTAATTCAGTTCTGGTCTGCTCGTTTGGGCGTCATCCAGTACGACAATTCCGACAAACTCCGGATGCTCAGCTGGCAAATAACCGCTAAAAGAAACGATATATTTTCCTTTTTCGTATCCGCCCTGTGGATCGACTTTTTGGGCAGTTCCGGTCTTGCCGGCAATGGTAAAGCCGGGAACGGCGGCGGCGGCCGCAGTACCGCGATCGCTTACCACGCCGCGCAGGGCATCACCGATTTGCCTGGCTGTCTCAGGAGAAATTACCTGCCGCAATGCGACTGGAGATAGTGAACTAATCGTCTTGCCATCAGCAGTCGTAATCGATTTTACGATGCGCGGAGTGATTAATTTGCCGCCGTTCGCAATCGTCGCCATTGCCACGGTCATTTGCAATGGGGTGACGCCAATTTCGTGCCCCATCGGAATACGTGTGATCGAGATTTTGCTCCATGATCTCGGAGGACGGATGACCCCGTTAATTTCACCGGGAAGCTCAATTCCGGTGCGCTCGCCAAATCCAAAGCGGCGGATGTACTCGTAAAACTTTTGCTCACCAACGCTGAGAGCAAGCTTGGCCGCGCCAATATTGCTCGATTTAATCAGAATGTCGCGGACGCTCAGATTCGAAAACGCCCGGTGATCGTGCAGAGCGGCGCCACCAAAATTCCAGAGACCATTTTCACAAAAGATGGTCGAATCCGGCCGGAGCCTGTGTTCATTTAGCGCTGCGGCCGCGGCCACGATTTTGAAGGTGGAACCCGGTTCCATCATGTCGATGATGGCGCGGTTTTTCATTTCCTCGGGTTTCGCCTCAGAGCGGAGGTTTAAGTCGAAATTCGGCCGATTAGCCATCGCCAGGATTTCGCCCGTTTGCGGCCGCATCAAGATAATGGTGGCTTTTTGGGGGCGGTACTCAGCCATCGCAGCGTCGATTTCGTTCTCGACGATGTTCTGTAAGTTTAGATCGACCGTGAGATGGATTTGGTAGCCATTGCGCGGCGCCCGTTCCTGACCTCGATACGGAACGATCTCCTGGCCGACGCGATTGCGCTCGGCGTAGCGATATCCATCTTGCCCATGAAGATATTCCTCCATCGATGCTTCAACGCCCTGAATGCCATGATGTTCGAAATCTGTGAATCCGATGACGTGACAAAGCATGGAGCCATTCGGATAAATGCGTGTCGCGTCATGCTCGAAATAAATCCCGCGCAAATCTCTGGCGCAGAGTTTTGCGTGCAGCGCGCCGGCCAGTGATTCCGGCACTTCACGCTTGATCACGATATATCGGCGCTCGCTGTTTAATTTTTCTGAGAGCTGCTCAACCGGGATGCCCAGTTCATTGCTGACAAGATCGACAATCGCTTGACGATTGTTAAGATGTGTGGCGTCAGCCACCGCCGTTTCGACAGGTACATTGTGCGCGAGGACTTCGTTGTTGGCGTCAAGGATCGTGCCGCGTTCTGCGTAGATGATCTGTTTGTAAACGTGTTTCTCAGCAGCCAGCCCGGCGTACTCGTCATGCTTAATTACTTGTAGATAAATAAGACGAAACGAGAAAGCGCTGAAGAGCGCGATGAAAAAGCAGCAAACCAGTGCACAACGACTCCGGCTATTCGGGTTCATCTCGAGGGAGGCCGGTTCACGACGGGCTGAACTGAATCTTCATCGGCTTGGCGCGTGGGAACGGTAAGTCGGACGATGTCGCGCTCGGAAATAGGTATCATTTTCAAGTACCCCTCCTTTAATCGACGTTGTAAGGCGGAGCGCGAAGTCAGGGCCGCGATTTGCACGCTGGCCACGTCATTTTGCGTGCGGAGACTAAGTAGCTCGTTCTCGACCAACTTTTTGCGCTCACCAAGATGATACAGTTGCAGCGTCAAATAGACGTAGCTCAATCCGGCAAGCGCCAGAAACGCAGTTACCACAATCCAGCGTGCGAGCGAGGCCGCGTTCACTGTATTCTGATTTTTTCGACGAGAACGGTTCATTTTAAATTTTCTCGGCCACGCGCAACTTTGCACTGCGCGAGCGCGGATTCGCCCGTTGTTCATCTTCACCCGGCTCTACCGGCTTCGGAGTAATCACCTTGAGGTCGTACTCGGCGTTGCGTTGCGGCGCCGGCCACTCCGGTCGATCGAGCCATTCCCGGCTGTGATCGCGAAAGAAGTTTTTCACGATCCGATCTTCCAGAGAATGAAAAGTGATGACTGCAATGCGCCCTCGAGTTTCGAGTCGTGCCGTAAAAACACTCAGACCTTCTTGAAGTGCGCGAAGCTCGTCATTCACTTCCATGCGCAGGGCCTGAAAAGCTTGCGTGGCTGGATGACGCCGACCGTGCCGACCAGCGGCTTTTTCAATCGCGCGGGCGAGCGGGATGGTTTCGCGGAACGGGGATGTCTTCCGCATTTTAACAATCAAGCTCGCGATACGACGCGCAGCCGGCTCCTCCCCGAGTTCGCGAAACAGGCGGGTCAGTCGTTCTGCGCTGTACTCGTTAACAACAGTGGCGGCAGTGAGTTCACTCCGTGGATCCATCCGCATATCGAGCGGGCCGTTGCGCGCCAAGCTGAAACCGCGCTCGGCATTTTCGAGTTGCCGGGAGGAGACGCCCAGATCGAGAAGCGCACCACCGATCGTGCCAATCCCAAGCTCGTCGAGAACTTTGTGCAAGTGGCGAAAATTCGTCTGCCGCACGGTGACGCGCTGGCCGAACCGTGCCAGCTGCTTGGTCACATGTTGGGCCGCATCGGGATCCTGATCCAATGCCAGAACGTCGGCGCCACTTCTCAAAAGCGCTTCCGTGTGACCCCCACCGCCGCAAGTGCCATCAACCACGAGAGAACCCGGTTTGGGGGCGAGCAATTTCACGACCTCCTCCGCGAGCACTGGACGGTGATAAACAAAATCTTCCATTTCCTGCGCCTCCTCTTCGACAATTAACGGACCGGTCGCGAACCAGACAGGCCGCTCAGACAGCAACGTGTTCATAATGTTTCCGGCTGGATCATTTCGCTTACAAACCGATCACGTTTGCCACATGCTGGTAGGTGGCGGTTTCTTCTTCATGCGCGTGTTTCCAGCGTTGCAGATTCCAAATTTCAAAACGGCCCCGCCCACCCACCAAAGCTACCTCCTCTTTCAATCCGACCTTCTTGCAAAGCTCCTCGGGTAAAACGAGACGGCCTTGTCGATCGGCCGCGCCGTGTTGCGCGCGCGAATGGAGTTGACGAAGAAATATCCGACGGTCGTGCGCTGAAACTGTCAGATTGGATTCTACAGCCGTGCTCATCCGCGCAAATTCCTCTGATGACATAACGAGGAGAAATTGGTGATTCGCCTCAGGCAGGATAATAAATTCCTCGGCGTCCCCGCGGCGCCACCGCGACGGGATGGTAATGCGATTCTTATCGTCGATGAGATGGTGAAATTCGCCGGCGTAGAAGAGTTGACTTTCGGAAAGGGAATCCATGTGTAGTGGAGATTTGATCCATTATACCCCACTTCCCTCCACTTTTAACCACCCTCCTTAATGGCGGTCAATAAAAAAATAATGCTTATTTGCACCGGTTTGGCTTACCCCGTAGGCTCGTTCCCCCAGATGAGGCTTTTCTTGCTTCGATCGACAATCGGCTTTGCCCTGTTCCTATGCGCAGCAAAGAGCGGATTTGGCCAATCCCCAGATACAATTCAGAATAATGCGGTCCGAGTAACCGTATCGATGAAAGCGGATGGCTCACGCACTGTTTATAAATTCGACAATGCGCAGCACAAAGCAGTCGCGACCACTACGGATCAAGATGGCAAATTCCGCGAGAAAATTGATTACGATATCGATGAAGCAGGCCGCTTTTCCAGCGGCGCGGTTTTCGGGCCCGACGGCCGTCTCAGATTTAAGAGCCAGTACAAATACGATGGCAGCGGCCGTCTACAGGAAGAAACTCAAAGCGCGGAAGACGGTACGCTTCTGCACAAGATCGTTTACAGCTATGACCCAGCAGGCAAACGAACCGGTTATTCGATTTTTGATGCAAATGGCAAACTCATTGGCCGCACAATTGCAGCGAGCCCAACTCCGAAGCGAAAAAAGTAGCGTGGCAGCGTTTGCCAAGGCGTTTTTGGGGCTTAAAAAACAAGCCATCGCGGTCCCTGATAACTTGCCACCTTCGGCAAAGAGGTCTAGAAACGTGGCGTGATTGACTATATCCAAAAAGGCGGGTTGCTGATGTGGCCGATTCTGGCCTGTAGCATCATTTCGATCGCCGTTTTTGCCGAACGGCTGTTTTACTTGCACCGGGCGACGATCCACGTGGGCGAGTTCCTAAAAGGGCTCTCGAACCTTATCCGGCGCCGCAATTTCGCTGAAGCCTTGCATGAATCGGCCGGTACGCCGGGCCCGATCGCGCGAGTGATTCATTCCGCTATCATCCGGCACGACGCCCCACGATCGGAATTGCGCGACATTGTGCAGGAAGCGGGCCAACTCGAGGTGCCGAAGCTGGAGCGATTCCTTGGGGTGCTGGCCACGCTCGCTTTCCTCGCGCCGTTGCTAGGCTTGCTTGGGACAGTTGCCGGAATGATCGACGCGTTTGGCACGATCGCCTCGAGCGGCGGTTATGCGACGGTGACCGAGCTTTCCGGCGGCGTTTACAAAAGTTTATTGACAACTGCTGCAGGCCTAGTCGTCGCTACGCCGACTTTCGTCGCCTACAGCTATCTCTCTTCGCGTGTGAATACGATGATGCACGACATGGAGCGCGCCGGAATTGAGATCGTCCACATGCTAACGGAGAATCGACCGATTGGCGGTATCATCAGTTTCCAACGACCTGAGGACACAACCCAATCCGAAGCACGTATCGATTCTTGATCGACGACTCAGTCGATCGACAAATACACCGTCATGAAGCTCAGCCGAACGAAGGAATATAATTTCGGGTGGCTCGTCCTTCTTGCGCTGGTGAACATTGCTTTCCTGCTGGTTTTCTTCCTGTTGCTCAGTTCGAATTTTATTTTGCAGCCGGGCATTTCCGTTGCGATGCCGTTCTCGCGGTTTACGCTTGGCCCGCAGATTAATCAACAAATCATCAGCATCACCGGCGGCGCAGTCCCGGCGATTTATTTCCGCGAGCAAAAAATCACTCTCGACCAGCTTGGGCCGTTGTTAGATGCGACTAAGCGCGAGGGTCACTCGATCATCGTTAAGGCGGACCGCTTAGCTCCATATGAAACAGTTATCGAGGTGACGAACGCTGCTCTTGAACATGGGATCACATCCGTTGCGCTGGCTACGAGCTCCCCACGATGAATGCCTCCATCGCTGGGCCTGACCCCGAACCACTTCTCTTCAATTGGGAGCCTCCTCGGCGCCAGCAGATAGCGATCACGACCTTTCTGGCGCTTTCCTTAATCGCGCATGCTTTGTGCTTCTATGTTTTTCAAATCGTATATCCTACGACAGTCTCATTGTTGCCACCGCCAGCCCGCGTGAGTGTGATTAGTTCCGATTCTGAAGAAGGCCGAACGCTGCTCCGCTGGCTCGACGCGGAAGATCCCGCGCTCGCTTTCACAACTCAGCGTCCGCCCGAGGCGCGGCTGCGCGCCTTACCCAAGGTTGAACACATCCCCTCTTATCTCGCCGTGGAGCTGGCATTGAAACAGGTTCCGTTATCAGTTTTCGATCTACATATCCCGAGCTCGCAGCCACCGGGGCCCGCGCCGTTCGTCTATCGGCAAATTGCACCTGCCTTGGGTCCGACGGCCACGTCTGCTTCGTTTTCAAAAGAGCTCGATTCTTTTGGCGCTCCGACTTTGCCAACTCCAAGTTTTACTGCATCCAACGATGAAACCCCGGAAACGATCCGCTTTCGTGTCGCCGTTAACGGGCTGGGAGAAATTCACTATTGCTTTCCTCTCAATTCATCGGGCGACCCAGCCCTGGACGAACAAGTCCGCGGTTATCTTACGCTCTGCCGTTTTCCCCGGGGTTCAGTAAATGGTGAGAAACTCGATCGGTCTCTTACTTGGGGAATCGCGACAGTCCAATGGGGCAATGACGTGGCGCGACCGCGGCCCTCAGCGACAGGCACTGCTGCCCCGTGATCCGCGTCAGTCTTGCCGCGCTGGTCACAATTTATTTGCTGCTTTTTCTTGCGGCGGTTTTTCTCTTCTGGATAGTGGGAGAGTGGAATCGCCGGCGGCGCGAACGCCGGGCTTTAGAGTATCGGTTGCGCTGCGTGATTTGCGCGTTCGAATTTGAGGATCGAACGGACGCGTTGCTTCCCCGGTGCCCGCGCTGCGGAAGTTTAAACGAGCGATTTAAGATGGAGAGAATTTAAAAATGGGAATGTGGATTGGTCGAAACCGCAAAGCACGCGTGACCTATGGGTTCGATGAAATCGCACTCGTGCCAGGTCGCATCACGATTAATCCAAATGAAGTAGACATCACCTTTCGCCTGGCGCGTAAAGAGATGGAACCGCTCGTATTGAAGATTCCGATTGTGGCGAGCGCGATGGATGGAGTTGTCGACGTTCGTTTTGCCATTGCCATGAGCAAACTCGGCGGCCTCGCCGTTCTAAATCTCGAAGGCGTGCAGACGCGCTACAAAAATCCGCAGGAGGTTTTGGAAAAAATTGTTGACGCGGACAAAGCCGAGATCACCGCGCTACTGCAAAGAATTTACCAAGAACCGGTCCAGGAAGATTTGATCGCTGCGCGGGTACGCCAGATCAAGGATGGCGGCGCGCTGGCTGCAGTTAGCTCGATTCCGCAGCGGGCGGCTGAGTTTGGAAAGATTGCAGAGGAAGCAGGTGCGGACGTGTTCGTTGTGCAAAGCACAGTTTCTACAGTGCGTCACATTTCGTCTGAGTACAAATCACTCGATCTAGAGAAATTTTGTCGCGAGATGCGCATCCCGGTGATCGTCGGAAACACGGTAGGTTATGACGTGACCTTCGAAATTATGGAGTGTGGACCAGCGGCAGTTTTGGTCGGGGTCGGGCCAGGTGCCGCTTGCACTTCCCGCGGCGTGCTCGGCTTGGGTGTGCCGCAAGTAACCGCAACCGTCGATTGCGCAGCCGCGCGCGATGCCTACTTCAAAAAGACGTCGCGCTATGTGCCGATCATTACCGATGGCGGAATGAGCAAAGGCGGGGACGTTTGCAAAGCGCTCGCTTGCGGGGGAGACGCTGTGATGGTCGGGAGCGCGTTTGCCAGGGCGCACGAGGCGCCCGGCTGCGGCTACCACTGGGGCATGGCTACTCCGCATGCCAACCTCCCCCGAGGGACGCGCATTAAAGTGGGCGCGACCGGCTCGCTCAGGCAAATTCTCTTCGGCCCTGCAGAAGTTGACGATGGCAGCCAAAATCTGGTCGGCGCGATCACCACCTGCATGGGCAACGTCGGCGCTCGGAGCATTGCCGAATTCCAGCAAACCGAGATTATCATCGCTCCGTCCATCAGGACCGAAGGAAAACTGTTCCAAACCGTGCAAAGCGTCGGGATGGGTACGAGCTGAAAATAAAGTGAAAGGTGGCGAGCGAACATTCCGTCACTGATCACTCGTCAGTCCTCGCTCTTTTTATGAACGATCGCAGAGTTGTCATTACTGGCCTCGGTGCCATCACGCCCATCGGCAATGACGTGGAGACGTTCTGGTCGAACCTTAAGAATGGGGTCAGCGGAATTCGCAGGATCCAGGCATTCGATACGACTGGGTACGATTGCCAGATCGCCGGCGAAGTGCGGGACTTCGACCCAAAGCCATTCTTCAGAAATCCGAAGGACGTCCGGCGGACCGATCGTTTTACACAACTTGCCATGGCAGCGGCGAAAATGGCCCTCGAGGACAGCGGCATCGAC
Source organism: Candidatus Udaeobacter sp. (assembly GCA_036495045.1). Classification (GTDB taxonomy): domain Bacteria; phylum Verrucomicrobiota; class Verrucomicrobiia; order Chthoniobacterales; family UBA10450; genus Udaeobacter. Next base: position 51,248 of record DASXNN010000071.1, read on the forward strand.
GTCGAGAAGCTGAAGGGGCGAGATCGCTTCGGGGTTATTGTCAGCAGTGGTATCGGGGGACTGAAGACATTAGAGGATCAACACACAATCCTGCTGACGAGAGGGCCGTCCCGAAATTCCCCATTCACGATTCCGATGCTGATTAGCAACATGGCAAGCGGAATCATCTCGATGGAGTACGGGCTGCGCGGCCCGAACATGTGCATCGTTACTGCGTGCGCCACATCAAACAATGCAATCGGGGAGTCATGGCGGATAATCAAGTTTGGGGATGCGGATATTTTCCTCGCCGGCGGTTCAGAATCTTCAGTCGTAGCAATAGGGCTCGCCGGATTTTCAGCCATGAAAGCGCTTAGTACGCGCAATGACGAACCCGAGCGTGCTTCGCGACCGTTCGACCGGGATCGCGATGGATTTGTCATGAGCGAAGGCGCAGGAATCGTAGTCGTGGAAGAACTCGAACATGCCAAGGCGCGAGGTGCCAAGATTTACTGCGAACTCATCGGTTACGGACTTTCCGCGGACGCTTATCACATGACCGCTCCACCGGCAGATGGTGAAGGCGCTGTGCGCGCCATGCAGATCGCCCTCGAACATGCGCGGATATCGCCGGAAAAAGTTGATTATATCAACGCACATGCTACCTCGACCGATATCGGCGACATTTGCGAAACGCGCGCGATCAAAAAGGTCTTTGGCGAATACGCCTATAAAATTCCAATTAGTTCCACCAAATCAATGACCGGACACTTGTTAGGCGGGGCGGGTGGAGTCGAGATGGCCGCATGCGCGCTGGCCATTCGTGATTCGGTGGTTCCGCCGACAATCAATTTGGAAAATCCCGACGAAGAATGTGACCTCGATTACACGGCAAACGTCGCCCGCGAAAAAAAGGTGCGAGTCGCTTTGAATAATTCGTTCGGCTTCGGTGGCCACAATGCCACTCTCGTCGCTACCGCATTCGAAAAATGAGTTGGCAGCGCCACCATGACACGGCAGCTTACCTCCGCGCGGGCATAGCTTAATGGTAAAGTTCCAGCCTTCCAAGCTGGCCATGCGGGTTCGATTCCCGTTGCCCGCTCTGCCCATTTTCCCCTCGTAAATGACATGAACGAATGTCGCTGGACACTGTCAAATGTTCTGACTATTAGTTCTGACCGCCTATGGCATCAATCACTAAAGACGCGCATCAACCACCGAAAAGCCCGTTCTGGATTGCCTGTTACAACGGCATCGGAAGCAACGGGAACGTGCGGCGACTCAAACGCAGCACAAAAACTACTGACAGAAAATTGGCGCAGAGATTGGCCGATGAATGGGAAGCACTCGAAAAACTCGCAGGCGAGAAACGACTAACTGAACACCACTGCCGCAAAGTCATTGCGCAGATGTACGAGCGCACCACTGGCGAGCCTCTGCATTTCCATACGGCGCGCGAGTGGCTAAACGAATGGGTAGAGAGCAAAAAGAACGAAACGGAAGAGCGCGCTTTCCTTAAATACAAGCAGATCGTCAACGAGTTCCTGGCGCACATCGGCAAAAAAGCAGATCACCTTTTGCGCGAGATCACGCAGGCGGATATTCGCTCGTGGCGAGACGCGCTAAAGCGCAAAGGGCTTGCAGCACCAACCGTCAATCACGCGATTAAGATTCTGCGAATGCCCTTCAATTCGGCGCATGACGCGGGACACATCGAAATCAATCCGACAAAGAACGCCGTGCGCCCGCTGCGCGATGAAGCGCGCAACGGCGAAAAAGATGTGTTTACACCGGAGCAGATTACAGAGTTGCTCAAAGCCGCGCCAAGCGACGATTGGAAGGGCGCAATTCTCTGCGGGTATTACACCGGATTGCGATTGCGCGATGTTGCGGACTTGCAGTGGAGCGCCGTCAATCTGGACAGGCGAACCATCACGGTTGCGACACGGAAAACGCTTCGGACAGTGACCGTGCCCATTCATCCGCAATTCCGCGCGTGGCTCGAAAAGCAAACGCGGGGTATCGGCAAGGCCCCGATGTTTCCAACGCTCGCCGGCAAGTCTGGCGGCGGCAAGAGCGGATTGTCGATGGCCTTT
>DASXNN010000072.1:0-44694 GCA_036495045.1 Candidatus Udaeobacter sp.
TCCTCGGGGCTGGCAGCTGCGATGCAACTGATCGAGTTCGGCGCGCCTTTGGAAATGTTGGTCGTGCCATCGATCGGATCGATCGCGATATCGAACTGCGGTGAGCCCGGCAACCAAGTGCCGAGTTGTTCGCCTTTAAAAATTCCCGGCGCTTCATCCTTGATTCCTTCGCCGATCACAACTTCGCCGCAGATGTTCATGAGATCGAACATGCCGCGCATCGCGTCACATGCGGCCGCGTCGGCTGCCTCCTTGTCGCCCCGCCCGAGCCAGCGCAGTGAATTGAGTGCCGCTGCTTCCGTCGCGCGAACGAAATCGAACTCTATGATGCGTTCGATATCGTAATAATTTTGTTTCGGCAGACGATGCGTCACGGGAGGATAAGACTCACGCATCTCGCGCGCGATGACAAGGGCAGCGGCCACCTGAACCAATGCTGGCTTGATTTTCGCACGACTTTTTACTTGGATCATAGCGTGCCTGCCGATCATCAGGTGACTTCGCTGCCTGGAGTTGGCGAAAACGCGCAAAACGGCGCGGTAGCCTTCGCCACCACGCATTGGAGCGTGGTACTAACTGCGCAAGGCGAGTCGCCAGCGGCACAAGAGGCACTTGAAAAACTCTGCCGCGTTTATTGGCGACCCATTTACAGTTTTCTGCGGCGACAGGGTTTTAGGCTGGAAGAAGCGCAGGATCTTACGCAAGGTTTTTTTGCTCTCCTGTTGGAGCGCCGGGATCTGCGCACTGTGCGCAAAGAGAAGGGACGATTGCGCTCTTATCTACTCACGGCACTGAAGCACTTTCTGGCCGACGAGCGGCGCCGCCGGACGGCACCGGTGACTACGAAGGGTCAGATTGCCTCACACAAGGAGGTCGCTATGGGATACATGGCGCCTATCACGACAGCGGTGATGTAACCTGGACCTACGCGAACAATGGTAGCCAGGTTGTGATCTCAGGCGTGCTCATCGAAGGCTGGGCCGCTATTGGGTTCGACCCTTACCTCGCGATCACTGTTCCGTCGTTGTTTGGACACTACGCCGGCACCTTGGGCACCTTCCTGACGCTGATACCTGGCAACCCCCCAATTGACCCCAACGGTGGCATGTCACAACTGCAAGTCGCGCCGTAGCCAGCCAACGCAGTGACCAAGCGCAGATTCGCGATCTTGGGACGCGACTTCGCCGCTTATTTCTCCATTCCGGCAACATGCGCGCCGTGCTCGTGCGCGTTATGAGCGTGCAGCGAAGGGCGGATGCGCAGGAAAAATTCAAAGGCGTAGCCGAGATCGTCTCCATAATAGCGATCCAGAGAATTGGGGAAATCGTTTACCGTGAACTGCGTGCCAACTCCGATGTCAAGGCCGTTGCCATGCGACAGGTCGCGCACGTAACCGATCGTGTATCCGCTTACGGGAAAAATGCGTGATTCATCAGGAGGATTGAGAACGAGCTCGTGTCCGGATTTCTCTACCCGCTCCCAGCGCGCGTACACCGTGTCACGCCCGCGCTGATAATCAGATTCGATCAAGAATGATTGCGTTTTGCCTTCGCCGGTGTCGTGGTTCTGGCCCCAGACAAACGTGTTCGACCAGTTGCTATCGTGTCCGAGCGGAAGGTTGTAAATAACAGAGGCCGTTGTGCGATGGCGTTTCAAGTCCGGCTCGAGCACTTCCGGGCTTTTGATGTAACCGTGCGAAACTTGCAGGGCCAGATTTTGCGTCGGATTCCAAGAAATGCGTCCGCTGAATGAATCGAAACGCGGCCGATCGAAGTCGTAACGATTTTCGTCCGGCTCGCGCCCAGTGAATATGCTGCCTTCTATCTTGACGGTACGCCAAACCAGACCGGCCGTGGCCACGCCGAATGTCACATGCGTTGAATCCTGCCAATGATGCCCGAGCGGCGCGTCGGGATCGTCCATGGCAGAAGGACGATGCATGAAAGTTGGCGGGCCGAGCGCCGGTTCGCCCGGATAACCAAAATAAATGTAAGCGCTGAGATCGTAATCGAACTTTTGCGACAGGCTCAGCGAGAGTTCATCGAAGAGATCGTGTGGATGTTGCCGGTCGTGCAGCGGCTGATCGTGCCATGATTCGCCGCTTTGAAATAGCAACGGGTAACCGCGACCACCTTCGGTCAGCGGATCCAGACTCATCATTAGGCGCCCGCCGAGCTGCGTGCTGGCGCCGAGCGGATGCGAATACATTCCCATGATCCAGTTAGGCGCATCGATCCGGTCGTCACCGCGCCGAGTGCTCACGTTTGTGTAACGCGGGAAAATCGCGCCGTGCAACATCAACATGTCGTCACCAAACATGAACATTTTGCCATACATTGGCGATGAATCGGGTAACCAAGAAGTGCCCGAACCTTCGCGGCTCATTGGATCGGCAATGTTCACCGACGATTGCATCGACATCTGTGTCCCGTGCCGATCGTGCATTCCCTGGTCATGCTCGCGATCGTGACCGTCGTGTTTCATAGTAGCGTTTATCGAGTGATTGTCGATCTTCGCGTGTGGTTTCAGTTTTTGTTCGTTCAGCGGGACGAGTTTCATGCCGCACTTTGGGCAATTGCCTGGATGATCCATGATGACTTCCGGATGCATCGTGCACGTGTATTTCTGTCTTTTCTCTTGCTCCTGCTCGTAATCGTGCTCATGCTCGGCACTCCGGCGATTGGGGTCAATCGCCCCTACCCGCGCGCGCGCTCCCAGCGTGATCAGCGCGACTGCGCTCACGATTAGAACTACAAATTCGTTTCTCATTCGTCTGATTGTAGGGCAGGCGCCTCGCCTGCCAGCTGTACAAAACGGCAACCGGAGCGGTTGCCCTACAAACAGAACGCGTTTGCTTGCGTTCTAAGCGAGAAAGGGCGGGGCGTGAGCGAAAAGGCTCTGCTGCAAGATCAACTCAGCAAAGGAATGCGCGCTGGGCGGCCCTGTGTCGAGCAACAGGGGTGCAAGCGTATTGCGGAAATGTGCGAGCAGCCTGCAATCCTGAAAGGGAAAATAGATATCGGAAGAATCGCCGTCGCCTCGTGCCCAACTCTTCGAGATAGTCGGAACAACCGCACGCAGAACTTTGCAGCACTCCACCTGCGACGATTGTTCCTTTTGCTTTTTAGGTTTGGAATGAAATGGGCAGGCCACTTGCGCCGAATCATCTTTTGTTGCCATCGCCGCGAACGCACAATGATTCGAGATCGCAATCCAGGAACAGATTGCAATCGCAACGCCGGCGCAGCGTATGCTCGCTTTCATGTTCGGTGTTGGTTTTGGAGTGCGCGGACACGTCCGCGCTTTAAAAGTTCCGACATGTCGGGATGACCGCACTCCAAATAAATCTGGGGACACAACTGCTCAAACATTTTCTTCGGAATCAAGGATCGGCGCAATCGCTGCGGACGGTGTACTTTCCGGCGGAACCACATCGGGAATGGCATCGGTGGAGGCCGGTTGGATTTGCGGTTGTTCAACGCGTGTCGCCATGAGCATCGCGGTGAAAAGCAGCGCGCCCGCAAGAAAATAAGGTGCTCCCGGCAGGTGAATCGGATTCTTTGCATCGATAAACCAGCCAAAAATTCGGAGGAACAACCAAGGTCCGATGATGAAAGTGATTGACCGCATACTTTGCAAAGCGCCCTGCAACTCGCCTTGTTCTCTTTCGCTCACGCGGTGAGTCATCATGCTTTGGGCTGCTGGCATCGAAATGTTCCAGAGCGAAATGATCGGGATGGAAGCGAGCAACCACGCGCCCGTTTTGGCCAGACCAGCAATCACCATTCCAGTCGCACCAAAAAACTGTCCGATGTAAAGCGTCCGTTTCTCCCCGAATCGTGTCACCATGCGACCGGTCAGGCCTCCAGAAATGACAGCCGTCACGATGCCCACGATCATCAGCGAGATTCCGATCATGCCCTGGCTCCAACTGTAGCGATAGATTGCGTAGAGCGCCCAAACGCTGAAGACGTTGTGAGAAACATACGCAAGAAATTGGATCGTGGTGAGTCGCCAAAGTTCGTGATGCGAACGCAGTAGTGTCAGCGAGCCGACCGGATTTGCGCGACGCAGTTGAAACGCTTTTCGCCGTTCACGTGACAGGGATTCCGGAACGAAGAAATAACCCCAGAGCCAATTCGCCAGGCTAAGGACAGCTGCAATCCAAAACGCGAGACGCGGATTGAGATCTCCCGCCAATCCACCAATCGCCGGTCCGAACGTGAATCCAATGCCGAATGCCACGCCAATCAGGCCGAACGCTCCAGCTCGTTTTTCTTTTGGCGTAACGTCGGCGATGTAAGCCATCGCGGTCGGAATGCTTGAAGTCGTGATTCCGGAAATGATTCGACCGAGGAAAAGCCAGCTCAACGTGGGCGCCATCGCCATCACGATGTAATCCAATCCGAGACCGAGATTTGAAAGCAGGATGATCGGACGTCTGCCAAACCGATCTGACAAAACTCCGAGCAAGGGCGAAAAGACGAACTGCATCAGCGCGAAGACCACCGCGAACCGCGCGCTCCACTTCGCCGCATCGGTCATCGCGCCACCGAGAAAATCCAGAATCAGCTTTGGTAAAACGGGGATGATCAAACCCATCGCCAGGATGTCGAGGGTCACCGTGACGAGAATGAAAATGACCGCGGCCGGGCGAGATTTCATGCGGGTGGAGCATGAACGCAACGTTGTAGCGGCGGTTGTGTCAACCGCCAGAGTTAGGCGCTTGGCACAAGCGCCTCTGCAATTAATCTGTTGCGATGGTTAGGCTCTCCTACCTCTCCCCGAAGACGCAAGTGCGCGAGAGCAAAATCCATGGACGCGGCCTGTTTGCTACAACCGAGATTGCCAAAAGCGAAATCGTCGCGGTGAAAGGCGGGCACATCGTCGGCCGAACAGCTTTGCGCGGAGAGATTACGCCTCGACTGGGCTCGGTGGAAATTCAGATCGACGATAATCTGTTCATTGCGCCCGTGACGGATGAAGAGCGCGAGTTGTCGATGTTATATTCGAATCACTCGTGCGATGCGAATCTCGGCATTCGCGGGGAGATTACATTCGTAGCTATGCGCGATATTCCCGCTGGCGAAGAGCTCACCCATGATTGGGCAACGACAGATGACGACGATTACTTGATCGAATGCAAATGCGGCGCGCCCAATTGCCGGAAAATTCTCACCGGCAAAGACTGGCAGCGCCCGGAATTGCAACAGCGTTATGCCGGCTATTTTTCAGCGTATCTCGCGCGGAAGATTGCGGCAGGGCTAGACGCTTCCGAGCCGACGAACTAATCCACGGCTGCAGAGCGTCGCCCCTACCGACGTCTAGAGCGAGTCAAAAACTCGTTAAGCTTCGTCGGTGCAAAGCCAGAAGGTGAAGAGAGGTACCCTCGCTTCGCTCGGGATGACAGCGCGATATCAGTACCGATAATGCTCCGATTTAAACGGCCCTTCGACGGGAACACCAAGATACTCCGCTTGTTTTTGCGAAAGTTTGGTTAATTTGACGCCGATTTTTTCCAAGTGCAGACGCGCCACTTCTTCGTCGAGTTTTTTTGACAAAACGTAGACGCCGACTTTGTAATTTTCTCGGTTCCTCCAAAGATCGAGCTGCGCCAGTACCTGATTCGAAAATGAATTCGACATGACGAAACTCGGATGGCCGGTCGCGCACCCGAGGTTCACTAGCCGGCCTTCGGCCAGGAGGAAAATTTCGTGGCCGTCCGGAAAGGCGTACTTGTCCACCTGCGGTTTGATGTTCGTTTTCTTCACGCCCTTGGCGGCGTTGAGCGCGTCGACTTGAATCTCGTTATCGAAGTGGCCGATGTTAGCGACGATCGCTTGGTCTTTCATTCGCTGCATGTGCTCAAGGGTGATGACATCCGTGTTGCCCGTTGCGCTGATATAAATGTCAGCGCGACCGAGCGTGTCTTCGATGGTCGTAACTTCGTAGCCTTCCATCGCGGCTTGCAGAGCGTTGATCGGATCGATCTCTGCGATGACGATGCGCGCGCCCTGGCCGCGCAATGATTGCGCGCAACCTTTGCCAACATCGCCATAGCCGCAAACGACTGCGACTTTGCCGCCGAGCATGACATCTAGTGCGCGATTTAAGCCATCAACCAGCGAGTGCCGGCAGCCGTAGAGATTATCGAATTTCGATTTGGTGACTGAATCGTTGACATTAATCGCGGGCACAAGCAGCCGGTTCTCCTGATGCATTTTGTAGAGACGATGGACACCAGTAGTCGTCTCCTCCGAAACACCGCGCCAATCCTTCACGATTTCGTGCCAGCGATATGGATTCTCGCGCTGAATTTCGAGTAACAAATCTTTGATGACCTGCTCTTCTTTGTTTGCCGATTTCGTTTTCGCCCAATCGCTGCCCTCTTCGAGCTCGTAACCTTTGTGAATAAGCAACGTAGCGTCACCTCCATCATCGACCACGAGTTGCGGGCCTTTATCCTCGGGATGCGAGATTGCGCGATAAGTGCACCACCAGTATTCTTCAAGCGATTCCCCTTTCCATGCGAACACGGACACGCCTGACTTGGCGACCGCCGCCGCGGCGTGATCCTGCGTGGAAAAGATATTGCAACTCGCCCAGCGCACGCTCGCGCCAAGATCAACAAGTGTTTCAATCAAGACCGCGGTCTGGATCGTCATATGCAATGAACCGGTCACGCGCACACCGGCGAGCGGTTTGCTCGGCGCATATTTCTCACGGATTGCCATCAGGCCCGGCATTTCTTTTTCCGCAATGGAAATTTCTTTTTCCCCAAAATCCGCAAGAGTGATGTCGCGGATTTTGTAGTCTGTTTTCTGTGGCGGAGCGGTCGTTGTCTTCATCATTTTACTGCTTTTTTTAGTTCCTCGGCCTTGTCAGTTCGCTCCCAGCTGAGCGCATCAAGATCATCGACGCGGCCGAAGTGCCCGTAGTTAGTTGTTTTTCGATAAATCGGGCGGAGCAAATTGAGTTGCTTGATGATCTCGGCAGGCTTGAAATTGAAAACCTCCCAAATCGCGCGCTCCAATTTTTCCTCGTCCACTTTGCCGGTGCAAAATGTATCGACACTGACACTCACCGGTTCCGGATGCCCTATCGCATAAGCGAATTGCACTTCGCATCGGTCCGCCAATCCGGAGGCAACAACATTTTTCGCGATCCAACGGCCCATGTAAGCGGCGCTGCGATCGACTTTGCTCGGATCCTTCCCCGAAAACGCTCCGCCACCGTGCCTGCCCATTCCGCCGTAAGTGTCGCAAATAATCTTGCGCCCGGTGATGCCAGCGTCGCCTTCCGGGCCGCCGATGACGAACCGGCCAGTCGGGTTTATCAGGTAGGTTGTTTTCTCGTCGATCCATTCAGGTGGCATCACTTTTTTGATCAGGAGCTCGATCAATGTTTCGCGGACTTCCTTTTGTTTCACATCGGCCGCGTGCTGCGAAGAAACCACCACGGTCGTGGCGCGCACAGGTTTGTAGCCGTCATATTCGATCGAGACCTGGGTCTTGGCGTCGGGTCGCAGCCACGGGATTTCGCCGGACTTGCGCAATTGCGTGAGCTCGCGCCCGAGCTTGTGCGCGAATGAAATAGGAGCCGGCATTAATTCCGGCGTTTCATTGCACGCAAAACCGAACATCAGCCCTTGATCTCCAGCCCCTTGCTCGGCCGTGCCTTTGCCTTCAGCCGCCGCTTGATCGACACCCTGCTTGATGTCGCGCGATTGCTCGCTCATCTCCCAAATAACACGACAGGTGTCGGCGTGAAAAATGCAATCGCCGTTCACATAGCCAATGTTCCGGATAGCGTCACGGACCCGCTCTTCAAAATCGAGTTTGGTGTTGCTTGTGATCTCGCCGGCGAGCACAACCAGGTTGCCTTTCGCGAGCGTTTCGCAAGCGACGCGGCTCAGCGGATCTTGTTCGAGGCAGGCGTCGAGGATGTAATCACTGATGGTGTCGCAAACTTTGTCAGGATGACCTTCCGTGACCGATTCGGAGGAAAAGATGTAACGATGGGACATGGCTAGTGCATTAAAGGAGTTAAAAGGTTACAAAGGGTTAGAACGGCTGGGTCACAGCCTAAAACAGCCAACGTTGCAACGATGTAACATTTTTAACATTTGTAACGCCGCGACAACATATTGACCAATCATGATACGTCGATATATCGTTGGATGTTTCGATGGCGTCAACCATAAATTTCCTGCGACTGCTCGTGGACCCAACTCGTTTGCGTCTGCTGCTTCTTCTCGAGCAGGAAGAACTCTCGGTGGCGGAGCTGCAACAAATTTTAGGCATGGGGCAGTCGCGCATTTCAAGTCATCTCGCGCAATTAAAACGCGCGGGGGTAGTGGAAGATCGGCGGTCCGGAAAAAATGTTTACTATGGCGCCAATGAAAATGGACAGGATTCACGGCGAGCGCGGGTCGCAGAGTTGACCCGGACACTGGCGCGCGAATTGCCGGAAACAGCGCGCGATCGAACCGGCCTCAAACTTGTTCTGCGCAAACGCCAGGACAAAGCGCGGGAATACTTCGACGAGCTGGCGGGAAAGTTTGGCCGGCATTATTGCCCCGGGCGATCATGGCAGGCGCTGGCCCACGCTCTGATCACCCTGCTGCCACGGCTTACCGTCGCCGACTTGGGCGCCGGCGAAGGGACTCTTTCGCAGTTGCTTGCAAAAAACGCACGCAAGGTTATCGCAATTGATAATTCGCCGAAGATGGTCGAGTTCGGGTCCCATCTCGCAAAAAAACACGGCTTCAAAAATCTCGAATACCGGCTTGGCGACATCGAAGAACCCCCGATCGTAAACAACAGTGTCGATTTTGCGATTTTAAGTCAGGCGCTGCACCACGCCATTCATCCGCAACAGGCCATTAGGGCGGCACATCGCATTTTGAAACGCGACGGCCGGCTGGTCATCCTCGATCTTTTGAGCCATCGCTTCGAACGGGCTCGCGAATTGTATGCAGACCACTGGCTCGGATTTAGCGAAGTGCAGTTGCATCAGTTTCTGGAAAAAAACACCTTCCGCGAAATTGAAGTAAGCGTCGTCGCACGCGAGAAGCAGAGCCCGCATTTTCAGACCGTCTTTGCCACAGGAATAAAGTAACGCTTCGTTACGATGGCGTGACTTCAGTGAACATGTCGATCTTGCCGTTGTCTTATTGTTAGCGATGTTGCATTCGCCCGCCGTTATGTCCGCCCAAGCCAAAGGCAATCTCCGGCTCGAAATCGGACACGTCTTGTTCATCGACGTCGTAGGTTATTCCAAGCTGCTAATTAGCGAGCAGAGTGAGCTGCTTGGTGAGCTCAACAATGCCGTCCGCGGGACGGAACATTTCCGTTCGGCGGAGGCGGAAGGTAGATTGATACGTTTACCTACTGGCGATGGGATGGCGTTGGTCTTTCGCAACAGCCCGGAAGAGCCGGTCCGCTGTGCTTTGGAGATCAGTCAGGCACTTAAGGCGCATCCCGAGCTTCGGATTCGCATGGGCATTCATAGCGGACCGGTTAACGAGGTCGCTGACGTTAACGAGCGCGCGAATATTGCAGGAGCCGGAATCAATATCGCGCAACGGGTGATGGATTGCGGAGGCGCCGGGCACATCCTGCTTTCGAGGCACGTCGCGGAAGACTTACAGCACTATCCGGAATGGCGACCTTACTTGCACCACGTCGGCGAATGCGAGGTAAAACACGGCGAAACGATTTCCATTGTGAACCTGTACACGACTGAGCTCGGCAATCCGAGTCCGCCGCGGTTGAAGCGAGTCGAAACGCAAGTCCGAAGGCGCCGCCGCCGCAACGCCTTCTTGCTGGCAGGGTCAGGCGTGGCGGTTTTGCTCGTAGTAGGATTTTTTCTGTTGCCTCGCGCATCTGCGCGCAAAATCGACAAGTCGATCGCCGTGCTTCCGTTTGAAAATCTAAGCGCTGAAAAAGAGAATACCTATTTTGCGGACGGCATCCAGGACGACGTGCTCACCAATCTGTCGAAGATCGGCGATTTGAAAGTGATTTCGCGCACATCGGTGATGCCATATCGAGGAAAGGCATCCAATGTTCGCGAAATCGGAAAGGCGCTGGGTGTTGGTACCATTCTCGAGGGCAGCGTGCGCCGCTCCGGAAACAAGGTGCGCGTGAACGTGCAATTGATCGACGCAAACACCGACGAGCACATTTGGGCCAACGATTACGATCGCGAGCTGACCGACGTTTTCGCAATCCAAACCGATCTCGCAAAAAAAATAACTGGCGAACTCCAGGCTAAATTGTCGCCCGCCGAAAAAGCGCACATCGAAAGCAAGCCGACGGAAAATGGCGAAGCCTATCTCGCTTTTGTCCAGGCGCACAATCTTTCCTGCGCTTTTGAGGATTTCGACAAACTGAAACAAGGCGAGCAGCTCTACGAACGCGCAATTGAGCTCGATCCGAATTTCGCGCTCGCCCTCGCATGGTACTCACAGTTGCAAAGTTGGATCGTGCACACTTTCGACTCCACGCCGGAACGCCGCGAAAAAGCGCGCACTCTCGCGGAACGCGCCCTGCGATTGCAGCCTGACCTGCCGGAGGCGCATCTGGCTGCGGGGTACTCATATTATTACGGGGATAACAACTATGACGCGGCCCTGAGAGAATTCGAAATTGCGCAGCGCGGATTGCCTAACGAATCGGATGCTTATCTCGCCATCGGCGCAATCCAGCGCCGACAGGGAAAATGGGCGGAATCAACCGCCAGTATCGAGAAAGCTATCAGTTTAAATCCGAAAGACAGCTGGCCGCTGCAAAATCTCACTTCCAATTATCAGATGCTGCGGAATTACGATGCGGCTAACAAAACCATCGACCGCGCACTTGCGTTGGATCCGACGGCATTGGGGCCTCTCGAGGTCAAGTCCAAACTGGCCATTGCCGAGAAAGGCGATTTCAGCGCTGCAGAGAACGCGTTCGAGGCCGTGAAATCGATACCGATGACGAACGAGCAGAAACTCAGAGTCGCTAGTTCGCGTGTGGAGGTCTTTCTTTTAGAACGCAAGTACAACGAAGGATTGCAGGAAGCGGAAAGCATTCCGGACGACCAGCTCCCAGCCGCTTCCCACGAAGCGTCTGTGGGCAACAAGTACTATTACATCGGCTTTGCCCGAAAATCTTTGCATGACGAGAACGGCGCGCGCGCCGCTTTCCTAAAGGCGAAAAGCGCTACGGAGGAGCAACTGAAACGAAGCCCTGACGCCGCTGAAATGCACATTCAGCTGGCAAAAGTGCTCGCGTACCTCGGCGAAAATGACTCCGCGCTAGCGGAGGCGCAACACGCGACCGAATTGGCGCCAGAAAGCAAGGACGCGTTTGGCGGCCCGGAAATTACGAGCGGGGTAGCCGAAGTCCATGCAATTCTCGGCGACAACGGTCGTGCGATCGAAATTCTGGACGGATTGTTGAGCCGACCGAGCGGCATCACCGTGCAGGATCTGAAAGTAAACCCCGTTTGGGACTCCTTGCGCAACGATCCGCGCTTTCAGGTATTGATCGACAATTACGGTGCGAAAGTTTAGCGCCGCGCTTGTTGTTCTTGTCGCCGCGGCGACAACTGGGCAGGCGGCTTGGACGATAACGTCTGCGCAGCTCGAGAGCACGCCCGATGGCGTGCAACATCGACACTCGGTTCTGACGAATCTTGAAACGAGCACACACGCGGTCATCGATCTGGCATTGTTTTCTACGAAGTCGCGCACCCTGCGCGTGATCGATCAGGCGACTGCCCCTCGCCGCGAACTTGCGTACGTAATGGAGCGAGAAAACTGCCTGGCCGGTGTAAATGGCGGATACTTCGATTCCGATTATGCACCGATCGGTTTGTTGATTGTCGATGGACGAACGATCACGCCACTGCGGCGAGCGCGATTGCTCTCCGGCGTGCTCACCGCGTCATCGCGTGGAGTGCGAATCATCCGCATCCGTGAATTCCCAGGGCAACCAAAACCTAACGCCGCCGTTCAATGCGGACCGTTACTTGTCGATCTTGGCCGACCCGTCCGCGGCCTAGAGGAAATGCGAGAGGCGCGGCGAACCTTTGCGGCGATCGCAAAATCGGATCGCGCTGCGCTCGGATTGTGTTCGGAGATTTCGCTCGCTAGGCTGGCAGAAATTCTAGGGTCGATCCAGCTGGCAGACGATTTCAAAATCTCCCGTGCTCTGAATCTCGACGGCGGATCATCAAGTGGTTTCTGGTTCGCGCGGGATAGGGTAGCATTTTCGATTCCCGAACAAAAGACTGTGCGTGATTTTGTCGCAATTGCACCGAAATAATCAGGAATGCGTACATTTGGCGGTTTCAAATCAGGCGATCGATTTTTTTATGGTGAGGTGCGCGGCGACGAGGTGCACGCGCTGGCGCGACCTTATTGGATCGACATAAAACCAACAGGCGAAGTGCGAAAACTCGATGAGGTAGATGTCGATCTTCCGGTTGCGCCTTCGAAGTTGATTGCGGTCGGGCTCAATTACTCGGATCACATTGCGGAAATGAACCGGACGCCTTTGGGTTCCCCCCTGATCTGGTTTAAAGCGCCGAGCTCGCTTCTGCCCGACGGCGGCACAATCGAAATTGCGTTTCCCGAGCATCGAACCGATTTCGAGATCGAGCTTGCCGTCGTCATCGGCGCGACGGCGAAAAATGTGTCAGCCGAACGTGCGCTCAACCACGTTTTCGGATATACAATCGGTCTCGATATCAGCGATCGTGATTTGCAGAAAGTTGAAAAACAATTTGGTCGCTGCAAATCATTCGACACTTACACGCCAATTGGGCCGTTCGTGTATTCCGATGTCGATGTTAGCGATCTCTTGATCGAACTTCGGCAAAATGGCGAGGTGCGACAGCAGGTTCGCACGAGTCAGATGGTTTATTCCGTCGCGCAAATCGTTTCGTTCGCCAGCCAGTCCACGACTCTGGTTCCAGGCGACGTAATTCTGACCGGAACGCCTTCCGGTGTCGGCCCGATTCGCTCCGGCGATCAGTTGGAGGCAGAGATCGGCGACTGGCCGTCGTTGCGAAACCGCGCTGCGGACGCCAGGAGCGATTACTCCGGTGCGGAAATAGTCTGAATCTAGCGACTCTGCGAGAATTTAGCGGACTTGCCTTACATCCCACGAGTGCAGATAATGCGAATTAGAGATGCGACTTTCGCAGAAGCGAAGTGTCGACCTAAAAAAGTGAAAAGTTTTGCTCGACTCGCAAGTGAACCGTCTGCGATAAGGGAAAACTCGTACTGGAACCAAACCGGTCACCAAACTCCTTCAATTATGAAAACATTACTTACGGCCTGCCTATGCTCACTCGCGCTTGCGCTGACTTCTCTCGCGCAATCTCCCGCGCCACCACAAAAATCTCAGCCCGGAGCTCCCACCACCGGGAGTCCGGTCGCTCCAGCAGCGGCGAATCCCGCGGCACCGGCTCTGGCGAATCCCGCGGCACCGGCGCAGCTACCGACCTCAAGTGCGCCCGCAGGGGGACCTGCCGCGCCGGCACCCCCGGGCGCAGCTACTTCACCAGTCGCGCCAGGCGCAACAGTTACCGCTACTTTAAGTCCTGCGCCAACCACCGCTCAGAGCCCTTCGCCGGCTGCCGAAGAAAAAGCCACCGGCGGCGTGCTCGGCAGTAATTGGTTGATCGACAAGTTCCGCAAGGGCGGACCCATTATGTGGCCGATTTTGATCGTGTCGATCATCGGGCTCACGGTTGTGATCGAGCGAATCTTCTGGTGGGGCGGCCGCTGGTTTCGGCGGGATCCGAAACGCATCGAGAAAGTGTTCACGGCGATTGAGAATGGCGATGTCGCCGAAGCCTCCAGGCTCTCGCGGGGATCGCGTGATCCGGTTTTGCGCATGATGTGGAACGGTCTCAATCACCAACACGCTTCGCTGCAAGGCGCGTTGCAAGTCGCTGCCGGCATCGAGATCAAACGCGCCGGCCGGTTCCTCGTCGTCATGGACACACTCGTCACACTGGCGCCATTGCTCGGTCTGTTGGGCACGATCACGGGTTTGATTCGTTCATTTAGTTTCCTTGGCAATGAAGAGCTGGCGGTGCAAGCCGTCACTGGCGGTATTGCAGAAGCGCTGATTGCCACCGCGTGCGGTCTCGGCATTGCGATCTTCGCGCTCGTGCCCTTTAACTTTTTCACTTCCCGAGTGTCTAACTTAGAGTTCGAACTGCAGACGGCAGCCACGAACTTGGAAGTTATGTTAGGAGCACAAACCGCGGCGCGTGAGATGGAGATCGCTGGGGCACCCCAAGCTACCGGGAAAGGTTCGTCGATCTAAAGGTAACCAATGTACGTAAAGTCGCCAATTCCGCACAAGAAAGGTCGGATCGAGATCATCCCGTTGATCGACATCATGTTCTTTCTTCTGGCCAGTTTCATGATGGTGAGCTTGAGCCAGGTGCACATGAAGGGAATTAAAGTAAATCTACCAACAGCCGCCTCCGGCGAAACTCAGTCAAAGCGCGAGTACGTCAGCGTGTCGGTGGATAAAGACGGCCATTACTTCTTCGACAAGGATGAAGTGAGCGAACAGGAGTTGCAGTCGCGCCTGATAAAGGTGCATCAATCGTCACCAGAAGCGAAAGTGTTTGTGCGTGGTGATCGCGACACGGCTCACCTAAACGTTGCCCATTTGCTTGATTACCTTCGCTCAGTCGGATACTACAAAATCTCCTTTGAAATTAAGAGCGAGGCGCTCAAGGGAGTGCCGGGGGGACCCCCGGGGTAATTTTCTGATATGGCTAAAACGCCAGTAAAACCGTTACTTTTCCAGCCAGCCCCGCGTTGGCATTTGTGGCTGGCTCTGGGTGGTGCAGTGGCAATTCATCTCACCGCGGTTGCACTGGCTCAGAAACGCGAGGTCGTTGCCGCGGAGCCTCCTCCTCAACCGCCAATGGTCGTCGAGGCGACATTGGCGCCGCCCGAGGCCACTCCACCGCCGGAAGATATTCCGCTGCCGGAACCACCTCCGCCGCCTGAGGTGCAACCAGAATTCCACGAAGAAAGAACGCCTCCCCCGCGACCGCCGCCAGCGGCGCAAAAATTTACGCCAATCAAAGCCCAAGCGATGACGATGTCCCGAGCGAAAGCCCTCGCCATAAACTCGCCGCGTCCCCAGTATCCGTACGAGGCGCGTTCGCGGCACATCACCGGCAGCGGAGTTTGCGTCGTGACGGTTGATCCAGGGAGCGGCAACGTCACCGGAGCTACCATGACGCAAAGCATTGGTAATCCGATACTGGATAACGCCGCTCTCAGTGCGTTCCGGGAGTGGCGATTTAGACCTGGGACAGTTTCCCAGGTCAGAATTCCCATTACATTCACGATGACGGGCGCCGCGTATTAAATTCTGCCAAATCTAAGCTATGAGAGTATCTTCGCCAGTTCCGCACAAGCGAGCGCGCATCGAGATCATTCCGTTGATCGACATCATGTTCTTCCTGCTCGCCAGCTTTATGATGGTGAGTTTAAGCCAAACCCACATGAAAGGGATTCGCGTCAATTTGCCGGCCGCGGTGGGGCCTCCGCCAAGCGGGGTAAAGGATTTTGTCTCTATAAAAGTGCTGGAAGGAAATGCTGTGTTCTTCGATAACCAATACGTCGGAGATGACCAAATCCTCCCGCAGCTTTATCAACTCCACCGGGCAAATCCGGACATCAAAATCTCGCTCAGCGCAGCGCCGATGGCGATGTATGGCGATGTCATTGGAGTCCTCGACAAAGTTCGGTCGGTCGGAATCACAAAGGTTGGGTATCAGATCAGAGCAGCTGCTGGTCCGGGCGCTCAGTCTCAGCCTGCCGGCGCTCCACCGCCACCGGCACCGCCGAAGCCTTAATCGCTCGGCTCAAGAGCTCCAAGTTTAGCGGCAAGGGCGCGAATCGCTTTCGCCCGGTGACTGATCCTGTTCTTCACTTCCGCAGGCAACTCAGCAAAAGTCTGTTCGAATCCATTCGGAACAAAAATTGGATCGTAACCGAACCCGTGCGATCCGCGCGCTCGATCCACAATTCTTCCTTCGACCGCGCTGTTGAATGTGTCGAGCAATTTGCCAGCGTGCGCCAGCGCAATCACGCAACGAAAGCGCGCGTGTCGCTGGCAAGTTTTCGCGCCGGATCGCGGAAGCTCGCTCAGTACCTTTTCGACGTTCTGCTTATCAGTTGCGTTTTTGCCGGCGTACCGCGCTGAATAAATTCCCGGCGCGCCGCCGAGCGCCTCAGCCTCGAGTCCTGAGTCGTCTCCTATTACCAGGCCGGGCAATTTTATTGATACCGCGATCGCTTTCAGCTTTGCATTTTCTTCGAACGACTTTCCGCTCTCAACTATTCCAGAAATCTCAGGATACGCCGTCAGATCGCGTAGCTCGAACTCCGGCCCGAGGATCTCTTGAATCTCACGCGCCTTATGCACATTGCGCGTCGCCAGCAGGAGCCGTTTCATCCATTAAGGTAGACTAAACTTCTCAGCTTGCTTCGATTCAGGTTGTGACCGGGACGCTTAGGCTACCTTTTTGCGCTTTCTCCCAAATCCGTTTCTTTTTCCTTTTTCCCTGCTTTCCTGATTCGTAATCCGATGAATAACGCGCGTCGAAAACCATATCCGTTCGACCGGATCGAGCCGAAATGGCAGGCGATCTGGGAGGAACGCCAGCTTTTTCACGCACCAAATCCGGGCGAGAAGAACTTCGATTCGGTTAACCCGAAATTCTACATCCTCGACATGTTTCCCTACCCGAGTGGGGCGGGGTTGCATGTCGGACATCCTGAAGGCTACACCGCGACTGATATTCTTGCGCGGTTTAAGAGAATGCGCGGATTCAATGTTTTGCATCCGATGGGCTGGGATGCGTTCGGTTTGCCGGCCGAGCAGTATGCGATCAAGAGCGGCCAACACCCCGCGATTACCACGCGTGAAAACGTCGCGAAATTTAAAGCGCAGCTGAAGCGCATCGGTTTTTCCTATGATTGGCAACGTGAAATCAACACGACCGATCCACGTTATTACAAATGGACACAGTGGATTTTTCTTCAGATTTACAATTCGTGGTTCAATCCGGAGACGAACAAGGCCGAGCCGATCTCGACTTACCGCGGCAAAAATCCTGATGAAGTACGACTGGCCTATGTAGCCGAGGTTCCGGTGAATTGGTGTCCGGAACTCGGAACCGTCCTCGCCAACGAAGAGGTAGTCGATGGAAAAAGCGAGATCGGAGGGTTTCCCGTCGTTCGGCGGCCGATGCGGCAATGGATGTTACGCATCACCGCTTTTGCGGAGCGCTTACTCAACGAACTCGACGGACTCGATTGGCCGCAAGGAATCAAACTTCTTCAGAGCAACTGGATCGGCCGCAGCGAAGGCGCGGAGATCGATTTCAACATTGACAATCACCAGGAAAAACTTCGTGTATTCACGACGCGTCCCGACACGCTTTACGGCGGGACGTTCTTGGTCCTCGCACCCGAACATCCGCTTGTTGATTTGATCGTCACTGGAGAGCAATGGACGGCGGTGCGCGAATATCGCGAGCGGACCGCCCGTAAAAGCGAACTCGAGCGCACTGATCTCGCCAAAGAAAAAACAGGCGTCTTCACTGGCGCATTCGCGATCAATCCCGCAAATAACGAGAAGATTCCGATCTGGATCGCTGATTATGTGCTCGTTGGTTACGGGACCGGCGCGATCGGAGGCGTGCCAGCGCACGACAAGCGCGATCTGGAATTCGCGAAAAAATTCGATCTGCCGATTCTCGCTGTTGTTCGGCCGACGAAAGATGAACCGGCAATTGGATTCGCTGGCGATGGAATCGCAATCAATTCGCCGATCATCAACGGCCTAACGAGCGCTGAAGCGAGAAAGAAAATCACTGCGTGGCTGGAAGAATGCGGACTCGGCAAAGGCGCAATCAATTATAAACTGCGCGACTGGCTTTTCTCGCGTCAGCGTTATTGGGGCGAACCGTTCCCGATAGTTTGGGAAGGCGGAAAACATCGGGCGCTAAATGAAAACGAACTGCCAGTTGTACCGCCGCCGCTCGATGATTACAAGCCGACCGGCACAGGCGAACCGCCGCTCGCGAAAGCAAAAGACTGGGTTCGTTATTCCGAGAAGGCGCTTCGCGAGGCGAACACGATGCCGCAGTGGGCCGGCTCGTGCTGGTATTACTTAAGATTTTGTGATCCGCAGAACGATCAGCGCTTTGTTGGCGAAGAAGCGGAGCGCTATTGGATGGGAGGCGAAAAACCCGGCGGCGTCGATCTTTACGTCGGTGGAACCGAGCACGCGGTGTTGCATCTGCTTTACGCGCGCTTCTGGCACAAAGTACTTTTCGATCTCGGTTATTTGTCGAAATCGGAGCCGTTCCAGCGTCTGGTGAATCAGGGAGTCATCCTCGGCGAAGATAACCAGAAGATGTCGAAGTCGCGCGGCAACATCGTTAATCCGGACGATGTGATCGATCAGTACGGCACGGACGCATTTCGCTGCTACGAGATGTTTATGGGGCCGCTCGAGCAGATGAAACCATGGAGTATGCGCGGCGTCGAAGGCGTAGCACGTTTTCTTGCCCGCGCCTGGCGTTTGTTGATGACGGAGAACCAGGCGGGCGAGTGGGAATTATCGGCCAAACTCGAAGATGTCGACCCAGACAAAGCCCAACAGAAAATCACGCATGCCACGATCAAGAAAGTCACCCAAGATATCGAGTCGCTCTCCTTCAACACCGCGATCTCGCAGATGATGATTTTCGTAAACGCATTTATCAACGCCGAGGCGATTCCGTTGTCGGCGATGCGAACATTTCTCGTTTTGCTCAATCCATTCGCGCCACACCTCACTTCCGAGCTCTGGGAAAAGTTAAACGCAAGGTTTCAAGATAATGTGGGCGACATTACCGAAGAGAAATGGCCGGGTTACGATGAGCGATTCTTCGTCGAAGATGAAGTTGAAATGGTTGTGCAAGTGAACGGAAAAGTGCGCGACCGAATCAAGATGTCGATCTTGGCAACGAATGATGAAATGAAAACTGCGGCGCTGGCGAATCCCAGGATTCAACAACTGGTGGATGGCAAGAACATTCGCAAAGTAGTTGTCGTCCCGCAAAAACTCGTCAACATCGTGGTATGAAGCCGCTCGGAAACGTTTGGAAAGAATTTAAAGAATTTGCGATCAAGGGGAACGCTGTCGATCTCGCTGTCGGCGTGATTATAGGGGCGGCCTTCGGCTCGATCGTCAATTCGCTCGTTAAAGATGTGGTCATGCCTCCGATCAGTCTCCTCACCGGGGGACTGGATTTCTCGAACAAGTTCGTCCTCTTGCGAGCGGCTAAAGATGGCTCGGCCGTATTCAACACGCCCGCTGACGCGGCAAAAGCCGGAGCCATCTCTTGGAATTACGGGAATTTCATTACGCTCGTGATCAACTTTCTCATCGTTGCCGGTGCAATTTTTCTGATAGTTCGCGCAATCAACGAACTCAGGCAGCCCGCCGAAAAGGAACCCGACAAGAAAGAATGTCCGGCCTGCGCAATGACGATCCCGATCAAGGCAAAGCGTTGCCCGCATTGCACGACTGAGCTTTCCGGCAGCACGGCCTCTGCCACGTAGAATTTCGGACCTATCAATCGATCTCTACAAGTCGAGCCGCCTCGACATGAAACGCTGGGGTGTACGCCACGTCGATATGGATATCTTGCAATGGGGTTCGGAGGTACAAAGGGTTCTGAGGTACAAAGCTTGAAAGTGCTCGCGCCGCGGGCCAAACATGGTTGCGTCCGACAGATGATCACGGCCCTCGAGAAGAAAAAAGGAAGACTGTCGCGCAGATCACTCCTCGCACTCCTCTTTGACCTAGCGTGAGTCGCGCCGCATTTTCCCGGCGCGCATGAAAATTCTCGTCGTTGGCGGCGCCGGCTACATCGGCAGCATTTGCACGGAAATACTTCTCAACGAAGGCCATGAGGCTGCGGTCTTCGATAATCTTGGCGAAGGCCATCGACGCGCTGTGGACTCGCGCGCGAAATTCATCGAAGGCGATCTGGCTGACCGAGAAAAGATCCAGGCGGCACTTTATAGCACTCGCCCGGACGCCGTAATGCATTTCGCCGCAAGTGCACTTGTCGGCGAGTCAATGCACGATCCGTCCAAATATTTTCGCAACAATATTTCTAACGGCTTGAACCTGCTCGATGCCATGATGGCAACGCGGGTAGAGAGGATCGTATTTTCCTCGACCTGCGCGATTTTCGGGCCGCCGGAGCGCGTCCCAATCGACGAAACTGCGCCGGCGCGCCCAATCAATCCGTATGGCGAATCCAAGCTCGCCTACGAAAAGATTTTGCGCTGGTACGACCAGATTCATGGTTTGAAGTTCGTTTCCCTGCGTTACTTCAATGCGGCCGGCACATCGGAGAGTTTCGGGGAAGATCACCGGATCGAGACGCACTTGATCCCAAACGTACTCAAGGTGGCGCTCGGTCAAAAACCGCACGTGGAAGTCTACGGCACTGATTATGACACACCAGACGGCACCTGTATCCGCGACTACATTCACATCGTCGATCTTGCGAGCGCACACATGCTAGCTCTGGGCGCAGCCCAAAGCGAAGTTTACAATCTTGGGACCGGTGGCGGCTCCAGTGTTCGTGAAGTCATCGCTGCTTGCCGGAAAATCACCGGGCGAAAAATCGACATCGTCGAAAAGCCCCGTCGCCCCGGCGATCCCCCGCGGTTGATCGCTTCGTCGGAAAAAATCAAACGTGATCTTGGGTGGAGACCCCAGTTCGAGTCACTTGACGCGATTATCGAAAGTGCTTGGAAATGGCACCAGAAATTTCCACATGGCTACGGCGATTAACTGTCGTAGAGATCGCTGACTTCGGCAGCGCGAGAAGGAGACACCGCAGCTACAATAAAAAGCGCCCGCGAAATCGCATTCCGCGGGCACTTTGAATTTTCGACTATTTATCGAAACAACCCGTCAGGGTTTTGTTGTCGTTGTTGTGGTCTCTTTCTTCTCGTAGACCGTTGCAGGCTGACTCAGCACGACTTTGCGCACAACTACCCGGTCACCGACATTCGTGTAATAAACGGTCGCCGGCATGTCTGGGCGAATCGCCGACCAAGTCACGGTATGCCCTTCTGGATCCAGAATGGTCGTGTCTTTCGTGTAGTAATACCGAACGGGAGCCGCAGCCGTCGACGTGCGAAAGATGATATAATCCGAATCCGGCGTGTACGCCGCAATCGTCCCGGTGCTGGTGGTGGTCGCCGACTCAGTTGTCGTCGTGCCTGTCACAGGGTTCGTTGTCGTCGTGGTTGTGGTTTCTTGCGCGAGCGCTATGCCAAGCGCTGCCGCGCACGCCACTCCCGCTGCCAATATTTTCACTAATCTCGTTTGTTTCATATTTGTCCCTCTGCTTTGATTGAACGGATGCTTTCCGTTGTGCATATTTCCGACCCTTTGAAGCCGGAGTTTATTCAATCCCATGATGGCTTCGTAACTTCGAGCCCGTACGGTTGTATCAAAAGGAAGGATCGACAGCCCTCCGGAGGCGCCGCCTGACTCTTTATGCAAGCGTTGCCTGGATTCCGTGATTTTCTTCCCGACGATTGCGCAGCGCGTAATCACATCTTTGCGCGCTGGCGCGAGGTGGCTCGGCGCTATGGCTTTGTCGAATGGGATGGCCCGATCCTCGAGCCAACTGAGCTGTACAAAAAAAAGAGCGGCGCCGAGATTGTCGATCAGCTTTTCAATTTTACCGACAAAGGCGAGCGCGAAGTGGCGCTGCGTCCTGAGCTCACGCCGACGCTCGCTCGTGTGATTGCCGCGCACGAGCGCGAATTCAAAAAGCCGCTTAAATGGTTTTCCATCGGCCGATTTTTTCGGCACGAAAAGCAACAACGCGGCCGCCTGCGCGAACATTTTCAGCTCAACTGCGACATCGTCGGGGAAAACGATCTGGCCGCGGATATCGAGCTGGTCGCCCTTTGCATTGATGTGCTCCGCGCTTTTGGTTTTGCAGAAAACGATGTCGTCGTCCGGATCAGCGACCGTGAGTTTTGGACCGATTTTCTGCAACAGAAAGGTTTTCCATCTGATCGCTGGGACGAATTGCTGCAAGTCATCGACAAGTCTGGGCGCGAGTCGGTGGAAAATACGCGGGCGAAACTTGGCAAGCTGGCTGATCCGGTGTTTGCCATTTTGCGTGACGGCGGCAGAAGCGAAAAGCTTGAGAGACTTGTTAACGGCTTGCGCGCTCGCGGCTTGGCCGATTTCGTGACCGTCGATGTAGGAATTGTTCGTGGTCTTGCCTACTATACCGGGATCGTTTTCGAAGTCTTCGATCGCGCCGGAAAACTTCGCGCTATTGCCGGCGGCGGTCGCTATGACAATTTAATCCAGCAACTAAGCGACAGCGCCGTTTCCATGCCCGCACTCGGCTTCGCCATGGGCGACGTCGTCCTTGGCGAATTAATTCGCGAGCATGAGAGAGCGCGCGAGAAGATGCAACAGGCAATCACTGCCGATCATAAAATCGACATCTACATTGTGATCGCGAAGGAAGAGCGCCGCTCGGATGCACTCGCGCATGTCCAGCAACTTCGCGATCGCGCTTATCGTGTCGATTATCCGCTGGCGTCAGCAAAAGTTGCCAGGCAATTTCAAACCGCCGAACAACTCCGTGCGCGCCTTGCCATTTTATTTGGCGACGAATGGCCTCAGGTTGCAGTGAAGGATCTCACGACGGGCGAACAGCAGCTCATTTCAAATGAACAGCTGCTTGCATACCTCTCGCGCGCGCTCAGTTTGTCATCCTGAGTGGAGCGGAGCGAAATCGAAGGATCTTACTTTCTATTCGAGAGATGCTGCGACCCATTCGACTTTGCTCAGGGCAAGACTTTCGCTCAACATGATAGAAACGATGTATCGCACGCACGATTGCAATTCATTGCGCAAAACTGACATCGGCAAAAGCGTGACACTCGCAGGTTGGGTGCACGTGTCGCGGGACCACGGCGGCGTCATCTTTATCGATCTGCGCGACCGCGAAGGTCTGACACAAGTAGTCTTTCGCCCCGAGGAAAACGCGGAACTCGCCAGGGAAGCCCACACGCTGGGGAGCGAAGATGTGATCGAAGTCTCTGGTCGAGTGGCGGCGCGTGTCCCCGGAACAGAAAATCCAAAACTGACAACCGGCGATATCGAAGTGATTCCGAACCAACTGAGAATTCTGAATCGCGCGGATGCATTGCCCTTCCCGATCGACGCCGAAATTCAAAACGAAGATCTGCGGATGACTTATCGTTATTACGATCTGCGGCGTCCACAGTTATCTTGCAATCTGCGACTGCGCCACAGGGTTGCAAAAGCGACACGCGATTATCTCGATTCGCAAGGCTACATCGAAGTGGAGACGCCGATTTTGTCGAAAAGCACACCGGAGGGCGCGCGTGACTTTCTGGTGCCGAGCCGGCTGACACCCGGCAAATTTTATGCGCTTCCACAAGCGCCGCAGCAATACAAGCAACTGCTCATGGTCGCAGGCGTAGAAAAATATTTTCAAATCGCGAAATGCTTTCGCGACGAAGATTTGCGCGCGGACCGGCAGCCAGAGTTCACGCAGATCGATATCGAAGCCTCCTTTGTCACGCCCGACGATATTTTCGCGGTAACTGAAGGGATGCTTGCCGCAATTTTCAAGGCCGCGCGGAACACCGACATCAAGACTCCGTTCGACCGGCTCACCTATCGCGAGGCGATCGATCGATACGGTAGCGACAAGCCCGATCGCCGCTTCGGCGTGCAACTTGTCGATCTTAGCGACGATTTTCGCGCGAGTGGATTCAAAGTTTTTCGGGGTGCCCTCGATGCGGGCGGCGTCGTAAAAGCGATCAACGCGAAAGGATTTGCCGGGATCACGACCGGCCAAATCGAGGAATTGACCGAAACTGCAAAAGTTTTCGGCGCAAAAGGTCTCGCCTTCATCAAGGTCGAGAATGGGGAATGGAAATCACCCATCGTAAAGTTTTTTAACGACGCGGAGAAAGCCGCGTTGCAATCGAAGCTGAACATTGAGGAAGGCGATTTAATTTTGTTCGGCGCGGACAAATGGGAGATCGCCGGCGAAGTGCTCGGGCGAATCCGATTACACGTAGCCGAGATCCAAAATTTGATCGGGTCCGCAAATCGCCGCTCCGGCTCGGAGCAGTCAGGCTCGGACTGGGATTTTCTCTGGGTCACAGATTTTCCGCTGTTGCAGTGGAGCGCTGAAGAAAACAAATGGAACGCGGTGCATCATCCATTCACACGACCGAAAACTGAAGATATGCCGTTATTCGAGGACAAGAAGTTTGGCGAAATTCGCGCCGAAGCTTACGACGTCGTGTTGAATGGGGTGGAGATTGGTGGCGGCAGCATGCGTATTTACGAACCGGAGTTGCAGGAAAAAATGTTCGAAGCGCTTGGCGTCAGCGCGCAAGATCGACAATCCCTCTTCGGTCATCTGCTCCGCGCCTTGCGGCTCGGCGCGCCGCCGCACGGCGGTATCGCGCTCGGACTTGATCGGCTCGTTATGCTGATTTGCGGCGAAGAAAGCATCCGTGACGTGATAGCCTTCCCAAAAAACAATCGCGGCCTCGATTTGATGACGCGATCACCGGCCGAAGTGGATTCACGGCAATTGCGCGATTTATCGATCAAGCTGGCGGGTGAAAAGCAATAAGAAAGGACGGATTACACCGCTGTAAATGCCAGCGCAGGTGGCGCTCAATAACCGAGAGCCTTTTTTTTCTCCGCGGCCCCTGGCAGGGCCTCCTTGCGAACGGTGATCGCCTCCTTACCCGAGTCTTTCAGTTGGTGGGCCTGAGTCGCGTTGAACTCGACATCTTTCGCGAATTCCGGCGGAAGATCCTGCTCCTCGTAGATGGCGTGGACCGGGCATACGTCAACACAGGCCATGCAATCGATGCAATCTTCCGGATGAATGACCACTTGGTTGTCCAGTTCGTAGAAGCAGGCGACCGGACACACCTCCACACAGTCGGTGAACTTGCATCCGGTGCATTTATCGGTCACGACGTGAGGCATGGGATTGCGTGGTTGAAGGTTCCGTGAAAAGGCCGCTGTTAACGCCTCAAGTAATTCGGTGATGCCCGTCCGGTCAAATTCCTGTTTTAATATCGCCCCTAACCCATACTTGGCGGATAATGCTCGCGGCGAGTCTTGAACAAAACCGCCACGCAAAACGTGACGATTGTGCCGAAGCAGATCCACCAGGGGAATTCCATGACCGGCAGCCAGCTCGGTTGCCTGTAGAGCTTGCCACCGAAAAGACCAGCAATGCTGTTTGGCAGACCGCTGAGGATCGCAACGACGATAAAGCCGATGAGCATGGCGATGATGTTGCCGCGATTATTTCCGCGGGATTTCGTCAGCATGCCGGCGAGAAATATTCCGAGCACCGAGCCGTAGGTGTAACCGTAGATTCCAAGCACGATTGGGATGATCCGCACGTTCGGATAAACGATCACGAGATATGCCGTGGTTGCAGCGACAACGATCATTAGGATGGAGAACCAAACCGTGGCCCAGCGGACTGCACGCAGACTTTGTTCTGCGGTCGAACTCCGATTGATGTATGGCTCGTACCAGTCGCGGGTGAAACTCGTTGCTAGCGCGTTCAATGCGGTGCTCAGTGAGCCCATTGCGGTGGCGAATATTCCTGCAAGCAACAATCCACGAATGCCGACCGGCATTTCGTAAAGAATGTAGTGGCAAAAAATCTCGTTCGGCGTTTTCGGCAGATTTGGATCGTGATGCGTTTGATAAAAAACCCAAAGCAGCACTCCGATGCTGAGAAATGTGAATGCGATCGGAATATCGGCTAAACCGGACATGATGACCGAGCGCCGGCTACGCCGCACATCGGGCGCGGTCAACATGCGTTGCACCATATCCTGGTCGGTCCCGTGCGTGGACATTGTCATAAACGTCGAACCAATCAGTCCGGCAAAAATCGTGTACTCTATGGCGAACATCCCCTTGATTTTGTCCCAGCCACTTTTAGCGGGATTCAGGCCGGTCGTAATAAAATCGGAGAAGTGAAATCCGCCATGGCGTTGGACGATTTCGTGCCAACCACCGGGGATCGAAAAATAAAGTAAGCCGAGCGCGACCAGCGCGCTGCCGATCATGATTGAAGCCTGAATCACATCGGTCCAAATGACGGCCTTGATCCCACCGAGCGTCGTGTAGATCGCTGTCAGCAGAACAATCGCCACGATCGCGCCGATGTAGATGAAAAGCGTTTCGGTCTGGTCCGGCCGAACGCCGCGAACCATTTCGTAGCCGAGCGCGAGCGCAATCGCGGCGACGTACAATCGCGCGCCCGATGCGAGCAACCGCGTGAACAGGAACACGGCCGAGGCGGCGTTCTTTGTCGGCACGCCGAAGCGCACAGTGAGATATTCGTAGATCGAGTAAACTTTGTAGTCGTAGTAGGGCTTAATGAAAATGTAGCTGACGAGAATGCGGGCCAGGATCGTGCCAAGGGCTAGTTGAAGATAAGTGTAATTCCGAAACGTAAATCCTTCGCCCGGAGTGCCGAAGAATGTTCCGGCGCTGGTTTCCGCCGCGATGAGCGAAGCGAGAATGGCCCACCAAGCAATTTGGCGTCGACCGAGCGCGAAGTCGGCAAGATTTTCCTCCTTGCGACCCATGTAGAGGCCGATGGAGATAATGATGACAAAATAAAGAACGAGAACTCCCGTGTCGATCGCGAGTCTTGCGTCCATGTCGCGATCTTACTTATCAATGACGAATAACGAATGTCGAATGACGAAAGAATTCCTAATGCTCAAATGACGAACGCTTTTTCGGGCTTCGTCATTCATTTGCCATTGGTCATTCGTGCTTCGTCATTCCCGAGCTAGTTTGCAGCGGTGAAATTGACGACGATTCGTGCACCCGATTTCGATCTCGCAATGACCCTCGACTCCGGCCAAGTGTTTCACTGGGAAAAGGTGGGCAATGGATTCGTTGGGGCGATTGGCGAGGAGCCGGTTTATGTGGAGCAGCGCAGCGAAAGCTTGCGCGTGAGTCATGGCGCAAGGGAATTAGTCGGCAATTACTTCGCGCTGGATCATCCGCTCGCGGAAATTTGCGCGTCGTTTCCGGGCGATCCGATCATGAATACAGCACGGAAGTTTTGCCGCGGCTTGCGCATTATTCGTCAGCCGAAGTGGGAATGTCTGGCGACATTCATCTGTTCGTCGATGAAACAAGTCGCCCACATCAGGCAGATCTCGCAGGCCCTGCGCAAACGTTTCGGCGACCGGCGCAAGATCGAGAATGGAACCGGTGGGAGCCGGGCGAGATGGACGGGCAAGACCGCGAGGGTTGACGAGTCGGGAGGCGAGTCCATCAATCACGTGGTCCATACATTTCCATCGCCGCAGTGGCTTGCTCAAAGTTCCGAGAAAGAATTGCGCGAATGCGCGCTTGGCTACCGGGCCAGAAACTTGCTGGCGACAGCGCGGCTCGTCACTTCAGGCGCGGCCGATCTGGAAGCATGGTCGTTACTTTCCGATGTCGATCTTCGAGAAAAACTCTGCGACTTTCCGGGTGTGGGCGCGAAGGTCGCAAATTGCGTAATGCTCTTTGCCTACGAACGTCTGCGTGCTTTTCCGATCGATGTCTGGATAGAACGCGTTTTGAAGGAGAAATATTTCCCAAGGAAAAGAAAAGTGATCCCGCAACGGTTACGCGCGTTCTGCGAATCGTATTTCGGGGAATACGGCGGTTATGCGCAGCAGTACCTGTTTCATCATGCCCGCACAGCTTTGCATAAATCAGGAACACCAAGAGTTTCCTCCCGCCTTCGCCATGGCTACGGCGTGGCAGGCGACTCGGCGCGGAATAACAAAAAGAGGGATGTTCGAATCAGCGAGAGAAAAAGGTAAGATCAAGCGGCCCATTTGTCAGCGGTGCCGCAGTGGGATAATGTTCGCCCTCTGAATTCATGACGATGGCCGAGATCATGTTCGCCCAGCCTGGCGATAGAACGATCGATCGCAAGGAAGAAGCTCGAAAAGTTTTATGGGCGCTGCTTGCGGCACTGTTCATTCATCTGGTAGTCGCGTACTCGCTAGCTGTGTTGGGAGGGACTTTCTCGCCAGCATTTCCAGTCGAAGAGAAACCGGTTGAACTGACGCTTGTCGATCTCCCCTCGACGCCGCTGGTTCCGAAGAATGCCGCCTTTATGGAGACAGATGAGTCGAAGCAGTCGGCCGAGCCGCCGAAGGAGAAAACATTCGAATCAAACGCCAATTCAATTGCGGCAAGCGAACTTCCCGCCACGGGGGAAGCGCCGTTGCCATCGCAACAGGGCAAAGATCGACCATTTGTCGATTTGGAAACACATCCTTATACGCCGGAAATGAAAGGGGCACCCCCGCAGCCGAGTACCGCTCCACAAGAAAAGGCGAAGCCCGCGGATACGCCACAACCAGCGCCGCTGACCGCAGCCGAGCAATTTGCGATGCTAACTGCGAGACCGACTCCGGCGGTAGAGCCCTCCGCGAGGCCTAAAGCCGCGCGGGCGCAATCCGCGTATCGCCCTTTCAAGGATCAAACGCGCATCTCTGGGAACATCACGAATCGAGGGATCTCCTCGGTGAACGCGCTAGGCACTCCACTTGGGCGCTACGAAAAAATACTGAAGGATTCAATCGGATCACGCTGGTATACTTACGTGGATCAGAAGCGCGACTTAATCAATATCGGCACTCTGCAACTTCGATTTTATGTTGACCGGAGCGGACGGGTAAAGAATCTCAAAATCACCGAGAACACATCGAATGAGTCCTTTGCCAATGTTTGTTTGCAATCGGTGCTCGAAGCACACCTTCCGCCGATTCCTGATGATCTAGCAGACACGTTGCCGGCAGAAGGCCTGGAAGTTGAGGGAATGAACTTCATTATTTATCCGAATTAATGATCGCTACCTGGATAATCGCCGAAGCGCCGGGAACGGTGCAGACAATTATGAGCTTTTTCGTCAAAGGCGGGCTCTTTATGTGGCCGTTACTCGCATGCTCGATCATTTCGGTGACGACGATCATTTTGCGCGGCGTCGCTTTGCGAGAAAAAAATGTAATGCCGCTTTCGATCCAAAGCGAAATCGAACAGCTCGTGCCCGGTGGGAGTCCGGAGCGGCTGTCGCGCCTCGTGTATCATGACCCCTCGTCGCTCGCGCGGATCGCGCGCGTTGCGCTCCAACATTTGCGTGGGCCGCGTTCGGAGAACGTGGAAGTGGTGGAAACACGCGCACGCCACGAAATGGTTCGCTTAGAGAAAGGTCTCATCGTTCTTGAAGTGATCACCGGCATCGCGCCCCTACTCGGTTTGATTGGCGCGGTCTCCGGCCTGGTGCATGTTTTTTCCCATCTCGGCTTGAGCTCAGGCGCATCGGACACGCGTCAGATCGCGCTTGGCATTGCCGAGGCGTTGAATGCGACTGTCTTTGGACTTTCCATCGCGGTGCCGACTTTGATCGCTTTCAGTTATTTTTCGAAAAAGGTGGAAGTGATGTCGGTCGAAATGGAAACGCTGGTCGTCGAGTTAATCAGCAAATGCTATCATGGGCGCTCCTCCCGCGATGTGATGCCGATTAAATCTCCGCCGTTGGAATCGGTGCCGACGCCGACGCCAGTGGTGTGAAACGTACGGCGCATCCCCCGTTATGAACTTCGTCGTCCGCAAACGCAGAGCCCCCACCATCATTATCGTTTCGCTAGTTGATATTCTGATCATCCTTCTGATTTTCTTTGTCGTTTCGACGACGTTTAAAAAGGACCAACCGGAGGTTCAGATTAATCTCCCGGAATCCACAACAGCGAAGAAGCTGCCGGCCGAGCTCGAGCATGCAATCGTAAGTGTCGATCAAAACGACGACATTAAATTGGACGGACGAGCCATCGGCGTCGATGAATTGGAAACCGCTGTGCGCGATTTACCGGAGTCCCGCAAGTCCACGCTCGCGCTTCAGGCAGACAAAAAGGCTTCGTTTGGCGCGATCATTAAAGTGATGGATGCGTTGAAGCTGGGAGGCGTAAAAAATTTGCCCGCTTTTACCCGTGAAGGAAAATGAAATTGCCGATCCTACAGTACGGTGACCCCATCCTGCGCGCGAAAGGCAAACGCATCGAGAAAATCGACGAGCGAATTCGCCAGCTTACACAAGACATGATCGAGACGATGTACGCGGCAAATGGTGTGGGCCTGGCCGCGCAGCAAGTAGGCGAAGCGCTGCAGCTTACCGTGATCGACGTTTCGCAAGTCGAGGATCGGCCGAGCACAATGAAATTGAGCGGCAAAGATGTCGATCCAAGGACGGCAATGCCGCTCGTCTTGATAAATCCGGGGATCAAATTGGCCGGCGAAACCGAGCTTGCAATGGAAGCCTGCTTGAGCTTTCCGGAAATTACCGGCGAAATCGAGCGGGCAAAATCAGTCACCATAAGCGCACAAACTTTAGAAGACGGCCAGATCGAAATCGAAGCGACCGGATTGCTCGGGCGCGCTATTCAACATGAAGTCGATCATCTGAACGGAATTCTTTTTATTGATCGGATGAATTCGGCGGCAAAAGCTGCTTTGTCGAGCCGCCTGAAGCGGATGCAAAAGGAAACGAAGCGCGGCCAGCGTGTTCGTGTGCAGGATAGACAACCACTCGCCAGCGAGGCAACGCTTTGAGGTGGATCGACCCCGGCGATGTCAAGAATTTAGCATCGAGTAACGACTGCTCGATCCACCTCCAAAACGAGCTCAAAGCGCTTTGTAATCGACTGTGATTGTGCGGTAAACGAGTGTGTCGTGTTGGGCTGAGAAATAAAAAAGTTCGAGCATCGTTCCGCCGACCATCCATTGGTAGCCGACCAGCGTCTGGATAATGTCGGTGTCGGTGTCGCGCGAACGGGAAACTAGTTTTCCTGTTCCGTACTTCTCGTCGAAGTACTTGCGAATTTCACCCATCCGCTGGTTGTAACGTTCGATCGTCCAGTCTGGATACTCGTATTGCAGTTCCACTCCGAGGAGCGCCCTCTCCTTGAAGCTGAAGAGGGTGCGCTTCAATCCGGGGTGAACCAAGCCTTCCACAGTCCAGACCTCCCGGTTTTCCTTTTTCTCGCGCGAAACGATTTTTGCTTTTGCGCCATACAGCACCGCTTCGACCCGCGCCATCGAGTCGTTCCAACGAAAGCCGAACGGCGGCAATAGCTCTTCGGCAGCGCCCGCGGATGACACCGCGAGACAGAAAGCGACCAATCCAGTTGGAAGAATTCGGCTCATTGGTCGGCTGTTGTTAAAATTGACGACGCAATTCCCTTTTGATGCATCATTTCAGTGCGCGCCATATTCATTTTCGAGACAGAGCCTCCTTACAGGTATCCTGAAGGCGGCAAAAATGCGCGCGCGCGCCAATTCGGTCAACTCGTTGCGGCATCGCAGTAATTTCGGAGTCAACTCTGCGCATGGAGAACCGGTTTGGTCTTCTCGGGCATGCTCGGTTTGATTTTCAGTCAAGATTTTTTTTTATGCGACGAAAAATAAATTTCAGTTTTTTTTCTTGTCGATTTTTGCGGCGGTTTCTAATCTCAAGCCCGCTGGCAGGGCGAAGTGGGAGTCGATGTGAATAAGATGTGAACATTTCTGAGAAACTTCTAGTACTGAGAATGAGCGACGCCTCAACATCCACAGACATACGACGCAACTCAGACACTAATCCCGCCGTAATCCGGCGGCTGCTGAACAGAAAAGAAAGCATTTTTCCCTCGTATTTCGGCACTTTCGGTAAATTTCCCAGGCAATTTCTGTCCGAATCGAGCGGGGCGACAACCGACCGTTGCCTCTGCTTCGCCAGCCGATTTTCCCCGGCATCGGCCTTTATGGCGATTGTGTAACGCTGTTAACAAGTCGCTATGGATAAGAAATGTACTCAACTGTGGCAGCGATTGTCCACCACGTTAAAATCGCAGGTGAGTGCCGATTCATTCAAGCGCTGGTTTTCCGAGGTTGAATTGGTTGAAGCCAGTGATAAATCGCTCACCTTCCGCGTTCCCAATAACATCTATCAATTTTGGATCGAAAGTAATTATATGGGTGCCCTGCAAGACGCGATTACCACGGCGCTGGGCGGCCCGCGCGGCATAAAGTTTTCTTCTCCTTCGGGAGTTGCGGCCCAAATGCCGGTGGAAGATATCGTTACCCTGAAAGAAATTTCGTCGGAGTCACAGCGCGACGCCAAAGCGGCGGCGACTGTGTTCGGGCTCAATCCGCGAAACACGTTCGAATCGTTTGTGGTCGGCCCGAACAACGAGATTGCGCACGCCGCCAGCCTTGCGGTCGCGCAGACGCCGGCGCGCACCTACAACCCGCTATTCATTTACGGCGGCGTCGGTCTCGGCAAGACGCATTTGATGCAGGCCATTGGCCAACACGTTTGGGCGAAGAAGAAGAATACAAAAGTCATGTATCTCTCCAGCGAATTGTTCATCAATGAGTTTATCGACGCGATCCAGCACAGTAATCTGGTCAAATTCCGAAAGCGTTATCGCCAGGCCGATCTCCTCTTGATCGATGACATCCAGTTTCTCGGTGGCAAAGAACGTTCCCAGGAAGAATTTTTTCATACGTTCAACACGCTTTTCGACGGGCATAAGCAGATCGTGCTCTCCAGCGATCGCCCTGCTTCGGAGATCGCGAATTTGGAACACCGACTGGTCTCGCGCTTCGAATGGGGACTCACCGCCGAGCTTCAGCCGCCGGACATCGAGACGCGGATGGCAATCTTGCGAAAAAAAGCGCGCACGTTGCAGATCAAGCTGCGGGATGAGGTTTTCGAGTTTATCGCCAATCGCATTCGTTCGAATGTGCGTCGTCTCGAGGGCGCGCTAATGCGGGTCGCCTCTTTTGCGTCGCTCAGTGGAAAAGAGCTCACACAGGAAGTTGTCGAGCATCTGCTGAAAGACATCTTGCAGGAAGAAGGACGGCATTCCATTACGATAGAACAAATCCAGCGGCGCGTGGCCGAACATTTCGATGTGCGGGTGGCTGATATGACGAGCAAACGGCGCCCGGCCAGCATCGCGTTTCCGCGACAGGTCGCGATGTATTTGGCGCGCGAACTGACCAAGGCGTCGCTCAACGAAATCGGAGAGGCATTTGGCGGGCGCGATCATGGTACCGTGCTGCACGCTTGCAAACTGGTGAAGAGGCGCATGGGCGAGCAGGACAATATTCGTCAGACGATATCCTTTATCGACAGTTCGTTGCAACGGTAGAGGTGATTGCTCAATTGGCCCGGGCAGTTCTTGTGAACGCGCCCTCATCTTTTGTCGATCTCAGCGCTTACGACTTTACGGTTGCCGAATAAAATCGAAAGCCTTACATCTTAGGCGCCCTCTCCATCATGAAATTCAGTGTCACAAAAGAAAAACTGCTTGAAGGTCTGCAACAGGTCCAAAACGTAGTCAGCACACGCACCACACTTCCGATCCTCTCCAACGTCTTGTTACAGGCGAACGGGAACGAAGTTCATCTCACCACGACCGATCTCGACGTAGGTGTGCGGGGCAGTTTCGAAGCGGAGGTGGAGAAGGAGGGCGCGACCACGCTCCCGGCGCGTCGTCTTTTCAACATCATTCGTGAGCTGCCTGCCAGCGAAATTCGGATCGAAGTGGATGGAAAGAACGCCGCCTCCATCCGGAGCGGGCAGAGCTTTTTTAAAATTCTCGGCTTGCCCGAGGAAGAGTTTCCGCCCCTGCCCAAGTTTGAGGATGCGAAAGTCGTCACGATTCGCCAAAAAGATCTGCGAGATGGCTTGCGCAAGACTTCGTATGCTATCTCGACCGACGAGACCCGTTATGTGCTGAACGGCGTTCTTTTCAGTTTCAAAGACAACAAACTAACGCTCGTGGCCACGGATGGCCGGCGGCTCGCCATGCTCGACCTCGAACTGGAATTTCCGCGCAGCCATGAAACCGACATCATTGTCCCGACCAAAGCGGTTACGGAGTTGCAGCGGCTTCTTATCGACGACGGCGACCTGAAAGTGAGCATGGGCAGCGGACAGATCGCATTTGATCTAAACAGGACGCTGCTCGTCTCCAAGTTGATCGAAGGCAATTATCCAAATTACAAGCAAGTCATCCCATCGGACGCCAAGGAGCGCGTCACACTTGAGCGCGAGACGTTTTTGAATTCGTTGCGGCGCGTCTCGCTGCTGGCAAGCGACAAATCGAACTCGATCAAGCTGAACTTCAGCAAGAATAATATCGATATCACCGCCAACACCCCGGAAGTGGGTGAAGCCAAAGAATCGCTCGCCGTTGTCTACAAAGGCCGCGACTTTTCCATCGCGTTTAACCCGGAATTTTTAATGGCACCGTTGCGCAACCTGACCGAAGACGAGGTTTTTCTCGATCTGATCGACGAAATGAGTCCCGGTGTCCTGAAAATTCAGACGCCGTTTCTTTACGTGCTGATGCCGATGCGCATCAGTTCTTGAGTTGCTAGAGAAGGGCCATCGGCCCATTCGCCTCGATCAAGTTTCCAACTCCCGCGCTCGGCGCGCTCGGCGGTCACGTCCTACCAAAGGCGCCATTGCTTCCTCCACCGCTGCGACTTCAATATTGTCGATCTTGCCGTCCGCGCCGCGAATGACCTGCACATTCTCATTGAGCGGCGCCCACGCTTCAGGATCGCTCGGCCCAAAAAGCAAAATGCAATCTGCGCTGGCTGCCGCAGCCAAGTGCGAGATGCCGCTGTCGTGTCCGATAAAGACTGAATGCTCGAATACCGCTGCCAGTTCCGGCAGCGGAAAATGTTTCGCGAACTGAACCCGTTCGTTTGTCCAAATCGCACGAAGCGATCTCACTTGGTCGTCGTCCGCTTCGCCCAAAACAATAATCAGCGATCCTTGAAAGTCGTCCAAGCCAAGCAGACCGTTGCCAATATCGATCCAGTTTTCGACCGGCCAGGTTTTCTTTTTACTTCCGCTGCCGGGATGAAACGCGACCAATGGCCGCGGGAGATCGCGAAGAAACTCCTGCGCATGATGTCGATCTTCGATTGAAGGATAAACTTTCGCCGCGAGGTCTTCTACGGCCAAGCCTAGTTCTTGTAGTGGCCGTGCGAATTGTCGCGCTGCATGATCGCCCTTCTCGGGCTTCGCGGGTCCGTGGATCAGCAGGTCAACTCCGCACCGGAGCAGATTACTTTCAAAGATTCCGTCCGGATCGTAGAGATAGCTGACAATTAAATCAAAATTCGCAAAATAGATCGCCAACTCCGTTGGGAGTTCCGCGTTCTTCGCGAAAAAGGTCGAGAGCGGTCCGTATTCAATCGAGCGAACGGCTTGTGCGTAGAAGCGATTCTCCGCGAGCACTGCGATATGCTTGTAGCCGAGGATCTCAATGTGTGCGTGGGGATGGGCGTCACGCAACGCCTTGAGGGCCGGCAACGTGAGAATGAAATCGCCAATCGCGCCGCCACGGATCACCAGAATGCGATTCATATTGTTCTGTAGAGGCCGCTGTCCTCCGCGGCAAACTTTCAGTCCAGCCCGCCGACACGGCGGCCACTACATTTTAGTATCGTGTAAACGCGAAACCGAGAATAACTGCGCCATAACAGAACGCGATCGCGTGCAGTGAGCGCCAGCGAAAAGCGCTGCGCGCGCTCCAATTAATTTGATCACGAAGCAAATATGGCATTGTCACCCAGAACAGGCCGGCGACGGCAAGCAAGTAAGCGAACACGGTCACGAGCAGACGACTCGTTTCGTAACGCAAAAACGCCGCATCGAGCAGAGGTTCGGCGGCAAGCAAACAAAGAATTCCAAGCGCCCTGACGGAGAGAAATTCGTCGACGAAACGTAAGACGAGGACATAACCGATCGGCAAGCCGATGAGGAGCGGTCGTCGGAAAGCTTGAAATTCTCCCATTTCGATTGTCGCGAGCAACCAAAAGGTCCAGACAAACGAGATGGTCAGCAAAACAACTCCCGCGGTTCGAGAGCGCGGAAAGTGTTGCGCGACGCCGGCGAGGTCCAGTTTGAACAGACCGGGCAAACTGATCAAAATTAGGAACAGACCCGCAAGAATTCCCACGGTTTGCAGGGAAAGATGGTAAATCATGCGCGATCGCTGGGTGACGCGTCCTGGACTGGCGCGACCGGCGTGCCATACAAGCTGAATCCATTCGCCCGCTCGACCTGTACATCGACAATCTCGCCTGCGAACTTCTCATCGCCTTCGAAAACAACGATTTTGTTCGTACGCGTCCGGCCCATTAGCCGCGCCCGATTCGTTTTGCTAGGGCCTTCGCAAAGAACTTCCACCTCGCGGCCAACCAATCGCTCGCCAGCCCGTTGCGCTGATTCATTCACGATGCGGAGCAAATCCTGATTGCGCTCTTCCTTTGCACGCTCCTCAACTTGCTCCGGCATTTCGGCCGCCGGCGTGTCGCGTCGTGGTGAGTATCGGAAAATGAACGCGTTATCGAATTGGATTTGTTCGACCAGGTCGCGCGTTAGCTTGTAATCGTCCTCGGTTTCGCCGGGAAAACCAACAATGATGTCTGTCGTAATCGCTATACCGTTGCGCGCCTGCCGGATTCGACGGACAAGATCAACATATTTCTCCGCGGTGTAAGCCCGATGCATCGCTTTGAGGATCTTATTTGAGCCGGATTGCAGCGGAAGATGAACGTGTTCGGCCAGTTTCGGCAGGCGCGAAAACGCGTCGATTAAATCATCGCGGAAACCGATCGGATGCGGCGAGGTAAAACGCAGTCGCTCCAGACCATCGATCTTGTGGACGGCTTCAAGCAATTGCACAAATGGACTTTTATTATCGATCTTCGGAAATTCGTGGCGTCCGTACAGGTTCACTATTTGCCCGAGCAGCGTAACTTCTTTCACTCCACGCGCGACCAAGTCGCGCACTTCGCGAACGATCTCATCAATC
Source organism: Candidatus Udaeobacter sp. (assembly GCA_036495045.1). Lineage (GTDB taxonomy): Bacteria > Verrucomicrobiota > Verrucomicrobiia > Chthoniobacterales > UBA10450 > Udaeobacter. The sequence goes on from DASXNN010000072.1 coordinate 37,073, forward strand.
GAACGGCTGCGCTCCGCGCCACGCGTCTGCGGGACGATGCAAAACGTGCAATGCATGTTGCAGCCTTGCATGATTGACACAAAAGCAGTCGCCTGTCGCGGCGCGAGTTGTTGCTCGCAAATTGTTTCCTGCGAGCCGGGTTCCTCGGCGATATCGACAATTGAGAAACGCGGATCGTCCATCGCACGATTTGGCGCGCCCGGGTCCGAGCCGGACTGGCATTGTCGCACCCGACCATTTTTTCTCGTAACAAGTTCGTCAACGTAATCGGGGACGCGATGAAATTTCTGCGTTCCGACCACAAGATCGACATGTGGCAACTCTTTTAGCAAAGATTCGCCGCGCGCCTGCGCCATGCAACCAAGGAAACCGAACACAACGTGTTGTCGCTCTTTCGCCATTCGACGCAGCATTCCCATTTTGCCGAGCGCCTTTTGGTCGGCCATGTCCCGTACGCTGCAAGTATTTAAGAGGACAACATCGGCCTCGGCTTCCTCGACGACCCGCTCGTAACCCCGCGCCACGAGCGAATGCGCGACCTGTTCTGAGTCACGCTCGTTCATCTGGCAGCCGTAGGTTTTAATGAAAAATTTCGGCATGGGGCGGGCGAAAATAATACACGGCCACGCGCGCTTCGCCATTATCCACTTTTCATCTTGTCGATCTTTGGGATTTAATCGCAGCACAAATGGAAAGCGAGCCTCCAGCAGTCGGGATCATCGGCGGGAGCGGTCTGTATCAGATGGAAGAGCTTCGCAATACGACTGAACATAGGATCGAGACTCCATTTGGGCCGCCATCGGACGTGTTGATCGGCGGCAAGCTGAGTGACCGGCAGGTTTATTTTCTGCCGAGGCACGGACGCGGCCATCGAATTTTGCCAAATGAATTAAATCACCGCGCCAACATTTACGCGCTGCGTTCTCTTAACGTGCGCTGGATCATTTCGGTGACGGCGGTGGGCAGTTTGCAGGAAAAATATGCGCCGCGAGATATCTTGCTGCCGTCGCAATTTTATGATCGCACGAGTCTGCGCAACTCTCACACGTTCTTTGGTGAAGGCATCGCCGCGCACATCGGATTTGCTGAACCGATCAGCACAAACTTGCGAAATCTCTTGGTCGAATCAGCAAGGTCTACTGGCGTCATTGTTCACAATGGCGGTACTTACGTGAATATGGATGGGCCGGCATTTTCCACGCGTGCGGAATCGGAACTGAATCGGCGGAACGGTTTTGACGTGATCGGGATGACAAATGTTGCGGAAGCGAAGTTGGCCCGTGAAGCGGAAATCGCGCTCGCCACCATGGCAATGATTACTGATTACGATTGTTGGAAGGTCGAAGAAGAACCCGTCTCTGCGCAAGTCGTCATCGGTCACCTGATGGCGAATGCCGGAACGGCGAAAAAGGTGCTTGTCGATGTAATTCCACGCATCCCGACGGAGCCGAACTGGCCGGAACATTCTGCGCTCGATTCGGCGCTCGTCACCGATCGGAAGCTGTGGCCCGCTGCAACGGTGGAAAAACTGAAGCCGATCCTGGGACGGTTTCTCTGATTAAAAAAATGACGAAGCACGAATGTCGAACGTCGAAGGAAATCCGAATGACGAAGGCACCAAGATAGGGGACATAGTCGCCGTCGTTTTGTCATTCGAGCTTTGTCATTGACTCGTCATTCGTCATTCCGATTTCGTCATTTTCCTAATTGCCTTGCAGAGCGATCGAATTTGGGCGTCATCGTGTGCTGCCGTCACGGTAATCCGCAATCGGGCGGACCCTTTGGCCACGGTTGGATAACGAATCGCCGGAACGAAAAATCCCTCGTCTTTGAGCGCAGATGCCAAATCGATTGCTGCTTGCTCATCGCCGACAATCCAGGGAAAAATCGCGCTGTTCGCAACGCTCCCCTTTTTGTTTGGTCCATTACTCGGGAGAAGTTCCTGCATCGATCCAATTCGTTTCCAAAGCAAAAGTCTTCTTTCTTCTCCTTCAGGAGATGAGAGCAAGCCAACCGCGGCCAGGGCCGCAGCAGCGATTGCTGACGACTGTGCGGTGGAATAAATGAACGAGCGCGCTCGATTGATTAGCCAATCGATAAGACTGCGGGAACCGCAGATGTAACCGCCGCTTCCGCCGAGCGACTTACTCAGAGTCCCCATCTGAACATCAACATGGTCATTCATGTTTTCTGCGGCGGCCAATCCGCGGCCATTCGGTCCGAACACGCCGATGGCATGCGCTTCATCGAGCATTAAAAGTGCGTCGAAACGTTTTTTTAGTTCGACCAATTCGCGCACCGGTGCGCGATCGCCGTCCATCGAAAAGACCGATTCAGTCAGGATGAGGACACGCTTGCCCGCGTGCTCGCGCTGCGCCCATTCCAGATGACTCTCCAGTTTTCCAAGATGATTATGCGGAAACACGCGAAGGAGCGCGCCGCTCAATTTTGCGCCATCGATCAGCGACGCGTGGCAGAGTTTGTCGAGCAAGATAACGTCGTTTTTGGTGACGAGGGCAGGGATCGTGCCGAGCGCAACGGCGTATCCACTGCTGAAGCAAAGCGCCGCGTCGGTTCCTTTCCACTTCGCAATCGCGTTCTCCAAACGCACATGTGGCGATTGCGTGCCGCTAACCAGTCGCGACGCCCCGGCGCCGACCCCAAATTCGCCGATCGCAGCGACTGCTGCCTCGCACAATCGAGAATCATTGGCGAGCCCGAGATAATCGTTGGAAGAAAAATTGATCAGCCGCTGCCCGGCGATCTCGACTTCAGGTCCTTGGGCACTGCCGATTTCGCGTAGCTTTCGTTCCAATGAACGCGCACGAAGCGCGTTCAATTGCTCCTGAAAAAGATCACGCATTTTAATCGGCTTTTTCCTTAAACAGAAACTCAGGAGCCGCCGCTGGAAGCGTTGCACTTCTAGCGGATGCGCTGCTCCGCTCCCGTCAACGCCGGTCGGCTCGGAAAGCCATTGCTGCTTAAGCTCCAAAGGCCCCAGGAAAGCAGCGCAGACGCGTCGCGCCACACCCCCGCTTTGCTATCGCCGAGTACGACGACAATGATGTCGCGGCCCGGCCGCGCACCGCTGCAAATCAGGCAATGTCCAGCGGCCTCTGTATAGCCGGTTTTCATACCATTGCAGTACGGAAGCCGTTTCAGGACCTTATTCGTGTTTTCCAGCTCACGCGTGCGGCCGTTAGCGTAGCGAAAAACAAGCTGCGGAAGACAAACGATCGAACGGATGGTCGGATTAGCGTACGCCGCACGGGCAATAACTGAAAGATCGCGCGCCGACGAGTATTGATCAGGGACCGGTAAGCCGTTCGGGTTAACGAAATGCGAATGAGTCGCCCCAAGCTCGCGCGCACGCCTGTTCATGACCTCTGCAAATGCTTCCACGCTGCCGGCATTATCACGCGCCAGACATCTCGCGACATCGTTTGGGCTTTTTACAAGCAATGCTCGAAGCAGATCGATTCGCTGATATGTGTCGCCCGGTTTGATATTCAGTTTCACCGGGTCAGCCATAGTGTCGATTGTTTGGACAACGACAGGCTGATCCAAAAAACCGTGCTCGGCGATGATCAGGGCAGTGAGCAACTTTTGTGTGCTTGCTGCAGCCCGTACATCGTCAGCGTTTTTTTCGTACAGTGTCTGACCGGTATTCGCGTCCACCACAATCACCGACGCTGCACCAGTCTTTGGTATCCCGTTAGGCGCGTACTCCGTCGGGGTCGGAGTTGATTCTGGTGTTTGTTTCGGCTTTGCGTGCGTCCGGTGTGAGCGGGCACGACTCGATTTCGTCGACTTCTGAACAGGGCTGGACGAGGCATCGACATCCTCTTTATCTTTCGCTGTAACCGCACGTGCCTTCCGGACGGGACCGGGAGGGATGCCACCGGGTCGGACCGCCTCCTCTTCGGCGTCTTGACTCCAGGCAGTCAGCGCAAATGTCAATGCGCAAAGGAACAAGATCCGATTGCGCCACAATTTCATGAATCGAAAATTAGCGATACAATTTTGATTGGTGCAAGTCGCTCGCGAACCCAGGGAGGCTTTTTTCTATGATTTCGGTCCGCGCTCGATCAATTCGATCTCGTAACCTTCCGGAGCGTCGACGAAAGCGATTTTACCGGTTCCAGTTGAATGCGGGCCGTCCGACAACGGATATCCTTTGGCTGCCGCTTCCCTCGCGAACTTTTCCAAATCGTCCACTTCAAAGGCGAGATGAGTCAGGTCGGGGCCAACCACGATCGGCCCGCTTTCATCGAATTTGCAAATCTCGATCTCCTCGTCGCCCTCAGGCGCTTTCAGAAATACTAATTGTGAACCGCGCCCGGACGTGTGGCGACGAAGCTCCTTGAGCCCGAGGACATTCGTGTAAAACGAGACCGTTTTCTCCAGGTCCGTCACTCGATAGCGGGTGTGTAAGAGTTTTTTGACCATAACTGTATCTTATTGCTCCCGTACCCGATTAAATTCAAACTCAACGTAAATCTCTCCTGATGAAACTTGTCATTGCGGCCACCGGCGCCAGCGGAACGATTTATCTGCAACGATTGCTCGAGCAGATCGATTGCGGCGCGCACCAGGTTCACCTCATCATGAGCGCGTATGCAAAACAAGTCGCCAAACAGGAGCTCGATCACTTCAAAATTCCCGCGAGCGTCTCGCAGCATTCGGAAAATGATCTCAACGTTCCATTCGTTAGTGGGTCGGCCCGCTTCGACGCGATGGTGGTCGTCCCCTGCTCGATGGCCACGCTCGGGCGCATCGCTTCCGGCTCCAGTGACAGCGCCTTACTGCGCGCCGCCGATGTTTTTTTGAAGGAGCGCCGGAAATTAATTCTCGTCCCGCGCGAGACGCCTTGGAATTTGATTCACGCGCGCAACGTCGTGAGCTTGATCGAAACTGGAGCGATTGTGCTGCCCGCCGTTCCTTCTTTCTACAGCCGACCAGCTTCCGTCACGGCTGTTGTTGATACCGTGGTCTGGCGCATTCTCGATCAAATCGGCTTGCCCAACCCGAGCGCTTATCGCTGGGGTGATGACACGGCAAAACCTCCCCGGAAACGTTGAAAATTACAGGCTGGCGGGCCCGTTGGCTGATCGCGCTCGGATTTCGGTTGCTGCAAATTTGGGCGCGCACGCTGCGTTACGAAATTGAAGATCGTTCGAATCTGATCGGTACTCCGGTGACTGAGAACTACATCGGCTCGCTCTGGCACAACCGGCTTTTGCTCATCTCGTATGTTTTGAAGCGATTCGCGCCGCATCGTCCCGGTGCGGGCCTGATTAGCGCGAGCCGGGACGGAGATTTGGTGGCGGATTTGACCCAACGTTTCGGGTTTGATGTGGTGCGCGGCTCGAGCTCCCGCCTCGGGACCAGCGGCTTGCTAGAACTCACCAACGTGCTTGCCTCCGGCCGAGATGTGCTGATTACGCCTGATGGTCCGCGTGGACCTGCCTACGAACTTGGCCCGGGCATTGTTTTTCTAGCGGAAAAATCCGGAGCGGCGGTCGTGCCGGTGAACATGGAATATTCGAGCTGCTGGCGAGTGAAAAGTTGGGACAGATTTGTTCTGCCGCGTCCGTTCGCGAAAGTGCGCGTTATTTTCGGGCCGCCGCATCGTGTAGCATTGACAACGACCGATGAAGAATTCGAAGCCGAACGCCTACGTTTGCAGGACGCCATGATGGCGCTGGTTGAAATGCGGTGAGTCATCTACGTTCGGCGCATGGCGAAATTAATCGATGGGCGCGCAATCGCGGAAAAAGTTTATGTCGATCTTCGTCGTGAGATTGCCCAATTAAAACCAAAGGGCGTCACACCCGGCCTTGCCGTCATTCTCGTCGGAGACAATCCGGCCTCGCGTGCTTATGTCCGATCGAAAGATAAAATGTGCCACGATCTTGGGCTGCATTCGGTGAAGCTCGAGCTGCCTGGTTCGACAACACAGTCGGAATTACTCGCACGCGTCGAAGAGATGAATCGCGACCGGGCGATTCACGGCGTTCTCGTGCAATCACCGCCGCCCAAACAGATCGATGAAGAGGTAATCGTGCGCGCGCTTGATCCGCACAAGGACGTGGACGGTTTTCATCCGGAAAATATTGCAAAACTCGCGCTCGGCGATCTGGCTGGACTGGTTCCGTGCACGCCGCTTGGCGTGCAACGTCTACTTATCGAAAGCAAGATCGACATCGGCGGCGCGCACGTCGTCATCCTTGGTCGCAGCATGATTGTCGGCAAACCGCTTGCCCTTTTGCTCATGCAAAAAAACAAAGACGCAGATGCGACAGTGACAGTCGTGCATTCGCGCAGCCGGAATCTCGCGGAGATTACGCGTTCGGCTGACATTTTGATCGCGGCCATAGGCCAGCCCAATTTTGTGAAGGCCGAGCACGTGCGCAATGGCGTGGTCGTCGTCGATGTTGGAATTAATCGTGTTGAGGACGCGGCAACCGAACGCGGTTATCGGCTGGTAGGCGATGTTGCGTTTGATGAAGTGGCAAACAAAGCGAGTGCAATGACGCCAGTGCCCGGTGGCGTCGGCCCGATGACGATCGCAATGTTGATGTCGAATACGGTGAAAGCGTGTCGCGCGATCAATTCGATGTGACGATTTTCGCGGTCAACAAACGCAAGATCGACGGCTGAACTCGCGCGAGATGGACAAAGAGGGACGCGAATCGCGGCGCCAGGACAGCACCGCGCGACAGCTGATTTACCCAAAGTCGTCCGCGATACATGGCCGCGTGTGCTTCCGCGTACTCAGTGACCGGATCGCCACTGTCATTTCCGTGAATGATTTTTACGAGCGCCTGCGCTGCCAATTGACCTGATCGAAGCGCATAATAAATTCCTTCGCCGGTGAACGGTTCAACCACCCGGGCCGCGTCGCCGACCAGGAACAATTTTTCGCGTGCGGGCGCCAAGGCGGCGCGAGTAAGCGGAGTGGTGGTCCGCCATTGATGATCCCGCTGAAGAGAAAACTGTTTCTCGGCCCAACGGCGAAGCGCAGGCATATCGGAAGGTTTGCTCACGAGGCAGAGGTTCAATTCCGCGTGATTTACTGGCGCCTGACCGGAATAGCCCTCGGGCAGAAATTGCAGGACAACCCGATTACCAAAATCCGCCGGCAGCCGGATGTGTGCCTGCAGCGCGACCCGCTCGCGCGAAGGTCGCGGCAGCAGATTGCAAAGACGCGCTACCGTCGAGTTGCGGCCATCCGCGCCAACGAGCGTTTCCGCTCCAAAAATATTTCCGCCTGCTGTTTCGATTCTCCACCCATCGTTGTTCGCGCGCTGCGTCAGCGCCCTGACCGTCGTTTCCTCGCAAATGTGCGCGCCGAGTGCGACCGCGCGCCTTAGCAGGAGATCGTCGAAAAGACTTCGTTTGACTGCGATCTCGCTCTCTTCGCCTGATGCAAGATCGACAACAATATTTCGCCCACCGATCGCAATAAATTCGACCGTATCAAGAATTCCGTGTGGCAATTCGCGAACACGCTCCGCAATCCCAAGCCGCCGCAACACCGGCCAGCACGCTGGGTTCAAACAGTCGCCGCAAACTTTTTCGCGCGGAAATTTTTCCCGCTCGAGAATGAGCGTTCGCAA
>DASXNN010000073.1:0-6067 GCA_036495045.1 Candidatus Udaeobacter sp.
AGGCAGAGGCCTTTTTTGAAAAGCGCCTGATTTCGCCAGTGGATCGGCTTTTCCTTGTCGGAAACTAATTGATCATAAGCTTCGACCGCTCGCTGGTAATTTGCGCTGCCACCCATCTCAAAAAAAACGTCGCCCTTGCCGCAAAGCGCCTCTCTTTTTTCCGACAGTCGAGCGTTGCTCTTTAGCACCTCCTCATACAATAAAAGTGCGTCTTGCGGCTTTCCCAGCTTCCGCTCGATTACAGCTTCCTCGTTGCGCGCAGCCCATTTCAAATCGCCATTCAATTGCACAACTTGATCAAACAGCATGATCGCCCGGTCGAGCGAATGCTCGCCCATGCTCGACTTGGCCGATTCGGCTGCGAAAAAGAGCGCTTTCTCGCCAAGTGGGCCATTTGGATTCTGCTGGGCTAGAATTTCAAACTGTGTTTGTGCGTTTGCGAAATCCTGGCGCCGATAATAAATCTCCGCCAATTTCATTCGAACATCGGGAAGAAAGGACGAAGCGGCATGTTGTTGAAGAAAACGATTCGCCAGTTCGATCACTTTCGTTTCGTCGACATCCGCTGAGTCTTCAATCCAGATCATAAGATAATCGGCGCGTTCCGCCGCAGCCGCCGTTGGCTTTGAATCGGCCGCGCGCGCGAGGTCGTTCCGCGCTTCACCGAGACCCGCAGGCGTGGAATGGAAGGCCAGCTCGGCCAAACCAACCCACGCTTCTGAGACTCGGGGACTCTTGGGAAAATCGCGAACAAATTGTTGCAGCGATTCGGCTGCTCCCTTCTCCCCTTTCGCGGCTTGCATTAAACCTTGCTCCAACCGCAAGTTGACGCGCGATTCTTCATCGCCACCCCGCTTTTCAAGCTCGTTGTAATCGGCCGAAAAACGGGCGTGATCACCGAGTTGCAACCAGCCGGTGGATGCGTTGAAAAGCGCAAGCCCCGCCCATGGAGAAGCGGAATGCCCGATTTGTTCGAAGGCCGCGGTCGCTACTTCAAAGCGTTTCGCGAGATACTGCGCTTGCGCGGAGAGAAGATTGATTTGATCGAGTAAAAGTGCGCTTGGATGAAGCAAACGGGCATCATCCAAAATCGCATTCGCGTCGTCGAAATTGCGATCTTCCAACTCCAGTTGGGCAGACTCCAAAAGAGCCGGCGCGAGCGCCGACGATTTGACGTCGCCGTGGCGCAGGTCGCTAAACAATTGCCGAGCCCGTTCTCGGTGCCCGGCGCGAACTTCGAGTCGAGCAAGATACCATCGCGCGAATGCACGTCGCGGCTGTTCTGGATGACGTACCCATCTTTCCAGTTCGTTGCGTGATGGTTTATGCTCAGCACGATAGAGTTCGTCTAGTTTTGCAAAAAGAATCGGGAGACCCGGATCCGCGGAATGATGATCGATAAATTGCTCAATGGCATCATCTCCAGCTTCGGGTGTTTTTAATTGCAAATGGGAATCGGCGATTCCGAACAGAGCTGCGATTAGCGTGGCATGAGTGGCCCCCTCCGGTCTTTTCAGAAGCGTTTGAAACACACCAATTGCTCTTTCTGGCCGCTGCAAAATCAGCTCGATATGCCCGCGCAGAAGCCGCCGTTCCTTTCGTTCCGAGACTGATTTTGGTTGCATTTCATCCAGGATGCGTCGCGCGCTGACGGCGTCCGCCTTGTCGATGTACAATTCGACCGATCGAAGCTGCGCCGGGACCGACCATTGTTTGTCGCGGAAGAGAACTAACATCTTTGCCAGCGCTTCATCTTGTCTTCCCAACGCGCGCAACATTTCGGCCGCTCCAAAAGTGGCTGCTCCGCGAAATAATGGATTTGGAGCCACGGCCAGTTCTTCGTAGAGCGGCAGCGCCTCGGCCCATCGATGCAAGCTGGCAAGGGCTTGCGCGCGCCAAAACTTCGCCGATGGAACTTCGCGGAGCCGGGAATCCGCGAGCAACACTAGGGCATCCTCTGGTTGCTTTGCGCTTACCTGAGCTTCAGCAAGTTTTTCCGCGACCGCGCGCCACGCTTCATCGGCTAAACTGCTGTCGAGCAGAGCTCGCAAACGTACAACGGCGACTTCCGGAACACCTTCGCGCAACGGTTTAGTCGCTTCCACCAATGCGGGCGAAACTTCTGCGTACAACGACTGGAAAAACCAGATCGATAACGCGATCGAAGCAATCCACCAAGCCCGTCTCTTGGCTTCAAGGCTGAACCTTCGGCGTTCCGCGCGGGCCGTTTTCATGAAAACTTCAACATTGGCCGCAGGTATTTGCCGGTGAAACTATTTGGCAGATTGATAATTTTTTCCGGCGAACCAGTCCCAACGATCTCACCGCCGTGTTCGCCGCCTTCAGGCCCGAGGTCAATGATCCAGTCTGCGCACTTAATCATCTCAAGGTTATGCTCAATCACGATCACTGTGTTACCTGCATTGCGTAGCTTCATCAATACCTGCAGCAATTTCTCGATATCGGCGAAGTGCAATCCAGTCGTCGGCTCATCGAGAATATAAACGGTCCGGCCGGTCGCTTTTTTCGCGAGCTCCGTGGCGAGTTTGACGCGTTGCGCTTCCCCTCCGGAAAGGGTCGTTCCAGCCTGACCAAGTCGCAGATAACCGAGGCCCACATCCAGCAATGAATTTAACTTTTCGGAAACGCTCGGCACGTTGCGGAAAAACCGCGCCGCTTCATCCACGGTCAAATCGAGAACATCGGCGATGTTCTTGCCTTTGTAGGTAATTTCAAGCGTCTCGCGATTGTAACGCTTGCCATGGCACACTTCGCATTCCACGTAAACATCCGGCAAAAAATGCATCTCAATCTTGATTAACCCACCGCCTTCGCAATTTTCGCAACGCCCGCCTTTAACATTAAAGCTGAAACGCCCGGGATCATAACCACGCACCCGCGCCGCGGGCAGTTGACTGAATAATTCACGGATTGGTGCGAACGCGCCGCTGTAGGTGACCGGATTCGACCGCGGTGTGCGGCCGATCGCGCTTTGATCGATCACAATCGCTTTGTCGATCTGCTCCACTCCGTGAACGCTCTGATAAGTGCCGGGTTTTTCTTTCGAGTTATAAAAATGTCGAAAGAGGGATCGCCGCAGAATATCATCCACTAACGTTGATTTGCCGCTGCCGGAAACGCCAGTCACACAGGTGAGACAGCCGAGTGGGAAAGAAACATCGATTTTCTTTAGATTGTTTTCAGTCGCGCCCACCACCGTGAGCCAGCCATCAGAATGGTTGTTGGATTTGGGCGCGACGCGCTGTTTGGGAATCGCGATACGCGCGCGTCCAGAGAGATAGTCAGCGGTCAAAGAATTTTTTGCGCGAAGAATTTCCTCGATGCCGCCTTGGGCTACGATCTGGCCACCCCGCGGACCTGCGCCTGGGCCAAGATCAACAATATGGTCGGCCGCGCGAATGGTTTCTTCATCGTGTTCAACCACGACTACGGAATTGCCGAGATCCCGCAGCCGCCGCAACGTTCCGAGCAGGCGCGCGTTGTCCCGCTGATGCAATCCAATGCTCGGCTCGTCCAAAACGTAAAGAACGCCCGCAAGCCCCGAGCCGATCTGCGTCGCCAGCCGGATCCGTTGCGCTTCTCCGCCAGAAAGCGTACCGCTTTCCCGATTGAGCGTGAGGTAGCCGAGCCCGACTTCAATGAGAAATCGCAGCCGCGACTGAATTTCACGCACGACCTCGCTCACAATCATTAGCTGTTGCGGATTTAGTTCGAAATCCTCGATGAATCGCGCGGCTGCTTCGATCGTTTGTTCGCTGAATTGATGAATATTCGATTCGCGTCCATGTCGATCTTTAATGGTGACGGCGAGAATCTCCGGTTTAAGCCTCGCGCCGCCGCACACTTTGCATGGCTCACGGGTCATGAACGCTCGGATGCGATTGCGAGTGAACTCGCTTTGAGTTTCTTCGTAGAGCCGCTGCATCTGAGGAACCAGCCCTTCAAACGGTCGCGCCGTTTTGCTGGAGCGACCATTCCTTCTGAAACTCATCTTGATTGGTTGATCGCCGGTACCAAAATAGAGCGCCTCCTTGAATCGCTCAGGCAATTCGGCGAAAGGCACGTTTTCATCGACATGAAAATGTTTGACGAGCGCGCCCCGCAGGTGGCGGTAGTAGACCTGCATTCGCTTTGTTCCGCGTCGCCATGGCGTGATCGCCCCTTCAGCGAGTGTTTTGCTGGGGTCGGAAATCATCAGGTCGGGATCGCAAACTAGCTCGGTGCCAAGACCGTGGCACGCCGGACACGCCCCGAGATGGCTGTTGAATGAAAAATGTTTCGGAGTCAGTTCGCCGAGCGTGAACCCGGTTTCCGCGTTGCCGTAATCCGTCGAATAACGGAGTTCCTCCATAGTCTCGCGCAATTCAGCGTTCGACGTCGGGGGCTGAACGTTGGGCCGTTGTTTTAAAACAATCACGCGATTCCTGCCCCATTTGAGCGCAATTTCAATTGAATCTGTCAGGCGCACGCGAAGTCCATCGCGCACGACCAAACGATCGACGACCGCCTCAATCGTGTGTCGCTCGTTTTTTTTAAGCCGAATCGGTTCCGGGCGGTCGAACTCGGCGATCTGGCCGTCAATCCGAGCGCGAATGAATCCTTCGCGTTTCATTTTTTCAATCACATCCCGGAATTCGCCGGCCTGGTTTTCAATCAAAGGGGCCAGCACGACTATTCTAGTCCCTGGTTCATAGGAGAGAATTTGATCGACAATTTGTTGCGGCGTTTGCCGACCAAGCGGGTGTCCCGTGAACGGATCGTGCGGCTGACCGACTGCTGAAAAGAGGACGCGTAAATAATCGTAAATTTCAGTCGCAGTTGCGATGGTCGATCTTGGATTGCCACCAGCACTGCGCTGCTCAATGGCAATAGCTGGTGAAAGACCCTCGATAAAGTCGACGTCCGGTTTTTCCAACTGATCGAGGAATTGCCGGGCGTAAGCGGAGAGACTCTCGACGTAACGTCTCTGTCCTTCAGCATAAAGCGTATCAAAGGCGAGCGATGATTTTCCCGAGCCGCTCAAGCCGGTAATGACGACCAACTTTTCACGTGGTATCTCCACGTGAAGGTTCTTTAGATTGTGCTGGCGTGCACCACTGATTTTGATAACTTGCGCAGGCATCCTGACTAGAAATGTCGAACCTTCTAGCCAAGCACAACTGCTCTTTTTCTCCAGCGAATTTCGCTAACGGATAAGACCAATTGCCACGGCAAAGTTCCGCACAGCTTGTTGAAAAAGCGAAAATTTCAATCGTTATCCCCTCTTGCAACGAGAAGGATACAATCGAAAGAATTGTGGAGGCAGTTCGCTCTGCCGCGATTCGCCCTATCAAAGAGTTTTCGAAACCTCGCGCGAGACAGGTCGCTTGGAACAGGAGAGCCGGGCGTAAAGAAGGCTTAGCTGGCGAATCGGCATAGTTTAGGCGATAAAGCTGCTGGCAATGGAAGCGGCGACCGGCAAAACAATTCTAATCGTTGAGGACGAACGCGACGTTCTCGATCTTCTCGCGCTCAATTTACGCAAAGCAGGGTTCACGATCTCGACAGCCAGCGATGGCGCTGCTGGATTACACAAAGTGCGCAACGAAAGTCCGGCTCTGATTGTTCTCGATCTGATGTTGCCGAAAATGTCGGGGCTGGAGATTTGCAAAATCTTGAAAAGCGATCCTGCGACCCGTCAGATTCCAGTCTTAATGTTGACCGCAAAAGCCGAAGAGATCGACCGGATCGTCGGCCTGGAATTTGGCGCCGATGATTATGTGACCAAACCCTTCAGCCCGCGCGAAGTGGCTCTGCGCATTCGCGCGATCCTGCGCCGAAGCGATGGAAAACCAGACGAGGATCATCTTAGCGCCGGTCCGATCGTGATCGATCCGGCGCGTCACGAAGTTTCCGTGCACGGCAAACGCGTCAATCTGACCAGCCTTGAATTCAAACTTTTACGCACACTGATGCAGCGGCGCGGTCGCGTGCAGGAGCGAGACCGTTTGCTCAACGAGGTTTGGGGATACGAAAGCGTGATCGATACGCGCACCGTCGATACCCA
>DASXNN010000074.1:0-6100 GCA_036495045.1 Candidatus Udaeobacter sp.
TGATCGTCCTCGAGGATTAAACGTCGGAATGGCGCATGTTTTTCCATCGCGCGCACAACTGCCCATGCGATCATCACAGAGGGGGAGGGGGCGTGCTTCCCGTTTTTCTTTTTCGCCACATCGCGCGCCTGTCGGATTGAGTCCCAACGCGCGTCGATCTGCAAATTGGCAGGAATAACGTGACTGAGTTTACGGGTGATCGTAGGCGAAAGGGCCGGTTCGATTCCGGTGTGGCGGCGCATGTCCTCACGCGCTTCTTGGTGGCTGGAGATAGCCGCGGCATCTGTAGACCCGAACGCTTTCGCCGCTATAGACTCACCATCGCCGGTGAAGATGGTGCCGAGTTCCTGGCCGATATCGACGGCATCGCCAACTTTGGTTTTCCATTCGCCCATTACTCCTGCGAAGGAAGACTGAATCGGATAAACCGCCTTATCGGTTTCGACTTCGCAAAGATCATCGTCGAGCGCGATCGGATCACCGGGTTTTTTCAAAAGCGAAACAATCTTCGCGTTGCGAATTCCTTCGCCCATGATTGGAACAGTGATGCTTTGTGCGCGCTGTTTCGTCGTGTCAATCTTCGGCGTGTAGAGGCGCCTGTCATCAGGCGCGGGCTCGACTTTGCGGCTGGAGGCAGCCGCCTCTACATCAGCGACCGCGACCACAGAACGTTCCTGCCCTGTCGAAATCGAGCGCCTGATCGCGGCGACAATCCGCTGCACATCTGGCAGCGCGGCGTATTCATAGATCGGATTGTAACCGATCATGACGTTGGCTTTGCTCACGAGAATTGGCGGGCTGATCATCGTGCTCCAGAGTTCCACGTTGCCGGTGAGATGCGAGATGATCATCTGCCCGACGCTGCAATTTTCCGTGTCTTCTTGCACGATGACGAGACGTCGGGTTTTTCGCACGGACTCTTCGATGGTCGCTTTGTCCCACGGCATGATCGAACGAAGATCGATCAAATCGACCCTTCCTTCGCTGTCGATCTTCGCGACCGCTTCGAGAGATTTTTCGATCGTATTTCCCCATGCGACGAGCGTCACTTCAGAGCCCTCGCTGCATTTGCGCGCCTGACCAAACGGCACGGCGCGGACAGGTTCGTGCGATTCGTGCTCGGCCCAGAGCAAATGTTTTGGAATTAGAAAGATCACGGGGTCTTCGCTATGCATTGCGGTCCAGAGAAGGCCTGCCGCATCTTCCGGCGTGCTTGGAATGACAAGGTTCAGGCCGGGATAGTGCGCGAACGCTGATTCATTGGCCTGACTGTGCCACAAACTCCCGCCGGGAAGATAAGCACCGTAGGGCGCATAAATTACCAAAGGACATTTCCAATTCCCAAACGATCGCCAGCGCAAGGTCGCGATATTCGTGATCAGTTGGTTGAAGCCCGGGTAAATGAAATCGATAAATTGCAATTCGAACACGGGGCGTTTGCCGTAAGCGGCGAGACCACAGCCCACGCCGAGAATCGTCGATTCAGCGAGCGGCGAATTAAAAACCTGGTTTGGAAATTCGGTTGAAAGTTTTTGCGTGAGGCGAAACACGCCGCCTTTAGGATCTTCGATGTCCTCGCCGAAAATGATACGGCGCGGATCTTCTTCGAGCCCCGCACGTAATGTTTTGTTCACAGTATCGCCGATGCGGTACTTCCCAGGCGGGAGGATCTCATTGTCGATCTTCGGCGGTAATTTGGCGACATTGGCGAGAAGCTCGTTAGGCGATGGATCTTCGGCTTTCTCTGCCTCGCTGTACTCCCGGCGGATGCGCTCCTTGATGTCGTTGTCGATCTTTGCGAATTCTTCGGCGGTGATTACACCTTCTTCGATCAGTTGATCCTTCCAGCATTTGAGCGGATCGCATTGTTCGAGCGCGCGCAATTCTGCTTCGTCACGGTAAAGTTTTTGATCGTCTGAGCTGGTGTGGCTGGAAAGCCTTTCCATTTTTACCCAGAAAAATGCCGGGCCAGTACCGGCGCGAATTTTCTCCATTGCCACACGCGCCGTGTCATAAACTTTCTGGACGTCGTGGCCGTCGATCCGTTCCCAATCTCTCGCGTCAAGAACGCCGAGTGCGAGCGGATTGGTTTCGCGGGTCGGCATGCTGATGCCGTAGGCGTTGTCTTCTACGACGAGCAGCAGAGGCAATTTCTTTTCCTTCGCGAAAGAAACTGCTTCGAAGAAATCGCCCTGGCGTGTCGCAGCGTCGCCGACTGTTGTGACCACGAGATTTTTTTTGTGATCGAGCTTGATGCCCCAGGCAATGCCGCAAGCGGGGAGAAGCTGTGAGCCGGTCGGCGTCGGCACGCTCCAAATATGCAGCTTCGCGTTGCTGTAATGCGACGGCATCTGTCGGCCGCCGCTGCCAGTATTGCGCTTGGCAAAATATTCCAAGCCAAGCTCGCGCGTCGTCATGCCGCGTCCAAGAATGAGACCGCGATCGCGGTAGTACGGCACAACGTAATCTTCCAGCTCCATGAGAAATGCGACCGCCGCGAGCGCTTCGTGGCCCATTCCGGAAACGTGAAAGTGACCCTTGCCCTGACGATTCAAATTCTGCTCGCGCAAGTCGGCATGGCGGCTCTCCAGAATTGTGGTCAGGAGCCGTAGTTTATCTTCCTTGCTAAGCGCAGGCATACACGGCTGATCTTACAACTGCACTTGCAGATCGACAATCGCAGGGATTTGTTTCGAATGGAAAATTGCCGATGCAAGCGACAAACGGAAAGGTGAAACACGGCAGGGGAGTGATCGAACGTTACCGCGAATATCTTCCGGTATCTGATTCAACGCCGGTTATTTCGCTGGGCGAGGGTAACACGCCTCTCACTCATTGCCCAAAATTAAGCAAACGTGTGGGCCATGGCTGCGATGTTTTCCTCAAAATCGAAGGGCTAAACCCGACCGGTTCGTTCAAGGACCGCGGTATGACCGTGGCCGTCTCTAAAGCGCTGGAGCAGAGCGCGAACGCTCTCGTCTGCGCTTCAACCGGAAATACCTCCGCATCGGCGGCAGCATATGCGTCGCGGGCGGGAATTTCGTGCGCGGTGATTTTGCCCGCGGGAAAAATTGCGAGCGGCAAATTGGTGCAGGCATTCGCCTACGGAGCGAAAATCGTCGCAATTAACGGAAACTTCGATGATGCACTTCGAATCGTGCGGGAGCTTGGCGAGCGCGACAACTTTGTTATTGTGAATTCAATTAACCCGGATCGGATCGCCGGACAAAAGACCGCTGCATTTGAGATTGTCGAGGTTCTGGGCAGTGCGCCCGATTTTCATTTGCTCCCCGTCGGTAATGCCGGCAACATCACCGCGTATTGGGCAGGCTACCAAGAATATTATGCGCGCCAAAGAACCTGTCCTGAGCGCCAGTCGAGTGGATCGGCAAGATTGCCAGCAATGATCGGTTTTCAGGCCGCAGGCGCGGCGCCGATCTTTCACAACAGAATCATCGAAAACCCGGAAACCGTTGCCTCGGCTATTCGAATTGGCAATCCGGCGAGTTGGAAACAGGCGCGTGTTGCAATTGAGGAGTCACGTGGAGCAATCGACATAGTTTCCGACGAAGAAATTGTCGCCGCACAGACATGGCTGGCGCGACAGGAAGGAATTTTTGTTGAACCGGCGAGCGCCGCGACGATTGCCGGACTGTTCAAATGCTGCGATTCAAAAGAGGCGACGTGTTCATTCAGAGAAATTCTGGAGGAAAGTCGAATCGTCTGCACTGTGACGGGGCACGGATTGAAAGATCCCGATGTGATTCGGGAACAAATGGGGGCGCTAAAACCGGTCGCGCCGATCACGAGCGAGGTCCGGCGCGCCCTTGCGTTCTAGCATACGTTGCAACTGAGCCTGTGCCTCTGAAGCGACGACCATCCCGTTCTGTTTCTGTGCTTCGCTTCCTCTGTTTCAATACTAATTTACTTCTGACATGCGCCTGATTCTTCAAAAATATGGCGGCACTTCGGTCGGGACTGCCGAGCGAATCCGTAACGTGGCGCGCCGGCTTGTCGAAGTACAGCGAGAAGGTTCTCGCGTGGTGGCAGTGATCTCCGCAATGGCCGGGGTGACCGATGACCTGATCAAACTAGCGTATGAGACGTCGGAGCAACCAGCCGAGCGCGAACTGGATATTTTGCTCGCAACCGGCGAGCACGCTGCGACCGCTCTGGTCGCCATGGCGGTCAACGCACTTGGGGGTAGAGCAATCTCTTTGACGGGCGCGCAGGCGGGGATTTTAACCGATCGCAATTATACCAAGGCCCGAATCGCGAACATCAGTCCAAAACAAATTCATGAGCTGTTGTCCGAGGATTACATCGTAATCGTTGCCGGTTTTCAGGGTCAGACACCGGAAGGGGAAACAACGACGCTCGGCCGGGGTGGTTCCGATTTAACCGCAATCGCTTTGGCCGGCGCACTGAACGCTGATGTGTGCCAGATTTTTACCGACGTCGATGGTGTCTTCACATGTGACCCTCGCGTCGTGACTGACGCAAAAAAACTCGACGAGGTCGCCTATGATGAGCTCCTCGAGATGGCCAGTGCAGGGTCGAAGATAATGCAATCACGCGCGGTTGAGTTTGCAAAAAAGTTCGGGATCGAATTCGAGGTGCGATCGAGTTTCAAACCGAGCACCGGAACAGTCGCCAGGGAAGCGACCCCAAGCATGGAGGACGTCGTTATTCGTGGCATCAGCCTCGATCGCCACCAGGCAAAACTGACAATCTCAGGAGTGCGAGATGAACCGGGCTGCGCTGGCCGGATTTTCTCGAATATTTCCGCCGCGCACATCATCGTGGATATGATCGTGCAAAACGCGTCGATCGGCGGAACGACCGACATTTCATTCACAATTCACGAAGACGAATTGGAGAACGCCCGGAAAACCCTGATGCCAGTCGTCAGCGAGGTTGGCGCGAAACGCTTGAACACAGCAAGCGGCGTGGCCAAACTGAGCGTCGTCGGGATCGGAATGCGATCACATTCCGGCGTAGCCGCGCGAATGTTCGAATGCCTGGGTCGGGGTGGCATCAATATCCAGTTGGTCTCCACTTCCGAGATCAAAATCGCAGTCATCATCGACGAAAAAGATGCGGAGCGCGCGGCCCAGCTAATACACGCTGAGTTTGGCCTGACGCGATTGATGCCCGCGGCCGGAGGCACGGCCACGCTTGTCTGATCAGTGGGTGGGCGCCGGGTTCACATAAAATTCCGGCACACCCTGAATTCGCATCTTGTAACCAAGACCCGTATGAACAACTTCCGCCCCGGGATGATCGATGGGACTCGGGCCATAGTGATCGTCAATATTGGCTTGTTTCCAAACCGTGCCGTCTTCCAACTTAATCAGGGTACGGCCCTTTAGACCGCCAAACGAGCCATCGACGCGGCTCAGAATCGGTTCTCCAAATTTAAAGAATGATTGCTTGACCTTCTTCTCAGTCTTTTTCTCGGTAGTTTCTCGGTACCCTTGCAACCAGGCATCGAGTTTTTGCAGCTCCTCGGGCGAAAGCTTGTTGAGACCCGCTGCCCTGAACTCTTCCGGGGACATCAGCTGCTGGATGCTGGCGCCGATCTGCTCCTGCGCCGACGCTGCTGAAATCCCATATCCAAAAATCAGAAGAAAGCCGAGCAGAAGGTAAGAGATCAGGGCGCCATGGGAAGTGTTCATGATATTTTGCAGGTTAGAATCGAGGGTCGCGCCGACGCTAACATTCGGAACGGCAACGTCAAGGCCGCCAGAGAGCCCACGCTTGGCCTCGATGCTCCCGCGCATTCCAAACGTCGGCTTGTGGTAATAGAAACCAAATATCGTGGCCTATTACGACAAGGCCCATGGACGGACTTGCTCCGGGCTCGAAGTCTGCGGGCCGCTCCCGTGTCACGGGTTCCACTGAAAGACAAAATCAATGCCAAAAGGGACCATTGCAAGCAATCGATCCTTAAATACAAAGGTTTCACAGGGCATGGCGTTTTATATGCACTCTAGGTGAAAAACGTCATCTACTGATTGGGCCTGAGAGAGTTGTCGAAAGGTAATATCTCGGGGCGAGCCGCTGAGCTACCTTCTTCGGCACCGAATCTCAAAAAAGG
>DASXNN010000075.1:0-3341 GCA_036495045.1 Candidatus Udaeobacter sp.
AGTGATGGAACGCATCAACTCTGTGTGCAGCCGCGTCATTGTGTTGCGCGCGATCTTTGAGACGCGGGCAACATCGGAATCTGCCGGCTCGGCATAGACGCCACCGAGGCTCACAAAACCGTCACGCTTCTTGCGAAGCTCCGCCGCCGCGAATGGCTCGCCAAACTCCTTGGCAATCGCCGCGGTGATCGAGTTCCCGCCAATTGGAATATTCCGCAAGAAAACGTTCCCTGGCTCAATGAAAACGAGATTGGTCGTTCGAGCGCCGATATCCACGAGCAAGGAACAACCGAGGAGCTCGCTGTAGTTATATCTAAAGGCGTTGTATAACCCCGTCGTCGCGATGCCGACTTTGTCAACGTGCAATCCGCACTCCTCAATAGCCGCGTTAATGTCCTCGAGATAGTCTGTCTTGATCGCGACAATCACGACCCGAACTTGTTCGTCCGACCCGCCACCGACGAGCTGGTAATCCCAAACGACTTCATCCATTGGGAACGGGACGTTTTGCTGCGCTTCAAATCCGATGATCCGTTCGATTTTTTCCTCATCGACCAAGGGCAACTTGACAAAACGCAGGAAAGCAGACTGCGTAGCGATCGCATAGTTGACTGTGCCGCGCTTGATTTGTAACTCATGCATTATTTCGCCCAGCACAATCGCGATTTGTGCGTGACGCATTCCCTCACCTCCCGGCTCAGCTAGAATTTCGCGCAAGCGATAGTCCACCAACACCAAGCCTCCATGTGACTGCACGCGAAATTTCGCCAGGCCGATCGTCTGCGAGCCGATATTAAGAGTGATAATGCGCGTCGGTACCGCCACGGTGTTAAAAATTCCAAAATCCAAACCCCAAATCCCAGGCAAATGCCAACTCCGAAAGCGCTTCCCGAGTAGCCCCGCTAATCTCAAACCGGCCGGTTGATCGGATTGAACTTCTTGCGCCTTGATCATTTGATATTGGATTCTCTTTGAAGCCTGAACCTTCGGATTTGGAATTTGCGCTTCAACGGCCCTTGATCTGCTCGTAACGGTCCCAGTAAAGCGGGAAAAACGGCGTTTCGTTTTTGTTCAAGACGAATCCGGAGACTTGCGGCAGGCTCGCATACCATTGTGGCTGGGCGCGCACTAGATTCAACTCGTCTTTCACCGTACCTTGCTGCACAATTTGCACGGCGATGTTTTGGAACGAATTCGCCGTAACCGGGCGATTGTTTCCAAATCGATCAAGCGCGCGTGGTAGGACGTACATGACGGAGCGCCTCTCGCGGCCAGCGGGAATATTTACGTGCGTCACTTCACCAGTCAGAAGGTTTCCATTCAAGAGAATGTAGTACTTAAACGTCAGCTCATCGGTTAGTGTGGGAGCCGCTGCAAATTCAACCTCCACTTCCAGCCAACGATCCCGCTGATTGGTTGGATGTTGCTCCCCGCCCCCATAAGTAAATTGCGGGGTCGAAATTAAGTTCTTGGTGATCTTCGTGATCTGGAAATCAGTCGCCGCGCGCGTTTGCGCACCGGCAATAAACGGTACAAAAATGAAAAGAAGCAGGAGGGAGTTTGCTTTCATAATTAATGCATTAATGATCGAGGGATCGGGACGAGCCCTTGCTCTGCAGTGACTGGCGAAAATACTCAATCGTTCGAGTGATTCCTTCTTCAAAACTCACTCGCGGTTCCCAGCCAAGAATTTTTCTCGCACGAGAAATATCCGGCTGGCGCACCTTCGGATCGTCCACGGGCAGCGACTTGTATTCGATTGCCGTTTTTGTTCCGGTTAGACGAATGATCTCGTCAGCGAATTGTTTGATCGTCATCTCCCGCGGATTGCCGAGGTTGACCGGCTCGTGAAAATCGCTCATCGCTAATTTGAAAATTCCGTCGATCAGATCGGAAACATAGCAAAACGAGCGCGTCTGCGAACCGTCCCCGAAGACAGTAAGCGGCTCGCCGCGCAATGCCTGACCAATGAAGGCAGGAACGACGCGTCCATCCCGCAATCGCATCCGTGGACCATAAGTGTTAAAGATACGGACAATTTTCGTGTCGATCTTGTGATAGCGGTGATAGGCCATCGTCATCGCCTCGGCAAAACGCTTGGCTTCATCGTAAACGCCGCGCGGTCCGATCGGGTTGACGTTGCCCCAGTAATCTTCCTTTTGCGGATGCACGAGCGGATCGCCATAACATTCCGAGGTCGATGCAAGAATAAAGGAGGCTTTTTTGTTCTTGGCCAGGCCAAGGGTGTTATGGGTACCGAGTGCACCCACTTTCAATGTGGGAATCGGCAGTTCGAGATAATCGATCGGACTGGCTGGTGAGGCGAAGTGAAAAACGTAATCGATTTTCTGTTCCGGCAGAAAAATGAAATTGGAGACGTTGTGCTTGATGAAACGGTAATTCTCACCTCCAGCCAGGTGTCCAATATTGGCGGTATTACCCGTGACCAGGTTGTCGATTGCGATAACCCGATGACCTTCCGCTATTAAACGATCTGTCAAATGCGAACCTAAAAAGCCGGCTCCGCCAGTGACAACAGAAACAACTTGTGATTTAGGGGCCATCGCGCGTTCTATCTACCGGTTGTGTCGAATTTTAGCGAGCAAGAAACGGATGAAACTGCAGATTTCGGATTGCAGATTTCAAATTTCACTGAACTCTGAAGCCCTAATGCGAATCTTATCCGGTATTCAACCCAGTGGTGTCCTGCACATTGGCAATTACTTCGGCATGATGCGGCCCGGGATTGCTCTGCAAGCTGAGGGAGAAGCGTTTTATTTCATCGCCGATTATCACGCACTCACCAGCCTGCGTGATCCGAAAGCTTTGCGAGAAAACAGCCGCCGCGTCGCACTCGATTTTCTCGCTTGTGGTCTCGACCCGGAACGCGCCGCACTTTTTCGACAATCAGATGTACCACAGGTGACAGAACTGGCCTGGATTTTGGCCACGGTTTCGCCGATGGGATTGCTCGAGCGGGCGCATTCCTACAAGGACAAAGTCGCGCGCGGGATGACGGCGTCAGCCGGACTCTTCAATTATCCAGTGCTAATGGCGGCCGACATTTTGATTTACGACAGCGACATTGTGCCTGTCGGTAAAGATCAAAAACAGCACATCGAAATAACGCGCGATCTGGCGGTAAAGATGAATGAAACATACGGCGAAATTTTCAAGCTGCCTGAGCCGCGAATCTCGACCGCAACGGAAGTCGTTCCTGGAATCGACGGACAGAAGATGAGCAAAAGCTACGGGAACAACATCGACATCTTCGGCAATGAAACGGAAACGCGGAAACGTGTGATGAGCATCGTAACCGATTCCACGCCGGTGGAAGCGCC
>DASXNN010000076.1:0-3634 GCA_036495045.1 Candidatus Udaeobacter sp.
GTTGGGCTAGTTTCGCAATCGCCTCGTGCGCAGCGTTCGGTTGCGCATTGCGGATGCGCTGCCGACGCTCGCGATACCATTCCCAAACCAATTTCGGATCACGCGCGAACGCTTCCGGCGTGGCCAGCTTTGCGGGATCGAAATTTCGCCAGTAGCCGCCCTTGCCGCGAAAAGTTGGGATACCGCTTTCTGCTGAGACGCCTGCGCCTGTTAGAACGAGAACACGCACGACCTAAGATCGGCATCGAGCGTCGATTTCCAAACAGCCATTTCCGAGCGTTAGCGATGTTTGGACGCTTAATGTTGCCAGTTCAGCCTTGGTTCGCCAGAGTCGTGCAATATGAACGAGAACACAAAGGAGATCGCAGCTCGCGCTGTGCGTGAAATTGAACCAGAGCTAAGGGACCTGTTTACAAAAGTGGTAGAACGCGATCCGCGCGAGGCGGCAAAAATGCTGGAGCCGTATCCGGACGAGTTCGTAGTTCAGATGCTGGAACTGCTCAATCCCGCGCCAGCACTGAATATTCTGCAACGCTTCGATTCAGCGCGGCGGCAGACAATCCTGGCGACCGCTTCCGTTGAAGACACCCAGCAATGGATGCGCAATCAAACCTACCCGGAGCGTACCATCGGACGATTGATGCAGCCGCCGTTGGCTGTTTTCCGGCCGCAAACGACCGTTGCTGAAGCAACCGAACAGATTCGGCGCCTGGCCACCAAAGCCATCATCACCTACGGTTTCGTCACAGACGAGGAGGAGAAGCTCCTTGGGGTCATCGTGATGCGCGACCTGCTACTGGCGCAAAGCACTCAGCGTCTGGACAAGATTATGCTCGCGAAGCCGTTCTATCTGACGCCGGACATGTCTCTGACTGAGGCAATGAGAGCGGTATTGGTTCGGCATTTTCCGGTTTATCCGGTCTGCGAAAAAACGGGGCGATTAATCGGCCTCCTGCGCGGCCAAATGCTCTTTGAAGCAGAGGCGATCGAGTTGAGCGCACAACCGGGCGAAATGGTGGGTGTCGAAAGAGAGGAGCGACTCACGACGCCGTGGTTGCGAAGTCTCAAATTCCGGCATCCCTGGCTCCAGATAAATTTATTCTCCGGATTGCTTGCCGCTGTCGTCGTCGGTTATTTTCAGGAAACCATCGACCGAATCATTGCTTTGGCCGTGTTCCTACCGGTGCTCATTGGTCAGGCGGCAAATACTGGAGTGCAGGCACTGGCAGTGTCCTTGCGCGGAATTACCCTGGGCGATTTGAGATCAGGCAGAGAAAGCATGCTCGTCACCAAGGAAATGTTGCTGGGAACATTCAATGGAGCTTTCACTGGCGTAACTGGAGGAATCGCGATGTTCATTTTTGCCATCATGATAAAGAGTCCGGTGGCCGTGATGCTCGCCATTGTCGTATTTCTAGCTATAACGATTAGTTGCCTCATCAGTGGTGTAGTCGGCGCCATGGTGCCACTAGTTTTAAAAAAATTTGGGGCCGATCCCGCGACGGCGTCAAGCATCGTGGTGACAACTTTCACCGATGTCGGCTGTCTCGCTGTTTTTCTCGGTCTGGCCAAATTACTGATCTGAAAAGATCGCCCGGGTCCAGCGATACAGAACAGGAAGCCTGTGTTACAACTTATTCCCAGCCAACCTGGCGGCCTTTGTTTTGTTCTTCGAGCCAAGCCACCAACGGTTTGAAGTAATCCATCATCGCGCGCGTGGAGATGTCTTCGCCGGTCGCTTCCCTTAAAACTTTGCGCCAATCTTCGGTGCCCCCTTTTTTCAGAATATTGTTCAGCCACGTGCCGACTTCCTTGTTATCGGCGTAATTACACGATTGTGGCGGTTGATGGAGGATTTTGCGCGCGATGTAGTCGTGCAACTGAAACTTGAACACGGTCGCGAACGCATAATTGTAATAGTAAGCCGGGTTATCGTTGATGTGCGTCTTGGTGGCGGCATCGCAAAATTCTTCGCCCCGCGGTGCCGGCGGCTCGATGCCCTGAAAATCAGCGACGTATTTCCACCAGCGCGCGTTCCATTGCTCTGGCGGGAGATTGCGCGCGTAGATGTCCGCCTCCCAATGCGGCATCACCCCGCACGAGAAATAAATAAACGGGATCGAGCGCGCGAGCGCGTCATCTAGGAGGAACGCAGTCTTGTCCGGCTTGAAATCAGCTGGTAAAACATCGCGCGATTGCAGGTAGGGCACCTGGCTGGACGCGAGTGCAATCAATTCGCCGACACCCTCGTGGAACCCAGGCGCAGAGCCGATCCGCAGTAAATAGGGAACCTCCGGACGCGTGTAAGCTTTGAAGTAATATCCGTGGCCGAGTTCGTGATGTGCAGTGAAAAACCAACGCGCATTAGGTTCGATGCTTTGGAGCGAACGAATGTCGTTCTCAAGGTCGATATGCCAGCAGGAGGCGTGAGTGTTTTTCTTCCGCTTCGAATCCGGCGGCAGCGGATATAAATCCGATTTTTCCCAGAAACTTTGCGGCAGCGGCGAGAAGCCGAGCCCGGTGTAAAATTGCTCGGCCGTCTTGATGATCCACTCCGGTTTTCGGCCTTCGAAGTACTTATCAATGTTCGCTGCTTCAACCAGCCCCGGCCATTCCTGACCCCAGCGATTGTTGACCCAATGCGCCGGAATTCTCTTCGGCACCGGCTGATGAAATTTCTCTGCCAGCTTGTATTTCGCCCAGGTATGCAATTGCAAATAGAGGGGACGCAGCGTCGCCATCCAATCGTCCAGCATCTTAAGCATCTCGTCGGTGGTCATCCCGTACGACGCGACTTCCAAGGCGAAGTAATCCGGATACTTCATCTCTTTCGCCACGCCGTTACGGAGATCGCGCAGGAAAACCAGGTTCGGCTTGAGCGCTGGGCCGGATTCCTTCGAGGCTTCCCACACAGCTTTGCGTTCGTTGAGATCGAGGCTCTTCTCCAGCTTATTATCGATGTCGTTCGCGGTGATTTTCATCCCGTTTAATTTGAATTCGAAGCTGTTAAGGATCGACGCCTGTTTCGTCTCCGCGGCAACGCGTTTAGCGACAAGGTTAGGGTTCGTCATCGGACCTTCAGCCGCATTCAAGAGAAGCTGCTTCAATTGGCGAATGGTGATCTCATTCAATTCTCTCTCATGCGTGAGCAGATCACGTGCTTCGGTAATCATCGCGGGGTTACCGTTGAAGGCCGCGTAAGCCTTGCCGGTGGCTTCAGCAGCAGCATCATGCTCGGGCGTCACATCGGTGACAGCGAGCCACTGCGCTTCGCTGTTCACTCGATAGAGCGCTTGATATCCGGCGTTAGCGAGCGCGAGAAAACGATCCGCCCGTTCCTGGATGGGCGACTTTGTCGCGGACAAGGCGGGCAACCCGAATGAAAGCAGGAGTAAAAGAACGGACGATGTATGGCGATGCATGATCGGACGTTAGTTGCAACGCTCGCTGTAGGGCAAGCGCCGTCCTTAGGAAAGGTTGTTAACCGCGAATAGCGCGCTAGGTTCGTTCATGCGTAAGGTTTTGAAATCGGACCAGCGGCCGTTTGAAATCAAACCGCAGCAGGAGTCGGTCTGGATTTGCATGTGCGGTCTTTCGAAAAACCAGCCGTTCTGCGATGGTTCGCACAAGACCA
>DASXNN010000077.1:0-18111 GCA_036495045.1 Candidatus Udaeobacter sp.
ATGCCTATGGCCGGCAACGTGAGAAAACGTCGCGATTGCATCGCCTGACCGCCTCAGCGTGTCCACTATTTGTACGTCGCTGTTGAGCGCCGTCAATACCAGAAGACGAATCGCGATTCAGCTTTTCCTTGATCGCAGCAAGCCCGACGCCACTCCGTCAGAATAGGCGAGCGGGCCTGTCTTTCCTAATAATCGCGCACGTAGGGATATTTCGATTCGTTGCCGAGCTCGGGCGGAAATTCCGAGTAGCCGGCATGAATCCAAGGAATATCACTCGGCAACAATGGATAATAACTTTCGCGCAACTCCGGAAAAGGCCAGCAAAAAAGTTCAAGATAGCCGGCAAAGTGTCTCTCAGCCATGCGGTTGATTCCGCGCACCACGCCTAAACCGAACGCCGCCGCGTTACCTTCGTCCGTGTTGGTCTTCGTAACCGTTACAAAAACTTCAGCCGGAGCCAGGAAAAAATTCGAGAGGCCACGACCCACTTTGCGCGTTGTCCCATAATCGTTCGCAGGCGGATCCTGGATGTCCCCGAATAAGCTTCCTGCAAGTCCGAGGGTTAGCGCGATGACAATCAGGTTTTTCATAAGGCTTTTCGATAAACTACCAGATTTGGAACGATCAACACAACATTTTATTTTCGATTTTCGGCCACGGCACGGTTCCGTGTTGCGATCATCGAAACTATGATCGTCACAGTTAGGACGATTACGATGACACCAAGCGCGAGCCAGTTGGAAATCGGGTAAACGTCCGCAATAATCATTTTGGTCCCGATAAAGCCGAGGATGACAGCGATCCCCGTTTGCAGGTAGACGAACCGTTTCATCAAGCCCGCCAACAAAAAATAGAGCGATCGCAGACCGATGATCGCGCAGATGTTCGACGTATAAACTATAAATGGGTCCTGCGTAATGGCGAACACTGCTGGAATTGAATCGACCGCGAAGATGAGATCCATGACGTCGATGACGATCAATGCCAGGGCCAGCGGCGTAAGCATCCATCGGCCATCCACGCGCGCTTTAAAGTGCTCGCCATAAAATTCGGGAGTAACCCGAAACAGACGGCGGCACACTCGCATCACCCAACCCTCCCCGAAATCGCGCGATGGATGTTTTCCGAAAAACATTCGCAACGACGTGATCAGCAGGAACACGCCGAACAGGTAGAGAATAAAATGAAACCGACGCACGAGGACGATGCCGGACAAGATCATAACTCCGCGCATGACCAGCGCGCCGAGAATTCCCCACACTAACGCGCGATGTTGAGCCAGCGGCGGCACGCGAAAATAAGCAAAAATCAATACGAAAACGAAGATGTTATCAACGCTAAGCGAATATTCGACGAGGTAAGCAGTAAGAAAATCAAGGCCGGCTTGCGCTCCTTTTATGTACCAGACGAGCCCATTAAATCCGAGCGATACGAGCACCCACAATACGCTCCGCTGGGCGGCCGCACGCATGCTCAATTCGCGGCCGCGGCGTTTGAAGCTAACAAGATCGATAATCAGCGCGATGAAGACGCCGGCGTGAAAGGCGATCCAAAACCAAATGCTGGTTGTCACGACGCGCTAGCGTTTCACGGCAGGCGCTTTACCGCAATCGTAAACGCCCTTAATCAGAGTTTTCTCTCGCCAAGCAAAGTCTTCATCGTAGTTTGTGCAATTCGCATGGAGCCGGACCTGGAAAAACTTGTCGAGTCGGGAAAACTGACCGCAACCGGTGCCGAGCAACTCGAGAAACTGAAGCCGGGCACCTTTTGTTTGCACAAAAGCTGGGGATTCGGTTGCGTAACCGAGTGGAATCTTCTCCTCAATCAGGTCGTGATTGATTTCGCGGGCAAGAAATCGCATCCCATGCAGGTCCAGTACGCGGCGGCAAATCTTACGCCACTCCCACCCGAACACTTCCTGGTACGCAAGGCAAGCGACCTGATATCGATCAAAACACTTGTCAGGCAGGAACCAGTAGCAGTTGTGCGAAATATTCTCGAAAGTCGTGGCGGCTACGCGACCGTAGGACAGATCAGTGAATGGTTGATCGGCGACGTTTTTACCGAAGCGGAATGGAAACGCTGGTGGGAATCCACGAAGAAATCGCTCAAGACGAGTGGCGCTTTTTCGGTCCCCGCAAAGAAGACAGAGTCGGTCCAACTGCGCCGAGAAGGTGTGTCGCACACAGACGAGCTAGTTGCTGCTTTCAACAAGGCGCGGCAGCCGAAAGAACAAATCGCCGCACTCGAACAAATCATAAGATTTCATCAACAATTCAAAGATCCAGAGAAACAACTGCAGCCGATGGTCGGATCGATCGAGAATGTGGCGGCGCGAAATCAGAAAATGCATCCTGAGCTCGCTTTCGAGCTTATCATTGCGCGGGACGATTTGCTCGAGCGCATCTCCCAGCTCCACACAACGCACATTGGTTTAACGCTTTCGAAATTAATCCTTGATGAAGAGAAACGTTTGATGTCGATCCTGCCAAAATTGCCTGCGACAAAAGAGAAACGGGTTTTGCAAGCGTTACCCGCTGTGCTCGGGCCTCGCTGGGTGGAGCGCGCTTTGCAATTGATGGAGGGAAGTCACGGGCGCATGATCGCGCAAATAGCGCGCGTGTTTAGCGAGGTGGGGCAACACGCTGAAGTGAAAACAATGCTTGAACGCAGCATTCGGGAACATTCTGCCACGAGCGAGATGCTCGTTTGGTTATGTAACGAACGCGAGCGCTGGCGCGAGCTAATCAATCCGGAATTACTCGGCGCGATTTTTGGGGCATTGGAACGCGAACAGCACAATGTGCAGGGTCGCGGCAGCAAGTTGCAACGGGTGCTTGTTGACGATCGACAATTAGTTGGAGACATGTTTGCAAATGGCGATATCGGAGTCGCCCGCGATTACATGCGGCGGCTTCAAGTCAGCCCGTTATTTGACGAATTAACGAAACGTTCCCTTCTGGGGAGAATCATTAAGATTTATCCAGAACTGGAAAACATGATCACGGGCGCTGAAACACAAGAAAAGACTGCGCCTTTGATCGTTTCGTGGAGTAGTCTCGAAAGACGCAAAGCGGAGTACGAACAGCTCGTTAAAACCAAAATTCCGGAGAACAGCAAGGAAATCGCAATCGCCAGATCGTATGGCGATCTCAGCGAAAATTTTGAGTTCAAAGCAGCGAAACAAATGCAAAGCGTGCTGATGCGACGCAAAGCCGAACTCGAACAAATGCTGCACAACGCGCGGGGGACCTCTTTTGAGAAGGTGGATACGTCGCGCGTTTCCATCGGTACGGTCGTCACGTTGCGCGACTCGGATTCGAAGAACGAAGAGACCTACACAATATTGGGCGCGTGGGACGGCGACCCCGACCGGCACATTATTTCGTACCAAACTGCCATTGGTCAGGCGTTGCTCGGGCACAAACTTGGCGAAGTTGTCTCCCTCAACTCCGATCATGGCGCCGCTCAATTTGTAATTGTCTCGATCGAAGCCGCACCACCGGACAAGACCGAGCAGGCAGCTACGCTTAGCAAAGCCGCCGCCATCGAACCGGTGATTGCCGAGTAATTTCGTCGAACAGGTCGGCCGCCGAGGATTAAGTGAATGCTTCGCACAAGCACCACTACATTAATAGTTCATAGGAGAGAACGCTCAGACAATAAATGGCGGCGGTTTCCACCCGTAAAATAATAGGTCCCAAGGTGATCGGACGGCACCCATGGTGCCGGGCAAGCGCAAGCTCCGCCGGCGTGAAATCGCCTTCCGGCCCGATAAGCATCAATACACTTTCTGGAAGATGTTGATGTTCGTTGGAGTAATCTGCGAGAATCTCCTTTAAATGTTGCGCGTCGGGCTGAAGCGAGCCGATCAAGCGCAGATCGAACGCCGTTGAGGCTAAAAAAAAATCGCCGAGCCTGCGCGGCGCGTGTACCTGCGGCAGCCAATTCTGACCGCATTGCTTAGCCGCCTCGATCGCGATCTGCTGCCATTTCGCATGTTTCTGCGC
This sequence comes from Candidatus Udaeobacter sp., assembly GCA_036495045.1. Taxonomy (GTDB): domain Bacteria; phylum Verrucomicrobiota; class Verrucomicrobiia; order Chthoniobacterales; family UBA10450; genus Udaeobacter. The sequence continues at coordinate 4,011 of DASXNN010000077.1, forward strand.
GGCGCTTTCAAGATCGACCTGTACGACTGTGCGATCAGAAATGATCGGCGCAATCTCGGCTGCTCCGATCTCGACCGCCTTCTGCACGATCACGTCCATGTTCTTTCCCTTCGGAATCGCTTGCCCGAGAACAATCCGGGAACGTAGCGCCGGCGTTTCCGCTTCGTGTAATTTGCGCAATTGAATGCCGGCACCGCTAAGATCGACAATCTCGGCAGTAATTTCGCGCCCGCGTCCATTGAAAAGGACGAGCTTTTCAGCGGGTTTCATGCGTAAGACGTCGCGCGCGTGGTGCGCTTCCGACCCAGTCAAGGCAGGCGCGTCAGGGTTCCAATTTTCGGGCGAAATATAGAAACGGTGCATGGCCTCGAGTTTCATGACTCAGTTTTAAAAGATCCAGAAAAGACATCGAGCGCTGGTGAACTGAAACAGGGTGTCGAGATTTATTGCGTCAGTTTTCGCTTTCGTATTTCGAGGCGATGTCCGCATTCATCGCCACCACACTTTTCAGCGATTTGCGTAGCGCTAAGGCTATTCCGCGTTCTTGCAGCGCCTCGATGACCTTCTCTGTCGGAATGTTCCCAATCAGCGTATTCTGCGCGAACGGACAGCCACCGAGGCCGCCGATCGCCGCATCAATGCGGCGACAACCAGCGTCGTAAGCCGCTAGTACTTTCGCTGCTGCCTCGACATGTCTGCTATGCAGGTGGACGCCGATGTCGTACGCACCGTAGTCCCTTATCACTGAGGAAACCACGCTGCCAACAAGTTCGGGTCCAGCAACACCAACTGTGTCTGCAAGGGAGATTGATCGGATCTCAAGCGCGGTTATTTTTCCTATCGCCTGGCGCACCTTGTCTTCATCCCAGGGATCGCCGTATGGATTTCCGAAGGCCATGGAGATGTAAACGACCGTGTCGAGCCCGAAGTTGTCAGCCTTCTTCTTAATGGATTGCAAAATTCTGTGGCATTCCTCTAACGATTGATTCTGATTTTTGCGCAGAAAGGTCTCGGAAACCGAATAGGGATACCCGAGCGTCGTCACACGAGCCGTTGCGATGGCGCGCTCCGCACCTTTTTCGTTCACCACAATGCCAATGATTTCGACGTCGCTGGGCGAATCGAGTTGCTCCAGCACCTTTTCGCTATCGGCCATCTGTGGCACGGCCTTCGGAGAAACAAAGCTTGCGGCGTCGATGTGCTTGAATCCCGCGCCGATCAGTGCGCGCAAATACTGCACCTTCACATCCGTGGGGATCAGTGCCTCGAGACCCTGCCACGCATCGCGGGGGCATTCGATCAGCTTTACGGCCTCGTTAGGCATCGTTGAGATACTCGGTAAACCAGGCGAATAGAGGAACGACGTTCCACTTTCCTACGCCCATTTATTGGAAGAATTCTTTCGCACGTTCAAAGAAACTTTTGTGCATTGGCGTGTTTTCCTCGCCGCACAGCGCGGCAAATTCTTCGAGCTTGCGGCGTTGTTCGGCATTCAGACGCGATGGCACCTCCACGATTAGCCGGACGAGCAAATCGCCACGGTCGCGCCCATTGACGTGAACGATACCCTTGCCACGTAGCTTGAAGATTTGTCCGCTTTGCGCGCCGGCCGGCACTTTCAAATGCGCCTTACCTTCAAGCGTCGGAACGTCCAGCTGCCCGCCCAACGCCGCGATCGAAAACGGAATCGGAACTTCACAATAAAGATTGTCGCCATCCCGCTGGAAGATTTTGTGCTCCTTAATGTGTATGACGACGTAAAGATCGCCTTGTGGCCCACCGCGAATGCCGGCCTCGCCGTTGCGCGAGGAGCGCAGCTGCGCACCCTCGCTGATTCCGGCCGGAATCTTCAATTTAATGCGGGTCAGTTTTTCCACGCGCCCCTCACCATGACATTGCCGACACGGCTTCTCGATGATCTGTCCGGCGCCGCGACAGCGCGGACATGTTTGCGAAACCTGAAAGAATCCGCGCGAACTGATTACCTGCCCACGGCCGCTGCAAACGGGACACGTGATGCTTCGCGAACCGGGCTCAGCGCCGCTACCCTGACATTTATCGCAGGTCTCGAGCTTCGCGATTTCAATTTCCTTTTCGACGCCGAACGCCGCCTCCTCGAGCCTGATCTCCATGTCGTAGCGCAAATCGGAACCGCGTTGCCGATCTTGCGCCCGCGTGGCCGCGCCCCCAAAGAATGTCTCGAAAATGCCGCCGCCGATTCCGCCGCTGCCGAAAACTTCACGGAAAATATCGAACGGATCATGAAAACCACCGCCGCCGAAACCCGCACCTCCCGGGGCGAAGGCAGCGTGGCCGAAACGATCATAGGCCGCGCGTTTATCCGAGTCGATGAGAACATCATAAGCTTCGCCGAGCTCCTTAAATTTTTCCTCGGCATGAGGGTCATCAGGATTTTTGTCTGGATGAAACTTAACGGCGAGCTTGCGATAAGCACGCTTGATTTCGTCCTCGGAGGCGTTGCGTCCCAAACCGAGAACTTCGTAATAATCGCGTTTGGCGGTAGCCATTTTCAAAAAATGATGAGTGAGCGGTGACTAATGACAAGAGGAAGCAGGTCGCTCACCCCCCCCGTTACTTATCACTCGCGACTTTCTTTGTCGGGCCCGATGAAACGACAACACTCGAAGGCCGCAGTAAGCGGTCCTTGAATCGATAACCGCGGCGGGCCTGGCGGATAACGGTGCCTTCCGGAAATTGCTCGCTCGGTTCATGTGCAATCGCTTCGTGCAAATTTGGATCGAACTTTTGTCCCTGAGCTTCAATCGCCTGCAATCCATTTTCAGCGAGGAAATCGTTTAGTTGTTTCAGCACGAGGGTCATTCCGGAATAAATCGGAGACTGTTCGCTTTCGCCTCGCGCGGCTTCCAGACCAAGCTTGAAATTGTCGACGATCGCCACCAGTCGCTCCAGCAAGGAAGTGTTCGCGTATTTAATCGCATCTTCTTTCTCGCGGGCACAGCGCTTTTTATAATTTTCAAAGTCGGCCTGGCTGCGCAGTGCAAGATCGCGAAAACGATCGAGATCAGCCTGCAAACCCGCCATCGGATCCTCTGTTTCACTTCTTTCCGCCTCGGGTACTGTCGATGAAGGGGGCGATGTCGATGCCTGGCTCGCGACTTTCGTCGGATTTGCCGGTATCGATCTGTCAGGCTCCCGGCGTTGTTCGGTCACAGGAATCTTTTTCATGTTTTGCGGATGGCGATCAGAGTGATGTCGTCATTTTGAGGCTGCGAACCGGTAAAATTGCGGACGTCATCGATGACTCGCCGCACAATTGCTTGGGCGCCATCACTCGCGCTGGCCCGGACGGACTCGATCGTGCGCTCAAGACCAAATTCGTCTCCTTCCGTATTTAGCGCTTCCGTTACCCCGTCGGTGTAAAGGACGAGGCAATCATGGCGTTCAAGGGGGACAGCGAAGTCGTTCGTAATCCTATCGAACACGTTTCCGCTGTCAATTCCAAGGACCATGCCGGGGGATTTTACCGGCGTAACGCTTTGTGACTGTTGCTTGTAAAGCAATGGGGCGTCGTGCCCACCGCGTGCAAGGGTGATGCCATTGCGCTCGTGATCAAGGATCAGATACGCCATACTGATAAACATGTCTTCCTTAATGTCGGGATAAAGCTGCCGGTTTACTTTTCGCAAAACATCAGCCGGGGAAGGATTCCGCGCCGCCTCAGCACGCAAAACGCTACGACAGATCGCCATGATCAGCGATGCCGGAACGCCTTTGCCCGAAACGTCGGCGATGACAACACCAAGCCGTTCGTCGTCGACATGAATGTAATCAAAATAATCGCCGCTCACCTGGCGGGCGGGCACGTTAATGCCGCTGATTTGAAAACCGTTAATGGCTGGCGCTTCCGCCGGAAGCAGAATCCGCTGAATATCCCGTGCAATCTCGAGATCATGATCGAGTCGCTTCTTTTCATTCGCCATCGAGTAAATGATGGCGTTGTAAAGGGCAAAGGCGGATTGTTCGGCAATCGATTTAAAAACAATGAAATCGCCTTGCGAAAACGGCGCGCCCATTGAGCCATTGGCGACTGCGAGGACACCGAGCTCTTGTTTTCCGTAGGAAAGCGATGTTGCCATCACAGAGGCAGTGCCAAAAGCACTGTCACGTAATCTAGCGAGCTCTGACACCTGGGAGAATTCGCTGAAGGAAACAGACTGTCCTGTTTGCCAGACACGCCCGATAAGCCCGTCACCCGGAGCAATCGAGCGCAGCCGCAGGTAGCTCTCGAGCGCGATCGGAGTGGCGGCCGCTTGCTGTAAAATGTCCGGGGGAACGTCTACCAGCGGTGGGCAACCCTTCGAGATAAACGCCGGAGTGAGCTTTCCACCTGTACGATCAATCACATAGAGCGCGCCGCCGTGTGCATCGAGAATACGGGTTGCCCCTTCGACGATGAGCCGGTGCAATTCATTAGGTCGAATGGTGTCCCTGAAAGCTTCTCCCAGTCCGTGGAGAAAATCGAAAACCAGAGTTTCTTCGACCTGAATTTCCTCATGTGAGCGCTCCAACGCTCGAATCCGCCGGGTCTGCGTATAGGCAGTAAGAATCCACCCGGCCACAGACGCGAAAAACAGTCCGAAGAGAAGAATCGGCCACGTCATGAAGGGCCAGCTTACTTCGAAGGCGTCTCGTGATGAAGGTCTTGCTTTAAATACTCGAGAACGTCCTTAAAACGAAAGAGATTTTCCGGCGCCGCCTCGCAAAGAGCTTCGTGCGCCTCGAGCATTGTTTCCGCTTGCTCCCGTTTCTTTGTCCCTTGCCGCTCATCCTTGGAATCACGTTCGAGTGCCTCACATTTAGGCGCGGTCGAACCATTGGCGTGAATGTCGAATATCTGATCGAGGCCAAGCCCGGAGAGGAGTTCTTGGCTTCGGCTCCCGCAATGAATAACGTGGAGATGACCGTGGCCGAGTTCTTTCAAGCGTAACGCCACGCTGGCCATTGTGCCCATGAACGTGGAATCCATCATCGCGCAATGCGCCAAATCAATCACAAATTCGCGATAACCGCGGTTCAACATCTCGCGAGCGAACTCTTTCAGGTTCCCGCTGTTCAGGAAACTGCCCTTCCCCTCCACTTTCACCCATACCGCTGGACCATTTACCCCTACTTGAATCGATGACTCCACGTTTACTCTTTAAAAGATACAAGACCGAGAGGCATGCTGTCAAACCCGGCAACATCGTGGAACTCCCGAGGAATTGATTTCGAAAACCCAGAAAGTTGTGTTTCAGAAACAGGCGGTAGCGTTACTCCCACATATAGGAGCGGTTCTCGGCCACAATTCGCCCGTTTTCTATCAACACGCAACGCCAGCTAATCACTCGCCCGTCGTCAAAGTAATCGTCGCCGACGACCTTGAATTCCGTCTTATGCGTGCCGCGTACATTGTGATATGAAATCTCCTGCCCCTGGACGTGTTCGTGTAATTTCTCCTGACGATACTCCAGACGAACCGTTATGTCAGCTGGCCGCTTGGCGCGCCAAAAGAAATCGAAATAATCACCATAACGTTGACGTTGATCGAACACTGTCACGGCGCCGAACAGGCGATATTGCCGCTCAAATGTGATTGAAGCCTCCTGTACGGTACTCGATTTTGATGAAGGGGCCGTACTGGAGAGCTTCCCTGGTTTTGACGTTGTACCCGGTGCATTGGGCTGTCGTTGGTGAAGAGAAGTATCGCTTATAGAAAAAAGTTTCGTTTTTCGAAATTCGAAATCTTTGCTCATCGCGACCGGGAGTGGTTTTACTTCTTCGAGGATCCTGGGTTCTTCGGCGCCGTTCACAGCGAAAACAGCCAAGGCGTAAGAGATGAAGCCAGATATTACAGCGGTAAACCTCATTGGCGGAATAAAACCGGCTCTTAGGCGCCGTGTCAATGCGCCAACGCCGGAGAAGGGACGCGAAAACGAAAACTGGCAGCAAAGTCCGTGAGCGAGATTCATTCGATTATAGATTCGATTCTGGCAGCGATGGAATATCGGCCAACTGGTCCGACCAGAAATAAGCTGTGCTGCCCCAAAACCCGTTTTCTCTACCAAGATTCACGCATAAATTTCATCGTGCTCGACGTTTGTTTTGACCGCGGTGTTTATTTGCCACAGCGGGATCTCTGGCTTGACCCCTGGGATGCAAAGCGCTTTGCCTTCGTTTCGCACGCGCACAGCGACCACGTTGCGCCTCATGATGAGATCATCCTTTCCGATCGCACCGCGCGTTTGATGCACGCCCGACTGCCGGGCATTCGCACAGAGCATGTGTTGCCATTTGGTAAAAGGCGAACAGTGCATGATCTCGAGATTATGCTGTTACCCGCCGGTCATATCTTTGGTTCGGCACAACTTTGCCTTTTCACGGCGGGTGACACGCTGCTTTACACCGGCGATTTCAAACTGCGGCCGGGGAAATCCGCCGAGCAAGCACAATGGGAGCGAGCCGATACACTTATTATGGAGACGACTTTTGGCCTGCCGCGCTACCGATTTCCACCAACTGGGCAGATCATTAATCAAGTAGTCACTTTCTGCCGCGAAACAATCGATGAGGGCGAAGTGCCGGTATTGCTTGGCTATTCGTTAGGAAAGGCCCAGGAGATACTGTGCTCGCTCGATGGAGCCGGCCTGACGCCCATGCTGCACGGTTCCGTTTATCAGATGACTCGTATCTACGAGCAGTTCGGTCAATCGTTTTGCAAATACGTCCGCTACAACGCGAATGATGTCGCGGGGAAGGTTCTCATCTGCCCGCCGAGCGCAAATCGATCGCGCATGCTGGAAAAAATTCCACGTAAACGCGTTGCGATGGTCAGTGGCTGGGCAGTCGATTCGAATGCAGTTTATCGCTACCAAGTTGATGCCGCGTTTCCGCTCTCGGACCATGCTGATTACAACGACCTCGTTCGCTATGTCGATCTTGTTCGGCCCAAACGCGTGCTGACTCTTCACGGTTTCGCGGCCGAATTCGCGCGCGACCTGCGAGATCGCGGGATAGAGGCGTGGGCGCTGACGGAAGAAAATCAAATGGAGCTCGCGCTGCCGAAAAAAACTGTAGTCACGGGCATGTCACCTGGATCTTCGATAGCTGCGGCTAGCACCGCCAACTCTGTAAAAAATCGACAATCGTCCATCGATTCAGAATTTCGTGGCTTTGCTGAAGTCGGCGAGGCGATTGCGGCTACGCCAGCGAAGCTCCAAAAGATACGGTTTCTCGCGGATTACTTACGCACGCTCAATCGGGATCAGCTTTCGATTGCGACAACTTATTTTACTGGGAGAGCCTTTACCCAGCGCGATCTCCGCACACTGCAAATAGGAGGATCGATCGTTTACAGCGCAATCAAGGCCGCGGCGAAAGTGAGTGACGCGGAATTTCGCCGCATTGCCCACGGCCACGGCGATGCCGGGAAAACGGCGTTTGAAGCGCTCGATAGTCGAACAAAGCCCGAACCATTCAGTCTCGCGCAATCGCGCGATTTCTTCGAAGCCTTGCAGAGGGCGTGCGGTCCAAGGGCGAAAACGGAATTATTGCAATCACGCCTGGCCCGACTCTCCACATGTGAGGGCCAGTATGTGATCAAAATTCTAACAGGAGATTTGCGCATCGGTTTGCGTGAGGGACTTCTGGAAGAAGCAATCGCTCGCGCATTCGAGGAGCCCCTGGATCAGGTCAAGGAGGCGAACATGCTGCTGGGCGATATTAGCGCGACCGCGGCGCTCGCTTCCCAAAAGCAATTGGATCGTGCGGAAATGTCGATCTTTCGCCCGATCAAGTGCATGCTTGCGACTCCCGAACCAACAGCTGACGCAGTCTGGGAACGGTTCGTTAATGCCAAGACTTCTGCGGCTGACACGGCCACTAGAGTTTTTGTCGAAGATAAATTCGATGGGATCCGCGCACAGCTTCATCGCAGCGCAGAGAGAGTCGAAATTTATTCGCGCGATTTGCGGCCCATCACTGATCAATTCGCGGAACTGGCGGAGCAAGCGCGGAAATTCGAACCGGAATTGATTGGCGATGGGGAAATTATTGCCTTTGAAGAAGGTCGCAGACTCACGTTCTTCGATTTACAAAAACGGCTTGGTCGCAAGGGCGACAGCGGGGATTTATTCAAGGGCGCAGCGGCAGATGTCCCGGTGGCATTTATCCTCTTCGATCTTCTTTGGCTTAACGGACGCTCGTTGCTGAAAACACCGCTGCGCGAGCGGCGCGAATGGCTCGGGAGGTTGCAATTGCCGCTGCGGTTTCAGAGGGCGGAAGTGTTTCCTGCACGTTCCGCCGTCGAGATCGAGCAAATCTTCCAGAAAGCACGGCGCCGCTTGAACGAAGGCCTCATGATCAAAGACCCGGAGAGTTATTATTCGCCCGGGCGGCGCGGGATGTTCTGGTTCAAGTTAAAGAAGGAGCTGGCGACGCTCGATGTTGTGGTCGTCGCCGCAGAATTGGGCCATGGCAAGCGCAACAACGTGCTGAGCGATTACACATTTGCCGTGCGCGATGAAACGAGCGGCGCACTTTTGCCTATTGGCAAAGCCTACAGTGGATTGACCGACGCGGAGATTGCCGAGCTAACCGATCATTTCAAACAAAATACAATTGTGGATCGTGACCGTTATCGTGAGGTAAAACCGGACATCGTCCTCGACATTGCGTTCAATTCAATTCAGCCGAGCGCGCGCCATGCGAGTGGACTCGCGCTGCGCTTTCCACGGATCAAAGCCATACGGCGCGACAAAAATGTGGATGCCATCGACACGCTAAGTTACGCGCGCGAGCTGGCTGCGCGGCAGGCGAAAGAATAGTGCAAGCTTCCAGCCGTCGTAGGGGCAGGGCGGAATTGGTTTAGAAGTCGGCCGTTTTGCTGGAACTCTTTTCAATGCCATCCCGTAGACCGAAATCTCTTTCGATTAGTCGAACAACGAAGTGAGTTGCGCGATAGCGCAAGATTTAAGGGGTTGTCAATGAGGGCGACGTTGCCGGCGTTACGATAACCGTTTCGACCTGGCTTCGCCGCCAACGCTGGATATTCGCATAAAGCGCCAGCAGCGCCATTGACATGACGATTATCAGCATAAGCACAATGCGGCTTTTGCGAGCTCGGGAAGGCTTTTCTTCGCTGGCCGGATATGAATTCACCTCTGAAATATCGATGTCGACGTTTCGCGCGCAAACGCAGATTAATCCAGATGCAACGCGGCGATCGCGTCCATAACGCGTTGGCTTAGCCGTCCGTAGAGATCCTTGCCTCGCGATCCGAGATCGGCGGCCGTAAAAAAGATCGGTTCCCCAACGACAATGGTGATTGGCACAAAGCGCAAGCTGCCGCCGCCACGCGGCAAAGCTTCATGCGCACCAAAGATGCGCATTGGGACGACCGGAGCGAGTGTTTTTGCAATCACGAGTCCCAGCCCAGGCTGAGCGGGCTGCAAATCGCCGTTGAGCGTCCGTGCGCCTTCTGGAAAAACCAAGGCTGCGTTCCCAGACTTGAGGACGCGAATTAATGCCTTGAGTGCGCTGCGGTCGATCCCCTCCTGATTAACTGGGATAACGCTCAGCTTGGGCAAAAGCCAGCCTAACACCGGCACATCGATGAGCGTCCTCTTCGCCAGAAAATAGATCGCGCGATCGCATGTAATACCGGCAAGCGGTGGATCGAGATAACTTTGGTGATTCATCGCGAGAATTACCGGACCGGCTTGAATCATCCGTTCCCGATGAATTATGCGAAGCCGGAAAAAAAGTCGACCAATCAGGCGCGAAAGATGGTAGCCAATCCAGTAGTAGGAATTCATGGTTTCAAGCCGTAGAGCGGCAGAGTGTTAAAGCGCCAGCCCTTTGAGCTTCAGTTGCTCGATGATTTTCCCAACCACTTCTTCGATCGTGAGATGCGAGGTGTCGATGACAAGCGCGTCGTCGGCAACAATGAGCGGTGAACCAAGGCGTGAAAAATCGGCATGATCGCGCGCAGCGATTTCATCGCGCTGCCCTTGCGCGAGGCGGCGCTGAAGACGCACGTCAGGCGAAGCGTCGACGTAAAATTTGTAGGGCGTATCTGGAAAGACCACTGAACCGATGTCGCGCCCTTCCACAACCAGGTCTTGGCTGCGTGCGTAATGGCGCATTTTGTTGACGACAATCTCGCGGATACGGCGAATGCTGCTGACGCGGGAGACACCTTCATTCACTCGATCTTCGCGCAAGTAATTCGTTGGATCGACGTCATCGATGAAAATGCGCGACTCGTTATTTTCAAGATGGCAGACAATCCTGGCCGACTCGACAGCTTGGGTGACGCGCACGGTGTCGCCAGGATTTATCCCTTTGTGAAGGATGTGCCAGGTAATCGCGCGATAAATCGCACCCGAATTCACATAGGCAAACCCGAGACGCCGCGCAAGTTCGCGCGCGACACTGCTCTTCCCGGAAGCGGCCGGGCCATCGATTGCAACGACGCGATAAGAATCTTTCCCCATGTCCGAAATTAGTGTGTCGGAAAGATGCTGGGCAAGTGTCCAAAGGCACGCAGGCAAACGTCTGCCTGCCAATCATGCTTCCTCGACCGGGGCGGGAGTCAACGAACCAATAACTGGCGTGCTTACCTGCATCCGCTTCGGATTAGTGAACTTTTCAAGCACTATTTCGAATCCTGGATAAGATTCACGAATACAGTCGGCGTCCTGAACAATCGTTTCGCCATCTGCAAAGAGACCCGCAATCGCAAACGCCATCGCAATGCGATGATCGCCGAAACTTGCCACGCGTGCTCCGTGCAGGGTTGCTGGACCATGAATTTCGAGACCATCAGCCATTTCGGCAACCTGCGCGCCCATGGTGCGCAAATTGTGCGCGATTGCGGCGATGCGGTCGCTTTCTTTCACACGCAATTCCTGTGCATGGCGAATGATAGTTGTCCCGTTTGCCAAGGCACCGGCTACTGCGATTATCGGCAGCTCGTCAATGAGCTGCGGCACTTCTCTGCCCTGAATAACGGTGCCTTTAAGCGGGGCACCCGTAATCTCGACAACTCCGCACGGTTCAAGTTGACCCACATCTTCAACGGCTTCGCGCACTTGCGCGCCCATTCGCAACAGTACGCCGAGTAATGCCGTCCGCGTATCGTTTAAACCAATGTCGCGCACAAGGAGATGACCTCGCGGTTGGGCCGCCGCCGCGACCAGCCAAAAGGCTGCAGAGGAAATGTCCCCAGGAATAGTAAAGTCGCGTGACTCCGGAACTTGCTCACCGAAAACACTGACGCCGCCATCGCCATCTTTTGCCGTGCGCACGAGAAAATAATTCAGCATTAGTTCAGTATGATTTCGCGTGATTGAGGGCTCCTCGATAGTGGTTTTGCCCTTGGCAAACAGACCTGCCAGGAGCAACGCGCTTTTGACCTGCGCGCTCGCAATCGGCAGCCGATAGTGAATTCCCCGCAAGGAGCCGCCACGAATGCGGAGCGGTGGCGTCTGTTCCGGGCCTTCAGCGAGAATGTTTGCGCCCATTTGCCGCAGCGGCGCAATCACGCGGTCCATGGGACGTCGAGAAAGCCCGGCGTCCCCGACGAGGCGGCTCTCAAATGTCTGGCCGGCGAGCAGACCAGCAAGGAGCCGCATGGTCGTCCCCGAATTTCCGCAATTGATTTGCTTTTGGGGCGGCGCGAGTACGCGCCTTTTTCCATAGACGATTAGCGTATCCGCCCCAGATTGTTCGATTTTAACACCTAGAGCACGCATTGCATTGACCGTGTGCATACAATCTTCGCTCGGAAGAAACCCACGCAGGGTGCACACCCCATTGGATAAAGCCGCAATAATTACCGCGCGGTGCGAAATGCTCTTATCACCGGGAACGGTGATTTCGATGTCAATTCGAGGTGCCCGTTTGATCCGTAATTCCATAGACGAATTGTGAAATTTTTCGTAGAGGTTAGCGCCTCATTCGGCGAAAACCATCATCGGGTATAAGACGGAGTTGTCCAGCGCCTCTGCCCGGACAGGCAAAATCCAAAGGTTCTTCAGATCGATGGGCCAGACGCGACGGGCGTTAGCGTAATTACGGGACCAGAAAGATTTTGTCTGTGTAGGGATCCTTTACTTCCGTGCCTGGAGGAAATCCTTCCACGTCGACGTATTTTCCGGGCGAAAAAGGACTTTCCACGAGGTGAGGTTTGCCGGGAACAGGAATTCCGTACGGATAATCTCCCTTTGCTACTTTCGTCGGTGCAGCCGTTGGAACAGGTGAAGCTGCACTTTCCTCCCGGGGCGCACCTTGGGGCTGAACGGGTCCATTCGGATTGAATGGCTGCTGGGAAGGCGGATATTCTGCTGTTCCCGTCGGTGGGTAACTTGCGGCGCGATGACGGGCAGGTTGCGGCGGCGGCTCTTCACTGCACGAAGAAATAAAGAAGGCGGTGAGCAGGGCGAGCGACAGTGACAATTTCATAAACTGGAAATGCTGCGCCAAACGTATCTACATCCCAACTCGTTGCCAATCACTAAATCATTTTTTCCGAAAGTTCGCAGCTGGTGGTGACATAATCGAGAAGCAAACTTGAATGCGTTTTGGGGATCCGAGTCTTGAGCTTCTGTCCCTTGCCTTTAATTAATCTCAAGTTCTAACGCTTTGGCAAAATGGCTATGAATACAATAAGGAGGTGCTTTTCATCCGAATCCAAAGAAAGCATGTCGAAGAACTCTCGTGCACAGATTTTGGTCGTAGACGACGATGCCATGAGTCGCAAAATCTTGGTCCAATTGCTGGCGTCCGCCGGTTATGACTGCCGCGAGTGCGAGGATGGGACCGAGGCATTGGAACTTATTTACGCCAAGCAGCCTTCTCTTCTTCTGCTTGATTTCGATATGCCCGGGCTAAACGGCGCTGAGGTGCTAAAACGACTTCGCTCGGATTCCAATCCGGCAGTCGCGCAAATCCCTGCGATTATGTTGACGGGGCATGGTAGCGAAGAAAGCGAAGTGCGTTGCCTGCAAGCTGGAGCGGACGATTTTGTGACCAAGCCGATTAATGCCGCAGTGTTGCGAGCACGAATTGAAACTCAGCTTCGCCTGCGCTTCATGCGGCGTCAATTAGAGCGGCAAAACGATGAGCTTGAAGAATGGCGTTACAGTCTTGAGCGTGATCTTGCCGCCGCTCGCTTGACGCAACAGTCCTTGATTCCACAAAAGCCGCCGAACCTGCCAGGGTGGGAAGTTGCCGCCTGTTATCGACCCGTTATCCAAGTAGGAGGTGATATCTACGGTTGGCTACGCATGAAAGATGGCCGGATGTTGTTTTGGATTGCCGACGGCACCGGTCACGGAGCCGCGGCTGCGCTCCTTACCACCCTGGCAAAACTTCTTTTTCATCATGGCAGCGCGGAAAACGATACGCCAGCCACGGTAATGGAAGCGGTAAATAACGATTTCCGCAGTATTTTTGGCGCACGTTCCTTTATGACCGCTATGTGTATTGCGCTCGACCTGGTAACCGGGCGCGCGAGCGTTGTGGGTGCAGGTCACCCTCCGCTCCTGATGGCGCGCCGCACCGGCGGGACGGAGTCGATCGCATCGATCGCCCCTCCATTGGGTCTGATTGAACGCCCAGGATTTACGGAAACGATTGTCGACCTTAACCTAGGCGACGCGTTTCTCCTTTATACAGACGGTTTGTTTGGTGCGGCAAAAGGCGATCGGGCCCGTTTAACTCCAGAGCAGCTGGGGAAAATGCTCGATCACTCCGCAACGAGTGCCGACGCGCTTCTCAGGCGAATATTAAGCCAAGCGGCACCAGACAATGGCAAAGATATTTTGCCGGACGACATGGCGGCGCTGGCCGTCCGCCGGGCGGCCTAGCAAAAAATTTTTCATTTCATTAAAATTAGTATTGCCCTCTTGCGAGCGAAACGTTAATCAGCGTCCATGCCGAAAACCAAAAAGAAAACTTCCAAACGCAAACCGAATCCCGCCTTTATGAGACCGGTCCAACCTGATGAGAAACTTTCTGCAATCGTCGGGTCGACGCCGCTACCACGTTCCGAGCTTACGAAAAAGCTTTGGAACTACAT
>DASXNN010000078.1:0-35451 GCA_036495045.1 Candidatus Udaeobacter sp.
TAAACTCACTATAAAAGCGGTCACGTTGTTTGCTGAGATGTCTATGGCCGACGCGGTTAGCACGGTGAATCTGAATGATAAAGCAGACCGCAGCGGCCAGAACGATACGTTGATCAAAAATCCATCGCTCGGGGGATTCCTGTCCGGGGCTCTTACCAACATCGCTTTGCCTGCAGCTGTCACCGATCCGACCCATCCTCCGCTCACGCTCTACTTTGACAACAATTCAATGGAAGATCTCTGGGTGGCAATTACCTGGGGAGAGTCTTGATTCGTCTTTTTTTGATGTCCGGCAACAAATTTCATGCATCGCGGCAGCCAGCGCCCAATGCGGCAAGTTCAAGTGGTTACGAAGGGCGTTCGCGCTTGAGCCCATGTAAGAACTCGCACCCTCGCGAGGCTTGATCCCCCGGAGTCTTTGTCCGTTGAGTCTGTGGGGCGTTTTCCATAGTGCGCGCCTGAAACTCCACTGCGGGGTACAAGAGTTTGTGCAAGAATGACGGTGGTTCTGCTTATCCGTCGCAATTAACCCAATTTGCCCTGGTGAGCTGAGAGCACGGGAGCGACTCTTTACTTTTCGGAGCTTGGCGTGCTGTCGTTTTCAACGATGTCACCCTCGATAGCGCTTTCTTGGCTCGTAACATTTCGGCCCAAATGTAAAGAGTTAATCGATGGCAAGAGCCGAGATTTGTCACCCTGTTTTTTGTTCAGAGTCCGAAGATCCTTTGCCCTCCTGCGGTCCGCCTAACTCTGGACGTTTTTCAGGAGGTAAGAAGTTCCAGATGTCCGGCGGCAATAGCCGACGCGCTTCCGGTGAAAATTTATACTTCTCGAGCCGGACCGATAGGTCTTCGAAATCGCCTTGCAGCTGAACTTGACGCTCGACCGGTTTGCCTTCTCGGTAAGCGAGATCCAACATTACGCCGGCCAGGCGTGTTTTGTGATCCGGCACCGCCTCGGTTTTTTTCGTTTCGAAGTTAAAGACCCGATGCGTAGCTCGTTTTGCTTCGCGTATAACACGCAGATTCTCTTCTTGATCGTCCTCCGTCAGGAGTTCCGCGATTGATGCCGCTTTTTTTATCACCTTTGCGATAGAACCCCTCCAACCCTTGCGCCCGCGCGACCCTCGGTTTGGCCGGTTCTTCGACTTGATCTTGTTTTTCACGTAACCAGGCATGTTTCCTGATTCCCCAGCAGGCACTTGGGCGTTTGAACTATCTTCAGGCATTGGTTTTTGATCACTTGGAGTTGCTCCCATTTTGCTTCACCCTTTCGAGCTCCCAGAAATGCCGTGGCCGAAATCGACGCAGTCACAGGACTCACGTAGTCGGCCCACGATGCTTTGTGCGAGGTATCTCAGGTGGCGATTGCGGCCAGCAACCCTCTCTACGAACTCATCGCCCGTCGTTTGCGTTGTCAGCAGAATCGGCAATTCTTCCGATACGCGATCATCGACGAGCCCATACAGGGCCTCGGCGTACCTCGGATGGAACTTTGCAATATCGAAGTCATCAAGAAACACGTTGTCCTGAAACGTCGCGAGGCGGGCAATTAACCGCTTACAATCACCGTCATTCTTCTTATCAAGAGCCAATGCTGCAAGGTCGTAAGCCCTGATCCAGCAGAAGTCCTCAGCACCCCAGACGTAAAGTTGAATCAGTCGCGCGAAGAGGGACCGCGTTTTGCCAGTCCTTGGAGGTCCGAAAGCGATGAGGCCTCGAGATATAGATTTCAAATATAGTTTGAGCTGCGGGGAGCGGCCGTCGCCTGGCCCGATGCTATGGAATGCTAGGACCGCATTGAATGCTGCCACGTTGGGCAGTGACGAATAGATAATCGGCTCCAAAAAAATATGGGGAACCGCGTCGATGACTCTTCTGAATCCCTTAGGAAAGCATTTTATATGGCCCCATTCAAGGTGTGACCGACGCTCCCTTCGCTCTTCCTCGCTCGGCCAATCGTCCTCTGGCGTCCGCGGGGGTTTGTCGATCGGGTCAAACTTGAAAAGATCCATTACCATCTCCTTGGCCCTCCCTTAGTTCTGCGAGAACTCGGCTGGCTGGCGGCGGCATTAGCCGCAGAGCCAGCAGCCTCGAGTTTCTCGCACGCGCTAGCGCTTTCTTGGTAAGCGCTAGCGCTTTCTTTAAAGCTTCCGTGCAATTGAGGAAGGCTGTCATTTGCACGACCGGTAGTGCAGTTATTGACCGACTTAGCTCGATCAATCCGAGCGCCTCGAAGAAGAATGTAAGTATTTGCGTCTCGCTCTTTCGAGCCTAGCTTTGATTGGGCTCAATCTTGATGAACCCAAGTTCGGCCAACCTCTGCAATGCAGTTTTGACAGTTCGCAAACTCGGTCCGGCCAGATAGCGAATTACGTTGATTCCGACTTTGAATACAGTTGTACGTCGATCGTTTCCGATTATGAGGAGCGCGATCCAAGTCATGCACGTTGTTGCCGCGCTTTGCCCACATTGTTCGATGAGCAGCGCGATGTCAGCTTTTTGAACGGCGATCCAGCCCCTGCGCCGCACCAGTCTGGTAGAAGATGTCATTCGAGCCCCCCTTTCCGATCGCCAACCGCGCGTACCTCGAATCGCAGAAGAGCGGCTCTAACTCTGGCTACGTCAAATCTGATGACGCGGCCAATTCGAATAAACGGGATAATTCGACGCGCCATGTAATTGTCGATAGTGCGAGGAGAGACCTTGATCTCGCGGGCGATGCCCGGTTTATCCTCTAGGCCGCGCGTCTCATCGAGCGGATGAGAAGAGCGCTCGGCGCCGTCGGCGCCGTCGTTTTGTTTGTCTAATGCGGTTGCTGCGTCAACCGCCGCTGCTTGGGTCATGTGTGTAAACCTCCTATGGTTCACACATCTATTATGACCGTGGCGCGGGATGTGAACCGCACCTGACTTACGCGCTTAGTCCGACGTTTTACCGTCGAACCTGGGCTTTAATTGGCCCAACGGAGTGCCGCATCTTCTCAATACACATATTGGCGTTTGAGATTGGCGGATACGGTCGCGCCCCGAGATATGTCGAACGTTTCCGCCCGACGTATCTAGGACCAGATTAAAGCGCACACACGTTCACCAGTCAACTGTTATCTCGCACGCGCAACGCTGCTACTCTCTGATGATAACTCGCCACACTTCCTGCTGATCTCCGTTTTCTTGGTTTCTCAGTTGCCGGCGCCAACCGGCGAAGTTCAGCTTTCGCCGTTCGCAGTCTGCGATCCACGTCCCTCATCTTCGGAACCCTCATTCCTCCTTTTCGCTTAATCACCTCAAGTTCCTTGATTCGGGCTGTCAGACCTTCGAACGCTTCATCCCTCGTAACGAGTTTCGTTGTTTTCTTCGTTATTTCCTCCATACGATTAGCCCAACTTTTCTCACGCAGTCATTGCAACGACATTTGCTCCACTGACCGGCCGAATGTTCCAATAACGTGCCGCCTGCTTGGGCCTCACGAACTGCCGGCAATGTTGCAACACCAAGTTGCTGTTTGTGCGTGTCGCTTTCGTCTGATTAAATATTCCCTCACGCCACTAACGGAACAATCTTTCTCGATTTGCATGGTGGCGGCTCAATCTTCCAGAAGCTTCTCGCCTGTTTCTGCGTTACAGCCTTGTGATAGTGACGCCAGAGCATTTCAGGCGATGTGTGTCCCATCAGATTATTAAGACGGTTTACATCGGAATGCACGGCCAGCCAACACGAGGCAAACGTTCGGCGCGGCGCGTCTTGTGGCCAACGTTCAAATCCTGCTGCCTCTCGGATTGCTCGCAACCGTTTTCGGAGATTTGAACCTGGCGTCACATCACCAACAGTGCTGCCACCCTTGCGAATGTAGTAACCGAACCATCGAACGAGCAGCGGTTCCATTTCAACGATGCGACGGATGGCGGTTTTGGACTTTTCGTCAGGCACTTCAATGAATCGTTCTTCCATGTTGATATTGCTCCACGTCAACCGCTCCACTTCTTTCGGGCGAATCCCAGCGAAAATACAGAGCACGTGGTACGGCAGCAATTCGAAGTCATTCTCGCATACCGCCTTCAATAACGCTGTTACTTGGGCATTCGTAAGGATCTCTTTGCGCATCTTCAGCGAGTGCATTTCGATGCGCTTCACTGGATTTTCGAGGCACCAGTCGCGCCGGATACCGAAGTTGAAGACCGCGCGCAAGTATCGAAGAAAGGCGTTGTGAACACTCGCGCTCGCTCCTTTCAACTGCTCCTCGATTTCAGAAGCAGATACTTCGCACGCAAGCCTCTGATGGAGCACGGCGAATCGAGGCAGTGTGCATCGAAGGGCAGTTAGATATGGCGCAGATCGTTTGCCCTTCTTCGCATCGATAAAGCTTTCGAACATGCTCTTGAATGTGACGCTGTTTTCGCGGCCCCGCTTCCACTGGAGCACTTGCTCTACTGCTTCGAGCAAACCGATTCCGGTTCCACTTAACTTTTCGAATGCGGCTGCCGCTTGCTCGATTTTGCCAGCCGGGAGCGTAGTCGAAGCCGTTCCGTAATTCTCCAAACGAATGCGCTGCTGCGTGCAGAATGTCTCAGCCGCTCTTTTTGTGTCGAAGTATCTGCGTTCCCGCTTTGCGATACTGCTCAGCAACGGTGGAAGATTGACAACCCACGGCGCATGAGCCTTTGTTGTTGGCTTTGGCTCCAGAGATGCGCGTTTTGCCATATTGCATTGTCGCCCTTATCGCCCTTAAAACAAGCAATTCGTGCGTTTCGTTACGCCTTCGTGCCGGTCGTTGCGAGGGAAGAGATGGGTTACTCCGAGATTTCATCTGACTACGGATCAGAAGGTTTGAGGTTCGAATCCCCACGGGCGCGCTCTGCTTTCTCACATGCTTCACCAACCGCTACGTGCGGCTGACTTTGAGCGTGGATCAACCGAGACCCGTTGTCGCGAGACGTTGCCGATCGATTATGCCGTAGGCGGGCATATTGTGGTCGCGCTCGTAAGCGCGAATCGCTCGTCGCGTTCGAGGCCCCATGATCCCATCGATTGGTCCACGATAATAGCCAGCGCGAGCAAGTCGCCGCTGCACCTCCAGAACTGTGTATCCATAGTCATACCCGTAATTGTTATAACCGTAATCGTAGGGGAAGTATCCATAATAAGGATACGGATAGAAGAATGGAAAACCAAACGTGTCGAAGAAGATGAACGTTCGATTATGAAAGTGGCGGAAGCGATCATCGCGATCATTGTCGCGGTCATTCCACCGCTGACGTGTACCCATCACGGTCCTTGGCGCAAAGCGCGGTGCTGGCCGCGCCATTGCAGGCGTCATCATTTGCGAGGCATGTGTGGCCGCAGATGCCAGGGTTGTAGTCAAACTCAGCGCTGCGGCGCTAATTAAGAGAAACATGCGTTTTGTTTTCATAGATAATAAGGTTTCTAATAACTAGACCCCGCGAAGGTGCTTGGAGTTGTTGATGAAAACGCCTGCAAAAGTAACACGATAGTTACTTTCGCCGGAGGCCGGCAGTTATTCCGGTTCGATTGCCGTCGAACAAGTGTTATCCTTGAGAAGAAACTGGGCGCGGTGGGCGCGGCGGCAATCGGAAAGCACAGAGGATGTAATCATCAGTGTTCCAGTTGAACAGTGGGTCGAGATAAACAAGATCGACACTTGCGTCGGGAGATTCTTCGATCCAAAAGCCATTTCAAATCATCGCCGAAGTTAGTATCCCGTCACCCGACAGGAATCGCCCGTTTTTCGAGCAGCTCAAGCATCTCCCAGGTTTTGAACTTGATGCTTCCGCCAGACAATCGCCCGAGGACGGCTAAGCTAACAATGTGAGTTTCATCTTCAAGATCATCGGTTTGATGTTGGCCCTGGACATATTCTGGTGGCGTGTCCTGGCGCGCGCGACGAATCGCAAGTGGGTCCGGGCCTTTGTCACGATTTTCATGATCACCCAAACGATCGGATTAATATGGCTGCTCAGCGGACGGCTCTTCCAAACAGGTTGGGACCGTTGGTTACCGAAATCCGCGACGGCTGCCATATTCATTTGGCATTTTATTGGTCTAGGTTTGCTGTCACTGCTTGCCGTTGCGCTGATACCGATCTTTCTCGTGCAACAAATGGTGCGCATCACCAGGCGCCGCAGGCAATCGGAGGAACAACTGTCGGATCATCGCCATCATTACACGCGCCGCGAGTTTCTTAGTGTTGCCGCAGCCATCACTCCACCGCTGCTTACTCTCGGATTAACTGGTATTGCCCTGAGCCAACTGAATCACTTCCGGGTACGCCGCCTCGTTGTCCCGATTCGCGACCTGCCACGCGACCTCGACGGAACCACCATCGCGCACGTAAGCGACATGCACGTAGGACGCTTCACCTCCGGACGTGTTCTCCGCGAGATGGTTCGCGTGGTCAATGAATTGCGCGCCGACCTGGTTCTCTTGACCGGCGATCTGATTAACGATGCGCTCGCAACCCTCGACGAAGGAATCGATCTGGTTCGCGCGATCGATCCGCGTCTTGGGTTGTATTTGATCGAGGGCAATCACGATCTGATTGAAAACGCCTCCGAATTTGAGCGGCGCGTAAAGGCATCCGGCATCCCCTTTCTTCTAGACGAATCCGCTATTGCGTCCGTTCACGGGGTGCCAGTTCAATTACTGGGTCTAAGCTGGACGCGTCGCTATGGCGCGAATCACGACGAAGCGATCTCGCGATCAGTGCGCGCGCTGCTACAGCAACGTCGTGCGGACGTGTTCCCCATTCTGCTGGCGCATCACCCCCACGCCTTCGACGCGGCGGCTGAAGCCGGCATGCCGCTCACGCTATCGGGACACACCCACGGAGGTCAGTTGATGTTGAACGAACAACTAGGATTCGGCCCGGCGTTGTTTCGTTACTGGTCCGGACTTTATACTCGCGGCGAAAGCAAACTCATCGTCTCAAACGGAGTCGGCAATTGGTTTCCCGTGCGCGCGAACGCGCCCGCCGAACTCATTCACCTCACCTTGTGTCGCCAGTCGTGATATAGAATGAACACGATTCGGCGTTGGTTTCTAAGTGCCAGCCCAGCTCGGACCGGTGACACTCGCGTCTTCCTCCGCAAACTTAGTCGCTCTCTACGGCGCCCGTAGTCAACTGGATAGAGCATCTTACTACAGCTCACCAGGTTTGGGACTCGGATTCCCACGGGCGCGCTTCTGCGCTTTCCTGCTCGTGCTCTTGCTCGTGATCGAAATCGCTCACTGAAAATACGGCCGGATCTCGACATATTTCTTATCGCCGATTCCGTTCACCTTTTTCAAATCATCTGCGCTCCGAAAAGGACGCGCGTCGATGATTCGACGTGCCATTACCGGGCCGATACCCGGTATCAATCTCAGTTCTTTTTCCGTCGCAGTGTTGATATCGAACTTGGCAGGGAACAATCGCTCGTTCTTGCTCGGGCTCTGAATCGGCGCTGCTGGTCGAGGCGTCGTGGCCCAGCCTCCAAGTTTATGCTGCTTTGCCTTAGCTTCGGGTTCTTCGAGTTTCTGCTGTTCGGGAGCAGAACTTGAGCTCCGGGCGGCGTTACCCTTCGGCCGTAAATTCTGGCAAGGCCGTTCGCAACCAACTGTTCGCCAAGATCGCCGTCCTTCGTCTGGACGAACGCGTAAAAACGCTCGGTATTGCTTCGACCCATTGCATTAGCCGTGCGCGTAACCACCGTAAATGGCTCGGCGAGTTTATCGCGGGTAAACTCTCTTGCTATCTCCCCCACTTCGATAACTTGCGGCACGCTGATTTCAAAATGTTTCGCTTGTTCAATCAAACGGGCCGGATTTGCGGCATCGGTCTCCGGTGCATCGACAAAGTAGAGCCGAAAGACGTAATCCTTCTCATTTACTCGAACATGAAAACTGTCTCCGTCGTTCGCGGGATTCGGAACGATTCGGCAATTTTCAAGGGTAATCCAATCGCCACTGGCGCCAAGATCGGCAATCGCCAGCCAAAGCGCGCTCCAAACCAGCAATGCTCGAGAAATCAAATCGCCACCTCAAATTGGCTCATTAATTTGAACGTCTCGTAGCGTTTCGCGATTTCTTCCATCGACAAGGTGCGCATCCGATCAAGGCTAAATGCTTCCACGCAGAAACTGGCCATCACGCTTCCGTAAATCATCGCTCTGCGCAGATCGTTGAAGTGCACCTTCTTCACGGTGCCGGCTAAATATCCAGCCATGCCGCCGGCGAATGTGTCCCCTGCCCCGGTTGGATCGTGAATGTCTTCGAGCGGATATGCGCCGCAACTGAAGAACTGATCTTCTTCGCCGAAGAGCAAAGCGCCATGTTCGCCTTTCTTAATCGCGACGTAGCGCGGTCCAAATTTTCGGATCCGGCGGCCAGCTTTAATGAGGCTCGTTTCCTTCGTTATCTCGCGGGCTTCGCTGTCGTTCAAAATGAGAAGATCGACACGCCGCAGCAGCGCATCCAAATCGGCGCGCGTAGTCTCGATCCAGAGGTCCATCGTGTCAGCAACAACGAAACGCGGTCGATCCATTTGATCGAGCACGTGCGATTGCAAGGACGGCGCGATGTTGGCCAGTAAAACGAAATCGGTCTGGCGATACGATTCCGGCAGCGCGGGTTTGAAATGTTCGAATACGTTGAGCGCGATTGAGCGCGTCTCGCGCGTGTTCAGGTCCCACGAATATTCGCCAGACCATCGAAAAGTTTTTCCTTTCGCCCGCTGGACTCCCTCGCTGTCGATCTTGCGCGATTTCCAAAAGTCGAATTCGGATTCCGGAAAATCATCACCCACCACGCCAACGAGCCGGACCGGCGAGAAGAAACTGGCCGCGGTGGCCGCGTATGAAGCCGAACCACCTAACAAATTGGAATGCTCTTCTACTGGCGTCTTGACCGCGTCCAGTGCGATGGAACCGACAATTAAGACAGACATCAGAGATCAGAGGTCAGCGATGAGGAGTTTTTTACAAGCGCGCGCGTACTCAGCAATGTCCGGCGCTTTGAGCAAGCCGGACACAATTGCAACGCGACGTGCACCAGAAGCGATGACTTGTTCGAGATTGTCAATTTTGATTCCGCCAATGCAAAAGATCGGAAGAGCCACGTTCCGATGCACGCTCTCAATCTGCTTCAACCCGATCGGCTGATAATCAGGTTTGGTTGGTGTGGCGAAAATCGGACCGAACCCGATGTAATCGGCGCCTTCATGTTGCGCCGCGAACGCCTGCTCGAAGTTGTGAGTCGATTTTCCTACGAAAACGTTGCGACCAGTTTTCTTTCGCGCGACGTCGATTAAATCGTCGTCCTGACCAACATGCACTCCTTCCACAGGAACTTTGGCTGCAATCTCAGCGTGATCGTTCACAATCAGCGGCGTTGCAAATCGGGAGGTCACTTCGTGTAATCGGACTGCAAGATCGGTAAGCTCGTCTAAGGAGCATTGTTTTCCGCGCAACTGAATCAGATCAACACCGCCCTCAATCATTGCTTCGGTCACGCGAACCGCATCCTCGGTATTAACGTAACTCAGGTCCAGGATACCGTAGAGCCGGCAGTCGCTTAACTTTCGCAACGTATTATTCACGGAGCTGGGTGGCGGGAGCAACCAGCTCAAATTTGCCCGACGACATTACACGCTCGACAAAGCCTGTGTCGTAGTTCCCGTCGCGAAATTCGGCGCTGCGCATCATGGCGGCGTGAAACGGCACGGTCGTTTTAATGCCTGTGATATAGTACTCGCCCAACGCCCGCCGCATTCGATCGATCGCATTGATCCGCGTCGCGCCGACCGTAATGATTTTCGCGATCATCGAATCGTAATATGGCGGCACGCTGTAGCCAGTGTAAACGTGCGAATCGATTCGAACTCCATGACCGCCCGGAGCGTAATAAAAATCGATTCGCCCTGCTGAAGGTTGAAAATCTTTCTCCGGATCTTCGGCGTTAATGCGGCATTGGATCGCGTGCAAGCGCGGCGTCGCGTGGGCAATGTGCGGCGAGAGCGGCTGCCCGGCGGCGATACGGATTTGTTCTTTGACTAGGTCGCACCCATAAACTTCTTCCGTAATCGTGTGTTCCACCTGGATTCGAGTGTTCATCTCGATGAAATAAAAATGCCGCTCCTGGTCGACGAGAAATTCGATCGTGCCGGCATTTTCGTAACCGACAGACTTGGCCAGCTTCACGGCAACGTTCCCCATTTTCTTGCGAAGCCCCGGCGTCATGAGCGGTGATGGACATTCCTCGATCACCTTCTGATTGCGCCGTTGAATGGAACAATCGCGCTCGCCGAGATGAACCATGTGACCGTGGCGATCGGCCATGATTTGAAACTCGATGTGATGAGGATTGATGATGAATTTTTCGATGTACACGTCCCCGTTCCCAAAAGCTTTCTCGGCTTCATGACGCGCCCCATGAAATGCCGCCATCAAGCTCGGTTCATTGCGCGCCACGCGCAGGCCGCGGCCGCCGCCGCCTGCTGCCGCTTTGATCATCACCGGATAGCCGATTTTCTTCGCGATTTTAGCCGCGTCCTGCTCGGACTCCACAATTCCGTCGCTTCCCGGCGTCACCGGCACGCCGGCTTTCCGCGCAAAAGCCCGAGCAGCGTTTTTGTCGCCCATGGCCTGCATTGCACGCGAGGAGGGACCGATAAATTTAATATTGCAGCTCTCACAAACTTCGGCGAAATGCGGGTTCTCCGCGAGAAATCCATAACCAGGATGGATCGCGTCGACGTCGCCAATTTCGGCTGCGCTCATGATGCGATCGATCTTCAGGTAACTTTCGGAACTCGGCGCCGCGCCGATGCAGATTGATTCATCCGCAAGTTGAACGTGCAGCGAATCGACGTCTGCCTCAGAATAGACTGCCAGAGTGCGGATTCCGAGCTCCTTGCACGCGCGAATCACGCGCAACGCGATCTCACCACGATTGGCAATCAGGACTTTTTCAAACATGATGATTAGACGCGACCGCTGGACGCGCCGATTTTAACTGCGGCTCTCAATCACCGCACACGGAACAGCACCTGACCGAATTGCACCGGCTTGCCATTCTCCGCTAATACTTCGGCGATGACACCGCTGGTTTCTGCCTTGATTTCATTCATCACTTTCATTGCTTCGATGATACAAACGACCGAGTCTTCGTTGACGGTCTTCCCAACATCGACAAACGGCGCCCCGTCCGGCGAGCCGGCGCGGTAGAACGTTCCAACCATGGGCGAAACGATATCTTTTAAGAGCGACTTGGTCTCGGCGCCTTCGCGCGCGGTGCGCGTCGGTTCGGCGGGACCTGCGGCGGGCTTAGGCGAAGAGGGCGCTGCTGGCGGAGCAGAGGTTGTTGTTTGATCCGGTACTGCTCTTTGAAGTTTCAGTCTAAAACCTTCTTTCTCGATCTCGAACACCGAAAGCCCGTTCCTCTTCATCAGATCGATGATAGCTTTAATCTCTTTGATCTCTTTGAGTTCCAAGGCGCCCTCCTGTGATCTGAGGCTGAAGCGTCTAGGTAAAGCGGTTTTGGGATTGAGGTCAAGTCAACGAATTGGAGCGTGAGCCTCAGACTTGCGGCGGCGAGAACGCAACCCGGAGGATCGCGTTACTTTTGCGCCAAGCAGCGCGGCAGTGATAATAACTCAACTAACTCGACGGGAGGTAATCGTATCTCGCAGAGCTTCAAAATTGTCGATGAAACGGATGAGTATATCGTGGTCGATAAGGCGCCGTTTGTCTTGATGCATCCGACAAAACCGAACGGCGCGGCCACACTTTGGAAAGAATTGCGCGACCTCCTCGCATTTGAAATCGCCAACGACGGGCAAGTCTCGATTGTGAACCGGCTTGATCGGGAAACGAGTGGTCTTGTTCTGGTCGCAAAAACATCGGCCGCCGCGCGAAAATTCGGAATCTGTATGCAGGAACGACGCGTGAAGAAGGAATATCTTGCGATTGTCTGGGGCTGGCCGGAATGGGAAACGAAAGTTGTGGATGCTCCGTTAGATCGACAAGGTAAATATCGAGAATCTGCAATTTGGCTGAAACAAAC
Organism: Candidatus Udaeobacter sp.; assembly: GCA_036495045.1. Lineage (GTDB taxonomy): Bacteria > Verrucomicrobiota > Verrucomicrobiia > Chthoniobacterales > UBA10450 > Udaeobacter. The sequence continues at coordinate 12,056 of DASXNN010000078.1, forward strand.
CATTCATCCCGCGGGTGGGCCTGCGCAGACTGAATTTCGTGTCGAACAACGAATCATTAAATCCGGATCTTCTGGTGACGCCAAATTCGCTTCGATTCGGGCGATTCCGCATACTGGACGGACTCACCAGATTCGCGTGCATCTCGCTTCGATTGGCTGCCCAATTGTGGGCGATAAAATTTACGGACCGGACGAACAGCTTTATCTGCGATTCATCCAAACCGGTTGGACTCCCGAACTCGAGCGGCAGCTGCTGTTGCCAAGGCAGGCGCTCCACGCGACGAAACTGGCGATCGAGAGTGAAGGCGAATGGACCAGTCCGTTACCTGTCGATCTTGCCAAGTTTTTGCAGGGACGACCTCCGTGTCGTCTTTCGCAGGGCGCGACAGAGCGCGTCCCTCCATAATTGCAATTCGAAAAGCTAAATCTATCGTAGCGCGGCTCGATGAAATTTCTCCTAGTCGTTGCAATTTCCATTTTTCTTGCAACAACGTTGCAAACGTTTGCCGGCGCGGAAATCGCAAGCGAAAGCACCGGTGTGCTTGATCCGCCGAGGTTCGAGATGGCACTTGAATCCGCCTATCTGCTCGGAGTTTTCGGTAATCCGAACAGCTACGAAATCGGCGCGGAATTTTTAACGGCGCGGGTGCGATGGGGCACCGTAAACACAGACAGCTGGTTCCGCGGTTACAATCAATTTTATGTCAGCGCGATCGCGGAGCCAATCTTTCGCGGCGTCGAAAATCATTATTTCGGACTCAACTTCGGTTCGCGTTATAACTTCGTCCGGCCAGGATCTCGATTCGTTCCTTACATTTCCGCCGGCCTGGGTCTGGGTTGGATCGACAGCCATCCGGGCATTCCGGGCGCACAAGGCCAAGATTTCACCTTCAACATTTTGACGGCTGCGGGCATTTCATACAAAATGAATGACCATTGGAAACTGAATGCGGGAATCCTTTACCAGCATCTCTCCAATGGCGGACAAACCGATCCGAATCCGAGTTTGAATCTTCTCGGCCCACAAATTGGTCTGGACTACTCATTTTGATTTTATGCCTTCGCCGCGGCTTACGGCCGATCTCTGCAGGGGAAGCTGTCAGCTTCCCAAGCGAACACGGGGCGCCAACAGCGTCGCCTGCAGCAGCTGCATACGATGATTGCGCCTAACGAAAATGTTCTCGTCGTCAGGCGCAGTTTACTCGATCAACTCGGGGATTTTCACGGGCTCAATTTTGAACCCGAAAAGTATCTCGCTGCATTGCTTTCGCGCGGAAATAATTTCTTCTTCCCACGTGTTCAGGCTGAGAATGATCCCACTTACAAACAGATCATTCCGTACGTGCTCCTCGCGTTTGAGAGCAAGGTCCTCTGTTACGTTCGCGGGAAAAAAGCAGGCGAGCAGCGGCTTGTCGCGAAAGGCTCAATCGGAATCGGCGGTCACATGAACGAGGCCGACGAATCGCTCTTCGCCTGGGATGAGCAGGCCTATCGCGCAGGCGTTGAGCGCGAAGTTAACGAGGAAATCAAGATCGACGCTGAATTCCAAGATCGGATTGTTGCGCTTTTGAACGACGACACGACCGAGGTGGGGCGCGTCCATCTTGGTATCGTGCATGTTTTCGACTTAGCGGAACAGAAAGTGGAAAAGCGTGAGGCCATGATTACTAATCTGACATTTCTGACCAAGGCCGAGTTGATGGCTCGCCGCGAATCGCTCGAGAGCTGGTCACAGATTTGCGTGGACTCGCTCGACCGCTTGCTGCGCTAACAATTAGCTCGGCGTTTCGATTGCAGGATAGACAACAAGCAAACCGTGGCTATCGCTCGCGACCAGGCATAAATGAGGCGTTGTCAATTTGCCAGCGGCCGACCGGATGCGAAATGGCGATGCTAATCTCGGCGTCCCTTGTCGGGTAAGTGAGGTGTGCATGGAAGTTGCCTGTCGGTTCAAAAAACTGTGATTGAAATTCAATGTCGCCCTTTACATCGAGAGGGCCAACCGGCGCTCCGGACTTCCCGATGTCGGCGAAAAACTCCTGCAGTACCGACGGCGGAAAATTCAGACGAGCCGCTGGACTTAGCCGCGATGAGAAAAAACTCACATCGCGCTGGACGACAATGCGCTGGATCGCTTCCCTGCCAAATTCCCGTCCTTCCTTTGCCATTGAATCTCTACTCGAGTAAAGCCACCAAACGCCGCCGCCGATCAGCCCAAGCAGGATGATCAATACAACGACAATCTGTCCACCTTCCGATCGATAATGCGTTTTCAATTTGTCCATATTAATATCCGAATCCAAGACCCTTGATCACTTTGCCGTCCCGAATCAATGCCCCATGGGTCTGCTTGCCAGTGTAAGCGCCAAAGCGATTTCGAGCATTGACTGTGAAATTGACCAAGTAACCGTAGAGATGTTCGCCGTTCGGGCCCAAATCGGCTGGTTTCGGATCGCCGTTCCATTCGATCCGCGCGCTCGCCGCATCGAGAAGTTGGGTCTCGAGCCATTTGTTCACGATTTCTTTATAATTGGTTGGATACGGTCCACATAACGATGGATCCGGCCGCGGATTCTCTGCCACCACGTGCGCCGCGATGCTCACTAACAGAATACACATTGGCAGCGCAAGGCTTTTCATACCTACCTTTTGGCCGTTCCGGCTCCGTTAGTCCAGCGCAATGAGACGCGGGAATTGCGCCAATGTTCCCGCGGTGGTTTTCATATCGCGCTTTCCTTTTGTGTAACCGCTCATTACTTCTCCCGTTCATGTTCAATTGTTCGAATTTGATTTTGCCACTTGTCGGCACCTGTCTGACGATTGCGCTGTCGAACAGAGCGCACGCGCAGCAAGCGCCTACGCCGCCACCGGCCCTGCGAATCTCTGCCGAGAATCCAAGCGCGTTCGATCCCGCCTCGGCAACACAGGAATGGCTCGATACCGTCCCGAACGATCAACGAGCCAAATCCGATGCGTATTTCGAAGGCGGTTATTGGTTGATCCTCTGGAATTTTCTTTTGGCGACTGCGATTTCGATTTTTCTTTTGTCGTCTCGAATCTCGGCGCGACTGCGCGATTTCGCAGAGCGCAGGTCGCGCTTCAAGACAATTCAGGTATCGCTCTTTGCGATTCCTTATTTCGTGCTCGTCTATGTCTTGAGCTTCCCACTAAATCTGTACGAAAACTTCTACCGGGAACATCAATACGGGTTCGCAACGCAGACTTTCGCGCCGTGGTTTCGGGAACAATTGATCGCTCTCGGCGTCGCATTGTTCATCGGCACGATATTGTTGATTGTTCTCTACGCAGTTTTTCGGTGTGCGCCGCGCACATGGTGGATTTGGGGGACCGTCGTAATGGTCGTTTTCTTATCCACGATCGCTTTTATATCGCCCGTCTATATCGAGCCCCTTTTCAATACCTACAAACCGTTAACTAATCCGCAAATCAGAGATCCAATTCTGGCGATGGCGCGAGCCAATGAAATCCCGGCGGAACAGGTTTTCGAAGTGGATGCCTCACGTCAGACGACGCGAGTAAGCGCGAACGTCGCGGGATTCCTCGGCACGACGCGTATTGCGCTAAACGATAATCTGCTCAAGCAATGTACGCTCCCGGAAATTCGCGAGGTCATGGCGCATGAGATGGGGCATTACGTGCTCAACCATGGCGCGAAGCTCGTGACTTATTTTGGAATTTTTATTCTCATCGGATTCGTGCTTACTCGTAATCTTTTTGACGCAGCGGTCGGACGCTGGGGAGTCAAATGGGGCGTCCGCAGCATTACCGATCCGGCTGGACTCCCATTGCTCGTCCTAATCCTGAGCACATTCGTCTTTGTCCTGACTCCGTTTTTAAACACGGTCGTGCGCGTCACCGAACGAGAAGCTGACGCATTTGGAATCAACACTTCGCGCGAGCCCGATGGCATGGCGAAAGTCGCACTGAAGCTGGGCGCCTATCGCAAACTCGACCCTATGCCACTGGAGGAATTCATCTTTTTCGATCATCCCAGCGGCCGCGCCCGGATTCGTATGGCCATGGATTGGAAAGCAGCAAATCTGCCGGTGGGCGAATCGACTGCGGATGAAGGTCCCTAGCTTCTCCGGTCTCTCACTGAGATTATGCGATGAGATCGCTCGCTTTATTGCGGCCCGAGATTCTTGCTCTAACCGGAAACTACCAAAGAAATGTTGAATGTTTAGATTTGACCCTAATTGACTCTTTCGAGGCGATCCCTTCTGCCTCGGCCATTGAAAGTTGGTTTTCGTGTGGCAGGGACTGTTTGATTACAGCCAAGCAAGGTCGAAGGGTTGCCATTAGGCGTTGGCGCGCTGCCACGCGCGGTTGGGGAGACAGGCGTGGGAATTCTTTGTTGGTGTAACGCTGAGCGACGTGAAGCGCCGTTTCCGCGCACCGAATACGAAGCCTTGAAGTTTACCTACCTTTCCAAAAAGGCGTTCGTATTGCGCCGTCGAGACGAGGTATCAATGTTAATTCGGGAAAATTATGAAACTAAGAGCACCTGACGCCGCCCCCGCGACCGCGCGGTTGCCGATAAATTGGTTTGTGGGCATTCTTCTCGCGGCATTTTTGACAATCATCTCCGCGTCAGCCGCCGCCCACGCTCATACCAGCGCGGGGGGATTGAACCCCGCGGAAAAATGGGTCATCGCGCAGGTGAGCGCCGGCGAAATCGCTGATCTATCCAAAAAATTCCCTGCCGATAACGACCGAAAGCTCAGCGGGCATTTTCTGGGGGAGTTACTGGCAGGCGCGCTATCCGGCGTCAAACCGCATCGAAATGGGGTGCGAATCATTTGGGCGATCATTGACGAGCCGATCGACCTCAGAAATTCGCAAATCTCTTACGAGGTCTGGCTGGGTTATTGCAAATTCAATAGCAGCGCGACTTTTAGCCGTGCGAGTTTCGCGGGCGTGGTGTCGTTCGATGGCAGCAGGTTTAAGGAAGAGGCCACCTTCAACGGCATGAAAGTCGGAAGCGTCGCGTCTTTCAGCGATGCGGTGTTTGAAGGGCCGGTTAACTTCGTCGGCGCAGACATCGCCAGTGAGTTTCATGCGGATGGGCACACTTTCAGAACAAAGAGAAGATCGCCAGTTTCAGCGGCATGAAAGTCCGAGGTTACGCCTTTTTCAGCAAGGCTGTGTTCGAAGGGCCGGCGGACTTCAGCTACGCCGACTTTGCCTGGCTTGATCTGTCGAGTCCTTTCTGGCCAAAGGTCGCAGGCCAATTCCACATGCAGGGAATGAGCTACAAATACATTCGCGCGATTCCAGAAAACGAACCCGAGTCGCACAAAGCGCTTTTGAAGTTGACTGACAAGTCCGCTTATACCGCCGATGTGTATAGCAACCTAGAAGAGTTCTTTTTGCGCCAGGGCTATCGTGCCGATGCCGATCGTGCTTTCATCGCGGGGAAGCGTCGCGAACGAAAAGAAAATCTTCACGGCCTGCGCTGGCTTTGGAGTTTCTTCCTCGATGGGTTCGTCGGCTATGGGCGTCGTCCGTGGCAGGCCTGCATTCCCTGTGCAGCTTTCGTCGCGCTAGGCTACTTCCTTTTCTCACCCAAGAAAATGGAGCTACAAAAACCGGAGGACACACACCGGGTTTACAGTCGCTTCTGGTATAGCCTCGGCCTCTTCCTTCCTTTCGTGGATCTCCAAGTGGATAAAGTGTGGAAGCCGAAGGACAGTCGGACTTGTCTAAGAAATTATATGCGTGTGCATATTCTGTTGCGATGGATTCTGATTCCCATTGCCCTCGCTGCGCTCACGGGCCTCATTAAATAATGAGCCAGAGGCAGTCGCCTCGGAAGTCCAAAACCCAAGGAGCAAAAGGGGTCGGAGCTCACTATCGACACTGTTTCCTCTGTTTGACTTAATCTCGCTGCAATGGCTCGGCCATTGCGCATTCAATCCTAAAGCGCTTGTTATCGCTTATGAGTCACCTTCATCAGTCTGTCTCCCGCGGATGTTGGGAAGGTGCGGCCGCGGTGAAAGCAAACCTGCGTTTCCGGATCAGCATTAGGTTGCGAATGTAAATTAGTGAGTTTGGCAGATAAGCGAGAATCCCAATGGGATCACGTCGGAAAATAAAATAGAGACACATGAGGACGCTTCCGGCAATACTCCAGTACCAGAACGATACTGGAATCACACTTTCGCCTTGCCGCTCCGACGCGAGCCATTGGACAAGGAAACGCATCGAGAAAAGAGCGTTCCCGATAAAGCCCAGGACCATGAGATAACTCCAATCGAGACCGAGGAACCGATATTCCTTACCGATCCAGGTGATAGCAATAATTGTCAGTGTGTTCATAAGCGATTAACCGATTCGGCGATCTATAATGGATCGCACGTAATTTCATTTCAGCCGATCCCTGAGTTAGCGCAGAAACTTAGCGGCTCATGATCGCGCTTTCATTCGCGTAATCAATGTGTCCGCGATCGTTGCCGGAGTATCTGCGACAGCGATTCCCGCGGCTTTGAGCGCCTCGATTTTTCCAGCCGCAGTGCCTTTCCCACCCGAAACGATTGCACCAGCGTGACCCATTCGCCGCCCTGGCGGGGCCGTCATTCCAGCAATGAACGCTGCGACCGGTTTTTTGCAATTCATCCTGATCCATTCGGCCGCCTGTTCCTCGGCAGAGCCGCCAATCTCGCCAATCAAAATCATGGCTGCTGTGCCCGGGTCTTCGTTGAAAAGTTTCACCACGTCGAGATGCGATAGGCCGTGGATAGGATCGCCGCCGATACCAATACAAGTTGATTGACCGTAGCCGCGCGAAGTCAATTGCCAGACGGCCTCATAAGTGAGTGTTCCCGAACGCGAGATCACGCCAACATTGCCCGACTTGTGGATGTAGCCCGGCATGATCCCAATTTTGCAAGCACCCGGTGTGATAATTCCTGGGCAATTCGGCCCGATCAGTCTCGACTTTTTGCCATCCATGAGCGCTTTGACGCGCATCATGTCCATCACTGGTATTCCTTCCGTGATGCAAACGACCAGCTCAACGCCCGCATCGACAGCTTCGAGAATCGAATCGGCGGCTGCGGGCGCGGGTACGAAAACCATCGAGGCGTTGCATCCCGTTTTTTGTCGCGCTTCCCAAACCGTGTCGAATACCGGCACCTTGCCGTCGAAGATTTGGCCGCCTTTACCCGGCGTCACGCCCGCGACAACATTCGTACCGTATTCGATGCACTGCCGCGTATGAAACGCGCCCGCGCTGCCGGTAATTCCCTGCACCACGAGGCGCGTATCTTTATCGACTAAAACAGCCATGGAAGAAATGACGGGTGAGAGAAGTTAAAAGCGTTACAAATGTTAAAAACGTTACAAAGGCAGGTTAAACATGCGGAACGGGTGGCGGCACCTAAACGTTGTAACTTTTTTAACTCTTTTAACTTTTTAACCGTTCTCGCATTCGTGCTTCGTTATTTTTGCTTCCGTTTATGCACGACGAGTTTGTTCCCATCCGGATCGCGAAACTGCGCCATCCAACAAACTGGGGTCTCGCTCTTTTCCATGTCAAAGATGACCCCGCGTTCTTTCAGCTTTGCGATGCTCGCGTCAATGTCTTCGACCTCGAACGCGACCGTTGTTCCGTCTCGCGAAGGTTTCCATGCCGGATGACAACCGACCCCGATTGTCACCGTACCCAAATCGTATTCGACCCAGGCGCCTTCCATGGCGGTCGTAGTCGGTTTTAGCTCAAGCGTCTCCTGATAAAATTTGCGAGCGCGTTCCTTGTCTGAAACTGCAATCGCGACGAATGCTACTTCTTTAATCATAAGCAAACCCCTTTCTCATTTTCTGGTTTCAATTTGTGGATCATCAACTTGTTGCCGTCAGGATCTTGAATGATGGCCATGTGACAACACGGCGTCTCGAACGGCTCCTCAGCGAAACGAACATGTCGATCTTTTAATCGCTTGATCGCGTCATCGAAGTTCTCTACTTCAAATGCCGGGCCCGCGCCTTGATCGGATGGCTTCCAAGTATCGCTTATATTTGCGATTGCCAGTGTTTCCTCACCGACGGTATATTCAATCCATTTCCCTCCCATCATTTCGTCCGAGATCTTTAATCCAAGCACGTCTTCGTAAAACGCGCGTGCGCGTTTCAAGTCCGTAACCGGGATGCCAACAAATCCAATGCCCTCGATTTTCATATTCGTGTTTTTGTTTGTTGTTCCTTCAACCAATCAGTCAGTATCCGGAGCCCTTTCGGATCGAATGCAGCGCTCTTTCCCTTGAACGCGTCAGCGAAACTCAAGTAATGCTGAAACGTGTGGCCCATGTCGGGTACCTCAATGAAACGCGCGCCTCCGGGTCGGTTCGAGTTCACATACCGCGCGATTAGCTCATGATCTTCGCGGCTCACGATCCAATCGTATTGGCCGTGCAAAACCAAAGTTGGAACTTTCACCCGCGACCATGCGCCGGCGAGATTCAAATTTTGCAGCTGCTGATAAAACGTAAGAGGCCGGCCGTAGAGATGATTGTGATCGGCCCCTTCCGGCCACGCCTCGGCCAGTTGCGGTTGCTCTTTGAGAAGGTCATCAACGCCTCTGCCTTTGATCAGCCAATTGTAGTATAACGTTGCCGCAGCCTTCATCCGGTTATTCACTTCGGCTGGCGATTTGCCCATCAACGCAAAACGACGCCGCTCAATCTCGAGCATATGTTCGAACCATGTCTTTACCCAGCCGCCGACTACTACGTAACCGCGGATTTGCGCTTGTTCCGTATCGGATTCTGGAACTAATGGCGCAAAGCCGCCGCCGTTGCTGAGTCCAAGAATGTAAATTTGGTTGGCATCGATGAAGTCGTAATTTTTCAATGCGCGAAAAGCTGCCTGATAGCCAGCGAGCTCAGATTCGAAATTATTCGCAGCACAGTCACCTTCGCTATCGCCGACACCTTGTTTTTCGACGCGGAATAAAGAAAAGCCCGGCATCTGCGCGAGATCTTGAAACACGATTCCAGTCGCGTCTTTTGTTCCGGCTCGGGCTTCGACTGAATCGCAACTGAGCCATCCGGCCACAAAAATCACGGGCAGTTTCCCGTTCGCGTCATGTGGCTTTGTAATAATCGTCCGCAATCGCTCCCCGTGTGGTGCCGTGACGAAATCGTAGATAACATCGACATTCGGATACGATTCACGCGGCGTCTTTGATTTTCGCGGTAGCTCATCGCCCGGAACTGTTGCCGCGAACATCAACGCAAGGACGATTGTCGGCTCAACTTTCATGCACTTCTCGCTGCTTTGACTGCCTTCTGCGCTGCATCCGCGAGATCATCTGCCGGGATCAAAGTGAGGCCGCTTTCTTTTAGCAACTGTTTCCCTTTCTCAACATTGGTTCCTTCCAACCTCACGACCAGCGGCACCGACAACTTCACCGTCTTGGCGGCGTTGATGATGCCTTGGGCGATGACATCGCACCTCATGATGCCGCCGAATATATTAACCAGGATTGCCTTTACATTTTTGTCGGCGATCAGAATTTTAAACGCTTCGGTCACATGTTCCTCGGTGGCGCCGCCGCCGACATCGAGAAAGTTAGCAGGCTCGCCGCCATAAAACTTGATAATATCCATTGTAGCCATGGCGAGCCCAGCGCCGTTCACAAGGCAGGCGATGTTTCCATCAAGCCCGATGTAATTGAGGCCATGCTTCGATGCTTCAACTTCGCGCGGATCTTCCTCCGCGATATCGCGCATCGCCGCAATCTCCGGATGCCGATAAAGTGCATTATCGTCGAAATTAAATTTTGCATCGAGTGCCAGCACTTCGCCTTTGGTTGTAACGACCAGCGGATTCACTTCCACCATCGAGCAATCGAAAGCGATGAATGTGCGATAGAGCCCTTCGAATAATTTCGACGCGCTTTTCAACTGCGATGATTCGAAAACGAGCTGCTTCGCCAGTTTCCGTGTCTGAAACGGTTGCAGACCAGCAAGCGGATCGATTGGTTCGCGAAGAATTTTCTCAGGAGATTTCGCAGCAACGGCTTCAATTTCAACTCCGCCTTCTGTACTCGCGACAATGACTGGCGCTGCCGTGGTTCGATCGAGCAGGATCGCAAAATAAATTTCGCGCGCGATTTCTGCCGACTCCGCCACGAGCACTTTGTTCACGACACGACCGGCTGATCCAGTCTGATGCGTGACGAGAGTCTGGCCGAGCATTTTTGACGCGATCTCGCGAGCGTGGGCTGGCGATTTGGAGATGTGAACACCGCCCTTGAATCCATTTGTGAATGTCCCCTTCCCGCGTCCTCCGGCGTGAATCTGTGCTTTGATGACAAGATCGACATCTCCAAGCTCGCTAACGATTTGTTCGATCTCATCGGTTGTGGAAGCGCTTTTGCCGCGCGTTGTCGCCACATCGAATTCTTGCAACAATTCCCTGGCTTGATACTCGTGAATATTCATCGTTTAAACGCGGAGCAGATCGTGCAATTAGCTTGCGTTACGCATCGCGGCAATGGTTTTTCTTTAATCACCGGTGGCTCGCCCGCGAGATCTTCGAACACTTTGTCCGGGCGCGCGCAAGACGCCGTCTCCACGCCGCCGGAGAAGGGCTACCTTATGATTTTCGTTCCCGTCCAAAAAGATCTCTCACCGTGCGTTGCTCGGCATACAAATTCAAATGCCATTCGCCCGCAATGCCTTGTAGCGTCCACGGTAAGGGCGAAGAAAAGCCTATCCAGGCAAGCGCCTTCCAAACCGAACCCCCGCCAGACGCCGAAAAGTCCTGAACGACAATCGGCGTCCACTGGGAGACGTTGAACGCCGAATGAATTATCACTCTTGCGCCGGCACTCCTGAGTGATCCAGTCTTAGGGAAGGATCGTAACTGTCGCCGTTTCGGGGCTGATTAGGTTGTAACCTGTTCCCGCTTGCAGCGTCATGATCGCTGTTTGATTCGTTTCGTGCGCCTCATCCTTATCGCGCAGAGAGGTGAGCGTGAAGGAGGCGGAAGTTTTGCTTGCTGGGATGGTGACTTTTCCGAGAGTGCCGCTAAGTGTGTAATCAGTTCCTAATACAGCGGTGCCACTCGTTGAATAGCTGACAGTGATAGACTGAGACGGCGCAGGTGAAACGAAGACGGTATACGTCGCACTTGATCCCTCATGAACCTGTATTGGGAAAGCGCCGATACTAACGTTTGGCTTAGACGGATTGACCGTGATTACTTGTTGGGCGGGATTGGTGCTCACTTGTCCGACCGTATCTCTGACAGTCAGTCTGGCCGGGTATGAGCCAGGATTGGGGTAGGTGTGTGCGAACTTTGGTGTGCTTTGAGTGACCGGAGCGCTGCCATCCCCAAAGTCGAGCGTGTAGGAATTGATCGTGCCACATGAACCGGTCGGTTTATGCGATGCCGATGCGTCGAAGGCGACCGTCAAAGGCACATTGCCCGACTGCGGAGTAGCGGAAAGGATTGCGATCGGCAGTTTGTTCGAACAGCTGATATTGCCTACCCGTGTATATGTCCCGGTTACACCGGTCGTCTGGATTGTTTCCAGGAATCCCGCGCCTACTCCAGCAAGGAGGAAGGTATTGCCGCCAATACTCCCCAACTTCGTACCGGGCTTGCTCCCATCCCAGTCGAAGGCAACGCCGGTTGCACCGGTGGGCGCCGAAAAATGGATGGGACTCGCGACATTGAGTTTAAAGGTGATTGTTCCATTCGCAGTTTGCGTCGCCGAGATCTGTGGGCACATCGATGTCGCACTGGCCGTGCACACCGGGCTGTCCAACGTGCCTGTCGTGGTCGGATCTCTTCTCCCAATATCAACTCCAGGCGTTGCAGGGCTATTGGGACTGATCGTATTGAGGTCCACATAAATCGTCTCTGGTTTTCCATTTTTGTCCGTAATGCCAAAGATAATTTGCCACTCGGAATTCGCCGGCAGGACCACGTTCCCCGTGTTGGTGGGATCCAGAGTCTGGACGCGCATAACCAAAGTAAGCGAGTTGTCAGTGCAGCTGGTGAAGGGCTCTCCGATGCTGACGTTCTGGATAGTCAGTTCCCCGGAGGTTGGATCTGTTGGCACATTTCCAGGCGCCCCGGCACAGTCCACCGTAGTGAATGGGGCCGCACACGGGCTTCCGCCGAGCGGACAGGCAGTGATGCTACCAAGGCTAAGCTCCTCGCAGAAGCCCGACTGGCCTTTCGCGTTGACCGCCGTAACGTGGTAAAAGAAATTCGGCGAACCGACTGCCGTAGTGTCGAGGTATTTTGTATGCGTATTGGTTGGACTATTTGAAACACTTGCGAGTAAAGTCTCACCGCCGCTTTTCGTGCCCCGATAAATTTTGTAGCTCGTGATCGGTGATCCACCATTGTCCGGCTCGAGCCACGAGACCAGCACACCGGGCGAACTTTGTTTGACGGCCGAAAGTGCCTGAGGATTGGCCGGAACTGCCGGCTCAACTGGATCAAAATGCGAAAACAGCCTTGGCCCACCCGATTGCCGGGCTACGGTTGCCTGATCTCCATTTGAGTCTGAGGAAGCAGAGGCGTTCGTGCAGTTGAGGCAGCCATCGGCGAATCCGACCAATCCCCGTCCCTGGCTGTCGACATCGAAACCGTTAAAGTCTAGAAGATTTCGCTTTGTGCTGCAGGTCGTGCCTGCGTTACAGACTGGCCCAACTTGAACGGGATCGTTTGGAGTCGCGTCGATGGTCACCCAAGAGTTACCGCCGTCATAGGTCGTAGCAATGTAGAGATGCCACACGCCCGGGAAGTTCGGGTCCGTTGAGGAATTCCCCAGTGTCGTCGTTCCCAAGAACCCAAACGCGGCCCGATTGTCATCTCCTGCCACTACTACCGGAAAAGTTGAGTTAGCAATGTTGAACGGCGCTCCGACATTCTGCGGCATAGACCAATGTTGGCCGCGATCGTGGGACACGGCGATCTTCGGAGTGCCATCGCTGTCGTTGTAGCCGAAGTAGATAGTATTTGGAATTTGGCCGGCAGGCTTGCCCACGTCGTTCAGGCCGATTCCGACTGAAGGGTCGACCAGTCCCGATTTCGGGCTTCCACTTCCCGGCACATTGAATTCGTTCCAGGTGATGCCGTTATCAAGCGAAACGGCGACACCCTGATTGGCGTTCGCCAAAGTACACGAATAGTTCGGCACGTACACTGTGCCGTCTCGCGCCACCTTAACGTGACCGTGAATCGAGCCGACGCATTGCGTCGGATTGTAAATCGGAACGCCTGGCCCGAATGTAAGGCCACCATCATCACTTCGGGAGCACTCAGCTTCGGCGACGACGTTTTGCGTGCAATAATAGACTGCGTTCGGGTATGTTGGATGGGGAGGCGGAGGAGGTGTCGAATTGGGATTGTACGGACCACCTCCGAAGGTCTCGTGGTCAGGTCCTTGCGGCACGCCGCCGCCCTGCGAAGGCGTATGAGTCGCTCCATCATCGTCCGTGAAGGAGGTGTTACTATCCCCAGCCGTAAGTTGTCCGTGAAAAGTGCGTCCCGGCGTCTTCAGCGGCGGATAGGAAGTACCAAGCGCGGCGGTCGTAAAGTGGTCAGTGAAACCAATGGCGTCGAGGGTGGTTGTTTGTTGTGTGATAAAGGCGGTATTTGTCCAGGCGTTAATAGCGGGCGAAGAACAATCATCAAAGCCGACTTGGAATTGATCAAAGGTTTCCGTAAACATCGTGATACCGCCCATATTAAGCAGGATTGGACCGTGTACCGCATTACCTGGGGCGATTTGCTTCAGGCTGGCCACGTTCGGGTTCCAGTCAACGCCGATTGAAGGCTCTAAGCCAGTTGAACTAGGAGGGACAGGCGAGGAATAAACCTGGTAGCGTGGAGCGGGCGAAGCTGACACATTTGCCGCCCCGGAAGCGGCGGCTAAGCTGACCGTTCCCTTGTAGCCTGTGCCCGGAGTGCCAATCTCCAGAGTCGTGACAATAGTATAGGGACCATTTGCTTGCAGATTCGGTGTATTAACAGCAATGGTGATTGTCTCAGGATCCAACCCTGCAGTGTTTGATGCGATGACGTTGCCATTCTTATCTTCGACAAAGGACCCATATTGCTCGGCCGAAGGCGACCACGAAAGCTGTATGACGATGCTGTTTTTCGCTGGATCATAGCCCGTGCTGGCAGTGAAAATAGACGGATCGAGCGTGAGCACATATTTGCTGCAATCAACGCCATTAGCCGCACACACAGGTGCGGTAAAGCCCACACCTTCGCCGGTCGCATTGGGCACAGGGCCTACGGGATCAGTGTAGGTTAAAGTGCGGTTGCTCGTGCTGAGCGTTCCGCTCATCGGAGCCGGGCCCGCTGCTGGCGCAAAACTGACTATCGCCAGCGAGATAGCGGCTGTACATAATAGAACAGCAAATAAATTGCGCGCATTAACAAAACCAGATTGAGGATTGGGATTTTTTTTCATTGCAGTGTTGTCTAATTTCTCTTGTTGCCTTTCAGATTGGGGGACGCGCTCTGCGGCCTGCAATCAAGGGGTCAGCCATGATTCGGAATATGACTGGCTTGCGGATGTGGCGAGAAAGTTCTGCGTTGACCTGCGGTCGTAACCCACGGTCACCTAGATTTCGCCGTCCCGTCCGCGGCCTCGTTAGCTTTCTCTGAAGTTGACAGGAAATTTGTACGCTTCTTTGGTGTCACTATGCGCGTTGAGATTAAAGTTTTATGGGTGACGATGATTATGGCCGTAGGTTCGGTCGCGCGCTCGGAACTCGTCTTCGAGCAGAGCGAACTGGAATTACACCCGGCCGTTGGCGATGCCACCGCGATTGGCCATTTCAAATATCAAAATAAAGGTGACAAAACGATCGCGATTGAGAGCGTCACTACTTCCTGTGGATGCACCGCGGCCAGCGCCAAGCAGAGCGCGGAGCCCGGTGAGAAAGGTGAAGTCACCGCTACTTTTACGGTTGGCGATCGCATCGGGACCCAGCAGAAAATGATCACGGTTGTGACCGATGACCCGGCGCATCCATCGACCGCATTGAACTTAAAGGTGGTTATTCCTCGGCTAATCGAGCTTCAGCCAACGTTCCTATATTGGCAGGCTGGAGAGGCAGCCAAGGCGAAAACTATCGTCGCGAAAGCCGGAGAGGAAGTTTCGATCAAGAACTTGGAGGTTTCTTCATCCAGTTCGGAGTTCACAACCAAGGTTGAGTCGCAACCATCGGGCAAAGAGTTTCGGATCAACGTGAAGCCGCGCCAGACGACGAATGCCGCCAGCGCAACCTTGACCATCAAGCCCAATCTCCCGAACGGTAAATCAAAGGTTCTCTATGCGACGGTAAGTGTTACAAGCCCATCTTCGACAAGCCCGCAACCGGCGGCCGCCACTCCGTTACGCCCGGGCAATCAGCCGAGCCCAGCAGCGACTGCTACAAATGTTGGATCAAGCAAGGGCAAAATCGATGCCTGCGCCTTGCTAACAAGTAAAGAAATTGAGTCGGTTCAGGGCGAGCCGTTGAAGGACACGAAGCGGAGTGGAGGCTTCGGAGCGGGTTTTGCCGCTTCTCAGTGCTACTTCGGGCTGCCAACCTCTGCGAATTCGATCAGCCTGACGGTGACGCAAATAGGAGACGGATCTGACGCGCGCGATCCACAGCAGTTCTGGAAAGAAACATTCCATCGTGAGAAGGATCAGGAAAAAGCACGCAACGACGAAGAAGAGAAGGCAGCACCTCCGCGGAAAATCGACGGTCTTGGCGACGAAGCGTTCTGGACCGGAAACCGCGTAGGTGGCGCGCTCTATGTTTTGAAGAAGGATATTTTCATCCGGATCAGCGTCGGTGGGCCGGACAACGAAGAGACCAAGATCAACAAATCGAAAGCGCTGGCACAAAAAGCACTCGAGCGCTTGTAAGCTCTCGCAACAGAAAGTCGCACGGAAGCAAGCGCCGTTTTTCTGCGGCTCATCGTTTACCCGCACGACTAGAGATGCGACGGGCTACCTTATGACTTTCGTTCCTGTCCGACAAGAGTTCCCACGGTGCGTTGCTGAGCCGGAGGTTCCAGCGAATTAACAAATTTGCGAAACCGCTCGGAGAAAACTTCGGGACGGAGATTCCAATAATGGGCGATTCCGGGCGCAGCGACGTAATGTCGAAGAAGCCCGTGCCAGCCTTCCCAGAGCTGCCTGTCCATTAGTCCATAAACATAATGAAAATGAATTGTCTCGAAGGCTTTCAGGAATTGGTAAGTTGCATGAAAAAAGCGCGCCCGATCTTCGGTCGAAAGTGCGCTCAAATCTTCGAGACCTACCCGCCAGATCCGTTCCAGCTCGGCGTTCTCCATGAGAGGTTTGGTCACATCGCGCAGGGCCGTGGCCGCAGCGTCTTGGGTGGCGAGCTTGGCCACACGCGTGCTCCGATGCACTTGTATGCCGAGATACAACACGGACAAAACGACTGCGACCGAACTGACCACTTGCGAGATCGCATTGATCGCTTCCCAGCTCATCCCTGCGTTATACCACGGGCAAGCGGGTCTTTGCTACTTTGGTTCGTTCGCCACTTTAAGAACAATTTTGCCAAGCGTGTGATGTGTCTCGATTTGCTGGTGCGCTTTGCTCGCGTCGGCCAAAGGGAACGTTTGCGACACAATCGGCTTCATTTTCCCGGCCTCGATTAATTTGGTGAGCTCTTCAAGCACTTCCGCGTCCGGATGCGCCCCTAACCGGGAACCGCTAATGCCGTGCTTGGCGCACTCCGTTTGGTCTGGCTCATCCGTGATTGAAACGATGATTCCGCCTCTCTTCACCACGCCGTAGGAACGACCGAGCGCATCGGCGCGGACGCAATTGAGGACAACATCGACATCTTTCACCATTTCTTCGAATTTCGTCGCCGTGTAATCGATCGCTTGATCGACGCCGAGTTGCTTGAGCAAATCCTGGTGGGCGGTTGACGCCGTCGCAATCACTTTGGCGCCGCGTGCTTTGGCAATTTGAATGGCGAAACTTCCGACGCCGCCCGAGCCGCCATGAATCAGAACCGTTTGGCCGACGTTTAATTTCGCTTCGTCCACTAAAGATTGCCACGCAGTCGTCGCGGCCAACGGAACGGCTGCCGCTCCTTCAAAATCAATGTTTTTTGGCTTGAGCGCGGTTTCGGATTCCTTTGCAATCGCGAACTCGGCATAACCGCCGCCGCGCATAACCGACAAATACGAATAAACTTTGTCGCCAGCTTTGAATTTCTTCGCATTGGCGCCGGTTTTCTCGACGACGCCCGAAATGTCGTAACCGATGATCGCGGGGGGCTTGTCCATACCGTGTTTCGCAAGCATCCCTTGCCGCACGTAGCTATCGACCGGATTGACCGCTGCAGCCATCACTCGGACCAGAATGTCGTCCTTTTTCGGCTCAGGCCGCGGCACATCTTCGTATTTCATCGCTTCTGGCCCGCCGAACTCGTGGACCACCACCGCCTTCATCATAGCATTCGTAGCCTGAGCTGCTGCGATGGCCGTGATTGTTAACCCAACACAGCAAAGAAATGTCTTTTTCATAATGGATTCCGATTCGATTTACATCCGATGCGCGCTTCGCGCTCGCGCGAGTTCAATTCGGTTCGTCGCGAACCTTCAACACGATCTTTCCGCGAGCATGGCCTGTTTCCGCCTTTGTCTGGGCTTTGGCCGCATCAGCCAGCGGAAAGGTTTGGGAAACGACGACTTTGATTTTCTTTTCATCGATTAGCCTTCCTATTTGGGCAAGCTGATCGCCGTTAGATTCAGCCTCCAGAGACACGCCGCGAATCCCGTACTTGTCTAGCTGCGCCTGGTCGATGCGTCCAACAAGGCTCACCAGAAATCCGCCTTTCTTCACGATCGGATACGATCGCGCCAGCGTTTCGCCGCCGACACCATCAATGACTACATCGACATCTTTGGCAATCTCTTCGAATTTTTGCGTCTTGTAATCTATGGCCGTATCGGCTCCGAGTTGCTTGAGAAAGTCTTGATTGGCAGTCGAAGCAGTCGCGAACACTTTCGCACCGCGAATCTTTGCAATCGGAATCGCGAACATCCCGACTCCACCGGACGCTCCATGAATCAAAACAGTCTGGCCCGATTGAAGATTGGCTTTGTCAACGAGCGCCTGCCATGCCGTCAAAGCGACACTGGGCACGCCGGCCGCTTCGGCAAAACTGACCGTCGCCGGCTTTGACGCGACCTGACTCTGTTTCGCCAGCGCATATTCCGCGTAGCCGCCTCCACTCGGAATTGAAATGAAGGCGTAAACCGGATCGCCTACTTTGAATTTACCAACTTTGTCGCCGACTCTCTCGACAATGCCGGCGATGTCATAGCCCGGAATCCAGGGCAGCTGCATTTTGAAAATTTTTGCGTACTTGCCCGACCGGAGTACACCATCAAATGAATTCACCCCGGCGGCGAAAACTCTGATTAGCATCTCATCCTCTTTGGGCGTCGGAACCGGCGCATCTTCGTACTTTAGAACCTCCGGGCCGTCATATTCGTGAACGACGATGGCTTTCATTGTCGGCTTGTTCGATTGAGCACTGACACCACTTGACCAAAGGCAGATCAGACAAGCAGAGAGAAATTGAAGCTGTTTCATAGTGGAATCGGACTTTTAACCTATTCCTTTGGAACGAGCGGTGATCAAGCGCGCGAAAAATTCGCCAACTGCCATCGGCTGACCGACCCTCGGCCGCAATGTCCAGTGCTGCACATCGCCGCCATTAATGCGTTCGCGACAAATCCGCCGCGGTTGGCGGGCCTTCGACCCAATTGATGTCCCACGCTCCATCGACTGTGATAAACGTGAGCGAGTTTGCGGGCAATCGTGCACCATTTTCGCAGGCATGAAGTTGAAGCCGCCCGGAGCCAGTTCGAAGAGTTTGCCGTCGCATGCCAACACGCCACTGCCCTTGATCATTGTGTGCGATTCATTGGCCGTGTGCCAATGCTTACGCACATGAATCGCTTTCGACGTCCGAATGAGCAGACTGGTCGCATGCGTTTTTGGATCGACATGAAGAATGCTGATCTCGGGAGAATCTGCACCAAGATCAGCCAGAATTGTGTCCCATTAAAGATTGGAGAGATTTTTGAACTCCGGCGCGTTTACGGCGGCCCCGGCAGAAGCAATGGGTTCCGCAGCCTGACTGCTCAGCAAAAAACTAAACACCATCACGTTCGCCAGATACAATTTCGTTTTCATAGATGAGAATCAGAAAAAATGTACAACATCAGCAGGACTCCGAAAATTAAATTAATCCGGCCAGTCCTATCGAGACGTTCCCGTAAGATTCTTCTCGCATGTTCAACGCGCACTGATCAAGGTTCGCGTATGATGAAAACGAAAATCTTTGTTATCGCCTCGTTATTTCTCGGGATCTCTGGCCTTTCCTGGGCGCAGACTAGCCCAACGGGTATGAGTAAGGCTGGAGCTGGAAGCAACGCGCCCTATACCGAAGGGCCGGTCTGGACTCTGACCATGATCAAGACCAAAACCGGTTTAAGTGATGATTACATCAAACAGATCACCGGAACTGTGAAACCTGTTTACGATGAGGAGAAAAAGCATAAGATCATCCTCGACTACAAAATCCTGAATGGCGAGGCGTCCAGCCGGCAGGATTTCAACATTCTGATCCTGGTTGAGTATCCGAATTGGGCCGCCTTCGATAGCTTGCGCGACAAGATGGACCCGATCGTCGAGAAGGTCATGGGCTCCGAAGATCAACGCCGCAACACGGCGGTGAAGCGACTCGACATCCGCGAAATCCTCGGCACAAAAACTATGCGCGAGATTACGCTTAAGTAATTACTTCTTCAGAACTGCTGTTCTTCGCGTTGCTGTTTAATGGCCGCCATGGCCGTGACCCATGCCGCCCATGCCATGAGATCCTCCTCGGCTAGAGAATCCGAAAGAGCTACGCCCCATGGTACCCGCATGGCTTCTGCCAAAAGCAGTGTTGTGCATGCGATGAGTATTCTGGGTATGAGCGCTTCGACCATGGATCCTGCTGCTTTTACCATGCATGGTCTGAGTATTCTGCGCGTGTAATGCTGCCTGGCTTGACCGATGGGCGTCGCTCACGATTCTGCCGAGGTTGAGCCCGTTGTCGTGCGCAATTTTGCCCCAGCCCTCGCCAGCCTGGTGCATCGCTACGAGGTCATTGAAGGTCAGACTAGATCCATTGGCAGACAGCGCATTAGCGAGCAGGTGCGCGTTCCCCAATTCACCCCAGCCCAGCCCCGTCGATGCCCTCTCTGATTGCAACGTATCGACGGGAACTCCGGTTTCGTCGGAGATCCTCGTCAACACCGCTCCACGAGAAGAAACGGCGCCAAATAGCAGGAAGACCGTTGCTATGATTAAACTCAATGTCTTCATATTAGAAGGTTCGATTTCGAGCGCGCCGATGGTTCCCTTATTCACATAAGAAATGTGAATTGGTTCATCCTACGGTTGGGCTGCGAAAATGCTCGGGTCGCGGGCCGAGACCGATGAAACGGGCCGGCACCTGTCGCAGAATCGGAAACCATTTCAACAAACGAAGCACAAACGGCAACGAATCATCGCCGCCTGAAGCCTGACCGGTGACCACTCGTTGATGAATAAACACCTGCATCCGCTGGATCAGGCGCGTCGGCCATTCGCGCCGTGCCTGCACTTTTCGTAGATCGTTCACAGTAACAGAACCGCTCCGCAATTTCTCCGCGAGCAAGTTCGCCGTCGCGACCGCATCCTGGATGGCGAGATTGATACCAACGCCACCCGCCGGCGACATCGCGTGTGCAGAGTCGCCGATACAAAGCAATCCTTCGCGGCACCAGTCACGCAGCCGATTGATCTGTACTGTGAGCAGCTTGATCTTCGACCAGTCGTCCAGCTCGGTTACACGATCGCGCAGAAATCCCGCGAAGCTGACGATTTCGTTTTGAAATTGCGGCAGCCCGCGCGCTTTGATGCCGTCGACCCCGCCTTTGGGAATGACGAAGCCGCATTGCCAGTAATCGCCGCGGTCGAGCAACACGAGGAGTTTGCCGTGTTGAAAAAAACCGAACGATTGTTCCGGATCGTCGGGCTTCTTCGAGATGCGCATCCAGAGCGCGTCGATTGGCGCGCCAAACTCACACAAGCTAAAACAGGCACGAGTATGAGTGATCGAGTGCCGCCCGTCCGCGCCAATCACGAGGTCCGCACGAACTTCCAGGTCGCCGCGCGGAGTTTTTGCGCGCACACCGTTCACTCGCTCATTGTTAATCAACAAATCGATGACCTCGGTTTGCATGAGCAATTGGAAGGCCGGGAAACGTTTGGCATGACCGGAGAGGAAATTGAGAAAATCCCATTGCGGCATGAACGCGATGAATTTGCAGTGCGTAGGAAGTTGCGTGAAGTCCGCGATGGGCACGGCCTGCCCGTTGATCACCCCGCGCAACTCTCGCACCTCCTGATGCGGCTGCTTCAGGAACTCATCGAGCAATCCGAGTTCGTACATTAACTCGAGCGTGGAAGGATGAATCGTATCTCCCCGGAAATCGCGGTTGAAATCAGCATGCTTTTCCAGCACGGCCACGGGCACGCCGGCTCGAGCGAACAAATAGCCAGCCATCATCCCGGCTGGTCCACCACCCACAATCACGCAACGCGTTTGCAATTTCTCGGAGGTGTTCATCGCGCCATGGTTTCTAACTTCTAGCTTTCTGACTTTTGACCTCTGATTTCTAATCTACTTCCACGGCAACGCATCGAGATCGACATTACCGCCGCTGAGAATAATGCCGACGCGCTTTCCGCCGATGTCGATCTTGCGCTCCATGATCCCGGCGTACGGAACGGCTGCTGATGGCTCGATGATAATTTTCATCGTCTCCCAAATCGTGCGCATAGCTGTAACGATTGCTTCTTCGTTCACAGTCACGATGTCGTCCACGTAACGTTGGATGATCGGAAAATTCGGCGCGCCGACATTTGTTCGCAGGCCATCAGCGATCGTGAACTTCTTTTCCGTCACAATGCGTCGCCCTGCGCGAAACGATTGCGCCGCATCGTCGGCGTTCGCCGGTTCGACAGCGATGACTTTGATGTCCGGCCGCATTGATTTCCCTGCGACGGCTGTACCGCAGAGCAATCCGCCACCGCCCACCGGACACATCACAAGATCGAGATCGGGAACATCTTCGAGCAATTCCACCGCCGCGGTCCCCTGCCCCGTCATCACATCTTCATTTTCGAACGAATGAATGAGCGCCGCACCGGTTTTCACGATCACGTCCGCGCAAGCGGTTTCGCGCGCTGCTTGGGTCGGCTCGCAAAAGACAACATGCGCGCCGTGACTCTTTACCGCGCGCACCTTCACTTTTGTCGAGTTCGACGGCATGACAATGTATGCTGGGATACCGCGCAGTTTCGCCGCGCGCGCAAGCGCAGTTCCATGATTACCGGACGAATGCGTGGCCACGCCGCGCTGGGCCGCCGCCTCATCGAGTGAGAAAACTGCGTTTGTCGCTCCGCGTGCCTTGAACGCTCCGTCCTCCTGAAAATTTTCACACTTAAAAAACAAGGACGCTCCACTCGCCTCATCCAACCGCGAACTTGTGATCACAAGCGTACGATGAATGCGTGCCCGAATCCGCTCATGCGCCGCACGGATGGATGTGAGATCGAGTGGCATTCTTTTTATGTCCGCGATTCGAAAAATGAGTCAACCACGGGCGAGATCACACCCCTCGGGCGACGAACGCGAGCGAATCGAACGACCTCGCACAAAGTACACACACCAAATATCGCAACAGTTCGTGACCTTAATGGCCTTCGTATGAAATAATGAACGGAATGCGGACGCCGCTTTTTCTCGACGAGCAACAAGTGCATACGCATTTGCGGATGTCGAAATTGATTCCGGCGATGGAGAAGGCGCTGATTGAATTCTCGGCCGGCAAAGTGACGCAGCCGGTGCGTTCGGTGATCACTGTCGATCCACCGGGCGGCTTTTTTGGAATGATGCCGGCACGGACTCCTGATGGGCTCGGCATCAAGCTTGTCACGTTTTATCCGAGGAACGCGGAGCGCGGAATTCCAACGCACATGGCGACGATTTTTCTGGTCGATCCGGAAACGGGAACGCCGCTCGCCGCCATGGACGGAACGTTGATCACCGAG
Source organism: Candidatus Udaeobacter sp. (assembly GCA_036495045.1). Classification (GTDB taxonomy): domain Bacteria; phylum Verrucomicrobiota; class Verrucomicrobiia; order Chthoniobacterales; family UBA10450; genus Udaeobacter. Next base: position 35,253 of record DASXNN010000078.1, read on the forward strand.
ATGCGTACGGCCGCAGTGTCTGCCGCGGCCACGAAATTGCTCGCGCCGCGCGACACGAAAGTGCTGGCGATCCTCGGCAGCGGGGTCCAGGCCCGCAGTCACGTCGACGCGTTGCGGCTCGTTAGGCAATTTGAGGAGATTCGCGTCTGGAGTCCGAACGCCGAACATGCGCAGCTATTTGCGAGCGAAATCGGCGCGA
>DASXNN010000079.1:0-11178 GCA_036495045.1 Candidatus Udaeobacter sp.
AGATAATCAGTTCCCTAACGAATTTCCCTATGTAGAGCGCATCAGAGCGCGTGAGACTAAAGTGAGCAAATCTTCACGGTAGTCGTCCCGAACCAGGCCCTCTACCAAGCTGAGCCACAGCCCGTTTTGCCTATGAAAAACGGCGCCGACAAAATCCCGCAATTTTTCGCTTGTCCACCGATTTTATGCTGTGATCATATTAAAACACCAGACATGAGTGCCGGTGTGTTTCAGAGGGTTTGCGAACGGCGGCGTAATCTGAAAGCTAACACGGGAGACTTAACCACCGACGAACTGCGGGTAAAAAATCGCGCTTTGTGCTACACTTTGTGCTACAGCGAAGCGTTTTCTGAGCCGATTCGGGAAATCGCGATCGATCGCCAAAAAGCTTGTTTTTCATAGGCAAATCGCGACGCTTTTTGAACAGCTCTAAACGCGCTTAAAACGCCAAAATTTCAATTTTAAGTCCGTTGCGTCTGCCATTTCGCCACATCGGCGCTGCGAGTGTTGATCTTAGCTAGGTTTTTCCCTCCACCAACCGCGATTTTACGAGGGTAGTTGAGCGCCTTCTTGCACGGCGAGTCTCCTCACTTCTGCTTTGCCGAAGATCATCCATACGCCGGCGAGGACAAAGCATGCGCCAACAAGCGACCATAGGGAAAACGTCTCTCCGCCAACTGCCCATCCCAACGCAACTGCGCCTGGCGGCGTGATCAGAGAGACACTTTGCAGTTTTGCCACCGATATCCGCGGCAGGAGCCAGTACAGAAGCAGAAAGGTGAGCGCTGAACCAATCACCGCCAGATAAAACAAACAAAAAATCGACAACGCGGTCCAATGAAAACGCAGCGGGTTTCCGTCCATGATTAGCCCAGTTACCAGCAAAGGCGTGGTTCCGAAAATCATTTGCCATGCCGCGATCATTGCTGGCGCCAGCGGGATCGCGCGCGCTTTGAGCAGCACATTCGAGAACGCCGCGCCGGCAGCTCCGAACAAAATGCCGAGCCCGCCCCAAAACGCCAGCATCCCGTTGAAACCAAGAAGCCGGGCGCATATTATGGCTACGCCACCAAGCGCGAGCAGTGAGCCGGCGAGTTTTTGCAGACGGATTGGTTCATCCGGAAGCATCAGATGTGCGAACACCATTCCAAAGATCGGGATTGTCGCCTGCAAAACCGCCGCCAACCCAGACGAAACATAAAGCTCGCCCCAAAAAAGTAATCCGTAGTTAACCGTAAACATCAACACGCCGGTGAAACCGAGCAGAATGTAATCGGATCGACTCTCCGGCAGTAACCGCACTCGGCCAGCCGACAACAACAGAAGCACGACAACCGCAATGACGAAACGGATCGCGGCGTATGAAATCGGCGGCAAATCGCGCAATCCGACTTTAATGACGAGCCATGTCGAACTCCAGACGATACAAAGTGTCAGCCATGCTATCGGTACTCCCCAGCCGACTTTCGGGCGCCAATTGCGTTTCCAAAATGCGCATGTCGCTTTCATCCCTTGTCATATTGAAAAGCAAAGTTTTTGGAGCTGCGAATTAATTTTTTTTGCACGCAACAGGCGCGCACTTATAGCTGCTACAGGCGTGTGCGACACACACCGTTAGTGTGTCCAATTCGGCGGCCGCTTTTCGTTGAAGGCGGCAATCCCTTCGCGCGCCTCACTCGATTCGCGGGCTTGCATGTGATGCTTGAGCGCAAGATCAATATCCTCTTTTACCGAACGCCACCAGAGTTCTTCGATTAATTGTTTCGTTTGCACCACCGCGCCCGGGGCACCTTGCAAGACCGAATCAGCAAACTTTTGCGCTTCGTTCATCAAATTCTCTTGAGAAACGACGCGATTTACCAGGCCGATCTCCTTTGCTCGTTCGGCATCAATCAATTCGGAACCGAGCAATAATTCACGCATGTTTCGCTCGCCTATTTGCCGGCGGAGAAAAGTCATAACCAGTCCGGCGACCAAGCCGCGGCGCGCTTCGGGGTAGCCGATCTTTGTCTTTTCCGCGGCGACGACAAAATCACATGCCGACATAATGCCAGCACCACCGGCGACGGCGGCGCCATGCACTGCCGCGATTGTCACCAGGCGTGTTTGGCTAAGTGTAAGCAAGGTCTCTGCGACCATCTCGGCAGTCGCCTGTGCGTTCTGTAGAGCTGCGGCCTTTAAATCCAGGCCAGTGCAAAACGCAGCGCCGGCGCCCCGAAAAATCAAGGTACGCGCCTGAGGGTCGTCTGAAACAACCTTTATTGCTGTGGCCAGTTCTGTCAGTAATTCAATCGTGAGCGCATTGCGCCGCTCGGGACGATTGAGAGTAACAATTGTAATTTGCGGCGTTTGCTTTTCGACGAGAACGGCGGGCATGAGATTCGTTGAATGATTGAAACGTTGAAGCGTAAAGCGATCTATACCTGGATGACACCGGTGTGAAAGCGCGCTTTGGGTATTGGGCGCGAGACGTACTGTAACAAACGAATCAGAACATCCCGCGTTTCATGGGGTCGGATGATCGCGTCTACCCAGCCACGCGCGGCGCCGTAACGAATGTCGGTTTGTTCTTCGTAATTCTTTTTGACCGTTGCCCGCAGTTCTTCCAATTCTCCAGCTGCTGCTTTTTTATCACCGCGTTCCCGAGCACGCGCCAGAATCGAAAAAACGGTATCAGAGGCCTGGGCGGCGCCCATCACGGCGTAGCGGGCCGTCGGCCAGGCGACAATAAAGCGCGGGTCGTACGCCTTGCCGCACATCGCATAGTTGCCGGCGCCAAATGATCCACCGACGACGACCGTAATCTTCGGAACCACGGAATTGCTGACCGCATTCACTAACTTCGCGCCGCTACGAATGATCCCGCTCTCTTCTGCATCCCGTCCGACCATGAAACCGGTAACATCCTGGAAAAAGATGATTGGCAAGTTTGTTTGATTGCAGTCCATCACGAAACGGGCCGCTTTATCAGCGCTATCCGAGTAAATGACGCCGCCCATCTGAATACCCTCTTTCTTTGTCCGGACTTGCAAGCGTTGGTTTGCCACAACGCCCACGGGGCGTCCGTCGATGCGCGCATAAGCTGTTACGATTGTTTTGCCATAGCCGGCCTTGTATTCATCGATTGAGCTTGTATCGACAATCGAGGCGAGCAAATCGCGTACATCGTACTGCTTCTGTCCGTCAAAACTGATCAGATTGTAAATAGCATCCGGACTCCTCGCCGGCTTCGCTGTTTCTTTCGACGCCTCGGATGTCTTGGACTCCTTCGCTTCCGGCAGCAATGCGATGAGCGAACGAAGACGTTTGAGACACGAAGGGTCGTCCTTTTCGTAAAAGTCCACCGTGCCGCTTATCTCCGCGTGCATCTGCGCGCCGCCGAGCTCTTCCGCATCGACAATCTGACCGATGGCCGCTTTGACGAGTGACGGGCCTGCGAGATATAACCCGCTTCCTTTCGTCATCAGCACCTTGTCGCACAAAACCGGCAAGTAAGCGCCGCCCGCGACGCAATTGCCCATGATCGCGGCAAATTGAGGAATGCCAGCCGCCGAAATTACAGCGTTGTTACGAAAGATGCGGCCGAAATCGTCTTCGTCGGGAAAAATCTCATCCTGCATCGGCAGAAACACGCCCGCGGAATCGACGAGGTAAACGATCGGCAACGAGCATTCGAAAGCGATGCGTTGCGCGCGAATCACTTTTTTTGCCGTTTGCGGAAAGAACGCGCCCGCCTTCACAGTCGCGTCGTTGGCGATAATCATGCACGGAGCACCGGCAACATTTCCGATTCCCGCAACCACACCCGCCGCAGGAATTTTTCCCCATTGCTCGTACATTTTGTAAGCAGCCCAGAGACCGATCTCAAAAAAGGGCGAATCTTTGTCGAGTAAATGACCAATGCGTTCCCTTACTGGCAACCGGCCCATTTTGTGCTGGCGTTCGTGCCCGGCCTTGCCGCCGCCTTCGCGCAAAACAGCCTCTTCCTTGGCAATTGCCGCACAGTGGGCGCGCAACACTTCGCTGCTGGAAGAGGTCGATGGATGAGACATGGCGCGAAGCACGCTTAATCTGCGGAGCAGATCGAATCAAGCATTCGCCGCCGCGAGCTCTCTACAATCCTACTAGTAAACGTCCGTTTCGTTCCGGTAGCCGGAATCGCCCCGGATTGAACGCAATCGGGCACGGCTCCCCCACTCCGATTCTGGACGATTAATCTGCGCAAAGGCCATTTTTACCAGCCAGGGCGCTGCCGCCAGTGCCCCGATCGAAACAAGCGTAATCGCAGCTGCCTGCCGAATCGATGGCTTGATCTTGTCTGCCATTAGTAAACCCAAGCCCAAACCAATGGCAGCGCGCGTCACGACGAGCAACGGGTCAACGGGAAGCTGCTCAGAGGTTTTTAAAATGGATATTGGGAGCGACATCGCCTATCATATACGTCGCGTTTTGAAAAAAGAAACGGGAATCTTCGCGGCCCGACATCGGTCGAGCCAGAATTGATTTTTTGCACCGCAATGGCCAAACCGATCTATGCGCTGATTCTCGCCGGTGGCAGTGGCGAACGGTTTTGGCCCCTGAGTCGCAGGGCCCGGCCCAAGCAATTACTGCGTCTGATTTCCAAAAAAACTCTCCTTGAGGAAACTGTAGCGCGCCTCGACGGATTAGTTTCCAGCGAACACATTCTGATCCTAACGAATACGGAGCAGGAAGCGGCGGTTCGTAAATTGTTCACCGGTTTCCCCACCGAGAACGTTCTTGGTGAGCCAGCTAAACGCGACACGGCAGCGGCCGTTGCCCTTGGCACTGGCTGGGTCGCGGCCCGGGATCATGCCGGGATAATGGCGGTGCTTCCGGCCGATCATGTTATCGCCAATCGTGCCGCATTTCAGGAAACCCTAGCCCTGGCCGCTCAAGCGGCGGAAGAGACTGGCGAACTTGTCACCATCGGCATCAAACCGACCTGGGCATGTCCCGGTTTTGGTTATATCGAGCAGGGGAAGCCCGTTCATTTGCGGGATCGCAGCGACAAAGATTCCATTCACCGAGTTGAGCGCTTTCGCGAGAAACCCAACCCCGATCTCGCCGAATCGTTCTTGCGCAAAGGAAATTTTCGTTGGAATGCCGGGATGTTCGTTTGGTCGGTACCCACAGTGCTGAGGGAATTCAATCGCCATGCGCCCGAACTCGCTAATTTTATTTCCCAGTTGCGCGGTCCAAAAGATTTCGAGAAAGTTTTGCATACGCACTTCGCAAAATTGCCACGAATCTCATTCGATTACGCGATTATGGAAAAAGCGGATCGCGTTCTCGTCGTGGAAGCGAGCTTCGATTGGGACGACATCGGAAGCTGGAGAGCGGTAGCGCATTACTTCAAGAATGATGAACAAGGAAATGCCGCGAACTGCGCGATCACGGCCATCGATTCGACTAATAACATCATTTTCGACCAGGACGGGACTACGATCGCGCTGCTTGGAGTTCACAACCTTATTGTTGTCCGGACCGGTGACGCAGTTTTGGTTTGTCACCGTCATCAAGCCGAAAAGATTAAGAATTTGATCGGGAAGCTTCCGGCCGAGTTGCAATGATCTGCAGATGATGAATCCGATTTTAGCAATCGATTTTGGCCGCGCGCGTATCGGCACGGCAATCTCCGATGGGTTGCAATTGCTGGCGCATCCCCTTGAGACAATCGCAGCGAATCGGCGACCTATCGCGCGAATAACCGAGATTGTTAGCGAAAGGAAAGTAGATCACGTTGTCGTGGGAATCCCGCGGCAATTGAGCGGCAAGATAGGCACCGCCGCATCTCAAACCCTGGACTTCGTCGAAAAGTTGCGGGCGATTCTTCCCTGTCCAGTCGTCACTTGGGATGAGCGACTAACGACGGTTGCCGCGCACCGGGCGTTGCGTGAAGCCGGTAAAAAGATGCACATTACGCGCGATTATGTCGATCAAGTCGCGGCGCAAATGATCTTGCAGGGATATCTCGATCGACGGCAACACACAGCGAACGCCAGAAAGTTGTCGCGATGAAGTAGGATGTCGCGACGGCTGAAAATAATCGTCGCCTACGATGGCGCACCGTTTGCAGGCTGGCAAAGCCAATCCCACCGCAACACGATCCAGGATCACCTTGAGCAAGCGTTTAAACGCGTCAGCGGCGAGCATGTGCGCGTTCACGGAGCCGGACGAACGGATGCTGGAGTCCACGCCCTTGCCCAGTGCGCACACGCCGATCTTGCGGAGGGCAGTTTACCGGCACCGCGTTGGACGGAAGCGCTCAATGCGTTTTTGCCCCCGGCGATCCGGATTATTCGCTGCCGCTATGTATCGCAGAATTTTCATGCGCGTCTTTGCGCAAAAGGAAAAACCTATCGCTACAGAATCTGCCTGGCTTCAGTGCTGCCGCCATTCGAATGGGGGCGAGCCTGGCATGTTCCACATTCGCTTGATCTCAAGCTTCTAAAAGGAGCCGCAGGTCAATTCGTCGGCACGCACGATTTTACGGCATTCGCCGCCAATCGCGGTAAGCCGGAAAAGAGTACGGTTCGCACGATTTATTCTGTCGCCGTCTACCGCCGCGGCCCCTTCGTCATGATCGAATTCGATGGCGACGGTTTTCTCTATAAGATGATTCGACTAATCGTCGGCTCACTTGTGCACTGTGCACTTGGAAAATCATACGTTGAGGAACTGATCGAACGCCTTGTCTCTGCGCATGCCAGCCACCGACGTTTCGTTGCTCCCGCCGAAGGTCTTTTTCTCGTTCGCGTGCGCTATTGACCGATAACGCTGAGGCTGTGTGGCAGTTTTAACCGGAGGGGGATACGAGATTTTTTGCAAAGCGGAAGCGAGTCCGCACATAACCGACCTTTTCGTAAAACTGATGCGCCTCTTCACGCTCGAACCGAGTCGTCAACGTCACTCGAGTGATTCCTCGCTGCGCGAAATCCTTTTCCGCCGCTGCGATCAACCGGGCACCAATGCCACGCTGTCGCGATTCCCTGGACACAACAAGCGCGATGATTCGGCCGTTGAGATCGTTGTGTAAATAACTCGACGCTGAAAATGTTCCGATCATGCCGCAGATTTTTTCATCCTTCAACGCTACGAGCGTCTTGTAGCTCGGGGTCTTTTAAGATCGATACCAGACGGGATTCCATTTCCGCGCCGGTCGTTTTGTATCCGAGATCGCATACGAGCGCGGCCAGCTCTGCCGCATCACTCAACTCGCCATTACGAATTCTAAGATCGACATCCATCCAATATCTGGCAGTCGGTGCTACTCATTTGCCACCTCTCTTTTCAAAAGCGGTAACAATTGCTCGAGAATTGTCGCCACGGATTCATCGACAGTTTGTTCGTCCGTGCGCACAACAATTTCCGGATCTTCCGGCGCTTCATAGGGGGCGTCGATCCCTGTAAACTCTTGGATCTCTCCGGCCCGCGCTTTTTTGTAGAGATTTTTCGGGTCCCGCCTTTCGCAAACTTCGAGCGGGGCATCGACAAAAACCTCGATAAACTCCGCATTGCCCTCGAGCGCAATCTCGCGCGCGCGACGTCTGTCCATTCGATACGGAGAAATGAATGCCGTAATAACGACCGCGCCAGCATCCGCCATCAATTTGGCAACTTCACTCACTCGCCGGATGTTTTCCACCCGGTCTTCGGGTGAAAACCCGAGATTGGAATTCAAACCGTGGCGAATGTTATCGCCATCAAGCACGTATGTATGCATGGCGCGCTGGAACAACTCGCGCTCAAGCGCTTGCGCAATTGTCGATTTCCCAGCGCCGGACAGCCCAGTGAACCACACAACCGCGCCGCGATGCCCGCTGCGTATGGCACGATGGCGGGCGGTAATTTTTCCTTCGGTCCAAAAAATGTTTTTGCTCTTCGCGACTTGCCGGTCGGTATAGACGCCGCCGAAAATGATACCTCCTCCGCAAATCTGGTCGTTATCGACGATTGCAAATCGGCCGAGATTCGGGATGCGGTCATGATTGTCGATCACGAGTGGACCGCGGGTTTGAATCGTTAGCCTCCCGACCTCATTTCGCTCCAATTGTTCGCGCTGATCGACCTTTGTCTGGAGCGTCGATGAATCCATTGTCTCTTCGATTGACACGATCTCGCATTTCACCTCTTGGGTCGCCAAACGCAGATCGTAAGAACGGCCAACCTGGAGCGGCTCCCGCACGATCCAAAAAAGATCGGCGTGAAATCGATTCGTCTCAATCGGCGTGTCATTTTCATGCGAAGCGACATAGCCGCGTTCTACGAAAATCTGTTCGCTCAGGGTGATTCCGATGGAATCCCCTGCCACGGCCGGACCGTTCGAGGGTGCATTCCAACGCTCAATCGTTGCGACAACAGACGATTTGTTTGCCGGCGAAAAAACCAATTTATCCCCCGCTCTCAAACTTCCCGTCTCAATCCGGCCCGCAATGATGCGACGTCCATCAAATCGATAAACATCCTGAACGCAGAAGCGCAGCGGAAGATCGAGATCGGGTTTTTGCGGCTGCAAAAGCTCGAGTGCTTCGAGAACACTCGCACCGGAATACCACTTCATTTTCATACTCGCGCGCGCGACGTTCTCGCCTTGTTTTGCCGAGGCCGGAATAACGGCGCGCGCTTCCAGTCCAAGATCGGCAAGAAACTTTCGGTATTCCCCGTCGATCTCCTCGAACCGCTCCTCGGAAAACTCCACCAGGTCGAGCTTGTTAACGACTACGACAATTTGCTTAACACCAAGTAAGCTGAGCAAATAAGCATGGCGGCGGCTCTGCTCGCGCACGCCTTCGCTGGCAGCGATCACGAGAACGGCGGCATCCGCTCGGGATGCACCGGTGATCATGTTTTTCAAAAACTCCTTGTGGCCCGGCGCGTCGATGATCGCGTATTGCCGGTGCAAAGTCCGAAACGGAATTTCCGTTGTGTCGATCGTAACGTTTTGCTTTTGTTCCTCAAGCAGCGCATCGAGCAAAAACGCATATTCAAATTCCATCCCCTCGGCCGCGCATGTCTTCTTCACCAGGTCGATCTTCCCTTCGGGCAGAGAGTCCGTATCTTGCAAAATCCGGCCGATGAGCGTGGATTTTCCGTGGTCGACGTGCCCAACGAAAACCACGCGAAGCTTCGGCTTCGCGCCGATGCTAGATGTGGGCTGCTCGTCGATACTCATAGAAAGCCGCGCGCCCGTAGCTTCTGCATTGCATTGCGTTCGTGATGATCCTGCGCCCGACCAGCGCGCTCTGTCGTCTTTGTCCCCTCCAGTTCGGCGATGATTTCGTCGATTGTCGATGCCGTACTTTCAATCGGGCGCGTGATCGGGCTACATCCTAACGAACGGAACCGCTTTCCATTTCGCGCGAAATACATTTTCGGAATCGGAATGTTTTCGCGCTGAATGTAACGCCAGACATCAATCTCGGTCCAATCGAGTAACGGTTGCACACGAACGTGCTCGCCTTTCGCCGCATTAGTCGCAAATTGTCCCCAAAATTCCGGCGGCTGATCTTTGTAATCCCATTCGAACTCCGCGTTACGCGGTGAGAAATACCTCTCCTTCGCGCGAGTCGGATCCTCATCGCGCCGAATTCCCGTGATCAGCGCGTCCCACTTATATTCTGCCAGCGCTTGTTGCAGCGCGACCGTCTTTAACTCGTGTGTCACCGTTACCGGATCATGCGTTTCGTACCCAACCCCGCGAGTACGAGCTTCGGTATTAATTTTGACGATAAGATTGAGCTTGTAATGCTTTGCAGCCCATTCACGAAACTCTAGCATCTCGGGAAACTCGTAAGTTGTGTCGATATGCAGGACCTGAAAAGGAACTTTCCCAAAAAAGGATTTACGCGCGAGCCAGATGAGAACGTTGGAATCCTTTCCCATCGACCACGGCATGGCAATGTTTTTGAAGGCGTGATATGCCTCGCGAAAAATAAAAATGCTCTGGTTCTCGAGTTGGTCGAGATGCGTGCGCGTGATTGAAGTCATGACTGCAATAAGAGTCGTTCTATACAATCGAGAGGTTAATGCTGCAATCAGCGCGAAAGTAGGTGGATCGGCGGCTTCGCCGGAGCTGCTAAAAAATATGCGAATCCGACCACTTATTGAGCATCGAGCAAGGGGCTGCTTGATCTTGCGCGTACTCGGCTTCTCCTTAACCTTTTGCTATGCTGGAATCTCGCGCGACGGCCTATGATTCAAAAATCGAAGGCAACGTAATTTTTACACGCTTCGATGCCGCGCTGAACTGGGTGCATAAAAATTCGCTCTGGCCGATGCCGATGGGCCTCGCCTGTTGCGCGATCGAGTTGATGGCTACGGCCGCGTCTCGGTTCGACATCGCGCGCTTCGGCGCCGAAGTCATGCGCTTTTCGCCGAGACAATGCGATGTGATGATCGTTGCCGGTACGGTCACTTACAAAATGGCCTTGGCGGTAAAACGAATTTACGAACAGATGCCCGAACCGAAATGGGTCATCGCGATGGGCGCATGCGCTTCCACCGGCGGGATGTATCGATCCTACGCCGTTCTCCAGGGAATCGACCAGTTGCTCCCTGTCGATGTTTACATTTCCGGTTGCCCCCCGCGTCCGGAAGCGTTGCTCGCAGGTCTGATGAAATTGCAGGAGAAAATTTCGAGCGAGCACTCATTCAGGAAACAGAAACCCGAATTGACCGAGAGATTCGAAGACGCGCTTTCATGACAAGGCGGGAATTATCCCCGCTGGAGAAGTCATTCGGCGGGAAAATTCAGAGCAAAACCGAGTTTCGCGGCGACACGACTTACATGATCTATCCGAGCGATCTGCGAGAAATCGCAAAGTTCTGCCGTGACGAACTTTCGTTCGATTACTTAATCGACATCACGAGCATCGATAATTTCAGCGAGGAACTGCGTTTCGAAATCGTTTACGGACTCTATTCGATGCCGCTCGGCGTCCATCTGCGACTCAAGCTTCGCATTTCAGAAGACATCGGCGCGGTCGATACCGTTTCCGATATCTGGCCAACGGCGAACTGGCACGAGCGCGAGATTTACGACATGATGGGAATCAAATTCAACGGCCATCCCGATCTGCGCCGCATCCTGATGTGGGACGGATATCCATTCTTTCCGTTGCGAAAGGAATTTCCGCTCGAAGGTTTGCCGAGCGAAAT